>NZ_JBPAXW010000008.1:0-318613 GCF_050877045.1 Nitratireductor sp. PBL-C9
ACATGAAACTCAAGAGCCTTCTCATCGGCTCCGCAGCTCTCGCAGCTGCTGCCACCGGCGCAAAAGCAGCCGACCCGATTGTCGTTCCCGAGCCGGAGCCGATGGAATACGTTCGCGTTTGCGACGTCTACGGCGCAGGCTTCTTCTACATCCCGGGCACCGAAACCTGCCTGAAGATCGGCGGCATGGTCCGTTACCAGATCAACTGGAACGAGAACGACGACGGCTGGCGCAAGTACGCTCGCGGCGAGCTCAACATCGACGCCCGCTCCGAGACCGAATACGGCACGCTCGGCGGCTTCATCAAGCTGCGCGCAACGTCCACGACCGGTGCGACCGCTACGTTCCCGGCTGCTTGGGACGTCAACGACGGCAACGCCTACTCCACGGGTGTTGGCTCGACCGTTGGTCTGCAGCAGGCAATCATCTCGCTCGGCGGCCTCTCCATGGGTCTCTCCGACACGCTGTACGACGCATCCATCTCGGGTGAGTTCGACAATGGCGGTGGTGATCGCGTTCACTTCATCAACTACACCTTCGCAGCAGGCAACGGCTTCACCGCCACGCTCGCTCTCGAAGAGGCTGACAGCAACTACGACTACACGCCGAACTTCGTCGGTAAGGTTGGCGTTGCTCAGGGTTGGGGCACTGCAGACTTCTACGCTGCTTACGACGCAACTGCAGAAGAGTTCGCTCTTAAGGCAATCGTCAAGGCTGACCTGACCGAGCGTCTGTTTGCACAGGCAATGGCGATCTACGAAAGCGGCATCAACTTCTACTCGACCGATCCGTTCGATCTCGGCGGCTTCGGCACGCCGAACGTTGCTCGCTTCGGTTCGGAGTGGTCCGTTGGCGGCCTCATCGGCTACAAGTTCACGCCGAAGCTGAAGGCTTCTATCGGTGCTCAGTACTACGACGCCGTTGGTCATGACTTCATCTCGAACCTCGCAGGCGGCGACGTTGATGTCATCAACGCTGGTCTGACCGTGGATTACGAGATCGTCGAGAACTTCGACGCGAAGCTCGCAGTCAACTACACCAACATTGATGCGCCGGCTGGTACTCCGATCATGGACGACCACTGGAGCGGCTTCATCCGCTTCCAGCGCAACTTCTAATCAGAAGTTACGGTGTTTTGGGAAAGGCCCGGCATTTGCCGGGCCTTTTTCATTTCTGGTACAATTGAAGGGCTGCGAAAGCATTTTCTCTTGTGACGGGCATGCTGTAGGGTCTCTGCATTCGACAAGACCCAGAAAGCAGACACATACCGCCCCATGACAATACGCCCACCGCTTACGCCGCTTGCAGAATCCCTCCCCTCCACCGTTCCGTTTGTCGGCCCTGAAACCCAGGAGCGCGCCGCCGGACGGCCTTTTCGTGCGCGTCTCGGCGCCAATGAGAATGGTTTTGGTCCGTCCCCGAAGGCGATCGAAGCCATGGAGAACGCAGCGCATCACGTGTGGAAGTATGGCGACCCCGAAAGCAGCGATCTGCGGGCGGCGCTGGCGCAGGAACACGGCGTAAAGCCGGAGAACATCGTCGTCGGTGAAGGCATTGACGGGCTTCTTGGCCTGATTGCCCGTCTCTATATTGAGCCGGGAACGCCTGTCGTCACCTCGCTCGGCGGCTATCCGACATTCAACTATCATGTGGTCGGCTTTGGCGGTCGTCTCGTGCCGGTTCCCTATTCGGGAGATCACGAGAACCTCGAAGGTCTGCGGGATGCAGCCTTTGCCGAAAAGGCCCCGCTGGTCTATTTCGCCAATCCCGACAATCCGATGGGCACATGGTGGGAGGCCGACGAGGTTCAGCGCTTCATCGAATCGCTGCCCGAAACCAGCATGCTCATTCTGGATGAGGCCTATGGCGAGACCGCGCCGGCGAGCGCCCTGCCCCGCTTTGAGCCCGACCGGCCCAATGTGCTGCGCATGCGCACCTTCTCAAAGGCCTATGCGCTGGCCGGCCTGCGCTGCGGTTACGCCATTGGCGAAGCGCAGACCATCCGCGCCTTCGACAAGATCCGCAATCACTTTGGCATGCCGGGCATCACGCAGGCTGCCAGTCTGGCCGCACTTCAGGACAAGGCCTATTTTCAGGAAACGCTCAAGAAGATCAGCGCGAGCCGCGACCGGATTGCAGCGATTGCGGCAGCCAACGGGCTGGCGAGCGTTCCCTCCGCCACCAATTTCGTGGCCGTCGACTGCGGCGGCAAGGCCATTGCCGAGGCGGTCATGCAGGGCCTGCTCGACCGCGATGTGTTCGTGCGCAAGCCGGCAACCCCGGGCCTTGATCGCTGCATTCGCGTCAGTGTCGGACCGGAGAACGAAATGGATGTCTTTGAACAGGCCTTTGCCGAGGCCCTGGCAGCGGCGCACAATCAGCGCTGAAGCTCTGAAACTGAATCAGCCGGGAACCATAATCGACTGATTTAAAAAGTCTTTTTAAATTGAGAGGGGCGATCTGATCGCCCCTCTTTTCATTCACGCTCAGGCTGCCAGTGCGGCCCGGGTCTTGCCGATCATAAGAGCGGCCTGCGCGGCTTCACGACCCTTTTCAATGAAATGCTCGCGATAGATCGCGGTGTGATGCTCGGTCGGCTGATAGTGGTGCGGTGTCAGCGACACGGACAGAACCGGCACACCGGTGTCCATGCCGGCGCGCATCAAGCCGTCCACGACGGCCTGCGCGACGAAATCATGCCGGTAGATGCCGCCATCCACCACGAAGGCGGCAGCGGCCACCGCCGCATAACGGCCGGAGGACGCAAGGTCGCGCGCCACGAGCGGCATTTCGAACGCGCCCGGCACATCGAACACATCCACCTGTTCGGCGGGAATCAGTTCGCAAAAGCCTTCCAGCGCCCTGTCGACAATGTCGGCGTGCCAATTGGCCTTGATGAATGCATAGCGGGTGTGTGTCATCGTGATCTCCTTTGCAACAGACACGTCACCCAAGGCGATCACGTGCGACGCAGCGCAGCCGGAAAACGGCAAGCGAAACATCGCGCGTTCTCTTCCATCCGGACTCTAACCGTCGGCCCAGGAGTCTCACCTGGTCTGCTGACCCTTCCCGAGTGTCATGGGAAAGCGCTCGCGGGCTTGCGGCCAGTGCCGCTTACCGCCGGTGGGGAATTTCACCCCGCCCTGAGAACGAGGCGAAGATAAGCATCCCTCCAAAGAACGGCAAGCCGAAAACGAGGTCCGGTGGAATTGCATCCGGTGCTCAGATCCGGCGCAGGTGATTGTCCCAGGCAGGCGCGCTGGCCTGCGGCTCGCGAACGCTTTCAAGCACCGCGTCAGGGCCTGTCCGCACGATTGCGCCACGGCCGCTGGTGCCAAGCAGACGGTGCCCCGAGAGTGGCGCGAGACCGCAGCCATCCTTGAGCTGGCGCTCGCCCAGGCATCGGCCGGTCTCGGCATCCCAGAACACCGAAAGCCCGCCGCGCGGCGACGATGTGGCGACGATTTCGCCGGATGCATCGATGGCGACCGAACCGACATAATTGTCGAGTTTCTTCAGCGTTGCTTCGGGACCGGGAAAGAGCTCAAACGCGTGCCCCCGGCGATGCCGCCCGACAAGCGGCGGGCGCGCATCGTCCTCGCCCTGATACTGCGCCCCGAACCAGACCGCGCCGAACCGGTCGAGCGTCATGTGGCGGATCGAGAGTTTGTGGAGTTCCGGCGCAAGCTCCGCCTGCTCCAGAAGATCGCCCGTCTCCAGATCCACATAGGAAAGGCTCGGCTTCATCGTGGCGAGGTTCAGTTTCACCCGCTCATAATCGGGATGGGTGAGAATGCCGCCATTGGCAACGCACAGCGTCTTGCCGTCTGCCAGCAGAATCACCTCATGCGGACCGATGCCGCCAGTCTCGAACTCGCCGATGCGGCGAAATCCGGCGCTCGCATCGTAAAGCCCGGTGACGCCCCGCTCGCCGTCATAATCGTTTTCCGTGGCGAGAAGCAGCCGGCCATCCGGAGTGAAGACGCCGTGACCGTAGAAATGGCGGTCCGGCGTCGGAGCGAATGCGATGGGCTCGCCCGTTCCATCGACCGAGAAGGCCACCGCGAAACGCCCCGGCGACCGCGCAAACGCAACGGCGCGGCGGCGCGGCGCATCGATGGCGAAGGAATGTCCGCGCGCCTCCAGCGGCAGCACCAGCCGGTCACGGCCGGAAGCGTCGATCACCGCCGCCTCGAACGCACCGCCATTGAGGCGCGCGCCAAGGAACAGCGCTTCATCCGCAGCGCTGGCAAGCGCCGGCCTGAAGGCCGCAGCAGCGCCGGCGAGCGCGAGAAATGTCCGGCGATCAATCTCCATCGAGCGCATTGAACCCCATCACCAGCCCCAGAGCCCCTGCGAGTTCGCCATTGAGCGTGTGCTTCGCGCCCTCCATGGCGATGGTCGCATAGCTGATGCGCCCGCGATCCTCTTCCTCGCCGAATGCCGCTTCCGGCGCACCCGCCACAGCCTCGAGCGCGTCGCGCGCATGCGCGAGATCGAAATTCATGCTCTCACCATAGCCATTCACCAGATCGGAGGGGCCGTCGACAAAGCCCGCCGCCGCGATCAGTTGCTGCACGCCTTCGATCTGGGCTGCGGTGAAGGCGAAGGTCTCGCCACTGCGCCAGAAGGGTGCGCGCTTGCCCCGCGCCTTCTCCACGCTCTTTCCAAGGGCGGGCAGAAGCTCCGCATTGCGCGCAAATTCGATTGCCGTGCCGGCTGCCTTCACCACTTCACCCGCCACTTCGGCGCTGGAGCGATAGGGGTCGCGATCCGCAGCAGGCGCGGTGAACGAAGCCCGAAAGGCCGTACCCTCGGCCCAGCCATTCTCCAGCGCCCCTGCGATATCGGCCACATTGTCCGCCACCGCCTGCGCATAGGCGCAGCGCCTGGCATCGTCTGCCAACTTGTCGCCGCCCGTGCCGAAGAGCACATAGTCGAGCGCCGGCAGGCCCTGCAGCGCGACGCTCTGCGCGGCCAGATCCTGCGGCAGTGGTTCGTCGGAAGCAAGAAGCCCCTGCACCTGGCGCAGCGTCACGCCGCGCGGATCGGGCCAGAAGAAGACACGCTCGAAACGGTTTTCCGCCACCAGAGGCCCAAACCGCAGAACAGAAACATGCCCCCAGGCAGAAACCGTCTCGGCAAAATGCTGATGCACGGCGGCAAGTCCGCTGTCCGACGGCGCGCCGCAAACATCACCAAGTGCGTTCGAGAGCGCCCCGCTCGCCTCGCGAAAGCGCGCCAGCGTGGGCGTGACATATCCTTCCAGCACCCGGCTTCCCACATTGGGGGCGATGGTGCTGGTGTTTTCCTGCGCCAGCGCTGGCGCAGATGAAAGACAAAGGATCAGAACGCATCGCGAGAGGCGCGCTTGCATCGGGCAGACTCCATAACCGTGGCTGGCATTGCTGGCTATCGCGCAGGGGGGAGAGGCGCGAGGGCTGGCCGGAAGCCGGGAGCAGGCTCCCGTCCATCCGGCTTATCGCCCGGAACCGCTCACGACAAGGGAAAGTCCGGCTTCACGACAAAAGTTGATCGCGCAACACAGGAAGCCGGAGCCCGTCATAACCGCTCACGGGGCTGGCGTGCCAGAGGCCGTTCAGAACCGCCTCCTCCGCCGCCTCGACGGCTGCATGAAGGAACGGATCGATGCGCGCTTCGGCAAGCCGCTCGATGGCATCCGCCTCGCTGTCGATATCGAGGCGGTTGGCGGTGGAGAAGGCGATGGCCACATCGCCGCTCTGGTCACCCCAATAACTGCCGAGACGTCCAAGCGCTGCACCCGCCCGCCGCGCCACGCGGGTGAGCTGGCGCGAATCGAGAGGCGCATCCGTGGCATAGACGATGATGACGGAGCCCTTGTCCTGCGGGTCGGCGCGCCCGGCCTCCGGCGTCTTGATGCGTTCCCCCAGAAGCCGCAGATCGCCCGGCCTGCCGAAATTGGAGAGAACAAGCGCCGCTACCGTATGGGTACGGCCGGATGGCAGCGCGACACGGCGCGATGCGCTGCCGATGGCGCCGGCAAAGCCAAAGGTGCGCATGCCGGTTCCTGCGCCCACCGTGCCCTGCGCAACCTCGGCGCCGGCGGCGGAAATCGCCTCTTCCGCCATGGCTTCGGTCACCGCCAGCGCCTGAATGTCGCTGACGCGCCCGTCATTGCATTCCAGCACCAGCGGATTGACGGTTGGGCGTCCGCGCCCGATCTCGGGGTTTTGTGCAATCGCCCGGCGGATCAGCGCCGTGGTGCAGGCCGCCACGCCAAATGTGTTGGTGAGAAGGATCGGCGTTTCGATGCGGCCGAGCTCTGCAAGCTGCATCAGGCCGGCGCTCTTGCCAAATCCATTGAGCACCGCCACGCCGGCCGGAACCGGATTGCGAAAGAGATCGCCATCATGCGGCAGGATCGCGGTGACGCCCGTGCGCGCGGTCTGAGCGCGGTGGGTCAGATGCCCGACGGTGACGCCCGGCACATCCGCAATGCTGTTGGCCGGTCCCGCCGGAAGATCCCACCACGCGCCCGCCCTGTCGAAAAGCCGTTCCGTCATGCCAGAGCCGATGCCATGAGAGAGAAGCTGGAGATGATGCCGATCGCCTCGGCATGGCTCTTTGCGACAAAGCGCACATCCAGCGCGCCGGTGCGCTCCGTGAAAGGCAGGAGTGCGGCGGCATCCGCGAAAATCTGCTTGGAAAAGCCGATATCCACCGTAAGCGGCGGCGTGCATGGCGCTTTCACCTCGGTGCCCGCAGCCGCCTCAACCGCCTCGCAGACATCCTGTTCGATCCTTTCGCGCGCTTCGTCCGGCGACATGCTTTCCGAGGCAAAGGCGTTGATGCAGCGCTTGACGGTAATGGAGCGGGCTGCCGGAAACTGCTCGGCGATTTCGGCTTCCAGCCGGTCATCGCCGCTCACCGCAAGAAGCGGCACGCCAATCTCCGCTGCATGGCCGGCAAAGAGCGTCGGCTCTCCGGCGCGCACGCCATTCACCTCGATGCGGCGGAACGCCAGACCGCTGACCGTGTGGGCAAGCACGCCGAAATTGTCGGCGGCCGCGTGGTAACCGATCAGCACCACACCATCGTGATCGGCATGAATGCCTTCGATCATCGACAGCGGACGCGCGCGACCGGAAACAAGACGCGCGCGCGGGTCGAGCTGTTCAGCGATCATGTTGCGCATCGGCCCGTGCGAATCCGCCACCGTCACCGCGTCCGCTCCGCCCGCAAAAGCGCCACGGATCGCGGCATTCGCCTCTTCGGTCATGAGCCTGCGCGCCACCTCGTATTCCGGGTTGCCGCGCTGGCCCTGAAGGCTCTCGCAGACCCCGGCCACGCCCTCGATATCGACAGAGATAAAAATATGCATGCCGCTCCCCTGATAATGAATCGCCGGCATTCGACTTGAAACGCATGACGAATTCCAGTCCCAACATGCGATAGAAGCGATGCCAGCCGCTTGCACCGCAGCCTGCATCATGCAAAATGAAGCCAGCGTTCGGGCAAACAGCCCTTGGCAGCCCCCTTGGCAGCCCCCGGCAGCCCTTGGCATCCCCCTCCCGGCAACATTGCCACAAGACGCTTCAGCACCTCTCCTTTCTTCCCTGAAACGCTGCGCAAACCCTCTGCGCCAGCACTCCGGTGCGCTCTCCCCCCAAAAAACGTCTTTCCCGGCGCTCAAAGCGCCATCCCGTTCATCCTGAACATGGAGTTTTCCATGCCTTCACGGCTTCTTTTGCCGGTGCTTGCGCTGGCTGTTTTCTTCGTCGGCGTGACAGAGTTCATGATCGCGCCCCTTCTGACGCCCATCGGCGCTGCCTTTGGCGCGACCCCGGCTGCCGCCTCCTGGCTGATTTCCGGCTATGCGCTTGCCTATGCGGTCGGCGCGCCGCTTATCGGTCTTGTCGCCCACCGGCTTGACCGGCGGCGTCTTCTGCTTACGGCGCTGGCGCTTCTCGCCGCCGATGGGCTTGCGGTGGCCTTCGCCCCCACGCTTGGCATTGCCATCATTCTTCGTGTTCTGGGTGGAGTGGCGGCGGCCGCGCTCATTCCTGCCGTGTTCGCGCTCATTGCCGACCGGTTTCCCGAGGCGCGACATTCACAGGCCATGGGCCTTGTCATGCTTGGCATGACGGCAGGCATCGCCGCCGGGCCAGCGCTGGCCGGCGTCCTGACACGGCTGTTTGACTGGCGCGCGCCCTTCCTTGCCAGCGCCATCGGCTGTCTTCTGCTGCTCATGCCCGCAGGCCGTGTGCTTCGGGGCGATGAGACGACACATGCGCCTGCCACACGGCAGCGTTCAAGCGGGCTCGGCAGTTCTGGAAGAAGCGCGCTCCTGCTTCTCATCGCCAAGGCTCTCTGGAATGGCGCTGCCGTTGCCGCCTTCGGGCTAAGTGGCGAGATGCTGCGGGACCGATTTGCAACCGACACGCTGCAAACGGGGCTGGCGATCACGGCATTCGGCCTCGGCTTGGCCGTGGGCAATCTTTCGACCGGCCTTGTCAGGCGGCTGTCGCACGGCGATGAGCGGCTGCTGGTCGCCGCCGTTCTGTTTCTCGCGCTCAGTTTTGCAGCCTTCCTGCTTCTGCCATTGCCGCTTGTCGGCGCGCTTTTCTGCCTTGCCTTCTGGGGCATTGCGCTCGGTTTTGCAGCCCCTGCCAGCACGGCGCTGATCGCCCGCCGGGCGGGTACAGACAAAGGGTTTGTGCTGGCCCTGTCGGAGAGCGCCAACAATATCGCGCTGCTCTCGCTGCTCACAGGTGCGGCCTTCGCATTGCAGAGGTTTGGATTGCCTGCGGCAGGCATGGTGCTTGGAAGCGGGCTCGCGCTGGGGGCGAGCCTTCTCCTGATGGACGGGTTGGTCCAGAAGCAGGCAAAACCCCGGCGCGATGGCTCTTGCAGGTCCGGCAGCTGGCGGTAGCATTGGCCTGCTACCCGTGCCCGATGCAGGCACCCAGTACAGGCAATCGCGCAACAACCGGATATGCAAAGGCTCACCGATGGATCTGAACGACGCCGTTCTTCTGCTTGTCGATTATCAGCAGGCATTTGACGATCCGTCCTGGCCCCGGCGCTGGAACAGCGATGTCGACAGGAACGGTCTTGCACTTCTCGCCGCCTGGCGCAGGGCAAAACGCCCGCTGATCCATGTGCGGCACGATTCAGTCGAGCAGGCTTCCACGCTGCGCCCCGGCGCGCCCGGCAACGCTCTGCGGCCGGGTTTCGAGCCGCTGCCCGGCGAACAGCTTGTCACCAAGAGCGTCAATTCCGCCTTTATCGGCACCGATCTCGACCTGCGCCTGCGCCGTCTCGGCGCGAAGACGGTCGTTACCTGCGGCATTTCCACGGATATGTGCGTGTCTACCACCATACGCACCGGCGCGAATATGGGCTGGAACATGATGCTGGTGGAAGACGCCTGCGACTGCTTCGATCTGCCGGATGGCAAGGGCGGGAGCGTTCCTGCCGAAGAGGTTCACCGCGCGCATGTGGCCACGCTCGGCTTCGAGTTCTGCAGGGTCGCGACCACAAGAGACGTTGTGAGCGCGCTCTGAGCCGCCCGTATGAACCGGGCGCGACGGCACAGAGAACAGGGACGGCTTTCCCGGTTTCCCACCCTGGTAACAACGCATTTGCATACCTGCTTCTGTCGCGTCCGGGCGGCTTCGCTTCTCTAGCGTAGGCCTCGTTTGCTTGTTCAGATTGCCGCAAATCCATCGAATGCCACGGTACGCACGTCCATGGCATTGACCCAGTGCGTGGTTCGACAAGCTCACCATGAGGGAAGTGGTATCCGACAGGAGCCTAGATCCCGGTCGTTGCAGCGGATTTGACAAACACCGCCCTCCCTCATGGTGAGCTTCCTGAGCTTGTCGAAGGGCGAACCACGCACCGCGCTGGGACTGCGAAACCATCTTACGGCATGAACTGTGATCAAACGCCCTTTTGTCCGTAACCAACCAATTCACACCCATCTTGAATTAATTGAACGTTCGTTTTATTAATACCACAGGGAGGCACCATGGCGCGCACGACCGGCTCAGACGGTGAAAAGACGGAAGCAGCGATCCGCGAGGCGGCGCTGGACCTGATTGCGCGTCTCGGCTTTGAAGCCATGTCCATGCGCCAGCTTGCCGCCAGCGTCGGCGTGCAGCCGGCTGCTCTCTACCGATACTTTACGACTAAAGAAGCATTGCTCCATGCACTCATGCTCGAGCATATGGAGCGCCTTATCGCTTCCTGGGGGGAAGCGCGTCCTGCACATGGCTCCGACAAAGAGAAGCCGGCAGGACGCCTCGCTAAATTCGTTGAAAACCACATCCGCTTTCACCTGGCGCGGCGCAACGCGACCCATGTGAGCAATCTGGAGCTGCGCAGCCTTTCCAGCGAGCGGCTCGAGCAGATCCTTGCGCTGCGCAGCCAGTATGAGGGCGAATTGCGCTCCATCCTGACCGATGGCCAGCGCGAAGGCGTTTTCCAGATCGACGATGTGGCGCTGACGGCGATGGCGATCATCCAGATGATCACAGGTGTGATCGTCTGGTTTCGCCCGGAGCTGCGGCTTTCCGAAGACGAAGTTGCCGCTAACTATCACACCATGACCATGCGCCTTGTGGGCGCGGAGGCTTGACCGGAGGAGACCGATGTATACCGGATCGATGAATTTCGGGCTTGGCGAGGACATCGACGCGCTGCGCGACATGACGCATCGCTTCGCTCAGGAAAAGATAGCGCCACTGGCGGCGGAAACCGACGAAAGCAATGAGTTTCCAGCCCATCTCTGGCAGGAAATGGGTGCGCTCGGCCTGCTCGGCATGACCGTTGATCCGGATTATGGCGGCTCGGGCCTCGGCTATCTGGCGCATGTGGTGGCGATGGAGGAAATCTCGCGCGCCTCGGCCTCGGTCGGCCTTTCCTACGGCGCGCATTCCAATCTCTGCGTCAACCAGCTGCGCCGCTGGGGCAATGACGCGCAGAAGGAAAAATACCTTCCGGCACTCTGCTCTGGCGAAACCGTGGGCGCGCTCGCCATGTCCGAGACCGGCGCGGGCTCCGATGTCGTGTCCATGAAGCTCAAGGCAGAAAAGCGCAATGACCGCTTCGTGCTCAACGGCTCGAAAATGTGGATCACCAACGGCCCCGATGCGGGCACGCTGGTTGTCTACGCCAAGACCGATCCCGATGCGGGCCCGCGCGGCATCACCGCCTTCATCATCGAGCGCGACATGAAAGGCTTCTCGGTCGCGCAGAAACTCGACAAGCTTGGCATGCGCGGCTCCAACACCGGCGAACTGGTGTTCGAGGATGTGGAAGTGCCCTTCGAGAACATGCTTGGCGAGGAAGGCAAGGGCGTCAACATTCTGATGTCCGGGCTCGATTACGAGCGTGTGGTGCTGGCCGGCGGCCCGGTGGGCATCATGGCGGCCTGCCTCGACGTCGCCGCGCCTTATGTGCGCGAGCGCCAGCAGTTCGGCCAGCCGGTCGGCTCATTCCAGCTTGTGCAGGGCAAGCTTGCCGACATGTACACGACGATGAACGCCTGCCGGTCCTATGTCTATGCGGTGGCCAGCGCCTGCGACCGTGGCGAGACGACCCGCAAGGACGCCGCCGGCTGCATTCTCTACGCAGCCGAGAAAGCGACGCAGACGGCGCTCGATGCGATCCAGCTACTGGGCGGCAATGGCTATGTGAACGAGTTCCCCGCCGGTCGCCTCCTGCGCGACGCCAAGCTCTACGAGATCGGGGCCGGCACGAGCGAAATCAGGCGCTGGCTGATCGGTCGCGAAATGATGACGGAAGCCTGATGCGGGCCTTGCAGACCGCTCTGCCCGCTTCTCTGCAAGATTTTCTGCAGGATTTTCTGGCCGGTGCTCTTCTATCCGTTGCGCCGGGCAGACATGATGCGCTTACCTGACGCTCAATTCGTTTGCGCAGTTTGACCACCAAAGGGCCTTGCGCCCGACAATGCCGCCGGAGATCGCATGACCGTCCTTCAATCGCAGCTTTCCACCGCCTCCGACGCATACAGGGCCAATTTTGAACGCATGCAGGCGCTGGTGGCCGAAACGGCAGAGAAAGCCGCGCTCGTGGAGCGTGGCGGGTCTGACGAGGCGCGCGAACGCCATGTGAAGCGCGGCAAGCTTCTGCCGCGCGAACGGCTCGCCCAATTGCTCGATGTCGGTGCGCCCTTTCTCGAAATCGGCCAGTTCGCAGCCCACGACATGTATGGCGGCGACATCGCTTCAGCTGGCCTGATCGCCGGCGTCGGGCGCATTGAGGGTCGCGAATGCGTCATCGTCGTCAATGACGCCACCGTGAAGGGCGGCACCTATTATCCGCTGACGGTGAAGAAGCATTTGCGCGCGCAGGAGATCGCGCTCGAAAACAATCTGCCCTGCGTCTATCTGGTGGATTCGGGCGGGGCCAATTTGCCGAACCAGGACGAAGTGTTTCCCGACCGTGAGCATTTCGGCCGCATCTTCTTCAACCAGGCCAACATGTCGGCAAAGGGCATTCCCCAGATTGCCTGCGTGATGGGCTCCTGCACCGCAGGCGGCGCCTATGTTCCCGCGATGAGCGACGAGACCATCATGGTCAAGGGACAGGCGACGATCTTCCTCGGCGGCCCGCCGCTGGTGAAGGCGGCCACCGGCGAAGTGGTGACCGCCGAAGAACTGGGCGGCGCGGAGGTGCACACGCGCGAATCCGGCGTTGCCGATCACTATGCGCTGGACGATGAACACGCACTGGCCATCGTGCGGCGCATCGTCAAAAACCTGAATCGAAAGAAGACGGTATCGCTCGATCTTCGCAAATCGATTCCGCCGCTTTACGACCCGCGCGAGATTTACGGGATCATTCCCGCCGACACCCGCCAGCCCTATGATGTGCGCGAGGTGATCGCGCGGGTGGTGGACGGGTCGGAGTTCGATGAGTTCAAGGCCAATTACGGAACCACGCTCGTCACCGGGTTTGCGCATATTTACGGAATTCCGGTAGGCATTCTGGCAAATAACGGGGTGCTTTTCTCCGAAAGTGCGCTGAAAGGCGCGCATTTCATCGAGCTGTGCTGCCAGCGAAAGATCCCGCTCGTCTTCCTCCAGAACATCACCGGCTTCATGGTCGGCCGCAAATATGAGGCCGGCGGCATCGCCCGTGACGGCGCGAAACTGGTGACGGCTGTCGCCACCGCGCAGGTCCCCAAGGTGACGGCCATTATCGGCGGTTCCTTTGGGGCCGGCAATTACGGCATGTGCGGCCGCGCCTACTCGCCCCGCTTCCTGTGGATGTGGCCCAATGCGCGCATTTCCGTGATGGGTGGCGAACAGGCGGCGACGGTTCTCTCAATCGTCAAGCGCGAAGGCATCGAGCGCAAGGGCGGAAGCTGGAGCGCGGAAGAAGAGGTAGCGTTTCGCCAGCCGATCCTTGAAAAATACGAGCGTGAGGGCCACCCGCTCTATTCGAGCGCACGGCTTTGGGATGACGGCATCGTGGATCCGGCCAAAACCCGCGAGGTTCTGGCGCTTTCGCTCGGATCGGCGCTGAACGCTCCGATTGGCGACACGAAATTCGGCGTTTTCAGAATGTAGGAAGGCAGTGCGGCAGATCAGTTGCTGCGCTGCCTGTCACCATTGATGAACTCCATCACCAGACGGTGGACATTGCCGCCATCGCCCATTTCGACGCGGTCGAAATCGCGGCTGCGCTGACGCTGCGCCTGCGACAGGCGGCCCAGATGCTCCTGCAGTTTCGCCCGCACCTTGCGGCAGCCGGGATCATTCTCCGCGCGCAGACCGACAGACACGGCCTGGATCTCCTTCACCATGTCGGTGATGATCTCGCCATGCATTTCTTCATGCGTGCGCACGCCCGCACTGAAGCGATCCCAGGCGGCCTGCGTCTGCGGTGAGAGGGAAGAAGGCGCCTGCGGCAGGCGATAGGTGATGATGAGCTTCGGCTTTGCGGAAGCCAGCACGCAGGCTCCGTCCTTGCGCTGCTGATAATCGCGCTGCCAGGTCAGCCTGAAATCCGTATAGGCAATCACGCGTCGCACGCCCAGCTTGGGACCACGCTCGCCGATGGAACGGTAGAGATCCAGCGCGGTGGAACCGGTGATTTTGTAGGGTTCCACCTGTTCGACGGGCTTCCACCCGGCCAACGCAACGGACGGCAGCACCACCGCCACCGCCAGGACAACACCCCGAACAAGCTTGCTCAAACCGGACACCCCCGACACGCATTTCTGACCGCTCACCACGTTGCGGCTGGAATAGAGCGCTTCCGCTTTTCGTTGAATCACGGAAGCGCTCTAATTCATTGTTTCTGCGCAATTCCGGACGGAAAACCGGATCCCACTTTTCCTGGAATTGCTCTAGCAGACCGCCAGAGCGCCGGCCATGGCGTTCTGGCGGAAATGCAAGACGGGTCTGTTTCACGGGCAAGTTTGTCGAAATGACGACCCGCGCCATACGCTTGTGAAAACAGGTGGTGGGCGCCGCCCCCTCAAGCGGCGCCCGCCTCGGGCCTCAGAACTTGCCAACCATGTTCAGGAAGGCGCCGCGATCATCAAGCGTGAGATCGCGCAGATCGTCCGAGAAGCGCCCGAAATTGTAGCCCGCTCCGACCTTGAAATTGTTGCCGACGTGGCGGTAGAGGGCTGCGAGTGCGCCGTAATCCATCGACTCGATCTCCGGCAGGTAGAAGGCCCTGCCCTCCACCATGGCGTCCCAGTTCTTGACCACGTGCAGGTCGGCCCTGACGATGCCAAGATGGGCGGAAGACTGTTCCCAGCTTCCCATCGCATTGCTGCCATCGGTGCGCCTCTGGCGAATTTCGCCCATACGCATACCGTATTTACCACCCACCGAAAGCCATGGAAGAAGATCATAGGTGACGTCGGCAGAGACGATATGGCTTCTCTGAAGCGGGCCATTTGTCGAGCGTGACGCGGTGCTGATCTGCTCATTGCCCGGCAGATTGTAGAGATAGGTGTAACGCACCAGAGCATTGAGCGCGTCATGATCGACCGGTCGGTAGGCGTAGCCCAGCGAACCTTCGACATAATCGCCATTGTAATAGGTTCCACCCGGCGTCTGCGAGATGACGGCATCCACATTGCCAAGAACCCGTCCATAACCGTCATGGTCCATGGAAGCACCCGCGCTGACCAGATAGGTGTTGCGGTTGCGGCTTTCATCGTCTGAACGCTCGAAGCGCGCTTCACCACGCGCACGGGCATTGACGCCCAGTTCTTCATCCTTGAAGCCGACGCTGACGGAACCGGCATAGCGCTCGAAATCGGAATACTGTTTTCCGGTGTTCGGATTGATGCGATCATCTTCGATATTGCCTGCTTCAACACCGGCATCGACGGTCCAGGCTGCATCGGGCGTATAGATCACGCCATAGCGCTGAGCCAGAGCATTACGCCGGCCGAACAGATCGTAATCCGCTTCGGAATAGGCCGAGACAACATCGGTCATGCGCTTCTTCACGCCGGCAACCACTGCGCCATAGTCCCTGCCCTGCAGATCGTAGCCGTAGTTGCCATTCGAGGCGCGATCCGGATCGAGGCGATAACCGAGGTAATAGTGATCCTCGGGCGTCGGATCGTAGGTAACGGCAGCGAGACCGCCGATACCGGACTCACCCCAGGACACCTCGCCCTCTGCACCCACTTTCTCGGTCAGACGAACTTCCGCGCCGACACCATAGCGGTCATTCTTGCTCATATTGCCGCCGCGATCGAAGGTCGCCTGGGCAAAGCCGTAATAGAGATAATCGTCGTTCTGGCGATAATCGACGCGCATACCGGCATCCAGCCGCCGACCGCTATATCCGGATTTGCCTGCGGCGACCGCTGCCGGCGAATGAAGTTCTGAGTATGCGACACCAAACGCAGCCTTCCAGTATGCGTCGAATGTGTAGCTGACTTCGAACTCGGCTTCCTTGCTCTCACGCCCCTCGACGTTCCTGTAATCGTCGTAGGAGAGTTTTAACTCCATGTTCGCGGTCAGCGGAATTTCGGCATGCGCGCCCCAGATCCGCTCTTCCACATCCACCTGATCGGTGACGCTGGTGAAGCCGGCCTCCTTCTTCTCATAGTAGCCGCCGATCTTGCCGGGCGTGCCAAACACACGGAAATCCTTTAAGTCCGCCTGTCCGCGAATGCTCCATGCCTTGGCTGCCTGTCCCGCCTGACCGGCGGTTTCGCGATCCGCAAGAGTGAGACCGCCATCGGTAGAGCGGGTAAGACCGAAGCCCGGCCCTTTCGAATAGGCGATTTCCGCATCGATATAGGTATTCTCGGAACGCTGCACGCGAATGTCGCCGCCATAAGCGGTCTGGTCCGACAGGCCCGTCTCGTCCCGCAGGCCGGTCGCACCGAGGCGCACATGGTTCTTGAGCCATGTCTCGGCGCGGCCGCCATAGACATAGTTTTCCATCTCGCTCGCCCTGGAGCGATATTCATACTGGGCCACCATATAGGCCGAATGGCCGCCAAGCGCCCCATCGCGGACCGCGCCGCCGTCGACCGTGCCGGAGTTGAGCGGCGCATCAAGGATCACCACGCCCTGCAGATAATCGATCGTGTAGTCCTCGCCATAGACCAGCGCACGACGCTCGACAACGCGCCCCGTGGTCTTGTCGCGATACTCGATATGCAGCGTTTCGGAACCATCGACGATCCGCTGCCGCTTCAGGAAATAGGCGGAGCCGCCGGTGCCGAGAAATTCGTCGCGCTGCGGCAGTGTCTCGGGCTTTGCGGCGAAGGCGGTGGCCTTGAATTTGGGCTTGCCCCTTGCATTGTTGCCCGGCGAACGCAGCACCATTTCCGCGCCGTAAAGACCTCGGTCGACCTGGAGAAAGCGCGTTCCGGATATCTTGGTCTTGTAATTGCCCCACATGACGTGGCTCTCGCCGCGCTCAAGACGGACATAGAATTTCCCGTTGGTCGGCGCGTCTTCCACCGAGGTGGAGTCATCGCCATAGACCGGATAGTACTTGTCCGGGTCGATGCGCCGGAGAAGCTCTCTCGGGTCGCGGGCATCGAGATCCTTGAAAAGGTTCTTGATCTCGTTTTCGCCGGTGTCTGCCGCCGCCGTGAGCAGGAACTTGCCCTTGATCTTTCCGCGCAGGTAGAAGGCCAGCCTGCCGGAGTTCCACACCTTGTCGTATTCGCCCGTACGCACCTCTTCAATGCGCGGATCGCCGCTGCGTTTGCCGACGGTGAAATCGGCCAGAGCGACGTAGAACCAGTCATTTGTGGGAATGTTGACGTCGCGGCTGAAATAGAGACCACCTGCCTTGGAGCCGCCATCGACGGCCACGTCGACCATGTGCTGCCCCGGCGGGAGAATACGCTGGGTCACGAAAGTGCCCTTGGGATCGAGCGGGACCAGCTCATCGAAAACCACAATCCCGTATCCTTCGGGAACGCGCGATCCGTGGACCGTGACGGCCCCGCCATAGACGGGAATGTTGCGGAATGCGGTTCGATCTTCTGAATTGCCCGGCGCGACGCCATTGCCGGAGTCGGACATGAACTCGCCGCGCGTGCTTGCGAAGGTCATCGGAACCGTTTCATCGAAGCGGCCTTTGGCGTCGTAGACGCGCAGCACATAGCGGAACTCACGCCCGCTCTGGGCCGGCATCACCCAGCCAGCCTCCCCGTTCACATTGATGGGCACCACCGCAACCGGCTTGTTCTGCCAGGCGACATTGTTCTCATAGATGCGCACTTCAGACCGGGTGATGAAGGCGGGATAGTTGGACGTCGCGTAGAAACGCACCGGCTCGCCAGCACGGAATATGCGCTGGACCGGCACTGTCGAGACGTTGAGCAGCGGCTCGACATCGAGCCCGTCGAACTTGATCTGGATATCGACGGAGCTCAGATCCAGATCGGTCTTGCGCTGTTTGTCGACCGGGCGTGCGCCCGGCGATACGCCGAACATGCCCTCGTCAACGATCTGGCCGCTCTCATCAACAACCTGGCCATCCACGGAGATGACAAAGGGGATGGAGGGCTGATCGCCGGGCTGGGCCAGTTCGGTGTTCTCGCCGATCCTGAGCGTGCCCGACCCGCTATTGTCGAGCATCTTGCCACGGACGGTAGCCGGACATGGAAGCCCGCCACAGGCATCGTTCATTTCCATAAGAGGCGGCAACCCGTCATCGCCCTTGTAAACCACGCCGCCATCACCGGGGGCATCGACGGGCGGTCCTCCGACAGTCCCCGCCATGGGCTCACCACCGACAATGCGCCCACTCCCGCCAAGCGGCGAGCGGGCCAAAATGGGCGGTTCCGGGATCGGCTCGATGCCCTGCATGTCTGCAGCCAGAAGCGGCTCTGCCTGAAGGGCGGCAGAAATTGATATGATACTGCTCGCGAGCAGAAAGCGGGGTCGTGAACGTTCCATCATGAAATTTCCATTTGTTGTCTGCTGACGAATTCAACGGATCGCGCCGTTTTCACGCCTCCGAGCAAATCGGGGTTTCTCCCCGGCGGGTGCTGGCGCGGCTGACCAACCGGCTCTCGCGACACCGCCTTGCTTCTCATTTTTGTTCGGGCACTGATGGTGGGCATTCGACGCCCCGCCTCAGTCATTCTTGATTTCCGTCTTGATGACTGCGCAGGGCAGACCAGGCGACGGCGATGCGCTGCCTTTGGGCGCGACGCTCAAACCACTGATGTTCAGCGCAAAAATATCGTTGCCGTCAGCGTTACCGCACGAGGGATGACCACATTCGAGTTCTTGCATGACCATTCGGGAACCAGCCTATGTGTATCGCGCCCGCAACCAGTGCTCCTGGCTGGGACTTTGTTGACGATGCGAAGTACTTGGAACGAACCGACGCGTACTCGGGGTCTAGACACAGGAAAAAAAATAGACGGAACGGATACCGCTTGAGCAGTGCTGGAAGGGTATGGTTACGGTATCGAAATCGAAGAGGTTACGGATTAAGGCACTGAAATCACTTTGTCTTTCCGGTCACAAACGGAGAGAAGACCTGTTGATGCGGTCTCTCGGACAAGCGCAGCAGGACAGTTCAGCGTGGCTCCCGGAACGGTGTTTGCTTATGCATCCAAAAAACAGCGCCAGTGACCGATTCTTCGCTGCAAGCCTGTGCGACAGGCGTTATGCTCTGGCAGCTTTGTAGGAGGATCGGTTCGCATGTTTCAGAAAATCCTGATTGCAAACCGCGGCGAGATCGCCGTGCGGGTGATCAAGACCGCGCGGCAAATGGGCATTGCCACGGTCGCGGTCTATTCGGACGCGGACCGGGATGCCCGGCATGTGCGCATGGCGGATCAGGCCGTCCATATCGGCCCGGCTGCAGCTTCTGAAAGCTACCTCAACGGGGACCGGATCATTGCGGCGGCGCAGGAAACCGGTGCAGAGGCGATCCATCCCGGATACGGATTTCTCTCCGAAAACCCGGATTTCGTGGAAAAGGTGGAAGCAGCGGGCCTTGTCTTCATCGGGCCTTCGTCGCAGGCCATTCGCGCCATGGGGCTCAAGGACGCCGCCAAGCGCCTGATGGAAAAGGCGGGCGTGCCGGTGGTGCCCGGCTATCACGGAGACACGCAGGCGCTGGTGGCGCTCGCCTCCAAGGCGAACGAGATCGGCTATCCGGTGCTGATCAAGGCGCGGGCCGGCGGTGGCGGCAAGGGCATGCGCCTGGTCGCGGACCCGGATGCGTTTCCCGATGCGCTCGCGGCCGCGCAACGCGAAGCAAAGGCCGCCTTTGGCGACGAGCGCGTTCTGGTGGAGAAATACATCGAGACGCCGCGCCATATCGAAGTGCAGGTCTTTGGCGACAAGCATGGCAATGCGGTGCATCTGTTCGAGCGTGACTGCTCTGCCCAGCGCCGTCACCAGAAGGTGATCGAGGAAGCGCCCGCGCCCGGCATGGATGCGCTGACGCGTGAAGCCATGACGGACGCTGCAGTGAAGGCGGCAAAGGCCATCTCCTATAGCGGAGCGGGCACGATCGAATTCATCGTGGATGCGTCCGAGGGGCTTCGGCCCGACCGGTTCTGGTTCATGGAAATGAACACGCGCCTGCAGGTGGAGCATCCCGTGACCGAGATGATCACCGGCATTGATCTGGTGGAGTGGCAGTTGCGGGTGGCCGCCGGCGAGCCCCTGCCCCGCACGCAGGACGAGATCGCCGCGCATGGCCATGCGGTGGAGGCGCGCCTCTATGCGGAAGACGCCACGCGGGACTTCCTGCCGGCCACCGGAACGCTGCATCATCTGAAGTTTCCCGAGCATGTCGATGGCGCGCGCCTGCGCGTGGATGCCGGTGTTGCCGAAGGCGATGCCATCACCCCGTTCTACGATCCGATGATCGCCAAGCTGATCGTGCATGCCCCGACCCGCGAGGAAGCGCTGGAGGGGCTGGCGAATGCGCTGGAACGCACGGAGGTTGCCGGATCAACGGTCAATCTCGGCTTTCTGACCCGATTGTTGCGCGACGACGATTTTGCGGCCGGCCGGCTGGAAACGGGGCTGATCGCGCGCAAGCAGGAAGCGCTGACCACGGTCGCGCCGCTGCGGGACCGCCATCTGGCCGTTGCCGTTGCCGCCACAAGCGGGACGGCCACGGGTGCCGATGCCTCAGACCCGTTTTCGGCAATCTCGGGTTATGGGCATTTTGGGCCGCTCGTTCACAGGCGGACACTGGTGGATGGCGAGGACGCGGTGGAGGCGCGGGTGACGGCGCAGGGGGATGGCGCGTTGAGCATTCGTCTCGGCGACGACGAGGCGGCGCGACCGATCATCGTGCGTCGGGATGATCCGACGCGCATCGCGCGCTGGCCGGGACATGTCACGGTTTTTGAGGGCGCGGATGCGCTGACGTTAAAGGTGCCGGATCGCCTTCAGGCTGCCGACGAGAGTGCTGGCGGTGACAGGCTGAGCGCGCCCATGCCCGGCCTTGTGAAGGTCGTGCGGGCAGCGGTGAACGACACGGTGAAGAAAGGTCAGCCGCTTCTGGTGCTTGAAGCCATGAAGATGGAGCACACCATCACCGCGCCTCATGACGGCGTGGTCGCAGAGATTGCGACCGAGGGGGCGCAGGTGAATGACGGCGCGATGCTTGTCCGCTTCCAGGACGCTGATTAGGAGAATAAGGTGCCCGGGAGCCGGTGGATCTGCGTCCGGTCCCGGGCGTTCCGCCCTCGCTATCAGTTCCCGGGCGTTCCGCCCCCCGCTATCAGTGCATCGTCATCCATTCGCGCGCATCGCGCAGCGCCTTGGCGAGTTCCGGCTTGCTCATGCTTGCGGCCAGTTCCGAGCGCAGCGCAGCGGCGCGTCCAGAACCCTTGATGGCCGCAATGTTGAACCATTTGTGCGCGGCCACCAGATCGACAGCACAATCGCGGCCGGTCGCATACATCATTCCCAGTTGAAACAGCACGTCCGCCTGGGTGGACGAACCAGCCGTACCGAAGCCTGCTTCCTGAACGTCATAACGTGCCATAATCCAAGATCCCTGTTTTTCTCCCGAGAGCCTTTTGTTTTTGCCCGTCTGGGCTAGCCCTTCGATGCTTCCGAGAATGCAGGGAGCGGCTGAAATCGCCGTTAAATCTTGTGCTTAATTTGAAGAAAACAAAGTTCAAATTTTCAGTAAACGCCTGATTTTGTTAAGCATCGCAAACCCGCACGGTGTCGGGGTTTGGGCTCTGTGTGACCGGCTCATTCGTTAACGCCCAGGCTAAGACTTCGCTAACCATGCGGAACGCAAGAACAGACGGTTTTGTGAAAATTGCGGCGCATCGGAGCGAAAAGTGGGGACCGGCTTTCGGCCACTCCGATGCCCCATGAACGGTGTAGAGCATCGGACCGAACGGACGCCCGGCGCTTTAGTCCTGCACGAGGCGGTCGCGACGGGCCGGACAGGCTGCGAGCGGGACGCAGAAGGGGCGGCCTGACGCTTCTTCGCGGCGGACAATGCATTCAATGCCGAACACGTCCTCGATCAGCTCCTGATGGAAAACCGCTTCCACCGGCCCGCAGCCGGCGACCTGGCCCGCACGGAAGAACACGATGTCATCGGCAAAGCGCGCGGCCAGATTGAGATCGTGGAGCACGACCACCACGGTCTTGCCCTCCTGCGCGCCGAGGCGCTGCACAAGCGACAGCACTTCCAGCGCATGGGCGATGTCGAGATGATTGGTGGGCTCGTCGAGCAGGATGACGGGTGCGGCCTGCGCCAGAACCATGGCGATCCAGACGCGCTGAAGCTGGCCGCCCGAGAGCGTGCCGATGGCGCGATGGGCAAGCTCGGTGAGATTTGTCTGTGCGAGCGCGACGGCAACGGCCTCGCGGTCGGCGCGGGCATCGGGCGCGAAGGCCCGGCGGTGAGCGTAACGGCCAAGAGAGACCAGTTGCTCGACCGACATTTCGTCGGGTGCGGTGGGGCTTTGCGTGAGCATGGCGATCTCACGCGCAAGCGCCTTGGCCGGGATCTGCGAGAGCGGGGTGTCGCGCAGCAGCACGGAACCGGCCTGCGTGGGCAGCATGGCCCGCATGGCGCGCAGGGCCGTGGACTTGCCACAGCCATTCGGCCCGCACAAAGCGGTGAGACGCCCCGGACGGATTGAAAGATCGAGCGCATCGAAGACGAGCTTTCCCGGATAGCCGAGCGCTGCGGCGCGCAGTTCGATTTCGCACTGGTCTGCCGAATGGCCTTTAAGCATGAACGCGTCCTGCACGGATCAGAATGAAAAGGAAGTATGGCGCGCCGATCACGGCGGTGACCGCACCGGCAGGCACTTCAAGCGGCGCGAACAACACCCGCACCGCGAGATCGGCCGCGATGACGATGGCTGCGCCGATGAGCGCCGCGCCAAGCGCCTGCACGCCCGCCCTGCCCCCGAGCATGAGCCGCGCGGCATGAGGCGCGACGAGACCGACGAAACCGATGGCTCCGGCAAAGGAGACCGCGGCGGCTGTGAGTGTTGCCGCCAGCGCAAAGAGCATCAACTGGGTGGCGCGGACGGGAAGGCCCGTGGCCTGCGCGCTCAGTTCGTCAAGCTGGAGCTGGTCCATGCGACGGGCGAGCAGAAAGACAAGCGGAACCAGAACGCCAAGCACGATGGCCAGCACCTGAACATCGGCCCAGCGCGCCTGATAGACGGAACCGGCAAGCCACATGGCGGCCTGGCTCGCGCGATGCACCGGGCCATCAACAATGAAGAGCGTGACGCCGGCCTTGGCCAGAGCACCCAGCGCGACACCGTAGAGAATGACCCGCAGGGGCGGCGCTCCGGTGCGCGCGGCAAGCAGGATGACAAGTCCTGCGAAGCCGAGCGCGCCCAGCACCGCCGCCAGCGGCTGCCACTGAATGCTGACAGTGAGCGCATTCGCGTCATTGCTGAAGAGGAAGAGAAACACCACCACGCCAAGGGCAGCGCCATCTACAATGCCGAGAACCGACGGTGAGGCGAGCGGATTGCGCGTGGCGCGCTGAAGCGCGAAGCCTGCCAGCGCCAGCGCCAGGCCGCTCAACCCGGCCATGGCGAGGCGCGGCATGCGCAGCGACCAGATGATGATGGTGTCGCTGCGCTCTCCCGTGCCGAGGATGGCGGACAGGACACGCTGCAACGACATGCCCGAACTGCCCAGCGCAACGCTTGCAAGCGCAAGCGCGCATAAGACGGTGGCGCAGGCGACCAGGATGGCCACGCGCGCCGGGATGCGCGAGCGGACAGGATGCGGACGCTGCGCGAAAGAGGCTGCCGTCATGCTGCGGCTCCGAGCCGTTTGCGCTGAAGGAGATAAAGCAGCATCGGCACGCCGACCACGGCCAGAAGAACGCCAACCGGCGCTTCTGACGGATAGATGATGAAACGGGCCGCAATGTCGGCGGCGAGCGCCAGCGCCGACCCGGCAAGAAGCGAGAGCGGCACGAGCTGCCGGTGCCCCGGAAAGCCGCTGAGCCGCGCCAGATGTGGCGCGGCAAGACCGATGAAGGCGACCGGCCCGGCAACCGAAACACTGACACCGGCAAGGATGGCCGCAAGAACAAGCACCGTCATGCGCACTTTCAGAACCGGCACGCCCAGCGCCTCGGCAGTCGTATCGTCGGTCATGAGCGCGTCGAGCGTCGGGGCGAGGAAACGGCATGCCACCGCCACCAGAACGACCACCGGAGCCGCCAGATAGAGAAGCTCCGCGTCCCGGTCAGCGAAACCGCCGGAAAGCCAGAAGATCAGCTCTTCCATGGTGCGTTCATCGGCAACGATGACGATCTGGATGCCGGATGACAGAAGGGCGGCGCTGGTGACACCCGCCAGAAGCAGATAGGAAGGCGAGGAAATGCCCCCTGCCGAGAAGGCAAGCGAGAAGACGAGAAGCGCGCATAAAAGCGCGCCAAGGCAGGCCGCGAGCGCAATGAGGGAGAGTGATCCCGTGCCGGTGAAGACGACCAAGAGCACGACGGCAAAGCCAGCCCCTGCATTGATGCCCAGAAGACCGGGTTCGGCCAGCGGATTGCGGGTCGCCGTCTGAAGCAGAAGCCCGGCAAGACCGAGCGCCCCTCCCACAATGAGCGCCACAGCCGTGCGCGGAACACGCAGCGTGTTGACGATCAGCGCGGCCTGATCGTCCCCGCCCTGGCTCAGGGCGCGCCAGACCTCTGCGCTGGGTGTGAAGCGAATACCCACATGCAGGCTGATGATCGCCAGAAGGGCAATCACCGCAATCAGTATGGCGTGTGGAAGATAGCGCGGCATCCGTCTCTCTTTCGTGCCCGCTGCATCCCAGAAATTGACTGATAATGTCAACTTCAAACTTGACATTTTAACGCAAGATTTGTTGGTCGTGCCGGCAAGACAGCCACCGCGTCAAATCAGGAGACAGATCATGCGCGTCCTTCCCCTCTTACCGGCCATGCTGATGGCGTTGTTCACGGCGGCGGCAGGCGCTGCCGGGATCGAGCACGCCATGGGAACGGCCACGGTGCCCGACGCTCCGCAGCGCGTGATCGTGCTGACCAATGAAGGCACGGAAGCCCTGCTGGCGCTGGGCGTGAAGCCCGTGGGCGCGGCGAATTCCTGGAATGGCGATCCCTGGTATGCCCATATCGCGGACCAGATGGAGGGCGTGGAGCCGGTCGGCAAGGAGAGCGCCGTCAATCTGGAACTGATCGCTGCACTTGAGCCAGACCTCATTCTGGGCACCAAGATCCGACACGAAGGAATTTTCGAACAGCTTTCCGCCATCGCCCCGACCGTTGTTTCGGAGCGCCTGCGCGGCGACTGGCGCGAGAATTTCGAACTCTGGGCGAAGGCGCTGAACCGGCAGGAAGCCGGCGAGAAGGTGCTGGAGGACTTCGACGCGAAGGTCTCGTCCCTGAGAAACGATCTGGGCGAAGCGGTGGACGAGAAAGTCTCCGTGATCCGCTTCATGCCCGGCCACATCCGCATCTACCAGAAGGACAGTTTTTCCGGCTTCATCCTCGACAGGGTCGGTTTTCAGCGCCCTGAAAATCAGGATGTCGACAACTTCATGCTGAAGGCCGGAAAGGAGAGCATTCCGGACATGGATGGCGACCGCATTTTCTACTTCACCTATGAACCCGGCGATGGCGACGCGACCAGACTTTCTGAAGAGGTGCTGGCCGATCCCCTGTGGCAGACGCTTTCAGGCGTGAAAGCGGGCAAGGTTCATCAGGTGGATGACACGATCTGGAACACGGCCGGAGGCGTTCTGGCCGCGAACCTGATGCTCGACGATCTTGCCCGCCTTTACGGGCTTCGTTGATCAAGACCGGGGCGGCCTGCCAGTGACGGGCCGTCCCACCCTCCCCGTTTTGGGGATTTTTCTCATTTTAAGACGAGATTTTTCATGAAACGATTGCTTATTCCCCTTTTGACCCTTGCCCTGTCCGCCGTGAGCGGAGCCGCTCTGGCCGGCAATGTGCAGCATGCCATGGGCAGGACGACAACGCCCGACACCCCTCAGCGCATCGTGGTGCTGACCACCGAGGGAACCGAAGCGGTTCTCGCACTGGGCATCAAACCGGTGGGCGCCGCCAATGGACGCGCGGTCAATGCGCGCGGCTCCGTCTGGTATGCGCATGTG
Organism: Nitratireductor sp. PBL-C9; assembly: GCF_050877045.1. Taxonomy (NCBI): domain Bacteria; kingdom Pseudomonadati; phylum Pseudomonadota; class Alphaproteobacteria; order Hyphomicrobiales; family Phyllobacteriaceae; genus Nitratireductor; species Nitratireductor sp. PBL-C9. The sequence goes on from NZ_JBPAXW010000008.1 coordinate 26,094, forward strand.
GCCGACCGGCTTGACGGCGTGGAGCCGCTTGGCGAGGAGCGTGCGGTCAATCTGGAGCAGATCGCGGCGCTGGAGCCGGACCTGATCCTCGGCAACCGCCAGCGTCATGAGGGCGTATACGACCAGCTCTCGGCGATTGCGCCCACCGTGCTGTCCACCCGCCTCAGGGGCGACTGGCGCAAGAATTTCGAACTCTATGCCGAAGCGCTTGGCAGGAAGGACGAAGGGGCTGCGGTGCTTGCGGCCTTCGACAAGCGTGTGGCTGAACTGTCCGACGCGCTCGGCGCGCAGAAGGACGAGACGCTTTCCGTCATTCGCTTCATGCCCGGACAGATCCGCATCTACCAGAGAGACAGTTTTTCAGGCGATGTGCTTGCCCGCCTCGGCATTGCGCGGCCTGAACTCCAGCAGGAAGACAGCTTCGTGCTTAAGGTCGGCAAGGAGAGCATTCCCGACATGGATGGCGACCGGCTGGTGCATTTCACCTATGAATCCGGTGACGGAAAGGCCACCGCGCTTGCGCGCGACATTGCCAGCGATCCGCTCTGGCAGAGCCTGAAGGCCGTACAGGCTGGCTCGGTTCATGCCGTTGACGACGTGATCTGGAACACGGCTGGCGGCATCCTTGCGGCAGAGCGCATGCTGGATGACGTGGCGAAGATCTACGGCGTCGACTGAGCGAAAAGCCCCCGCCCGTCTGCGCGGGGGCCTTCACGGGCCAGTTGCAGAAAGAGGTTGTATTACGTTTACGTTCGCGTAAGCTTGCAGCTGCAACGCCATTGGGAGGAAGAATGATGATTGGCAAACTCTTTCTGGGCGGTGCGGCCCTGCTGCTTGCCGGCGGTGTCGCCATGGCCGACCCGATCGAGGGGAACTGGAAAACGGAATCGGGCGCGACCGCGCAGATCGCGCCCTGCGGCGGTTCCTATTGCATCACGCTGAAAAGTGGAAAGTTCGCCGGCAAGAAGATCGGCACGTTCCAGGCAGCGGGCAGCAACAAGTACACCGGCAAGATCACCGACCCGACCAAGGACAAGACCTATTCCGGCAAGGGCACCCTCACCGGCAACAATCTGAAGATGGGCGGCTGCGTTCTTGGTGGCCTGATCTGCCGCAACCAGACCTGGTCCCGCATCTAAAGCAACTCCAGGAAAAGTGGGAACCGGATTTCCGTCCGGAGTTGCGCAAAACAATGCCTTAGAGCGGTTCAGCGAAAAGCGGAAGCGCTCCAGGGGCAGGCAAAACCCTCCAGCTCAATGCCTCCGCGCGCCTTAACCCTGCAAGGCGCGTGGAGGTTTTAATCTGCAATCAGCCCATCGCTGCGCATCTGTGTGAGAATGATGTCGTGCGCGCGCGACTGTAGCGGCTCCCTCGCCTGCCCCTTGGCGGCCAGCGGCTCGCGACTGCAGACGAAATAGGGATACCACGCAGCGCCCAGACCATGATTGATCTGGCCGAGCTGCGCATAGTCTTCTTCCGACAGCAGGGATTCGGGCACATAGCCCCAGCCCAGACCGTCGCAGATCGCATCCTTGCCGAGTTCAAAACTACTCAGCGCAATCCGCTCGCTGCCCATGGCGTCGAGGTGGAAGCGCTCATGCTGCGTGCTGTCGAGATAGGTGATCTGCGGCAGGATGGAGAGATCCGCATCGGCGACATAGCTCATCGCGGCGAGCGGGTGACCACGCGCGACCATCATGCGCATGCCAATCCGCGCGATGACACGGCTGTAAAGCCCGCTGGCGGGGCCGGACCGGCCGGAGGCGATGAAATAGGCAATGTCCAGCTGCCCCTCGCGCACCAGTTCCGGCAGCACGTCGCTTTCCGCGTAACGCATGCTCAGGCGCACATCCGGCCGCGCGCGTCTGATGGAGCGGATTACGTGGCGCCAAAAATTTTCCGAAAGCACGTCGTCGCGACCGATCCGCAACTCCTGGCCCGCAGTCTCCTCGCCGCGCGCACAACGCTCGATGATGCTGTTGGAAAGCGCGATGATACGGGCGCAGTCGTCCAGAATATGCTCGCCGACCGGCGACAGGGTGAGGCTGTTGCCGCGCCGCACGAAAAGCTCCGCACCCAGCTCATCCTCCAGCGCGGCAATGGCCATGCTGACCGTGGAACGGTTGCGGCCCAGCTGCACCGCTGCGCCCGAAATGGAGCCGGTTCGCGCCGCAGCCTCAAAATATTCCAGGTAGTCGAGCCGCATTGGAACGGCCTTTCGTCAAAATTCTTGTCACTCAGCGATTTCTCATACGTCTAAAAGGCGGATATCTCAATCAAGTGACATTAAATTTGATCTTACATCACGAGGACGAAATTGCACTGGTTCTATCTGATCGCTGCGGTCTCCGCAGAAGTTGTCGGGACCACACTGATGAAATTCCTGGTGTCTGCGGGCCAGCTGGCCCAGGGGACGCTTGCCGCAATCTTCATGGTCGCCATGGCCTATCTCTTTCTGGGCAAAGCGACGCTGCGCATACCGGTGGCGCTGGCCAACGCCTTCTGGGAAGGGCTCGGCATGATCCTGATCGCGCTTGCATCGCTCTATCTGCTGGATGAGAGCATCTCGACCATGCAGGCGGTCGGCATCGGCGTGGCGCTGCTGGGCATTGTTATAATCAATTATGGCCACCACCAGCAGGAGCAGAAGCGATGACCATCTATATGGGATATGTGCTGGGCTCGGTGGCGCTCGACATCATGGCCAATCTGGCGCTGGAAAAATCGAACGGCTTTGCCCGCAGAGGCTGGGGCGTTGCGGCAGTTCTTCTGATCATGGCGGCGTTCGCGCTGCTCGCACTGGCCGTCACCGGCATGGATCTTTTCATCGCCTATGCAGTGTGGGGCGTGCTTTCGATCCTGGGAACGGCCATCGCCGTTTGGCTCGTTTTCGGCCAGCGCCTCAACCTGACAAGCTGGGTGGGCGTAGGCATTCTGATCCTGGCCATACTGCTGATCAGGCTTGGCTAACGTCTGAGATTGGGCTTACGATAAAGAAAAGCGGGCGACCGGGATCGCCCGCTTTTTGCATTCCGGACAGGGATCAGCTTGCGCGCTGACCAAAGAGAACCTTCTGGGCCTCCTTGTCCTCGGCCAGATTGCTGCGATGCGTCTGACCAACCTCGAGCGCGCGAATGACCGCCGGCCGGGCCATGACGGTTTCGAACCAGCGCTTCAGGTTCGGGAAGTCGTTGAGGTCCTGCCCCTGCTGCTCATAGGGCTTGATCCAGCCAACGCAGGCCATGTCTGCAATCGTGTACTCATCGCCCGCCAGATAGGCGCGGTCGGCAAGACGACGATCCATCACGCCGTAAAGGCGGTTGACCTCATTGGTGTAGCGCTCGATGCCGTAGGGCACTTTCTCGGGCGCATATTTGCGGAAATGGTGCGCCTGACCGGCCATCGGGCCAAGACCGCCCATCTGCCAGAACAGCCACTGATCGACTTCCACGCGGGCGCGCTCTTCCGTGGGATAGAACTTGCCCGTCTTGCGGCCAAGATATTGCAGGATCGCGCCCGACTCGAAAACGGAGATGGGCTCGCCGCCCGGGCCTTCGGGATCGATGATGGCGGGCATGCGGTTGTTCGGTGCGATCTTCAGGAAGGACGGCTCGAACTGCTCGCCCTTGCCGATGTTCACATAGTGCACGGCATAGGGAAGTCCGGTCTCTTCAAGAAAGATGGTGACTTTCCAGCCGTTTGGTGTCGGCCAGTAATGAAGTTCGATCGGCTTGATCTGGGTGGTCATGCTTGTCTGCCTCCAAGGGTTCAGAGCCACGCGGTCGGGGGAGGATCGTGGCGACATTGGGGCAGGTAAGCACCGCCCGCCCGTTTTGCAACACACGCGCCGATAAACGATCTGTCATCGGGTGTTAACCGCCGTGTTAACGGTGCTGAACGCCGGATGAATGCCCCCATCAGTATCGGTTCAGCCGTCCCCTGCCACATTGATGGCAACAAAGAGGAAGAGCCCGATGCTGATACGCCGATTTTCGATTGTCTGCCTGATTGCAGCCCTGTTCGGCATGGGCCTGGCGATCCTCGTTGCAGAGGCCGGCCGGTCTTCCGACCGCTGGCAGGGCGGCAGGCCTTTCGCCTGCATGACCGATGACAACGCGTTTTGCGGCCAGACGGTGCGGCGCTGAGCAGAAAAGAAGTGGGGTTGGTGATGTTGCAGACAATGACACATATGGCCAAGGGACTGATGTTCGCGATGCTGATCGGCTCGCCGCTTCTGGCGGTCCAGAATGTGCGCGCCGGTGATGAAAACATCATCGAAGGGCGTTATGACAGGTCGAGTGGCGCCGGTCTCGTTCTGATGGTCAGCCTGCAACGCTCGCGCTAGGAGAGCTTCCCCCACCAGCTGGAAGTGCGCGAGCAGACCATGGATGCCGCAACCGGGCCTTGAGAAGACCGGGAAAATCCATATAAAAGGCCATGGAACACAGAATCTATCCTCAGCCCATTCAGACGATTTCAAGTCCGGAGCCCTACGCCCGGAAGAGCTTTACCGATGCCCGCGAAGCCGTCGCGGCGTTGAAAGCGCTCTACGAGCGCAACACCGCATTCCTGCGCGATGCGTTTGCGCAGGTTTCCAAAGAAGGCGAGAGCGATTGCCGCTTCCGCGCCTTCTATCCTGAAGTCAGCCTCGCCACCGCCACCTACGCCCAGATCGACACGCGGCTGGCCTATGGCCATGTGGCGGCGCCCGGTGTCTATGCGACCACGATCACCCGGCCCGACCTTTTCGACGATTATCTGATCGACCAGCTGAGCCTGGTGATCCGCAATCACGGCGTGCCGGTGACCGTGTCGGAATCGGAAACGCCGATCCCGCTGCACTTCGCCTTCCTGCAGGACACCTATGTGGAAGGCTCCATCGCCGACCGGCTGAAACGGCCACTGCGCGATCTGTTCGACGTGCCGGATCTGAACGCCACCGATGACCACATCGTCAACGGCACCCATGAGACGCCGGCAGGAGAACCGGAACCGCTGGCCCCGTTCACGGCGCAGCGCGTCGACTATTCGCTGCACCGGCTGTCGCACTATACGGCGACGGCGCCTGCGCATTTCCAGAACTTCGTGCTGTTCACGAACTATCAGTTCTACATTGACGAGTTCTGCGCCCTCGCCCGCGAGATGATGGCCGAAGGCGGCAAGGGCTACACGGCCTTCGTGGAGCCCGGCAATGTGATCACCAAGGCCGGCGAGACGAGCCCTTCGGCCAGCACGCCGGCGCGTCTGCCGCAGATGCCCGCCTATCATCTGAAGCGTGACGGTCACGCCGGCATCACCATGGTGAACATCGGCGTCGGCCCCTCCAACGCCAAGACGATCACCGACCATGTGGCGGTTCTGCGCCCGCATGCCTGGCTGATGCTCGGCCATTGCGCGGGGCTCAGAAACTCGCAGGCGCTGGGCGATTACGTTCTGGCGCATGCCTATGTGCGCGAAGACCATGTGCTTGACGACGATCTGCCGGTGTGGGTGCCGCTGCCCGCACTTGCAGAGGTGCAGGTTGCGTTGCAGGAAGCGGTAGCGGAGACCACCGGCCTTTCCGGCTATGAGCTGAAGCGCATCATGCGCACCGGCACGGTGGCGACCATCGACAACCGCAACTGGGAACTGCGCGAACAGCGCGGCCCCGTGCAGCGGCTCTCGCAGTCGCGGGCGATTGCGCTGGATATGGAATCGGCCACCATCGCGGCCAATGGCTTCCGCTTCCGCGTGCCCTACGGCACGCTGCTTTGCGTTTCGGACAAGCCGCTTCATGGCGAACTGAAGCTGCCGGGCATGGCCACCGACTTTTACAAGCGGCAGGTCTCCCAGCATCTCAAGATCGGCATGCGGGCGGTCGAGAAACTTGCGGAAATGCCGCCAGAACGGCTCCATTCGCGCAAGCTGAGAAGCTTTTTCGAAACCGCCTTCCAATAGCCCAAAAGAACGGCTAGCCCGCGTATCTCAAGGGACACGCAGCAAACAAGGCGCGAGAGATGAAGAAGAGCAGAACCGCATCCGCACTGCCGGCAATTCTGGCAATCGGCGCGGTTCTGATTTCGGTGCCCCTCGTGGCCGGCTATTGGGGCCGGCTGCACCCGGCCTTCGACGCCATGGCGCATTTTCGGATGCATCTGGCGGTGCTGATCGCCATTCTCTCCCTGCCGCTGATCTTCATACGGGGCTGGCGGCAGATCGGTGCGGCAGGAACCGTGCTTGGCCTTGCAGCCCTGAGCGCCACGCTTTTGCCGGGACAGAATGCGGCAGGAACGGCCAGAGCCGAAGCCGCGGACATGCCGGCTGCGCGCTACCGGCTGCTCCAGATGAATCTGCGCTACGACAACCCCACCCCAAAACAGGTGTTTTCACTGATCGGCCAGACCCGGCCGGACATCGTGACGCTGAACGAGGTTTCGAGCATGTGGGTGGAGGAACTGAAGTTCCTTGAAGCCACCTACCCCTACCGCGTGATCTGCCCGCCGCCGGCCCGGATCGGCGGCGTTGCCATTCTCTCCCGCCGCCCTTTCGCCAGCTCATCCGCCTATGCGTGCTATGATCGCGGCTCGATGGCCGTGGCGACGGTACGCCTTGGCGCAGATCCGGTGGAGATCGCCGCGCTGCATCTCGGCTGGCCCTGGCCTTATGAACAGAACCGTCAGGTGGAGCGCGTGACACCGGTTCTGCAGCGGCTCGGCAAGACGGCGATCCTTGCAGGCGATCTGAACGCAGCGCCGTGGAGCGCAACGGCGCATCGTGTTGCGGCTGCCGGTGAGCTGGATATTGTGCCGGGCGTTGGCCCGACCTGGCTGAAGCGTCTGGTTCCCGAACCCGTTCGCCGGGTTGCAGGCCTGCCCATCGACCATGTGTTCAGCAAGGGACGGATCGTGCCCATTGCCATCTCGCGGCCGCAGGATGCCGGTTCCGACCACCTGCCCGTCCTGTTCGAATTCGGCATCATGCCTGACGCCGAACAGAACATCCTTGAGGTGAAGCTGGCGCAGAACGCCGGTTAGAGCGCCGTGCGGCCATCCGGACGCACAAATGACGCCCTAACCTGTTGAAAGCACGGTGCGCTAATCGGCTTTCTGCTTTCGGGCGATGACCAGATGCCCCGGCACCGGCTTGCCCATTTCATGCCGCACCACGATGTCGCCAATCGCCAGACCGGCGAAGCCGTGATCGGCAAGCATTTTGCCGAGATAGGCCTGCGCATGGGCAAAGCGCTGATGCGGGCCAACCATGAAGGGGCGGCCGGCAAGCGTTTCATCCGGCAGGGTCTCGCTTGAGAAAGCCAGAACCGCGCCCTCTGTGGCGAGTTCCGCAGCGCCTTCGAAGAAGGCTTCCAGCTCACCGAGATAAGGCAGAACATCCGTCGCCGTGATCAGGTCGAAGGGTTCGACATCCGCATACTGCAGAAAGTCCACCGCATCGCCCACATATAGGGCGTCGTAGAGCTCTTTCTCGTCGGTGACCTCGATCATCGTTTCGGAAAGATCGACGCCGGTGATGTGGGCTGCCATATCGCGCAGCACCTCGCCGGCAAGGCCGGTACCGCAGCCAAGATCGAGCATGCGCTCATAGGGGCCGGGCGCGATCTCTTCCAGCGCCTGACGCACGAGTGCCGGCACATCGTAGCCGAGCTGGTCTACGAGGATGCTTTCGAATTCACCGGCGTGCTGGTCGAACAGCGTCGCGACATAGGCCTCCGAGGCGCGTGTCGGCGTTTCGCCGCGCCCCATGCTGGCGAGCCGCACGGCTGCCCCGCCATGATCGGCGGGATCCAGCGCCAGAACTTCCCTGTAGGCCTCGGCGGCGGCGTCGAGATCGCCCGCCTTTTCCAGTGCAAGCGCGCGATTATAGGCTTCGGCCAGCGCCTCTTCATCGACGGGGCTGGCTTCGGCGGCGCCGGTTTCATGATCGGACAATGCGGTTACATCCCGGTGTAGACGGGCCCTTCGCCACCCTGCGGCGGCACCCAGTTGATGTTCTGGTTCGGGTCCTTGATATCGCAGGTTTTGCAGTGGACGCAGTTCTGCGCGTTGATGACAAAACGCGCGTCAGCCACATCGCTGCCATCGGTCAGCGCGTTGCCGTCGGCATCCACCCATTCATAGACGCCCGCCGGGCAATAGCGCGAGGACGGGCCGGCAAAGACGCCGTATTCCGAAGTCTTCTGCAGCTCCATGTCCTTCACCTGAAGATGAACGGGTTGCTCTTCCTCATGGTTGGTGTTGGACAGGAAGACCGAGGAGAGACGGTCGAAGGTGAGAACACCATCGGGCTTGGGGTAATCGATGGGCGCGTGTTTCGCGGCCGGCTCAAGCGAGGCGGCATCGGTCTTGCCGTGCTTCATCGTGCCGAAGGGCGAAACGCCGAACAGCGAGTTCAGCCACATGTCGAGACCGCCGATGCCGACGCCCAGAAGCGTGCCGAAGCGCGACCAGAGCGGCTTGACGTTGCGGACCTTCTTCAGGTCCTTGCCGATGTCTGAGGAGCGCCAGGCGGCCTCATAGCCTTCAAGCGTGTCGTTGGTGCGCCCTGCCCCGAGCGCCTCGACAACGTGTTCGGCGGCGAGCATGCCGGACAGAACAGCATTGTGCGAGCCCTTGATGCGCGGCACGTTGACGAAGCCTGCGGAACAGCCGATGAGCGCGCCGCCCGGGAAGACGAGCTTGGGCACGGACTGCCAGCCGCCCTCGGTAATGGCGCGCGCGCCATAGGAGAGGCGCTTGCCACCCTCGAACGTGTCGCGAATGGCCGGATGCGTCTTGAAGCGCTGGAACTCCTGGAACGGCGAGAGGAAGGGGTTCTTGTAGTTCAGGTGAACCACAAAGCCGACCGCCACCTGGTTGTTTTCCAGATGATAGAGGAAGGAACCGCCGCCGGTTTTCATGTCGAGTGGCCAGCCAAAGGAGTGCTGGACGAGACCGGGCTTGTGGTTCTCCGGCTTGACCTCCCAGAGCTCCTTGAGGCCGATGCCGAACTTCTGCGGCTCACGCTCTTCGTCGAGACCGAACCGGGCGATGAGCTGCTTGGCGAGCGAGCCGCGCACGCCCTCACCGATCAGCACATATTTGCCCAGAAGCGCCATGCCCGGCTGGTAGTTGGGACCGTGCGAGCCATCGCGCTCGACGCCCATGTCGCCCGTGGCGACGCCGATGACTGCGCCTTCGTCATTGTAGAGAACTTCGGCTGCGGCGAAGCCCGGATAGATTTCGACGCCAAGCGCCTCGGCATGGCCGGCGAGCCAGCGGCACACATTGCCAAGCGACACGGCGTAATTGCCGTGATTGTTCATGAGCGGCGGCATGAGGAAATTGGGCAGGCGGATGGAGCCTGCCGGCCCCAGCACCAGAAACTGATCGTCGGTGACCGGCGTCTTGAACGGGTGGTCAGGATCTTCACGCCAGTCGGGAAGCAGGCGGTCGATGCCGATGGGATCGACAACCGCGCCCGACAGGATGTGCGCGCCAACCTCACCGCCCTTTTCGAGCACGACGATGGAAAGCTCGGGATCGAGCTGCTTGAGCCTGATGGATGCGGCCAGTCCTGCCGGCCCTGCGCCGACGATGACCACATCGAATTCCATGCTTTCGCGTTCCATCTCGCTCATTTAACCCTCCGCAGTCTTTTTCTCTAGCGCACCATGGTTTCGACCCGAATATGGGCCGGTGCGGACCGGATACAAATCAGCCCCGCATAACGGTTTCAACGCCGGGCTATAGCGCATCCGCGCCCCTATCGAAACCAGAGAAGTTGCATCAACCCATTCCTGATTGCTGCAAGCACAACACTTACTTTAACGTAAACGTAAATATTGGGCAATCTGGTGGTGGGCAATTCCTGTTTGCCAGCCTTCCCGAATCCCATCAGTGTCGCGCGGTTTCGAGAGCGTCAGGCAAGAATGCAATCCGGCTATCGGTTGGATGTTCCGAATTGAGCCCGGTGTTTCAAATTGAGCCCGTTGCTCCAAATTGAGAAGGAGATCGTGCGCGTGAATGCGAGTGAAAATGCGCTTCTGAGAGCATATCGGCAAAGACCGGTTGCGATCACCGCGTTCTGCGTTCTCGGTATTCTGGCGATACAGGCGCTGTTTCTGAAACTGATGGGGCAGACGACCATCTGCGACTGCGGCACGGTCAAACTCTGGTATTCGGATCCGTCGGGACCGGAAACCTCGCAGCATATCGGCGACTGGTACACCTATTCGCACTTTCTCCACGGCCTTCTTTTCTATGCGCTGCTCTGGCTTGTCGCGCCGCGCCTGCCCGTCGGGCTTCGCCTCGCGCTGGCGGTGGGTCTCGAAGCGGCATGGGAGATGGCAGAAAACACGCCGATGGTGATCAACCGCTATCGGGAATCGGCGCTGGCAGAGGGGTACTACGGAGACAGCGTGCTGAACTCGCTCTCCGATACCGCCGCGACGATTGTCGGCTTCTTCGTTGCCCGCATATCGCCAGTATGGCTGAGCATCGTTCTGGTGGTGACGACCGAGTTCTTCATGGCCGTGATGATCCGCGACAACCTCACGCTCAACATTCTTCAGCTGGTCTATCCCTCTCAGACGATCTCGAACTGGCAAGTGGGCGGCTGAACTGGGCGGCTGAATTGGGCTAACGCCATTCCATTTCGCGGAAAGTACCGATGGCGCTATAATGCGGCAGGAAGGGAGGTGTTATCCTGCCTCGCGCCGCAACCATGATCGCCCTGCCCCTGCTCGCATGCCTGCTGGCTGCGGAGCCGGGAGATGACGGGCGCTGGCAGGCGGGGCCATACGCCTTCTCGGACGAGAGCGGCGGGTTTCGCATCCGCGCGGTTTCCGGCAGCGGTTCGCGCGGTGATCCCGTCATCCTTCAACAGGAACTCTACACCGCATCGGCGGTGGTGATGGTTATTCGCCTCATCGGAGAGACGCCGCGCTATGCCTATGACGAGCGCGCGGGCGCGGGCTATCTCTTCATCGAGATCGAAACGCTGAATGCGAGCAATCTGCCCTGGATGGAATTCGAGTTCGAACTTCAGGAGAAGCGCGGGGTTTCCAGCGTCTATGGTGACGGGCTTTCGTTCGACCAGCGCAATGTGGGAAGTGAGTATGTGGGCTCTGACGCCTTTAAAAGCCACGACCGCAAATTCGAGCCCCATGACCGACTGCTCTTTCAGTCCGGTACGGTGGATGCGGGGCATTCCGTCACATTTCGCCTGCTGATTACCGATCTGACGCCCCAGCCGGTCTTTTATCTGGTGCAGGATCCACGCATTCCCGCTTCGTGAACTTGCAACGGCAGGCAAAGAAAGAGAAAGTGCCGCTTCAACGCCAACCGGCGACAATCAGGATTTCGGGCAGGATTTCGGGCACGATGGATTCCGCAGGACTAAGGGAGCTTCTGACATTCTACGCCGATGCCGGCGTGGATGAGTCCCTGCTGGAATCTGCCGCCGACCGGTTTGAGGAAACCCGGGTCGAGGCGGAAAAGCGCGCCGCACGCCGCGCGCCAGCCGCGCAGGAGCAGAAGAAGAAAGCGCCGGCAGCACAGATCCAGGCGCCGCCCCTTCCAAGCTCGCAGCGCGCGGCCATTCCCGACGATGCGCAGGCAGCCCGCGCACGCGAGATCGCCAAAAGCGCAAACACGCTGGAGGAACTGCGCGAACAGCTCGCCGCCTTCGATGGCTGCAATCTGAAAACGACCGCGAAGAACACCGTCTTCTCCGACGGCAACCCGCAGGCCGCCGTGATGCTTGTGGGCGAAGCGCCCGGCCGTGACGAGGATCTTCAGGGCCTGCCCTTTGTCGGGCGCTCGGGCAAGCTGCTCGACCGCATGCTGGCAGCCATCGGCCTCGACCGCACATCGGTCTACATTTCCAACGTCATTCCGTGGCGGCCGCCGGGCAACCGCGATCCCTCTCCGCTTGAGACGGAGATCTGCCGCCCCTTCATCGAGCGCCATATCGAGTTGGTCGCGCCGAAAGTTCTGGTGACGCTGGGCAACCCTTCGACGAAGCTGCTGCTCAACACGCAGACGGGCATCATGCGCATGCGCGGCAACTGGGCGCTGCACAAGACGCCGGCTGGTCAGGAAATTCCGACCATGCCGACGCTGCACCCGGCCTATCTGCTGCGCAACCCCGCCCACAAGAAGCTCGCATGGCATGACCTTCTTGCGATCAAGGTGAAGCTGGAAGGCGCTGGCGCGTAGAGCCGCTTAAGCCCGCATTAACCCTGTTGGGGCACAGTCGACAGCCTCAACAACGTCCCGGAGTCGAGCATGTGTGTTCGCGTTATATCCGGGGGGCGCGTGGTTTTTCTTTTTCTCTTTCTGATCCTCACTTTTGCATTCCTGCCCAGCCAGGCATTCGGTGCTGATCTTCTGGCGCATGAGGCGCTGGAGCGGTATCGGAGTGCCCAGAGCGGCTCCATCAGGCATGCGCGCACCATGGGTGTGATCGAATATCGCCAGTCGGATGGCGATGGCAGGGTGGCCGGCGAAAGCGGGCGCAACTCGACTGTTTCCGTGGCGGCGAAGGCCAACCGACGGATCGGCGCGGGCTGGAACGTGCAGGGCAATGTGAAGCACCGGCATTCGGAGCTGAACGGCGACAGGCGACAGCGCACGCAGGGCACGGCGCATCTCTATCATCGCGACCCGGAGCGCTATGCGCTTGGAGCCTTCGGCAGTCTGGCGACCGAACGCGCAAAGCCGGCAACCGCCATCGCAGGCGATGAATGGAAACGCGTGGACAGTGCGGCCGGCGGCCTGGAGGCAGCGCTCTTTTCGGAGAAGACCACGCTTCTGGCCGCAGCCGGTCTGCGCCGGAAGATGATCGAGCAGAAGGAGAGCGACAGCGCCTTCACCATGCTTGGCGCACGCTACTATGTGACGGATCAGTTTCGCCTTGGTCTTCAGGGCACTTATGAGCGCCCTCTCACCATCGAGGACGACCCGGTCATCTACGGGCTCGGCGCGGAGGTGAGCTACCGGCCGCACGAGCTGCCGTTCAGCAGCTTTGGCGGCTATCGCTACCAGCTGGCGCAGGCCGATGGCAGCGCCGAGAAGACGGTTTCACACGGCGTCTTCGCGGGCTTTCGCTATCATTTCGGCAGCCACAGCCTGAAGGAAGAAGAGCGCTACGGGCCGCTCTGGCCCGACCTGCCCATCGACCTTTGAAAAGGCGGCGCGGCTGCGCCGGCCTTCAGGAGGCCGGCGGCACGAAGCGGCGCGCGGCAACGCGCCGGAGGCCAAGCCTGCGCTCGCGCCAGATGATGAACAGACCGGCGCTGATGACGATGGTGCCGCCGACCAGCGTGTAGATGGTCGGCACATCGCCAAAGGCGAAATAGCCGATGATGATGGCAAGCAGCATCGAGGTGTATTCGAACGGCGCGATGGTCGAGAGCTCCGCATGGCGGTAACACTCCGTCATGAGGATCTGCGCGACGCCACCACACACGCCCGCCCCGGCAAGGGCCAGATACTGATCACGCGTCAGGTCTGCCCAGCCGAACGGGATGGTGAAGAGCGCCAGCACCGTGGCCGTGACGGAAAACCAGAGAACAATGGTGGCGGTCTTTTCCGTCTGCACCAGCCGACGGACCAGAAGCATGGCGACGGCAGAGCCCGTCGCTGCGCAAAGGGCCGCAATGACGCCCACCGCCTGCGCGGCCTCAAGACCGGCGTCCCCGGTCAAAAGGGTGAGTTTCGGCCACGCGATGATGATGACGCCGATGAAGCCGACGGCCACGGCGCTCCAGCGATAGACGCGCACGATCTCGCCCATGAAGATGGCCGAGAACACCACCACGATGAGCGGCTGCGCATAATTGAGGGTGATCGCGTCAGGCAGCGGCAGGCGCGTGAGCGCGAAGAAGCCGAGCCCCATGGAGGTCACGCCGACAAGGCCACGCATGATGTGGCTGACGGGGTGCGTGGTGCGAAAGGCGGTCGACAGCTCCTTGCGCCAGGCGAGCATGGCGAGGATCGGGAAAATCGCGAAGAAGGAGCGATAGAAGACGATCTGTCCGGACGGCACGGTCCCCGCCGATTTGATCAGCGAGGACATGACGACGAAGATGGAGACCGAGATGACTTTCAGCGCGATGCCGATGAGTGGCTGGCGTTCGGCGCCGAGTTCGGTCACAGCAGGCATTCTCTAAAATCCTGAAAAGCAGCTTCTGGGGATGGGAGAGCATTCCAGGGCGTATGCGCAGGCCTGCCTCATGCCGCGTCTGCCTCCCGGGCCATGCGGATAGCCTCCCAGACGCGCGATGGCGTGGTTGGCATGTCGATATGGTCGATGCCGTGAGCGCGGTAGAGCGCGTCCGTGACTGCGTTCAGAACCGCCGGCGTTGCGCCGATGGTGCCGGCCTCGCCCGCCCCCTTGATGCCCATGGCATTGGTGGTGGACGGCACGTTGCGCGTCTCGAAATGGATGAAAGGCAGATCATCGGCGCGCGGCATGGCGTAATCCATGAAGCTGGCCGTGATGAGCTGGCCGTCTTCGCCATAGACCGTGTCTTCCGTCAGCGCCTGTCCAAGCCCCTGGGCAACGCCGCCATGCACCTGGCCGGCCAGCAGGATCGGGTTCACCGTTGCGCCGAAATCATCGACGATCCAGTAATCAAGCACCTCCGTGCGGCCCGTATCCGGGTCGATCTCGACCTCGCAGATATGGGTGCCGTTCGGATAGGTCGCCTCTTCCTGCACGAACTCGCCGAACCCTTCGACATCCTCGGGAGCCTTGGCGGCCTTGGCGATGGCTGCGAAATCGACCGCGCGGTCCGTACCGACGATGCGCGCCGCCCCGCCTGAAAGCTCGATATCGTCGACGGACGCTTCCAGTTCGTCGGCCGCCAACTTGCGGATTTTCTCGGCAAGGTCTTCACCGGCGCGCGCGGCGGAGACGCCGCCCAGCGGAATGGAGCGCGAACCGCCCGTGCCACCGCCCGACGCCAGCTCATCCGTGTCGCCCTGGCGCACAGTGATTTTGTCGATGTCGAGATTGAGCTTGTCGGCCACGAACTGCGCATAGGCCGTGGCGTGCCCCTGCCCGTTCGACTGGGTGCCGATCAGAAGCGTGACCGTGCCATCGTCATTGAGCTTTACATGGGCCGGCTCGGAGCCTGCGAAGGCGCAGGCCTCGATATAGGTGGCCATGCCGATGCCGCGCAGCTTTCCGTTTTGGCGCGACTGCTCCACCCGCTCATCGAACGTGCTCCAGCCGGCATTTTCCATGCACTTGTTCATGTGCCCTTCGAACTCACCGACATCGTAGAGACGGCCGGTCTGGGTGCGATAGGGGAACTGCTCGGGCCTGATGAAATTGCGGCGGCGGATTTCCTCGCGTCCCATGTCGAGATCGCGGGCGCAGACATCCACCAGCTTCTCCAGAAGGAAGGCAGCTTCCGGGCGCCCCGCGCCACGATAGGCGTCCACCGGGCAGGTGTTGGTGTAGACGCCATTGATTGTCACATCGAGCGCCTGAATATCGTAAACGCCCGTCGACATGGACACGCCAACGAACGGAATGAACGGGCCATATTGCGAGATATACGCGCCCATATTGGCCGTGAGATCCACGCGAAGACCAAGGAAACGGCCTTCTGAATCCATCGCCATTTCAGCGGTCACGACATTGTCGCGCCCCTGCGCGTCGGTCATGAAATGCTCGTTGCGGTCGCCCGTCCACTTGACCGGACGGCCAAGGCGCTTCGCGGCTTCCATCACCATGGCGTATTCGCGGTAGACGAAGGTTTTCGGGCCAAAACCGCCGCCCACATCCGGCGTGATGACCCGGAGGTTTTCCGGCTCGATGCCGAACGTCTTGCACAGAATGCCGCGCATGGAGTGCACGCCCTGCGAGCCGGTTGTCAGCACATAGCGATTTTCATCGTCGCGCCATTCGGCCAGCGCCGCGCGCGGCTCCATGTAATTGCAGACCAGACGGTTGTTGACGAACTCGATGCGCGACACGTGGTCCGCTTTGGCAAAGGCCGCGTCGGACTTTTCCTTGTCACCCACATGATAAAGGAAGGCGCGGTTTGACCCGAGTTCCGGCCAGACCAGCGGCGCGTCTTCCGAAAGCGCTTCGGCGGTTGCCGCAATCGCCTCTTCATCGTCGAAATCGATATCGATCAGTTCTGCGGCATCCTGCGCTTGGGCGCGGCTGTCGGCCACCACGAGCGCCACGGCATCACCGACATACTGCACGCGGTCGCGGCAGAGAATCGGAATGTCGCGCGTCGGCGCGCGCGTGCCATCGGGCTGCTTCTGCATCGCGCCGGAGCGCAGATCCTTGAGATGCGCCACATCGGCGCCGGTCAGCACCAGATGAACGCCCGGCGACGCCTGCGCTTCCTCAATCGAGGAAATGGTGAAGGTTGCCTTGGCGACGGGCGAGCGCAGCACATAGAGATGCAGCGTACCCTCGGGCAGGAAATCGTCTGTATAGTGTCCCCGGCCCGTGATGAAAGCCGCATCCTCCTTGCGGCGGACCGAAGCCCCCATGCCGAATTTCGGCGTCATCACAGTCATGCGGAATCCCTTCTGGCCAAAAATTCCTGGCCGATGTTCGGTGAGCTGGCTGGAAACAGTCGAGCGACGTTTGATGCCTTAGTTTTGTCGAGCCGGATGGTTGTGTAAAGAGCCGCAATCCGATTTTGTTGGGCCAGGCGGACGCGGATTTTCCCGCACTGCGCCACAGGTCATGGAAAGAGTGAAGATGCGTACAGAAAGCGGCCAGATTTTTCGTCTCGAAGACTACAAACCCAGCGCCTATCTCATCCCCGGGATTGCGCTCGATTTCGCGCTGGACGCTGACGAAACGCTGGTGACTGCGCGGCTCCGGGTGGAACGGGCCGAGAATGCGCCGGACGATGCGCCGCTGGAACTCGATGGCGATGCGCTGACGCTGGAAGCGCTGAGAATCAACGGAGCCGATGTGCCCGTCTCAAGCTACGAGGCGACGCCCGACAAGCTGACCATCCGGAAACTCCCCGAGGAGCGGGAATTCGAGCTGACTATTGTCACGCGGGTCCTGCCTTCGAGCAACACGACACTGATGGGGCTTTATGTCTCAAGCGGCGTCTTCTGCACGCAGTGCGAGGCGGAAGGGTTTCGCCGGATCACCTATTTCCTCGACCGGCCTGACATCCTGTCGGTCTACACGGTGCGGATGGAAGCCGACCGCAAGGCTGCCCCCCTGCTTCTGTCGAACGGCAACCCGGTCGAGAGCGGCGCGCTTGAGAATGGCAGGCACTTTGCCGTCTGGCACGATCCGTTCCCCAAACCCTCCTACCTGTTTGCGCTGGTGGCGGGCGACCTTGGCGTGGTGACGGACAGCTTCACCACCGCGTCGGGACGCGAGGTCTCGCTCGGCATCTATGTGGAGCACGGCAAGGAAGAACGCGCCGCCTACGCGATGGACGCGCTCAAGCGCTCCATGCGCTGGGACGAGGAGCGCTTCGGCCGGGAATACGATCTCGATGTGTTCAACATCGTGGCCGTGTCGGATTTCAACATGGGGGCGATGGAGAACAAGGGTCTCAACGTCTTCAACGACAAATATGTGCTGGCCGATGCGGAGACCGCCACGGATGTCGATTTCGCCAATATCGAGGCGATCATCGCGCATGAGTATTTCCATAATTGGACAGGCAACAGAATCACTTGCCGGGACTGGTTCCAGCTCTGCCTGAAGGAAGGTCTGACGGTTTTCCGCGACCATGAATTCTCTGCCGACGAGCGGTCGCGCGCGGTCAAGCGCATCGGCGAGGTGCGCGCGCTCCGGGCGCACCAGTTCCCCGAGGATCAGGGACCGCTGGCCCATCCGGTGCGGCCGCGGCGCTATCGCGAGATCAACAATTTCTACACGGCGACCGTCTACGAAAAGGGCTCGGAAGTGGTGCGCATGCTGCGTACCATTCTGGGTGAAGAGGCGTTCCGCGCCGGCATGGACCTCTATTTCGAGCGGCATGACGGGCAGGCCGTGACAATTGAGGATTTTCTAAAAGCCTTCGAGGATGCCTCGGGCCGTGATCTCACCCAGTTCGCGCTCTGGTATCATCAGGCAGGAACCCCGAATGTGGCGCTCTCCTCGCGCTATGACGCCGGGGCGAAGACGCTGACGGTGGAGATCGAGCAGTCCGTTCCGCCAACACCTTCTGAAAGCCGCAAGCGGCTGATGCACATCCCCCTCGCCTTTGGCCTTGTCGGGCCGGAAGGTGAAGATCTCGCCTATGAAAGCGCTGAGGGCGCGGTGGTGGAAAATGGCGTCATTCACCTGCGCAAGCGCCGGCATACGATTGTTTTCAAAGGCGTAAATGCGCGGCCAGTGTTCTCGGTCAACCGTGGATTCTCAGCGCCGGTGACGCTCTGCAGCGAGGGCAGAACCGCCGACCGGCTGTTCCTGGCCCGTCACGACAGCGACCCGTTCTCGCGCTGGCAGGCGCTCACGACGCTCTTCACCGACACGCTGATTGCCGCAAGCAAGGCCGTGCGCGGCGGCAAGGAGCCGGCCTTCGCCGACGATCTCGTGCAGCTGGCGCTGGATCTGGCTGCCGATGCAACGCTGGAAGAGGCCTTCCGCGCACTGGTTCTGACCCTGCCCAGCGAGGCCGACGTAGCGCGTGAAATCGGCCATGACATCGATCCGGACGCCATCCACACGGCCCGCAGGGCGCTGCTTGAGACCATTGCGCAGGCAGGACGGGAGACGTTTGGCGACCTCTATGAGGGACTGCACGACAACGCCCCCTTCTCGCCCGATGCCCGCAGCGCCGGACGCCGCGCCCTGCGCAACACGCTGCTGGAATATCTGGTGCTCGGCGAAGGGAACCCTCAGGCCGCACGCCGGCAGTTCGACGATGCCGACAACATGACCGAGCGCGCCGGCGCGCTGACCATTCTGGCGCAGTATTTCCACGACACGGAGGATGGCAGGGCTGCTCTTGCGGCCTTCGAGGAACGCTATCGCGACACGCCGCTGGTGCTCGACAAATGGCTTCAGATCCAGGCCATGATCCCCTCCGAAGGGGCCGTATCGCTGGTGCGGTCGCTGATGGAGCATCCGCATTTCTCGCTCGCCAATCCCAACCGCGTCCGGGCGCTGATCGGCACTTTCTCCATGGCCAACCAGACGGCCTTTCACAGCGCCGATGGCGAAGGCTACCGCCTTGTCGCCGACACGGTGCTGGCGCTGGACGGACAGAACCCGCAGGTGGCGGCAAGGCTGGCCACCGCATTCCGCTCGTGGCGGTCGCTCGAGAAGGGCCGGCGCGAACATGCCCGCGCGCTTCTTGCCGACATGGCGGGACGTGAAAACCTGTCGCGCGATCTTGCGGATATCGTTGAAAGGACACTGGCCTGAGGGGCCGCGTTAATAAGTTTTTTACCATGACATCTGGACAAGGCGAATCACCTTTGATTCCTTATGGATGATTCGGCAGCAGGCGGAGCCGAATCACCGAACTTAACCGAGGAACGAGGGAGCCCGTCGGATGGCGAAGGCAGGGGGTTGGGCTTTGCCCCTGATAGCGGGCATGGCTGCCGGGCCAAAAACCCGACGCGCAAGGCGTATGGGACTGGCCGGCAATGCCAAGATAATCGCTGCTCCGGCATACGAGCGTCTGCTGGCGGTGGAACCGTATCTGCGCCGCTCGATCCCCATTCTGATCATCATCTTTCTGCTGGTGCTGGCCGCAGCGCGCCTTCTCTCGCTGTTCACCTGGCGCGACGACATCGAACGCGATGCGCGGACCATGCTGGCGCTTGCCGCAGATTCGCTTGCCGCAAGCGTGGCCGTGGACACGACCGAGGCCGACCCGACGCACAAAGCACGCATGCTGATCGAGGAAGCGATGCGCCGCGCGGGTTCCGAAGACCAACGCGTTCTGGCCATCACCGACAGCCGTTTCGACGTGATCGCAAGCTCGCCCAACGGGACCGACCTCGTCGGCCGTTCGCTGGAATCCGTGCTGACAGGCGGGCAGCCACTCTTCCTGTTCGGCGCACGCGCCGGCGTGATGAACGTGGAAATCGGCGGCGAGAGCTGGCTGGCCTCGCTCGTGCATGTGCCCGGACAGGATGGATCGGCGATTGCGCTGACCTCGCATGACGCGCTCTTTGCCGACTGGCGGCGCTCCGTCTCGCTGAACGTGACACTGTTTGCGCTGACGGCGGCGATCCTGATGGTGATCCTCTACGCCTATTTCAGCCAGGCTGCGCGGGCGCAGGCCGCCGACCGCATCTACATGGAAGCCCATCAGCGGGTCGACATGGCCATGGTGCGCGGCAAATGCGGACTGTGGGACTGGGACATGGTGCGCGGCAAGATGTTCTGGTCGCGCTCGATGTTCGAGATGCTCGGCTACGAGACCACCGATGACATGCTCTCCTTTGGCGAGGTGGCGGAGATCATCCACCCCGAGGATGGCGATCTGTTCGATCTGGCCAACCGCATCGTGGCGCGCGAGATCGACCATGTGGACCGGGTTTTCCGCATGAAACGCGCCGATGGCCAGTGGGTCTGGGTGCGCGCCCGCGCGCAGGTTGTCGACCCGAACGCACCCGAACTGCACCTGATCGGCATTGCCGTGGACGTGACCGAGCAGCGCACGCTGGTGCAGCAGACGGAAGCGGCCGACCAGCGGCTGCGCACGGCAATCGAGAGCATCGGCGAATCCTTCGTTCTGTGGGACTACGCAGAGCGCCTCGTCATGTGCAACACGAAGTACAAGCAGGATCTGGGCGTTGACCAGAGCATGATCGTGGCCGGCGCGCGCCGGCGCGACATCGAGGCCCATGCGCCCGCTTTCCGCTCCGAGCGGAGGCTGGCCATCCCCTCCGGCAATGGCAATGGCGCGACCTATGAGCGCCAGCTCGCAGACGGACGCTGGCTGCAGGTCACCGAATTGAAGACGCGCGATGGCGGCACCGTGTCGGTGGGCACCGACATTACCCAGCTGAAGCAGCATCAGGGCAAGCTGGTCGACAGCGAACGCCGCCTGATGGCGACCATTCACGATCTGAGCCTTGCGCGCCGCGCCGAGCAGGAGCGCACCCGCGAGCTCAGCGAGCTGAACCGCAAATACATGCGCGAGACCGAGCGCGCCGAGGCGGCCAACCGCGCGAAATCGGAATTCCTGGCCAACATGTCCCATGAGTTGCGCACGCCGCTCAACGCCATCATCGGTTTCTCCGAGGTGATGCAGTCGGGCATGTTCGGCCCGCTCGGCTCCGAGCGCTATGCGGAATATGTTCAGGACATCTGTTCCAGCGGCTCCTACCTGCTGGGCGTGATCAACGACATTCTCGACATGTCGAAGATCGAGGCGGGCCAGTTCTCCGTCGATTGCGAGGAGATCGACCTGTGCCCGCTGATCCGCGAGACGGTGCGGGTGGTGGACCTTCAGGCGGCGGAGAAGTCCATCGACATGAAGATGGATATTCCGGAGACCATGCAGGTTTTCGCAGACCGCCGCGCCATCAAGCAGATCGTCATCAACCTGCTCTCCAACGCGGTGAAGTTCACCGGCGAAGGCGGACACATCTCGCTGCGCGCGCGCAAGGTTGGCCAGGCGGTGACGCTGACCATCGAAGATTCGGGCTGCGGCATTCCGCGCGATGCGCTGAAAAAGCTCGGACGCCCCTTCGAGCAGGTGCAGAACCAGTTCTCCAAGAGCCATACCGGCTCCGGGCTGGGGCTTGCCATCTCCCGCTCGCTGGCGGAGTTGCATGGCGGTGTGCTGAAAATCCGCTCGACCGAAGGCGTCGGCACCATTGTGTCCGTCCGCCTGCCGGCAGGCGAGCGCAAGAAGCCGGCCGTGGCCGCCTGATGACAGTCGTTAGAGGCTGGTTCGCTTAATCCTGTTCAACCGGGCCGATGAGCGCCTCGAAATGCCGGCGCACCCTGCCGGCGGTTTCCTCCACATGGGCGGCGAGAACCGGCAGTTCCGGCAGGTCGGTCTGACGAAGAAGCAGATCGGCAAAGCCCGGCGGCGCTTCGTCCGGGTCAAAGCCGCCTTCGAGGCAAAGCCGCGTGGTCTGCGTGAGCGTCATGTAGAGCGCATGCGCATCGACCAGTTCCTGACGGACCTGCGGCGGACAGAAGCCCTCTGAAAGCGCGGACAGAACCTCGCCGGTTGCCGTGGCCTCCTCGCCCTGTTCCTCGATATTCCCGGTCAGGGCCGCAACCTGCGCGATGAATTCCAGATCGATCAAACCGCCGGGAACCAGCTTCAGATCCCAGATATCGCGGGCCGGCTTTTCCTCTTCGAGCAGGCGCCGCATTTCGGCCGCCTCGCCGCGTATCTTCGCGGCATCGCGTGGCAGAGAGAGGATTTCGCCCACCTCCCCTTCAACGCGTTCCATGAGCGACGGGTCACCGGCGACGGCGCGCGCACGCGTCAACGCCATATGCTCCCATGTCCACGCCTCGTTGCGCTGGTAACGGGCGAAGGCCTCGATATTTGTGGCGACCGGCCCCTTGTTGCCGGACGGGCGAAGCCGCAGATCGAGTTCGTAAAGCACGCCCTCTGCGGTGGGGGCCGAAACGGCGGCGATCAGCCGCTGGGTAAGCCGCGCATAATATTCTGACGGCGCAAGCTCCTTCTTCCCGTCCGAATAGTCCGCGTCGGCATCGTGATCGTAAAGCAGGATCAGATCGATGTCGGAACCGGCGGTCAGCTCACGGCTGCCCAGCTTGCCCATGCCCAGAATGGCGGCGCGCCCGCCGGCGATGCGGCCATGGCGTTCGGCAAAATTGTCGATCACCGCATCGAGCGCGGAGCCAACAGTAAGATCGGCGAGATCGGAAAACGCCTTGCCCGCACGGGACGCATCAATGACGCCGGTGAGAAGCCGGATGCCGATCAGGAATTTCTGCTCGGCGGCGAAGATGCGCAGCCGGTCGAGGATTTCCTCAAAAATCCGGGCTCCTGCCAGAAACGTGTCCAGCCGCTCGGCGAGATAGGCGCGATCCGGCAGTTCGGAGAGAAGCGCCGGGTCGAGCAGACCGTCAAACACGTGCGGTCGCCGCGTGATGATCGCCGCCAGCCTTGGGGCCGCGCCCATGATGCTGACCAGCATGTTGAGCAGCGCCGGGTTGGACTGAAGCAGAGAGAAAAGCTGAATGCCGGCTGGAAGACCGGCAAGGAACGTGTCGAAGCGCAGCAACGCCTCATCGGCGCGCCTTGTCCCGCCAAAGGCCTCGAGAAGCGCCGGGGTCAGCTCGGTCAGCCTTTCGCGCGCCTCGGCAGACTGTGTCGCGCGGTAGCGTCCATAGTGCCAGCCACGGATCACACGGCACATGTCGCTTGGCCGCTCGAAACCCAGCTCGCTCAGCGTTTCGAGTGTGCCCGGATCATCCACATCGCCGGTGAAGACGAGATTGCCGACCCCGCGCGAAAGCTGCGGCGCGGTCTCGAACAGGTCCGCATAATGCTGCTCCACGAGGCGCAGACTTTCGCGGAACGTTTCCGCAAACGACCCGGCGCTGTCAAAGCCCAGCATATGAGCGATGCGCTCCAGCTCGTCATCGTCTTCCGGCAATGTGTGTGTCTGTTCGTCAGCCACCATCTGCAGGGCGTGTTCCACATCCCTGAGGAACCAGTACTGGTGCGTCAGCGCATCGCGCGCTTCATCATCGATCCAGCCGCAGCGGGCAAGCTCCGCCAGCATCGTGACCGTGCGCCGCCCGCGCAGCTCCGGAAATCGCCCGCCGGCAATGAGCTGCTGAGTCTGAACGAAGAACTCGATCTCGCGAATGCCGCCACGCCCGAGCTTGACGTTGTGGCCCTTGACCGCGACCTCGCCATGCCCCTTGTGTGCATGGATCTGGCGCTTGATGGAATGCACATCTGCAATCGCCGCATAGTCGAGATATTTGCGCCAGACATAGGGCTGCAGCTCCTTGAGGAAGCTCTCGCCGCCTGCGAGATCGCCCGCTATCGGCCGCGCCTTGATCATGGCCGCGCGTTCCCAGTTCTGGCCACGGCTCTCGTAATAGTGAAGGGCGGCTCCGACCGGGATGGCAAGCGGCGTGGAGCCGGGATCGGGCCGCAGCCGCAGATCGGTGCGGAAGACATAGCCATGCTCGGTGCGGTCCTGAAGGATCCGCACCAGCCGGCGCGTCAGCCGTACGAACAGATCGACAGCCTCATAGGGCTCGGGGATGGCGGGCGCGTGCGGATCGACCAGAACGATCAGGTCGATATCGGATGAGAAGTTGAGTTCATTTGCGCCAAGCTTGCCCATGCCCAGAACGATCCAGCCACTGCCGCTGGAGGGGTTTGCGCGATCCGGCAGTTTGAGTTTTCCAGCCCGGTCCGCATCAAGGAGAAGAAAGTCGACGCTGGCGCGGATGCACTTGTCGGCAAGAAGGCTGAGCCGCTCGGTGGTGAGCGCCGTATCGGCGGCATCTGCCAAGCGGGCAATCGCGATCAGGAAATGCGCCTCGGCCTTCAGATCGCGAAGGGCCTTCATGAGGCCGCTCTCGCTCTGCCCCTCTTCAAAGGCGCTCTGCTCGATTGCCTCGAAAAGAACATCCAGCCGCGCGGCAAGCGGCGTGTCGAACAGGGCTTCCAGCGCTTGAGGGTTGCGGCGCGCGAAGTCACGCAGAAATGGCGACAGCCCGAACACGGCCGCGAGAAAATCCGTCAGCGCGGTTTTGCCTGCAAGAAGATCGCCGAACCGTTGGCATTCATTGTCACGGGCGGCCTCAAGCACCATTTCCAGCGCATCGGCAGCCTGCTCGGCGTCGGCGGGTGTCAGCGCCTTGACCGGCGCTCCGAACCACAGGCTCCCATCCGCAACCGCATCACGCCCCATTCCGGTCCCCTCTTCAGTCAGGCATTCTTGCTTGTCCGCCCCGTCAGGCAGAGGCGTCACGCTTCTTGAAAATCGCTTCCGATTTCCGTTTCGGCGGCTCCGCGGGAAACACCATGGTGACGGCGAGACCGGGCGCATTGTCGGCAAATTCGAGGCGACCACCATGGAATGTCATCACCGCCTTGGCAAGGCTGAGACCAAGGCCGGAACCCGGCTGGGTACGGCTTTCCTCAAGCCGCACGAAACGCTCCGTCACGCGCTGCCGGTCCGCCTCGGATACGCCGGGGCCATTGTCGCGAACCGTCAAGCGGATTTCGTCGCCGACCTTGTCCAGAGAGACCTTCACTGCCGGGCTTTCGCCGGAACCGGCGGAATATTTGATGGCATTGTCGACGATGTTCGACAGCGCCTGTCCGATCAGCTCGCGGTTGCCCGGCATTTCGAGCGCACCGTTGATCTGCGCTTCAAGCGCAACGCCCTGCTCCTCGGCCAGCGGCTCATAGAGCTCGACCACATCGGCGAGGATCGCGCGCAGATCGATGATCCCGGTCGCCTCGGCTGAATAGCCGGCCTCAAGGCGCGAGATCATCAGGATTGCATTGAAGGTGCGGATGAGCTGGTCGGATTCAGCAATCGTGCGCTCAAGCGCGGCGCGGTAATCCGCTGTCTCCGGCTTGCCGGCGAGTGCCGCTTCCGCCCGGTTGCGCAGTCTCGTCAGGGGCGTCTTCAGATCATGCGCGATGTTGTCGGAGACCTGGCGCAACCCTTCATTCAGGGCTGAGATGCGGTCGAGCATCTTGTTCAGATTGTCGGAGAGACGGTCGAACTCGTCGCCTGCGCTGGAGACCGGCAGCCGGTGCGACAGATCTCCACCCATGATGCTGCGACTTGCCTCAGACACGCGGTCGATGCGTTTCAGGGCGCGACGGCCGACGAAATACCAGATCAGCAACGCGCCGACACTCATGATTGCAAGCGTCACCACAAGGGCGCGCTGCATCACACTGCGGAATTTCTCGGGCTCTCCCAGGTCACGCCCGACCATGACGATGACCTGATTGGGCAGGCGAAAGACAACGGCCACCGCCTTGTGTTTGGCTTCACTCCCGTTCGGGTCCAGACGCACCTCGCCTTCACCGAAACGGCTGTAGGTGAACGGGCGCTCTGTCCAGCCCATCACATCCAGAACGCCCGGCTGGAGGCTTTCGACATTGCCTGAGAGAATGCGGCCATTGGCGTCTGCGAGCAGATAGAGATTTGCGCCCGGCTGGCGCGCGCGCGATTCAATCACGCGAACAAGGAGCGGCAGCCCACCCCGCCGATAAGAGCGATCAAGGCCGCGCACTTCTTCATTGATGGCATCGCGCGTCTGCCCGACCAGCATGCGGGCGGACAGAGACGTCATGTAGATGACGAGGAAAGAGGCACAGACGGCAAACAGGATGAGATAGAGCGCAGAGAGGCGCGCTGCCGTCGTGTTGAGGATGGAAAGGATGCGCGCCATCAGTCCTTCAGCATGTAGCCGGCGCCGCGCACCGTATGAAGGAGCGGCTTGTCAAAGCCCTTCTCGATCTTGCCGCGCAGGCGCGAGATATGCACGTCGATGACGTTGGTCTGCGGGTCAAAATGATAATCCCAGACATTTTCGAGCAGCATGGTGCGCGTCACCACCTGGCCTGCATGGCGCATCATGTATTCGAGAAGACGGAACTCACGCGGCTGGAGCACAATCTCCTGCCCCGCGCGGCGCACCGTATGCGACAGGCGGTCGAGTTCCAGATCGCCGACCTGGTAGGAGGTCTCGACATCTTTCGCGCCAGCGCGACGGCGCAGCACTTCGATGCGGGCGAGCAGTTCGGAGAAGGCATAGGGTTTGGTGAGGTAATCATCGCCACCGGCGCGCAGACCCGTCACACGGTCGTCCACCTCGCCAAGTGCCGAAAGGATGAGCGCCGGGGTATCATTGCCGCCTTCACGCAGTTCCGTGATGATCGACAGGCCGTCACGGCGCGGCAGCATCCGGTCGACGACGAAAACATCGTAGCTGCCGGTATCGGCCATGGAAAAACCGGTATCGCCATCGCGGGCGATGTCTGCCGTGTGTCCGGCTTCGGTAAAAGCGTTCTTCAGATAGTCCGCCGCTTCACGGTCGTCTTCGATAACAAGAATCTTCATACGCCCGTTATACCCCGTTTGCCGATCCAGCGAATTCAGAGAAGACAAACTCCCCCGCAAAGATTGCGGGGGAGATGTGAGGTCTTGTGTGAGGCGATCAGCCCTGGCCGGTTGGCAGGGCAACGAAACGGCTTGCGTCGTCACGCTGGATCTGGATCAGGACGGCCTTGCGACCGGCTTCAACGGCAGCCGCAACGGCTTCCTCGACATCCTTGCCCGACTTCACCGCCTGAGAGTTGACAGTGCGGATGATGTCGCCGGCGCGAATGCCGCGATCATCGGCGGGGCTTCCGGGCTCGACATCCGTGACAACGAGACCGTCACCATCTTCAGCCGGGGTAACCTTGAGGCCGAACTGCGCGTTCACCGCATCCGG
Organism: Nitratireductor sp. PBL-C9; assembly: GCF_050877045.1. Lineage (NCBI taxonomy): Bacteria > Pseudomonadati > Pseudomonadota > Alphaproteobacteria > Hyphomicrobiales > Phyllobacteriaceae > Nitratireductor > Nitratireductor sp. PBL-C9. The sequence goes on from NZ_JBPAXW010000008.1 coordinate 53,463, forward strand.
CTGCGCGCCACCGCTTGCCGATGCCATTGTTTTGACGCCAGGCATTTCGGCAAGCGTCACCGTGAGGTTCTCGGTCTTGCCGTCGCGCCACACGGTCACCGCCACGTCATTGCCCGGGGCGTAGCCGGCGACAAGCCGTGCAAGCTCCTTGGGCGACGAGACCGGCTTGTCCTCAACGGCGATGATGATGTCGCCAGAGCGGATGCCAGCCTTGGCGGCAGGCTCACCAGTCTGCGCGTCGGCAATCAGCGCACCCTTTTCCTCGTCGAGGCCAACCGATTCAGCGATATCCTTGGTCACGGGCTGAATCTGGACACCGAGCCAGCCGCGCTCCACGGTACCGTCGTCGATCAGGTCTTTGACCACCTGTTTGGCGATGGACGCGGGAATAGCGAAGGCAATGCCCACATTGCCGCCCGAAGGCGAGAAGATTGCCGTGTTCACGCCAACGACTTCACCCGTCAGGTTGAAAGCCGGACCACCGGAGTTGCCGCGATTCACGGCAGCGTCGATCTGGATGAAGTCATCGTAAGGACCTGCGCCGATGTCACGACCACGCGCCGATACGATGCCCGCCGTCACGGTGCCGCCGAGACCGAACGGATTACCAACGGCCACGACCCAGTCGCCAACACGCACCTGCGCATCATCGGCGAAGTCGACATAGGTGAACTCGCGCTCTTCATCGACCTTCAGCACGGCAAGATCGGTGCGCGGGTCGGTGCCGACCAGCTTGGCGTCGATCTCGGTGCCGTCATCCATCACGACGGTGAAGCTGCTGCCACCTTCCACCACGTGGTTATTGGTCACCAGATAACCGTCTTCGGAGATGAAGAAGCCGGAACCCTGAGAGACCGGACGTGCACGCTGGCGACGGTCGGGACGGCGGTCCTTCTCATAGCCGCGATCACCACGCTCGCCGCGGAACTCGCGGAAGAAGCGCTCAAGCGGATGCCCTTCCGGCAGTCCCTCGAAGCCCGGCATGTCGAAGAACGAGCCGCCACGGTCCGATGTGGTCTGGATTTCAGCCTTCACGCGCACGCTCACGACAGCGGGAGAAACCTCTTCCACGATGTCGGCAAAGCTCGGAGCCTGAACCGGCTGCTCGAGGCGAACGGCCTCAGCCATCACCGGCGCGGTTCCGCTCGTCACGACACCAAAGCCGACCGCACCTGCAATCGCAACAGACGCAATCGTGGCCATCAGCCGGCCGCGACCCTTGCCGATAACGCTCTTGTTTGTCGCGTTGTTGTCAGCATTCTGATGCATGGAATGATATCCTCTTGAAAACATTTCATTTCGGCGCGCCTCGCCGTCTTCGAAGACAGAGATAGTGACCCAAACATTACAGCGCCATTTCCAGCCGATGAATTTTTGGTAATGTTCGCTGCACCTACTCAGTCATGCTTTCACCCTCGCGGACACGCGTATGCACGTGTGCGACGCTCTCCAGGGTCCGGTGAACCGGGCATTTCCCGGCAATCTCTATCAGCTTGTCGCGCAGCTCTTCCGAAATGTCTCCCTCCACATCGATGACCCGTTCAAACCGGTCTATCTTCCCCTGCTCCTTCAGCGCTTCGGAACAGTCAGCGCAATCTTTGGAGTGAATCTTCGCATGCGAGACGTCCACATTGATCCGGCCGAGTGAGAGTTTCTTGCGGTCTGCATACATGCGCAGCGTCATGGTCGTGCAGGCGCCAAGCGCGATGGAGAGGAAGTCGTAGGGCGACGGTCCGCTGTCCATCCCGCCATAGCTTTCCGGCTCATCGGCAAACAGCCGATGGCGACCCGCCTGCACTGCGTTCTGAAATTTCCCCTGCCCCGTCTCCATGACACGGACATGCTCGATGGGCGCCTCGCCCTGCGGCTCATCGCCGGTGATGTAGCGCGAGAGCCAGCCGGTCATGACACTTGCGGCAAACGCGGCATCCTCTTGCCCCGTCAGAAGATGATCGCCGCTGTCCAGCGATACGAAGCTTTTGGGGTGTTTGGCGGCGAGGAAGATCTGCGTAGCGTTCTCGATGCCGACGATCTCATCCAGCGGCGCATGCATGACCAGAAGCGGCTTGTGCATCGCAGCCACGGCATCAAGCAGGGCATGCGAGCGCACATCCTCGACAAACTGATGCTGAACGCGGAACGGGCGGCCGCCGAGGGTGACATCGACCTCGCCTTCCGCTTCGATGCTCTCCGGCGATGCTCCGAGATGCCTTAGAACATGCGCCGTGTCGGAAGGTGCGCCAATGGTGACGACCGCCTTGACGGAAGGAAGACGCGCCGCAATCGAAAGCACGGCAGCACCACCAAGCGAATGCCCGATCAGGACGCCCGGCGCTTCATAATGCTCTTTCAGGAATTCGGCAGCGCTTAGAAGGTCACCGAGATTGGTCGAGAAGTTTGTGGAGGCAAATTCGCCCTCGCTCGATCCGAGCCCGGTAAAATCGAACCGCAGGACGGCAATGCCACTGCGCGCCAGATCGGCGGCAATCCGGCGTGCCGCCAGCAAATCCTTGGAGCAGGTAAAACAGTGGGCAAACAGCGCATAGGCGCGAACCGGGCCGTTGGGCAGATCGAGACGCGCGGCCAGTTCAGCCCCTGAATGGCCGGGGAAAGCGAGCTTGAGTGTTTTCGCGGTCATGCGCCTACCTTTTGCGTGTGCCTCAATGGATCGTTTCAGGCCGAAGCCAGAGGCTCAAGCTATGGTGAAACGCCCGCAACGCAATGCTTGACGTAGCGAAAACTCAATCACGCTCGTTCAAGATTCGGTCAAGCCGCTCTTTCTCCTCCGCGCTCAGCGCCTGTTGACCCGCGCTGGCCCCGCGACGGCGGGCATTCGCATAAATGATCGCACCGCCGATCAGCAGCAGGAGAAACGGTGCGCCCCAAAGGAGCGCATTGCGATAGCTGAAGCGCGGTTTGAGAAGAACGAACTCGCCATACCGGTCGACCACATAGTCGAGCACTTCCTCATTGCTGTCGCCCGCCTGAAGACGATCACGAACCAGAACGCGCAGATCACGCGCCAGTTCGGCATCGGAATCGTCAATCGACTGATTCTGACAGACCATGCACCGCAGTTCGGTCGACAGATCGCGGGCGCGCGCTTCCAGTGCCGGATCTTCCAGCACCTCGTCGGGTTGCACGGCCGCCACCGGCTGCAGCGACAGGAAGAGTGCGGCCGCAGACACAGCCAGAAGGCTGAATGGCTTGCGCATCATGCCTGTCCGCCCTGCGCCAGAGCGGCTTTCTTGCGGGGCATGGGTGCTCCGATCCGCAGCCTGCGATCAAGCAGCGACACCGTGCCGCCAATCATCATCACGAGCGCGCCAAGCCAGATGAGCGTCACCATCGGCTTCCACCAGATCCGCACGACAATCTTGCCGTTGGGCGTCTGGTCGCCAAGCGAAACATAGAGCTGGCTCACGCCGAGCGTGCGGATGCCCGCCTCCGTGGTCGGCATCTGACGCGCCGTGTAGAAGCGTTTCGACGAAACGATTTCGCCAAGCTGCCTGCCGCTCACGCGCGTCAGGACGAAGCGCGCCTGATCCTCGGTGTAGTTCGGCCCGGTGAAGGGCCTGAAACTGTCGAAGCGCAGATTGTAGCCATGAATTTCCACGACTTCGCCCGGCTCCATGGCGACGATCCGTTCCGTCTCCAGCGTGGTCACCGCCACGATGCCGATGGTGGTGAGGCCAAGCCCCGCATGGGCGAGCGCTGTGCCGAACACCGAACGCGGCAGCCCCTTGAAGCGACTGAAGGCAACCGAAGGCGCAACCTTGCCGAGACCGGACTTGATAACGAGGTCCGTCATTGCCCCCAGCACAAGCCACGCGCCAAGGCCGATGCCCAGCGCAGCCAGAACCGAAGTGCGATCCACCAGAACCAGCGCCAGAAGCGCAACCGCCAGCGCCCCGCCGAAGGCCCAGATGAGCCGCTGCGAGACCGCCCAGAGATCACCGCGCTTCCACGCAAGCAGCGGGCCGAAGGGCACGATTGCAAGCAGAGGAAGGATGAGCGGCCCGAATGTCAGGTTGAAGAAGGGCGCGCCGACCGAAATCTTGTCACCCGTCACCGCCTCCACCAGAAGCGGATAGAGCGTGCCGATCAGCACCGTGGCCGTCGCCGTGGTCAGGATCAGATTGTTGAGAACGAGCGCCCCTTCGCGCGACACGGGCTGAAAGAGCCCGCCCGACGTCAGCGTCGCCGCCCGCCATGCAAAGAGCGCCAGCGATCCGCCGATGAACAGGACAAGGATGCCCAGAATGAACACGCCGCGCGCAGGGTCCGTCGCGAAGGCGTGGACGGACGTCAGCACGCCGGAGCGCACGAGGAACGTCCCCAGCAGCGAAAGCGAGAAGGTCAGGATCGCCAGCAGCACGGTCCAGATCTTGAGCGCGGAGCGCTTCTCCATCACCAGTGCGGAATGCAATAGCGCGGTGCCGCCCAGCCAGGGCAGAAGCGAAGCGTTTTCCACCGGGTCCCAGAACCAGAAGCCGCCCCATCCCAGCTCATAATAGGCCCAGTAGGAGCCCATGGCGATGCCGCCCGTCAGGAAGGTCCAGGCGGCCAGCGTCCAGGGACGCACCCAGCGCGCCCAGGCCGCATCGAGCCGGCCTTCGATCAGCGCCGCAATGGCGAAGGAAAACGCAATCGAGAAGCCCACATAGCCGAGATAGAGAAGCGGCGGATGGATGGCGAGCCCGATGTCCTGAAGGATGGGGTTGAGGTCACGGCCTTCAATCGGCGCCGGATCAAGCCGCGCAAACGGATTCGACGTCGCCAGAATGAAAATGATGAATGCGCAGCTGATCGCCCCCTGCACGCCAAGAACATTGGCCCGCAGCGAAAGAGGCAGGTTGCGGCCGAAGAACGCCACCAGCGCACCGAAGAACACGAGGATCAGAACCCATAACAGCATGGAGCCTTCATGGTTGCCCCAGGTGCCGGTGATCTTGAACAGCATCGGCTTGGCCGAATGCGAGTTCTCCCACACATTCAGCACCGAGAAATCCGACTGGATATAGGCCGAGGTCAGCGCCATGAAGGACAGGGCGACCAGCATGAAGCTGGTGATCGCCGCAGGCTCCGCGACCCGCATCAGCGTTTCGTTCCTGAGCTGCGCGCCAATGATCGGCACCGACATCTGGACGAGCGCCAAAGCAAAGGCCAGGACAAGGGCGAAATGACCGAGTTCGATGCTCATTATCCGGTACGCTCCAATCAAGCCGTCTGCGGAGAAACTTCAGTGTAAAGGATCAGCCGCGTTCAATCTTCTTTCCAGACGCCCTTTTCCTTCAGGCTGTCTGCAACTTCCCGCGGCATGTAGTTCTCATCGTGCTTGGCAAGTACCGTATCAGCAACGAAGTTGCGGTTCTGATCGAAGGCGCCTTCGGTCACAACCCCCTGCTCTTCGCGGAAGAGGTCCGGAAGAATGCCGGAATACTGCACCGCCACGGATTCGGTTCCATCCGTGACCGCAAAACGCACATATGTGTCGTCGCCGCGCTGAATGGAGCCCTTCTCCACAAGACCGCCCAGACGTATGCGCTGACCCGCCGCAACCGGCCGTTCTTCAAGGTCGCCCGGCATATAGAAATACGACGTCTGCTCGCCCAGCGCATAGAGTGTGAGCCCTGTCGCGAGCCCCAGAAAACCGATTGCGCCTGCGATGACGGCCAGTCTTTTCTGTTTCCGTGTCACGTCACACCTACTCGCTTTTGATGCCGAGACTATCGGCGAAGGCTTTCAATTCCTGGCTCTCGGGCGCATCGGCCCCAAGGGCTGCCAAAGCTCGCTCCAGAGCGGCCTTTGCGTCGTCCGGACGCTTCAGCACGATGTATGAACGAATGAGACGCTGCCATCCATCCATGTCATCCGGGTTTTCCTGCAGCTTGGCGTCGAGGCTCGCAACCATGCCTTCGATCATGTCCTGACGATCAGCCTGGGAGAGTTCGGCTGCCGCAGCCACATCCTCATCGCTTGGACCCGTTGGCGCGGTTTCTGCGCCTGCCACCGATGTGTCACCCGAGCTCAGCAGTGCCTGCCGCGCCGCCACGCGCCACGGCGATTCTCCCGGCAGGTCAGCCAGCATCTCACGCCACATCGCCTGGGCATCTATGGTTTCGCCATCCTGCGCCAGCGCCAGCCCAAGGAAGAAACGCGCCCTCGGCTCCTTCGGGTCAAGCGCAATGGCGGCATTGAAGGCCTCTTCGGCTTCCGCCGTCACCATGCCCTGTGCGCCACCGACAATCGCTTCGCCCAGCGCAGACTGCATCTCAGCACTGTCGCCGGATATGCGCATGATATTGCGCAACGCGGTCTGTGCATCGCCGAAACGGCCGATCCGCATATAGACCGGAGCCAGAACCTGCCAGCCGCGCGCATCGTCGGGGTTTTCGGCCAGATGGGCTTCCGCCCGCGTCACCAGCTCATCAATCGGGGCATTGGCCGGCTCTTCGGTTGCACGCGCATGAAAGGGCTGCGCCGGCATGTTGGGCGAGCCGGTAAACACGTAGAGCCCCCAACTGACGAGCGGTACGGCCAGAACTGCAATCGCAGCCGTCAGCTGCGTCACGCGTCGACTGGCGTTTCGCTTGCCGGCCTGGCTGTCGGCCGCTTCGGAGGCCTTGAGGATGCGCCGGCCGATTTCGGCACGCGCCTGCTCGGCCTCCTGCGGTCCGATGAGACCGCGCTCGGCATCGCGCTCGACTTCATCGAGCTGGTCTCGATAGACCTCGATATCATGAGCGGGGGCATCGTCTGCCTGCCCGTTGCGCACGGCAAAGGGCCGCAATACGGCGAAAGCGGCGACGAAGGTCAAAAAGGCTGCAAGGATCCAGAACAACATGAGCCCTAAATAGCGGTCGGCAAACCCGCTGCCAACTCGATACGCCTGCGGCCATTTGGCAAGTCACGGTTGCGCTGTGCAAACATCTCGCACAAACGCCTAAAATGCCAGACGTTCAGAAACCGGCACAACCGGTCAGTCAGGCCAGTTGCGCTTTCTTGTCAATGTGTTAGCCGAGCAACATCCAGCTGCCATCCTCGTTGCGGCAAGCAGTTCCGCGCGCCTCGCGCGGCCCGCCATTGACCTGAATGACATGGGTATACTGCCGGCAGTCCTGCGAACCGACGCGGTAAGGCTGCGCCGGGCGCACTGTTCCCGCCCGTCCGGACGAGGCATCCTGCCACGAGACATCCTGACCGGCAGGCGTATTTTCCAGCGCCTTGTACTCGGCCTCGATGGCAAGCCGCTTCTGCCGTCGCGACAGGGCGTCACCAAATTCACCGCCGACGAGCCCGCCGCCCTCCATGCCAAGAATGGCAGAGCTGTCCGCAGGCGTCTGCGTCGCCGCGAACTGATTGGGCTCAAGCTGCGAGCCGGACATGTTGCTGCTGAGGCAGCCCGACAAAACTGCGGAGAACGCTACAGCGAAGATTGGCGCGAGTTTCATTGATCTCGATGATCCCCTGAGACACACTCATCGTTTACGAGCCCCTGATTAGGGCATCGATTTGGCCTAATTTGGACGATCTTCCTTAACAAGCAATTCTATGCTTCGGCCCGTGGCAGCGTAACGACAGCTTTCAGCCCACCAAGAACAGACCGCTCCAGCGCAAGCGTGCCTCCGTATTCTTCCACCAGGTCGGCAACAATCGCAAGGCCCAGCCCTGTTCCCGGCTTGGTTTCATCGAGCCGGCGACCGCGTTTTACTGCGTCGCGCGCCTGCTCTTCGGGAATTCCAGGCCCGTCATCTTCAATCACGATGCGCAGGCCCCGCCCCTCGCCCGGCTCGCCCCCTTCTTCAAGGGTCAGCGCGACCTGGCCTGCGGCCCACTTCATCGCATTCTCCATCAGATTGCCGTTGATCTCCTCCAGATCCTCCCGCTCGCCGGCAAAGACCAGCACCTCGTCGGGCAGTTCCACCTGCAGATCGATGGACGGATTGAGCTTGCTCATCACCCGCGCCATCCGCTCCAGAGAAGCCTGCACCGGTGTCCGAAACACAAGGCTGTCGCGCTGTGCTGCAGCACGCGCACGCTGGAGATAGTGGTCAAGCTGCTGTTGCAGCGCCTTGGCCTGTGCGGTGATCAGCTTGCCGCGCTCGCCGCCCACCGCATCGCCTTCATTCATAAGCACGGCAAGCGGCGTCTTCAGCGAATGCGCCAGATTGCCCACCTGTTTGCGTGAACGTTCGACAATGCGTCTGTTGTTGTCGATCAGCGCATTGGTCTCATCCGCAAGCGCCTCGATCTCCGTGGGGAATGGCCCGGCCAGCCGCTGCGCCGTTCCCGCCCTGATGTCGGAAAGCGCCTGCTGCACGCGGTTCAACGGGCGCAGACCGTAAAGAATGGCGAAGACATTGATCGCCACCATGCCAATGCCGAAAAGCGCGAGATAGCCATAGAGTGTGCGAATGAAGCGGCTGATTTCGTCTTCCAGCTCGCTGCGGTTGCCCATCACGCGAAAGCGCGCAACCTGCCCCTGATCGCCCACCACCAGCTCGGCCTCAACCACCTGGATCGTGTCGCCACCCGGGCCGGTCGCCTTGTAATTGCGTTGAAAGCCCGCATTGAACGGCACCCTGGACGCGTCTGGCGAAGGGATCGGCGTCGCCATGGACGGCGAGCGCAGCGCCCGCCCCAGATCATCCGTCACCGGCTCAACCGCCCAGTACCAGCCCGACTGCGGCTGCAGAAAGCGTAGATCATCGAGGTTCGGATTGCCCTGCAACCCGCCATCCTCGGCCACGCCGACAGAACCGATCACATTGTTCAGATAGGCTGACAGAACGCTGTCAAACCCCCGTTCCGAGACCTGTCGGAACAGCGCAGAGATGATGGTGGCGATCACCACCAGCGCTATGATTGCCCAGAAAGAGGAAAACGCAATCACCCGCACCGCAAGCGAGCGGGACAGGATGCGCCTCAGATAGGATTGCTTGTTATGGTCAGCCATCGGGGCGGCCTAACCGGCCCCCGGCTCGCGCAGACGATATCCCATGCCACGCACGGTTTCGATCAGATCCACATCGCCAAGCTTCTTGCGCAACCGTCCGACAAACACTTCGATCGTATTGGAATCCCTGTCGAAATCCTGGTCGTACAGGTGCTCGACCAGTTCCGTGCGCGAAACCACCGTATCCTTGTGGTGCATCAGATAGGCCAGCAGCCGGTACTCATGCGACGTCAGCTTCAGCGGAACGCCCCCCACATCCGCCTTCGAGGCTTTCGTATCAAGGCGGACCGGACCACATCGCAGTTCAGACGATGCATGACCCGCCGCGCGCCGGATCAGCGCGCGCAGCCGCGCGAGGACTTCCTCAATGTGAAATGGCTTGGTTACATAATCGTCAGCGCCCGCGTCGATACCGGCAACCTTGTCGCTCCAGCGGTCACGCGCCGTCAGGATCAGGACCGGCATCTTGCGCTCGTCCTGACGCCAGCGCTCCAGAACGCTGATGCCGTCCATCTGCGGCAATCCGATATCAAGAACCACCGCATCGTAGGGCTCGGTGTCTCCGAGGAAATGCCCTTCCTCGCCATCGAACGCCTTGTCGACCACATAGCCGGCATCGGTCAGTGCTTCGCAGATCTGCCGGTTGAGGTCCTTGTCGTCTTCGACAACCAGAATGCGCATCAGCCCCTCGACTTGTCCTGTTTCACGTCATTCAAAGGCCACGCACGGGCAAACGCCTCGCCCGGGCGCGCGGCATCAATTGGCCGGCACCACGAACTCGGCGCGTTTCGGGCGTTCCCCGTTACCACCGGGAATGACCACGACCACCCTGCAGACGGTCTTTCCACCCTGGTCTTCGGCTGTTGCCTGAACCAGTTGCCCGCCATTCTGGGCCGCAACCCGTGAACCGACGGAGTAGCAATCGACGCCCGGCTGGGCGGCGGCTGCGGACGGCCAGATCAGCACCGGCAAAAGCGCCAGAGCGACCAGCAAGAAGGGTTTATTTGCACGATGCCAAAACATGCATCCGGTGTAGCCCATACAGCCTGAATAGGAAATGAACGGCTGTGTTATTTTACGGGGCGCTGGGTTTGCGAAGGCGGGTCATTGCCCGCCTTCGCAACTCTTTCTAGGCAATCGTGCTGCGGGCATGAACCCTGCCGAAAATGGCGACCAGCCCAGAAATGGCAGTGATGGCCTGCAACAGCCCTTCAGACACGGCCGAACTGTCGATCTCGCCGACCGGATAGCCGAGCATACTCGCCGCCGTCGCCGCAATCGTGACCACAGACGCCCAGATGGTGCGCGAGAGGTACCATGGTTTGCTTCTGATCATCGTCTTCCTTCCCTTGTTGAATGGTCAAACGGTCACTGCAATGCTGGCCGGGTTTCCCGGTCCGGCCTGAGCGCTGATCTGGCGCACGGTGAAATGGATCGGCCCCGCAGCACCCGGAAAATCGGCAGCCCTCTGCGCCGCCTCATAAACCCACTCGGCTGCCGCTGAGGAAACACTGCGCACCACTGCCCCGCCCTCACCGGCGATGTCGACACGGTACTGTTCGCTCGCCTCGCCAAGCGGGATGTCTTCGCCCAGCCAGCTGTCACCATCGATGCGGCTGCGCCGTATCCAGGAAATGGAAATGTCGCCATTCGGCAACGCCCGCGCCCTGAGATGAACCGGTGCGAGCGGCAGAAGCGCTCTCGTTCCGCCCGATGCGCGCATCTGGAAGAAGCGGTCACTGCCAAAATCTTCGCCCGCAGGTCCGATGCGCCACGTCCGCTCAAGACCGATTTCGCCGGCTTGAAGCCCCGCACTCACCACAGCCTGATCCAGCAGCACGAACCCCGCACCCGGCGGCGCCCCGGCCCGCATCGCATCCTCTGTGCCCAATTGCCCGCGCAACAGCCCGCTCAGACGCCAGCGGGACGGCGCAATCTCCTCTGCGTCCATGAACTGCAGGATTTCCCAGGCCCCGTTCTGGCTGAAAACGGCAGCGGCATTGGCCCCATTGAGCAGCCGCGATCGCGAAACCGCTTCAAGAGCACCCGACAGGAGGTCCACCGTCAGGCTCCGCCCTCTGTCGAGACGGCCAGAGCACACGCCCTCAATCGCCTCCGGCAGGAAACCCATCGTGGCGCGTTTTTCAATGGTCGTACGGACTTCGAACCCGCTTTCCTCCGGAGAAGAAAACACCACGTGCCGTGTCCAGGGCTGCGCATGGACGGCAATGCGTAGCGCATCCTGTGCGCCCTGCATCCCCGGCTGCCAGGGCAGATCGAGCATAAGCGCAAACGCCGCACTTTCATTGGCTCCTGCGCCGTCACCGGGCGGCAGCGGAAGCGGTTTTGCCGACGGGGCCGGAATTGCGTGAACCCGCCGCGCCTTCACGCTGCGAAAAGTTCCGTCCTCGATCTCGGTAACGAGGTATCGGGTCTGCCCTGCCGCCTGCGGTATCGTGACGACCGACCCCGGCTCGATCCCGCCTTCGGAAGGCGGCAGGGCGAACTGCGCCTGCTCGCGCGCCGCCCAGTGTCGCAGCAGCCAGCCAGTCGCCTGCGCCTGCGCCTCAGGCGTCGCCAGAACACCCGGAAAGCTCAGGAAATGCGTCTTCTGTCCCTTGGCGCCCACATGCTCGGCCACCGCCGTAGACGCCTGATGATCCTTCATCTCATCGCGATAATCGACATGCAGCCGCGCCGGCAAAGCATGGTCGGGATCACGCACGCGCTCAAACACCGGCGCATCGCCCTCGATCACCAGATCGCCGATCTCCTTTGCGTCCTTCACCGCCGCACCGATGGACCGGAACACCAGTTGCCCGGCGCGTTCATGCGCACCGATGCCGAACAGATCCGTAATCGGCTCAAGTGCTGCACGCGCCGTCGAAGGATTGGACACGACATAGCCGGTCAATGTCCCATCCGCAGACGCCGTCTCGGCGGGCGGCAAATCATGATCGGCCAGAATGGCGTTGATCAGATCCTCGACGGCCAGACCGCTTGCCCGGCCATTCAGCCAGTGTCCGCAGGACCAGCTCTCGCCATCGCCCCACACATCCCGTCGGTTCGGAAAGGCCGGAAACGGACGCGCATCCCACGCCCAGACCGAAGCCGTCTCGGGCGAAACCATCGGTGCATGATAAACAGACGAAACCGGATTATGCGCTCCCGCACGCGACCAGTGCGCATAATGCGCCTGCAAAAGACGATGCTGCGCGAGGTCAGACCGTCCGCCACTGGAAAAATAGGGTATCGCCCCTTCCGACGATTTGGCGTCGGGAAACACATTCGGCTGGTTCGGCCCCTTGTCGACGGCAGGACAGCCGATCTCCGTGAAGATGATCGGTTTCGAGGCTGGAACCCATGCCGTCGGCATCGGCTTCTCAGTCCCGCCCAGACGGTCGAAATGCGGATTGGACCACCATCCCACCAAATCCTTGTAACGAAAGACCCAGGGCTTGCCGTAAGCGCCATCCGTTATCGGCGAGCGCCGCCGCGCCGCCCGGTCCGCCTCACTCGCATAATACCAGTCGAACCCTTCACCGGATGCAATGCCGGCCTTCAGCCCCTCAATGTCATACGGCCCCGAAAACCCGTCCGGGTTTGCACCCGCGTAATCCTCGTCGCGCCAGTCGGACAGGGGCATGTAATTGTCGATGCCGACCGCATCGACCGCATCTTCCGCCCACAGCGCATCGAGGTTGAACAGCACATCGCCACTGCCATCCGCCGGCTGGTAGCCGAAATACTCGCTCCAGTCCGCGCCATAGGTGATGGTCGGCCCGGCCCCCAGCAGGCTGCGCACCTCATTGGCCATCGTCCGCAGACCGTCGACAAACGGAAACTGGCCCGTCCCGTCGCGCAGCCGCGTCAGGCCACGCAGTTCCGAACCGATGAGAAACCCGTCGACACCGCCGGCAGCCGCCGCAAGATGCGCGTAATGCAGGAGAAAGCGTCGATACCCCCAGTCCCCCGGCGCGCCGTTGAAGGCAATCGTCGCCTCGTCCCGCACATAATCGGCAGGAGCCGCAGCGCCGAGAAGCGCCTGAACCTGCGCGCCCGCCGCTGCTGTCTTGTCCGCGCTCGCCGGTTGCCCCGGTGCTGGAAACGAGGTCACGCGCCCCCGCCAGGGATAGGCTGGCTGCCGGGGTCCACCAAACGGGTCCGGCAGATTGTTGTCCGCAGGCACATCCATCATGACGAACGGATAAAGCCAGACCTTCAGACCCCGCGCCCGGATCGCCCGGATCGCAGCCATCACCGTGTTGTCGGAAGGCGTGCCGCCATAGGCCGCGCCCTCCTCGGTCGAAGACACGATCTGCGCATCGTTTCGTTCGACACCCGATACACACCATTTTGCGCCTTCACTACCGAACAGAAGGCGGGTGAACGTCGCGTGGATGCCCATCATGTCCCAGATCGGCCCCCACGGGTTCGGAAGCGCTTCATTGCCATGGGAGACGACCATGGGCTTGATCTGGCAGTTCCCCGCGCGCAGGTCCGTGCCAAACCACGACACAACCAGCGAGATCGTCTTCAGATTTGGAAACAGCGCCTGCAATTCATCCAGCGACGCCTCAAGATCGCTTTCAGCGGATAGCGCGTTCCGGTTGACCAGAACATGCTGCCCCGGCCGTTCCATAATCTTCACCGCCTGCGGCGAAAGTCCGAATTCGGTCGAACCGGGAATAAGCGCCACAGAACCGATGGACGGGTTCAATGCCCCCACCGGACGCATCACCTCGAACTGAAACTGCGGAATGCGCCGCCCATAATCATCGATCGGCATGCGGTCGATCACCGCATAGGCCGTTCCCCTGTAGGCCGGCGCATTTCCGGTCCCCTGCTTCGCTTCAATGAGCGGATCGGGCATCTGGTCATCGCTCCCGCGATAGATGCGGATGTTGACCTTGCTCTGGTCCACCTCCCGTCCATCCGCCCATATCCGCCGCACGCCTGCGATTTCGCCTTCACAAAGGGCAAACGCCACATTGGCGAAGTAATTGTAGGTGGTGACTTTCGGGCCGCCCTTGCCGCCCTGGCGCTCGGTCGTGCTGGTTTCCTCAAAACGGGTCGCCCAGATCAGCGTGCCGCCGGTGCGCACCGTGCCGTAAAGCCTCGGCAGCGGCGCGCCCTCCTCTCCGGAAAACGGACGCGCCGCCGAAAGACGCGGCCCTTCATAATGCTGCCGACCACCGAGCAATGCGCGGTCAACCACATAGCCGGCCAGCGCGCCCGCAGCCGTTCCAAGCGTCACGCCCACAGGGCCGAGAAAGCCGCCGAGAAACGCACCCGCAGCCTGCAGAACAATCGTCGCCATCGGCTCTCACTTTCCAGATTGAACAGTTACAGGCAGGGGAAACGCGAAGACACCGGCGATCCTTCGCCGCCATTGCGGCACCAGCGCCGAAACGGTCACCGCACCGCCTTCATAGGCATGAACAAACGCATCCTCGCCGCTGAGAATGCCCACATGTTTTGCAGGCAGCCCGCCCCGCCAGCGGAAGAGTACGAGATCGCCGGGCCTGCGCGCTCCGGTCTCCTTCTCGGCACAGTGTCTGCGCGCCGCCGCAAGAAGGCGCTCCTCGCGCGAGGCCTCTGCCCAGTCAGCGCTGTAACGGCCCGGATCTTCCGGCTCGCAGCCATAAACTTCACGCCATACGCCCCGCAGCAGGCCAAGGCAGTCGCACCCCACGCCCCTGCGGCTTGCCTGATGGCGATAGGGCGTGCCGACCCAGCGCATCGCTTCGCGCAGGATCGCCGCGCGCAGCTCCGCCTCGCATCCGATATCGTGGCGCATCATCTCACCAGCGCCCTTCCATCGAACACGCCCTCTTCATTCACATAGCCGTAAGCCGCGTCGTCTCCCGGCAGATGCGGAAAACCGCGAAAATTCACTCCGTTCGAGAACTTGGCCCTGCAGGTGGAAAACCGCTTGTCACAACCGGCAACGATGCTGAACGCATCGCCTGCCTCGCCGCCAAGTGCCGCTTCGCGCCACAGCGAAAGCCGAACCGCATCCCCCGCCCGGCCGTGCGAGACGATCCGCTCCTTTCGCCCCGCATGCGCCCCGCCGGTCCAGGTCAGAACGCCATTGTCGAACCAGCCATTGGAGAAGCCGCCAATGCCATCAACGATGACGACGCCGCCGTCTTCCACGCGCACAAGCGTTCCAGTCCCCGCAAAATGCGCATCCGCAAGGTTGACCTTGCAGGTGCTGTCGCCCAGTTCGACGTCGCAGTCGCGTCGCACCGTGCGCCCGTTTGGCTGATCAAGCGCCCAGTTCTCGCTTTCCAGCTCGGCAATGAAATGCCCGTCGCGCCGCGTCACCTTGCCGATCACCGCAACCCGCACCCGCCTGAACATTGCCGGATCGCGCCAGTTCACCAGCAGGGTCTCGACCTTCGCGCCGTCATAAAGACCGGAAAGAATATCCTCTTCCGAAATGTCGATGGCCGAGAGCGCCCCTTCCACATCGACGCTGTCGACGGACAGGCCAAAGGACGATTTCGCCTCGCTCGCGGTAAATCCGCTTTCCGGCGCAAACAGCGTTCCGTCGCACAGCAGATCCCTGTCGTGGTCGGTAAAGCCAAGTACAGTCCCATCGCTTCGGCTCAGCCGCCAGCAATGGCACACGCTTGTCGCTTCCCCCTCAAGATGCGCCGCCAGCGCGTCACCAGTCTGCGTCATGCGAAAATCTCCACCAGCGGTATGGTTGGGATCTGCCCGGCCCTGAAGGCGCTCAGGCTTACCGAGAGCCGCTCCATGTCGAAGCGCACCGGCACATCGAATTCAAAGCCGGCCGTCACAACCGCGCCATCGGCCGGCGTTGCCCCCGGCTGAAAGACCACTTCGCCCGTTTCGCCATCCACGGCGTAATCGAGCGAGGTCTGCATCTCTGTTCCGTTCACCGCGACCAGAACGGTCTCCGCCACCGGATGCGTCACCGGGCGCAAGACCGCATCTTCTCCATCGCCATAGGTCTTGGTCAGCGCAAAGCGCGCCGTCGCGCCATCACCCGTGCCGACCCTCTGGTCGAGCGCCGATGGCGTCGCCGAAGGCGCACACGACTTCATGTCGAACGGATCACGAAAACGGAAACCGTGCAGCGATCCGCGCCGCGCCTCGAAGAAGGCGAGAACCGCATGCACATCGTCGAGCGAGCGAAGCCCCGTCCCCGCGTCGTAATAGCGCCGCGCCAGCGCCTGCCGCGCATTGCGCTGTTCGCGTCCCGAGACCAGTTGCACGATCTCGTTTCGGCGCTCCGGCCCACCCGTCGCGCCGAACGAGATCGCGAGCGGAAACCGCACGTCGTGAAAGCTATTCATGCTGTTTCCTTCCGCGCTCAGAGCGTCCGCGCCCCGCGCGATACGGCGCGGGTCAGCATGCCGGTGATCTGCGCTTCGGACTTGCGAAACGACCCGGCGTCAGGCGTGGACACGTTGAAGACAATGCTGGTCGCCGCGCCGCCGCCACCGCCTGCGGAGACGCCAAGACGGCCATCCGCGCCGCGCTGCAGTGGCAGGATCGCCTCCGCGCCGGCCTCGCCCATCAGCCCCACATTGCCGCCCATGGGAAAATAGGTTGGCGAGGAAACAACACCGCCGCTCGCAAACGGCACCACCCCGCCCTTCGCAAAAGGCATGATGCCGCCCAGCACGCTGGAAAACAGCGAGGAACCGAGCGCCGCCAGGGGCTGAAGCGCCTGTGAAAGCGCCATGCTCGCCAGGTTCATGCCGATATTGCGCAGCACATCCTCAAACGACTTGCCGCTCACCACCGCGCTCTTCAGCGCCCCTGTCATTTGCCGGCCAAAACCGTCGGCCAGCTTTTCCAGATCGCCCAGCGCTGCCTCGAAAGGCCTGGTGTCCGCGCGAATTTCAAAGGTCACATCTTCCAAGGCATCGTCTCCGCCTGGCGCATCGGCCCGAAAATCGGGAACCGGTTTTCGGAAAGCACGATGCGCAGATTCAACAGGGTAGAGCGTCCTTTGTGCGTCCGAATGGACGCACGGCGCTCTAGCCGCATCGGCCCGAAAATCGGGAACCGGTTTTCCGTCCGGAACTGCGCAAAATCAAACAATGGGAGCGTTTTGCAGTCAGGTGAGATCACGGTCGGGGAACCGCTCCATCAGCCGGTCGAGATCGTTGCGGGCAGGCGCTCCCGCCCCGCCCCCGCACAGGGCTTCCAGCGCGCAGTTCAGTTCGCGTGGCGTCATCGACCAGAATGCATCGGGTGAAAGCCGCAGCACCCCGAAGGCGAACCCCATCACATCGTTCCAGGGGAATGGCCTCGGGCGGGCTGCTGCGGCGTTCAAGGGTTTTCCGGCGTCTCCTCCGCCCCGCCAAAGGTGGCGGTCAGGAGCGCGCTCACGATGCGCGCAAACCCCGCCGCCCCTTCATCACAGCGCATGGAGCGCACATCCTCGTCGCTGACCGCATGGCCGCCGCCGCGCAGGCCCGCAGCGATGACGCGCAGCATGTCCCGGGCCGAAAGACGCCCGCTGGAAAAGCGCGCGGCCAGTTCCCCCAGATCGTCGGCAGCGAAGGCGTCTTCGAGTTCCGCCAGCGCGCCCAGCGTCAGGCACAGCCGGTAATCCCTGCCATCGATGCGCGCCGCCACTTCGCCGCGCCTTCTGTTCACGCTGCTCATGGGGCCACCGCAAAGCTCACCGCACCGGCGGATTCCAGCGCAATCTCGAAGGTCACCTCGCCATCATGATTGCCGCTATATTCCAGCGCCGTGATCTGAAACGGCCCCGCCACCACGCCGAAATCAGGGATCGCCAATTGCCAGCTGGCGATCTCGCCTGCGAAAAAGCGACTGCGGATCGCGCCATCTGACACGCTGTCCTTGAAGATGCCCGACCCGCTGATTGCCGCCCGCTGCACGCCGCTGCCAGCGAGCAGTTCGCGCCAGCGGCCAGCCGAATCCGCATCCGTCACGTCCACCGTCTCGCTGTTGAAGGCGAGGCGCTTGGCGCGCAGCCCCGCCACAGTCGTGAAAGCCCCCGCCCCGCTCGTGTCGAGTTTCAGGAGCAGGTCCTTGCCCTTCTTGGCCACCATGCTTGTCCTCCAGGAATGTGTTGATGTCTCACGCGGGCTCGGTCACGGCGCGAAAGCGCATCAGCCCGTGATAGGCGGCGAGATCTTCGTCAAAGCGGATTTCTCTGCTCTCGCGGCGCAGATTGACCAGAACATAAGGCGTGATTGCCGCCGGCAGCGCGGCCAGAGCCGTCTCGATCAGCCCCATCAATTGCAGCGCTTCGCCCCGCCCCTTGCCGTTCGACCAGACATTGATCGTGAAGAAGTGCTCGTCGCCCTCTTCCGTATCGGTGCTCCAGTCATGCGTGCTTGCCGGGCCGAACGTCACATAGGGATAGGCGGTGCGCACCGGAGCCAGGTCATGGAGCTTGCGCCCGCCCAGCGCGCTTACAAGTGCCGCATTCGCAGCCAGTGCCCCAAACACCGCCTTTTGCAGTTCAAGTGCGGCGTCGGTCATCGGCACGCTCCCTGTCATCGGCACGCGTCTTTTCCTTTGCCTGCGCCTTGCGCCGCGCCTCGTCCCCCGCCTCGGCTGCCCGATGCGCCAGCCGCCGCAGCGCGCGTGTCAGGCCCTCGCCGGTCAGTTTAATGCTCGTCTTCATGACGGCTCCTCCTCGGCGAGACACACCAGATAGCGTCCGGTCTCA
This sequence comes from Nitratireductor sp. PBL-C9, assembly GCF_050877045.1. Classification (NCBI taxonomy): domain Bacteria; kingdom Pseudomonadati; phylum Pseudomonadota; class Alphaproteobacteria; order Hyphomicrobiales; family Phyllobacteriaceae; genus Nitratireductor; species Nitratireductor sp. PBL-C9. Next base: position 72,113 of record NZ_JBPAXW010000008.1, read on the forward strand.
TCAGGATCGTGCGCCGTGACAATCCGGAATATCCGACCCGCCCTCAAAAACCGCATGCCCCCCGCAACACCCGGCCGAGACCGCAGCGTGATGCGATGCGTCACCCGCTCATGGTTCTGCGCCGCGCCAAAAGGCGCTGACGCCCGCACTGGTTCAATGAACCCGAAAACCGTCGCTGTCTCGCTCCAGCTCTCGGTGTGACCGCCCGCCCCGTCGGGCGTCAGCGTGGCGCTTTGCAAACTGAGTTCAGTTCGAAATGCGCCGGGGTCGATGAATTGCACCCGCATCACAGCCTCGGCGTCCGATAGCGGTTCACGAGGCGCTGATAGCCCGCCGGCAGCGAAACAGGTTGATCCTCGGCCCCGAACGAGGCGCGGAATTCGAACCAGTGCGCGACGAGAAGCAGAATGGCCCGGCGCAAAAGGTCCGGCACATCCGTGCCCGCCTCGCCATAACCAGCCCTGAAATCGATTTCGATGCCGTTCAACCGGCGTCCCGGAAGCGGTCGGTCGCGGAACGCCAGCCGGGCCGGCTGCGCATGCGCGTCGAGTTGATAGCCCGCCGGATCAACCACCGAAGCCGCGCCATTGCCATCGAACACGGTCACCGAAAACACCTGCCGCACCGGCGTCCGGTTCAAAAACACGATTGCGCCCTGCGGCCAGTCATCCAGCGTCAGCCGCCAGGACTGGTCGATCAGCGCCTCTCCCGTCGCCTTCTCCACCTCCGCGCGCGCGGCGCGGATCAGCCCTTCGATGAGCGCATCCTCGCTGGCATGGCCGACCCTCAGATGCGCCTTTGCTTCGGCAAGCGTCACCGGCTCGACCAGCGGATCAACCGTTCGGAAAAGCGTCATGTAAAAACTCCCGTTCAAAGAAAACGGCCCCGGAACGCATTCCGGGGCCGCATCGGCATGGTCGTCGAGGGAGGGCTAAACCGTGCCGAATTTCAGCAGCTTGACCGCATCGAAGTCCTGAATGCCGCCGCCGACGCGCTTGGTCGTGTAGAACAGCACATAGGGTTTGGCGGAATACGGGTCGCGCAGCACCCGCACGCCCGCGCGGTCCACCACCAGGTAGAAGCGGCGGAAGTCGCCGAAGGCGATGGGCGTCGCGTCCGCGCCGATGTCGGGCATGTCCTCGGCCTCCACCAGCGGGAAGCCCATCAGCATGGCGCGGCTGCCGGGCGTCGCGGGTGGCTGCCACATATAATTGCCGTCCGCATCCTTCAGCTTGCGCAGCGTCGCCTGCGTCTTGCGGTTCATCACCCAGCTCGCGTTCTGGCGGTAGCCCGCCTTCAGCGCATAGACCAGATCGATCAGCACGTCAGAGGAATCCGTTGCCGGCAGCGCGCCTGCGGCGCCCGTCACATTGTAACCGACATTGCCCCAGCTCCAGGTGGCATTGGCAACCCGCGCATAGCTCAGAAAGCCCTTCGGCTTGTTGACCCCGTCACCATTGATGAAGGCCGCGCCTTCCTGCTCGGCAAAAGCGGTTTCCACCTCGCTTGCAATCCACTGGTCCAGATCGACCACCGCATCGTCGAGCAGCATCGCCGTTGCCGCTGGCATGGCGTAAAGCTCCGCCGTGGGAAACTGCAACTCGTCCAGCGTTCCCGTCGCCGTCTCCGGGCGGGCGGCCGTTTCGGCAACCCAGCCCACCGCCGGACCGGTCACCGCAAAGGGCTTTTTCAGTACCGCGCTCGAAACCTGCCGCACCGTGGCGATGGAACGGATCGGCGAGAGCTCCGCCAGCCGTGCGCCAATGGCCGCTTCCGTCTCATCGGGCACCAGATAACCGCCATCCGGCGCAGAGCCGTAGGACATCGCCTTTTCTTCAAGCGAGCGCATGGCGCGCTCGTCGCCCGCGCGCATATAGGCGTCGAAGGCCTGTTTGCGCTCCAGATCCTGAAGCGCTGCGCCGCCGCCACGCCCCAGCACCGGCCGCGTCTTCTTCAGCACCAGCGTGTCCAGCGCCTGTTTCTGCTCATCAAGCGCCCGCGAGATGCGCTCCACCTTGTCCACCGTCACCACATCGGCGCTGCGCGTCTCGATCTGTTTCAGCTTCTCGTCATTGGCTTCCTTGAACGCCTCGAACGCGTTCATGAATTCATGAAACGCACCCGTCACGTCACCTTCGTCGAGCGCCGACTTCACCTCGGGCGCGCGTTTTGCCAGTCCTGCCGTCATTTCCTGATCCTCAATCGTTGAACATCCGGGCCGCCTGGCGAATTGTCGCCGCCAGCCCGTCATCAAAGCCCCGCGCAGCGTCCCGCTCGCGTCTCAAGGCGCCAAAGCCCTTGGCGATCACCACCCGGGCCTCGCGCCGCGTCAGGCCGGCATCCCGCGTCAGCGATCGCTCAAATGCGCGCGCCGTGGGCAGTGGCGCGCCCCTTCCCTCCGCCTTCACCTCGTCCACACGCGCCTCCGGCAGCATGGGAAAGGTGACCACGGAAATCTCCCAGAGATCGGCCTCCACGATGCGGCGCACGCCTGTCTTCGGCTCCGTCTTCGCCTTCACCGTGCGAAAGCCGATGGAGAGCCCGTCGAGCGCCCGGTCGCGCATCAGCTCCCAGACCTCCCGCGCCCTGGCGACGCCAAGCGCCAGCCGCCCGCGCACCAGAAGCCCCCGCGCGTCCTCGCGCAGCTCGTCCCAGGTGCCGATGGGCTGGTTCGGATCATGCTGAAACAGCATCCGCACCCCCGCCGCCCCGCGCTTTTCAAGCGAGCGCGCAAACGCGCCCCGCTCCACCGCGTCGCGGCCAAGGTCGACCCGCCCGAACAGGCTCGCATAGCCCGAGAAGGTTCCGTCCGCCTGCACCGTTTCGATGTCGAGCCCGGCATATTTGCGCTCGTCGGGCATCGGCGCGCTCTTTGCGTGCATCCTCTAGCGTCCTTTCTGTTCGCGAAGACGATCATGCCTCTCCTGCGGCAGCGCCCCGACCGGGCGCGCATGGAGATAACGCAGCGCCAGACCGATGGCGCTCCACGCGCAGAGGCTTGCCACCGCCGCGCCCATCAGCATGGTTTCCGCCGCTCCCAGCCGCTCCGTCAGTTCCAGGATCTCGGCCAGTTTCAGCCCCGTCGCCCCGCCGAAAACCATCCCGCAAGCCACGCCAACCGCAAAGCGGATCGCCGCATCACGCCGGTGGCTCGGCAGGATATAGGCAAGCGAAATCGCGGAGCCGGCCACAGCGCCAGCCCCCTTTGCGAGCCATATCCAGCCCGCATGGGTCATGTCGGTCATCAGAAAATCCTCGTTCGGGATCTTGTTCAAATATCCGGGCTCAAATGCCCGGCTGCCTACCCGGCCTCCAAACGCCAGACGGCAGACAACAGACGGCCCTCATGGTGAGCCTGTCGAACCACGCACCGCGCTCACTTCGCGCGGTTCGCAGTGTTCATCATTCATGAATCCACCATTCGAACCCGCGATCATGGACCAGTTTTTCGGCCAGTTCAGCTCCATTGCCTTCGCCGATAAAAAGCTGCGGAATGACGGTGGTACGAATTTCGCCCTTACCACATGTCCAGTTTCCGTCTTCGCCCAGCACAAACCAGTCCTCCAACGAATCCAGCAGGGCGCTGGTCTCGCTTTCAGTTAAACTCGGACAGTCACCGGAACTGAGTATCCTCCACGAGAAACTGACGAGCTCTCTCTGCTTAAAATACCTGATCGCACTGCAGTATTCGATCACATCTGCGCTTGAAGCGCGGATGGTACACCGTGTTGATCAGAGTAAAGACATTGTCCACCCAGCTTTCCTCAAGCGAAGCCAGAATCCTTGCACCGATTTCATCGATCATATTCATGGGTCGCTGCCTCAATCGGTGTCAGGAATGGGTGTGTGCGGCTGCTCCTTGAGGTCACCCCTCATCCTATACCTATAGTAGAATTTTGAAAGGATTTTCGCGTCAACTTTAGTGCGGAAATTCTCCCGGAGGCTTGCCATGATGCGAACGCCTCGCCGGTATGCTGGTTGCGGTAGATCACACCATCTCCACTTTTGGCATTGCGCTCAAATCTGTACCCGTTTCGAAAGAGCTCTTTCAGCAACCACCTGCGTCCCCAGAGAGGATTAACATGGGGAACCGCCCCACGGGTGAGCTCCTGAAATCGATCACGCGCCTGTCGAGCAACAGCTTCGAAATGAAGTATTTCACCGTGTATGGTGGACGTAGCGCTTGTCGATCCGCGCCGCCCACCCGGCTCCACAGCGCCTCCCGATCATCGCCGGAAAGTTCCATTGCGAGATTCATCCCTTCAGCCAGGCGGCAAAAACCTCGGGAACTTCCATCACTCACCTCGTCATCGCCAATCTACCCGGCACGCAGTGCCTCAAGGAGCTCCCGATAAAAAAGCTCCGCATACCCTTTGCGAAGGTAGCAATCAGAGCCCGTTTCTGACCAGATTTTCACCAAATCCTCATCGTTCAGCCCGTCCGCCAGCAACCGTTCGATAAAACCGGATGCAATTTCCTTTTCTTGCGCGGTCAAGGACCGAGCGAGATAGGCTGGCAACTCGTCATCAGATCGAACGACAAGCTCCACATCGGCATGCATATGGCGCGCCATGCGAGTAAAAGCGTCTGGAACAGACACTGTCTTTCTCCCGGCCTTGTTCTGCGGTCCCCGTAAGGGAGGCAATCAAGGCATTGCCCTACGTGTGCCGGAGAAAATACCGCACGAGGCACAAAACCATAGAACTAACGATGAATAAAATTAACAACGAGGCAAAGAACCATGACAAGGCCAATAAAAATAAATTCCCCCACTCTATAAAATCCGATTTCGACACCAAATCAAAAATAAAACCAGCCCCAAATCTACAATCAAAACCCTCGTATGAAGCACAATATGAAGATTGAGGATTATGATCTAGGGCTATATAAACAATATAAATAGATATAAAAACCGATATAATAAGGGAAAATATTAAAATTTTCCCAAAAGAAATATTCCTACAAATCCCACCACGGTTCTTCTTCATAGATTTTCTGAACACGAGCCCCATAACCTGAAACCTGCTCTGCTGACAGATTGTTGTACAGCGTTGCTACCTTTGCAACCGTAGGCTCTTTCACCCGCTCTGATATACGCTTCAGCAAAGTCACTCCGGCTCGAATATTGGTCGCCGGAACCTGTAGATCTTCCCGACTCCAGCCAAAGCCCGACCAATATGACACATGGACATTCATCGGCAAAACCGTCTTGGGCCGAGGGTGCAGCCGATCATAGTACCCATGCGTGGTCTCCATGTAGACGATGGCCATCACCAATCGATGATCGACATCTTGTGCCGACGCCTCCTTCAGAATGTCCACGGCATGCTCAAACACCTCGTTCATCTCATGGAGTTCGTAGATTGGTTTGCTGCCGTTTGCTTCTGAGTTCGCCTCAACCTCAAAGACTGCGGGCGTATCTTTGATTATACTTCTTTTCCTGTCTGCCGATCTTTGCAGGACAGGTGCTTCATCCTGCCCCATAGCGCCGGAACCAGTGCCCCGCCTCCATCCGTCCACCGCCCGCCACCAGGATTTCCCGCCGGCACGCGCGGCTGAAGATGCCATCTGGGGTTGTGTTTCAGTACCCGTTCCAGCCGCCCTGCAGCAGCCAGCAGCCGGACCCATGCCGCCTCCCCGCGCATTCGGGCGGCAAGCATTCCCGCATCCACCATGAAGCGCCTTACTCGCCGCGCGGGCCATAGCCCACGGCCCGGCGTTTTTCCTCGTCGCTCAGGAAGTCGGCAGCGCCCACCCGGCTCCACAGCGCCTCGCGCTCGGCGGCCAGCCCCTCGATGCCATCCGCGTCATACCAAAGCCGCACGCCAGCACCGAACACCGGCTGGAGCCAGGCGGAGAACTCCTTCGCCACCCGCCCCACAAGCGGCAGTACGGTCAGACGGTAAAAGGCCCGGTTCGCCTCCTGATAATTGGCATAGGTGTTGTCGCCGGGAATGCCGAGCAGCATGGGCGGCACGCCGAGCGCCAGCGCGATGTCGCGGGCAGCCCCATTCTTCGCCGCCATGAAGTCCATGTCGCGCGGCGAAAGGCTCATCGCCTTCCAGTCGAGCCCGCCCTCCAGAAGCAACGGTCGTCCGGCGCGCGCGGCGCCCGCATAGCCCTGTTCCAGCTCCACCTTCAGCCGGTCGAACTGGTCGTCGGAAAGGTTCCCGCCCTCCTTCGGGGCATAGACCAGCGCTCCCGAAGGCCGCGCAGAGTTGTCGAGTAGCGCCTTGTTCCAGCGCGCCGCCTGATTGTGCGTGTCGAGCGCCATCAGCGCCGCGCCCAGCGGCGCGAAACCATAATGATCGTCGAGTGGATGAAAGAGGGTGAGTTGCAGCGCTGCCCCCGCTTCCAGCGGCACACGCTCGCGCGCCTTGCCCTCGCGGTAGTCCAGCGCCACCGGCCAGCCGCCCGCATCCGCCACCACCGACACCCGGTCCGGCCGCAATAGATGCAGTTCGCGCGTGCCCGTACCCGTTTCCAGCATGCGCAGATAGGCATTACCCGACAGAAGCAGATGCCCGTAAAGCGCCTCCATGAAGCCGCTGCCGGCCTGGCGCTGGTTGGGCCGCGCCATCAACTCCAGCACCGGATGCGCGTCATGCTCCCGCGCACCTTCATAAAGCAGCCACGGGATCGCCGCCGCCGCCTCCGCGACAAGTCGCACGGCGCGATGCGCAATCGGGTTGGCCATAAACCCCTCGCGCGACATCGCAGCATAGTCGCGCCGCGAAAACCGCGCCTCCGCTTCCCGGTGCAACGCGACGAAACCGCCGGCATGCATCTGTTTGGTTTCAACCGGCGCGTCAGCACCTCCCGGACGCCTTGCCCAGGGCCAATACCAAGCCATGTGATTTTCCCGATCTGTGTTTCTTTGTCTGCCTCAGCCGAGCGCGCGCACACGCGGCTCCCGCCGGTTCGAAAGCATCAGTTCACTCAGCGCCCAGACCAGCGCATCCACCCGGTCCGGTGAGTGCCCGCCCGAGAGACCATCGAGGCCGAAATCGCACATCTCGTCCTCAAGTGCCGGAAAACGCTCCGCGTGGCGCACCCTTCCCTGTTCATAAAGCGCCGCCACCGGCTCCGCCCGCAGCCACTTGCCGCGTGTTGCCCGCACCGCCTTCACCGGCACGCTCGCGTCAACCGTGGCGATCACCGTCGCCACCATCTCGCCGCCCTGGTTCACCTCCGCCACCAGACAGTCGGCACCGAGCCGGCGATAAAGCGCTACCGCGCGCGCCGCCCATTCCTGTGGCTTTGCGCCCTTCACCGTCTCATCGCACAGCACCACGCCATGGCCCGCCGCATCGAGCCCCGCCGCCACCAGCCCGCAGGCGTCCGAGCGGCGGCCCGAAGCAGCCGGCGGATCCACCGCCACCACAATGCGCCTCAAGTCTCCCGCCCGTTCGGCGCAACCCGCCGCCTCCAGCATTGCCCGCGTCCACAATGCGTCAGGCCGGTCCTCGATCAGCTCGCCGTCAAGCTCCTGCCGCCCCAGCCGCGTGCCCGCATAGCGCTGGCGGATCGCCCGGATGAAGCCCGGCGCAAGATTGTCCCGGTTTTCGTCCGTACGCATCCGCGTCACCGTCACATGCGGATCGTCCATCAGCCGGTGGATCAGCGGGATCGGTCGCGGTGTTGTTGTCAAAAGCTGCCTTGGCCGCTCGCCAAGCCGCAGTCCGAATTGCAGCATGTCGAACGTCGCATCCGCCAGCCGCCATTTGGCCAACTCATCGCACCAGGCGGCATCGAATTGCGGTCCGCGCAGACTGTCGGGATCCTCTGCCGAGAACAGATGCGCCACCGCGCCATTCTCCCACACGATGCGCCTGCGGCTTGCCTCGAAACGCGGGCGCGCGCCGCGCGACACGGCAAGCACCCCCGACGGCCCCTCCACCATCACCTCGCGCGCATCGGTCAGCGTCTCACCGATCAGCGCCAGCCGCCCATAGCGCCGCCCGCCGGAAAAGGGCGGCAGACCGCGCACCAGCGCGTTGACCCATTCAGCCCCCAGCCGGGTCTTGCCCGCGCCGCGTCCGCCCATCACAAGCCAGCTGTCGAAAATCGCGCCAAGCGGATATTGCGCAAGCCGCGCCGAGCCCAGCCATTCCCGCTCAATCGCCAGCGCCAACCGCTTTTGAAGGTTCGCCCGCGCCCAGCCCTCCCGCCAGTTCTTCGGCAAGGCTGCGAATGCGTTCGTCGATGCGTTCGAGTGCGGCGGCCATGTCTTCATCGCTTGGAGCCTGCTCTGCATCCGCATCCTGCTCACCGGCAGCGTTTTCACGCATCTTCTCAACCATCTTGAGCATCGAGCCCAGCGCATCGATCCGCGCCTTGTCATAGGCGTCATCGCGCACACCGCGCTCAATCGTCCGCTCGAGCTCCGCGAAGATCAGCCCCGTCAGAACCTCTGCCCGGTTCCCGCAGTCGCGGGGCTGGACGCCATCCCGCGTCTTCCACCCTTCCGTCTGCGCGCGCTTGCGCAACAGCCTCTCCGAACGGCCACTGGCCAGCGCCAAGAGCTCAAACGAGGCCGGCGCGCCCTCACAAAGCGCGCGCAGGGCCATCAGATCGGCCGAAACCGTCATGCCCATAAGATCCCCATCCATTCTCGGAAACAAAAAAGGCGCGCCTTCGCCAGAAGACCCGCCCCGATGCCGCAACTTTGCGACCATGCCTGAAACCTATCAGCGGGCCGTTACGGTGTCAAGAATTTTTTCCTATATTTTGACATAGCCTGCCCCGGCGTTAGCCATCATGCCGGATTTCACTTGCAGAAAACGTTGAAATTCGGCGAAATTTACACAAATTCGCGCTAGGGTGGATATCATAAATGCGTCACACTGCAGGACCATTCTCGGCACATAATCCAATGGCGCGGATGTGATCGGGTTGGCCGCAAATGGCCGGACGGAGGTTGGGTGAATAAGCCGCGCGAAAAACGGCAGACGAAGGCTCCCCGGGCGACCAGACTTCTGGCGCTCGATGCATGGATCGATTCAACGCTCTACGAGGCGGGGTTCAAGCTCGCCGAAATCTGGGAAAGCATAACAATCTTCTCCCGTCGCTTTCGCGTTTACGGTTTCAAACGCGCAACGGTGGAACTGTTTAGCGAAGGCGTCACCCTCGCCGCCGTCGGCTCTGTCGTCATGCTGGGGCTCGCCTTGCCGGCCTTCGAGGAGACCGCCGGAGACTGGCGCGCCCAGGACGATTACGCCGTCACCTTTCTGGACCGCTACGGCAACGAAATCGGACAGCGCGGCATCATCCAGCTCGATTCCGTGCCTGTCGACGAGATGCCCGATCACGTCATCAAGGCCATTCTCGCCACCGAGGATCGCCGCTTCTTCGAGCATTTCGGCATCGACTTCCTGGGGCTTGCCCGCGCCTTCACCGAAAATGTCCGCGCCAATTCCGTCGTTCAGGGCGGCTCCACGCTCACACAGCAGCTTGCCAAGAACCTGTTTCTGACCAATGAGCGCACGCTGGAACGCAAGGTCAAGGAAGCCTTCCTGTCCGTCTGGCTGGAGATGAACCTCTCCAAATCCGAAATCCTGCAATACTATCTCGACCGTTCCTATCTCGGCGGCGGCACATTCGGCATTTCAGCAGCGGCCGATTTCTATTTCGACAAACAGGTCAAGGATATGAGCCTCGCCGAGGCCGCCATGATTGCCGGCCTCTTCAAGGCTCCGGCCCGCTACGCACCGCATGTCAACCTGCCGGCCGCGCGTGCGCGCGCCAATGAAGTGCTCACCAATATGGTGCAGGCCGGTTTCATGAGCGAAGGGCAGGTCCTGTCGGCCCGTTTGCAGCCGGCCACTGCCGTCGACCGCGATGGCGCGGAAGCCCCCGATTACTTCCTCGACTGGGCGTTCGAGGAGGTCAAACGTGTCATTCCCAATGGCACAACCCATTCGCTCGTCGCCCGCACCACGCTTGACCCGGATCTGCAGAAGGCGGCGGAGGAATCGCTGGAATTCCATCTGCGCCAGTACGGCAAGGATTACGATGTCTCCGAAGGCGCCATCACGCTCATGGACACGAACGGAGCCGTGCGCGCCATCGTCGGCGGACGCGACTATGGCGCAAGCCAGTTCAACCGCGCAACCAAGGCTGAGCGCCAGACCGGCTCGTCCTTCAAGCCCTATGTTTACGCCGTCGCGATGGAAAACGGGTTCGAGCCCGATTCCCTCATTTCAGACGGCCCCATCTCATGGGGCAGCTGGTCACCCCGCAATTACGGGCGCAGCTATGCCGGCCGCGTCACCCTTACGCGCGCCCTCATCAAATCCTACAACACCGTGCCGGTTCGCCTGGCGCGCGATCATCTGGGCATCGCCCCGATCATCGCACTGATCAAGTCATTTGGCATCGAATCCCCGCTCAACGGTCACAAGACCATGGTGCTCGGCACCTCCGGCATGACCACGCTCGATCAGGCCACCGGCTATTCCGTTTTCGCCAATGGCGGCTACGCCGACACCCGGTTTGGCATCTCGCAATTATCGACTCATTCGGCCCGGCTGCTCTACGACCATGGCCGCGATGCCTCACCGCCGCGCCGGGTCCTGTCCGAAAAGGCAGCGGCGTCCATGAACCAGATGCTCATCCTTGTCCCTGAACAGGGCACGGGGCGCCGCGCCGCGCTTCCCATGACGCGCTCAGCCGGCAAGACCGGCACCACCCAGTCCTATCGGGATGGCTGGTATGTGGGCTATACGGGCAATTATGTCGCCGCAGTCTGGCTCGGCAATGACGATTTCCACCCCACGCGCCGCATGACCGGCGGCTCCCTGCCCGCCATGGTCTGGCAGCGCATGATGGCCTACGCCCACCAGAATGTGGAGATCAAGTCGCTGCCCGGCATCGAAGGCCCCATGCGTATCGAAACAGGCGAAGAGCTGGTCGCCAGCGAAGGCGCGGAGGGCGCCAGCCGCAAGCGCGAAGACCTGCCACTCGCTCTTTCATCGCGCACATCCCGTTTCCTCAGGGAGCTGGCCGGGGACTTCAAAAAAGCTCCGAGCCTCAAAAATCAAAGCGCTCTTGAAACAGTCACCGCCCTGTAATGCCCGGCCCGGCACACTTCAAACCTCTTGAACCTGCGGTTGAAATCAGGCTATCCGGGGCCCTCCGTTTTTTGTCGGGCATCACATGCTGAAGTCTGTTTTCCAGGTGGCAGTGGTTCTGCTCATCGCCCTTGGCGGCGGTGCCGGCACGGCATGGCTTGCGCTGGAATCCACCCGCACGATCGGTTCGAGTGAAATCGGTCCCTGGGTTACATTTCCCAATGAAGGCACCAGCGACGCCGATCCCTATGCACGTGCGCGCAGCGCTCGCCTGGGCACGCTTGCGCTCGGAAACGCAGAAGGCATCGTAATCACCGCCACTCAGGACAGTCTGCGCCGTCCGCTTCTGCGCGAATGCAGCTATATGATCCGTGGCGACATGCCGCCCACCCGGTTTTTCACCCTGCACCTGACGGATCTTGAACGTCGCCCCCTGCCCGCGCCGGCGCGGTTTGCATCCGCACTCCACTCACAGTCCCTGGTCTGGCGACGAAACACCCCCCTGCGCATCATGGTTTCGCCACATGCCCATCCGGACAACTGGATCGCCACCACGGGCCCCGGCCCCATGCGCATCGTTCTGACGCTGGTCGACACCCCGCTGTTTACCGAGTCCAGCGTTGGCGAAACCCGGCTTCCGGTCATCATGCGGACGGGCTGCGATGCTTAGATTTGCGCACCTTGTCCTTCTCGGCCTCTTCGGCGCAGCCGCCGTCCATCTCGCCATCCTGTTTCTGCTACCCGCCTATTCGGAACGGGACATGTGGTCCGCGCTCGCCGCAAAGCACGACCTTTACACATTCACGCGCCTCGGCAAGGACGATGCCAACGCGCTGCTCGCAGAGAAGCAGAATCCATTTCTTGAGGAGGCTGCCTGCCGGTTCGATCTCGAAAACGGCATGACCTGGCTCAGTGCAGAAACCCGCGTGCCCTTCTGGTCTTTCTCGGTCTACGACCGCGACGGAATCAATGTTTTCAATGTAAACGACCGCGGCGCCGAGAGTGGAAAACTCGATGCGCTGATCATGAACGCACCGCAACTTCTGGAGTTGCGCAAGGAAATGCCTGAGATGGTGAGCACCTCACTCATTGCCCAGACCGATCTGGACGAAGGCATAGTTGTCGTGCGGGTCTTTCAGCCAGACAAGAGCTGGCGCGCCACAATCGAGCGTTTCTTTCAGGAACTGCGCTGCTCGGCACTTTGAGTTCACGCGCGCGCTCAGGCCCGCTCTCCGGTCCGCCTGTTTGGCCAGAGCAATTCCAGGAAAAGTGGGAACCGGTTTTCCGTCCGGAATTGCACAAGAACAATGAATGAAAGCGTTTTTGCGATTCGACGAAAAGCGGAAATGCCCTAGCGTTTCGTCACACGCCGGCCGACGCTTTTCGGCTGGTTGCCACCGCTGTCATCTTCCGGCCCCATATCCGGTTGCTGCTCATAGCGCACGCCGGGAAAGATGATGATCGCGGCGTCCGAACGGCGCTGCCTCGGCACATTTGCCGAACTCTTTTTTGCTGCTGGTACGAAGCTCAATATCGTTGCCATGACATCGCGTCCCTTTCTGTGACGGAGTGGTACGCAACGCCTCCGTTACTGAGTAAGGCAGCACATGGTTAAGGTTTCGTTACCCCTGACAATCCGTTTCTGAACGGAACTCTAAAGAAACCGGTTAACAGCTTGCTAAGGGAATTCGTGTAATTCTAACCAGGCATCGGGCATTGGCGCGTCCGCCCGATGGCGTTTCATGTAACCATTCGTGTTTCTGGAGGTTTAGGTCTGCGTGTCATCCGCTGTATTCAGGCAACTGGCTTCGGGCGGGGAAGCGCATAGACCGGAGCGCCTGTTCCGTGCTGCCATATCCGCTTTCGTGTCGCTGACGCGACCGACCAGACGCGAGATTGCGCAACTGGACGACCTCGCCCTGCCGCTCTATCCGCTGATTGCCGCAGAGACCCGCCGCTACGCCGCTGCGGTCCTGTCCGATTTCGCAACGCCGCCCCCCGGGCTCCTGCGCAGGCTGACCGACGAGCCGGCGGAAATCTGCGCGCCCCTTCTGGTCCGCTCGCCCGCCCTTTCGGATGTCGATCTCATCGGCCTGATCGCGCGGCACGGGCAGCCCCACGCGCGGGTCATCGGCCGTCGCGCGCACCTCAACCCGGCCATTGCCGCACTCGTGCGCGCATTGTCGGCGCAGGCGCATGATGATGAGCAGACCGCACCGTCCGCCGGAAGCGCCAGCGAGGCTGATGTCCGCGATCGCCTGCGCCTCATCATGAGCGCAGCCAACACACAGGCTCCGGCTGCCCGCCAGCGCATCGACAGGCCCTTGCCGACGCTTGAGACTGCCGGTGCGATACTGCGCGAAGCCGTCTTCTCCAGCGAAAATGGAGCCTTCGAAGCCGCGCTCACAGAGCTTCTGGGAATTTCTTCAGATGCCGCCCGCGAGATCACGGGTTTTCCCACCTATGGCGAACTGATCATCGTCCTGAAGGCGCTCGGCTTTGAGGATGCGGAGGCGTTCCTCCTGACCGCAGCCGTGTTTCCAAAACTGTTCTCACAGCGCAGCGCCATCGGCTTTTTCCTGGAGCGTTACCGCGCCCTGTCTGCCGACAATGCACGGCACAGGCTGCAGAGCTGGCGGGACGGCACCAGCTCGCCGGGCCATGCCGATCAGCCGGTGGCAATCTCGAAATAGCGCTCCGCCTCATCGAGGTTCATGACCTCGATCTCCACAAGCCAGAAATCCGGATCGAACCGACGCTCGCGTTCGAGGCGCTTTTCGATCGCCTCCTCGTCATTCTGCACGATCAGCGCAAACCGGCGCTCATTGGGGCGCGCCTCGTCATAAACGGCCTGGGCCGCCGGCCCATAAAGCGCCTGCTCGCCAAGCCTGTTGCGTAACAGTATGTAGATTGTGCCGGCTTCGCGCGCGCCCTTTTGCAGAACGGTTGCAAAACCGCCCTCTGCAAACAGTCTCTTGGTCAGGGCAGAGACCCAGAAATCGCTGGTCAAACGCATATGCGCATCGGCCTCCTCGCCGCAGTTTCAGCCGTGCAAAACAGATGGCAGGGGTAATCTCACGCGCACCGGCCCTGTGCAAGGGCCGGTCTGACCCGTCAATTGGTCAGGCCGACTTCCCGCATCTTGGCGAGGAAAGTATCATCAGGGCGACCGGTGACCGGCAGGCCAAACAGGCTCTGGAATTCCCGGATCGCGGTCTGCGTGTCCTGGCCGAGAATGCCATCCACCGTGATCGCATCATTGCCGAAGGCTTTCAGACCCGCCTGAACCCGCATGATGGTCGGGTCGGCCTCAACCGTTGCCAGCGCTGCGGTCTGCACGCGCGGCTGCGGCACTTCGGCGGCCGGAACCGGAACGTTTGCCGTCTGCGACCTTGCGGCCACTGCGGGCTGCGCTTGTACTGCCTGCGGCTGATAGGCAGGCCGGGGCGTCGGGATTGGCACGACAGTCGGGGTCTGCACGACCGAGGGCGCGCCCGGAGCCTGCTCCATTACAGGTGTGGCGTTCGAAAGCCCCAACTGGCGCAGCAGCGCCTCATCGACGACCGGATTGGAATCCAGCCCCACGATGCGCCGATAATTGCCGATTGCCGTGCGCGTGGCGGCACCCTGCAGACCGTCAATCGTTCCGTGATAGAGGCCGAGATCTTCCAGAACCTTCTGCACCTTGCGCACGACCGGATCGCCGCCCTGAAGAACGTCGGGCCGCTGCACCGGTATCGCACCGGTCGTGTCCCGGTCAGGCGCGATCTGGCGCGGCGCCTGGCTTGGCGTTTCCTGCACCGCAGCCGGGAAGGTCGGCGCAGGCGTCGTTTCAACGAAGACGGGTTCGCGCGTTGAGATCAGCGCGCCGGCGTGGAAATGCGGCTGATACCAGAGCGCATTTGCAGAAACGAAGGAAAACGCCACGGCGAAGGCCGTCGCCCCGCCAACCGCAATCGGGTTGCGGGCGATGGCCATCCCTGCACCGGCCGCACCGGCGCGCAGCAGGGTTCCAAAGGTGACCTCCGGTTCAGGCCGTCTTGCGGTATTCTTCATCGCTCCACTCATCGTCAATCGCCGGTTTGCCGTTACCGGTATTCTGATCCTTGTCCTCGCCGACGCCGACCGGCAGGGAAATGCTCACCCGCGTGCCCTCGCCGGGCGCGCTGTCGATGGTCATGCCACCGCCCTGAAGGCCGACAAGCCCTTTCGCCAGTGCGAGGCCGAGGCCCGTCCCTTCCACATGCCGCGTCTCGTCGGTGCGCACCTGAGCAAACGGCTCGCCAATCCGCGCCAGATCGGCAGCTGCAATGCCCACGCCATTGTCGGAAACGCTGAAGTCCAGCCGGTTTCCTGAACGCTCGGCCGAAACGCACACCTTGCCGTTCGCATGCGAGAATTTGACCGCATTCGACAGGAGATTGATCAGCACCTGCTGCACGGCGCGCCGGTCGCAATAGACCACGCCAACCGAGTCGGCAATGGCGACCTCGATGTCGATGGACCGCGCCGATGCATCCCCCTGAACGAAGGCAACACTCGGGTCAACCACTTCGCTGAAGCGGAAGGCCTCGGGATGAAGCGTGTAGGTGCCGGCCTCAAGCTTGGAGATCTCCAGCGTCGAGTTCACCACCGAGAGAAGATGACCGCCAGCCTCATTGATCAGCCGCACATATTCGCGCTGCTTCTCGTTGGAAAGCTGCCCGAAAATCTCCGAAAGAAGTGTGTCGGAGAAGCCCAGAATGGCATTCAGCGGCGTGCGCAGTTCGTGGCTGACGGCAGCCAGCATACGCTTGCTCTCTACCTTCGCCACACGCGCCTCTTCGCGGGCGCTCGCCAGATCATGCTCCAGCTCGGCCATGCCGGCTTCATCGCGCAGAATGACAACGGCCCCGCCCTCGCCGGCTGCCGACAAGAGTTCGACACCGAACTGGCGGTAACCGGGTGCGCGCAGTGCACCCTGTTCCACCGGCATGCGCAGGCGCATGCTGATCGTACGCGCCTCGGCGCCTTCATTGATATCGGAGACGGCGCACAGATAGGCGACGCGGTCGGCCACATGAATGCGCTGGAAGAAACCATTGCCGAGAAGAATGTCCGAACGCACGTTCAGAAGAGTTTCAGCCTGGCTGGATGCGTGCATCACATCGCCGGAACGGTTCACGCGAAGCAGCACTGCGCTCATGCGCTCTTCAATGCCGGAGGCTTCGGGAGCCGCATCCGCGTCCGCACGCGCCGGCTCTTTCACGGTGAAGCGAAGGCCAAGCGTTGCAACGTAGATGAGCGGCACGAGCCATTGTGCAGCCGAAGGCGTCACGGAAGGCAGACCACCAAAACCAAGAGTGCCTGCGCCGAAGGAGAGCGCCACCGCGACCGCACCGGCGAAAGCGCCGGTCATCGCCGCGCGACGGGTCCGGGCAATCCAGTAGCATTCAGCAGCCAGCGCCCCGGCCAGCAGCGTCATCGGCGAGGAAACCCCGCCGGCAATCGCGATCAGCGCCGCAACAGCCGGAACAGCCATGACAAGCGCGCCGGCTTCGACGAGCCTGCGCCGTCCGGTTGCCAGAAGCAGGGCAGCCGTCAGCCAGCTCGCGGCGAACACGGCGCTCGCCAGCGCCAGCGTCTGGGCAAAGCCCACCGTCGCGCCAAGAAGCTGCGCCGCAGCGCCTGCAAACAGAAAGGGAGCGGCAAACAGAACGGCAGCAAGCCTGAGCTGATGCGAGCGTTCGGGCCCCTGCTCGACACTCGGATGGATCAGCCCTTCAAATGCTGCCGAAACGGCTGCCAGCCACTCCGGATATGGAGATACTCGTGAACTCAACTCGACGCGCTCTTGTTTGGTCCGTTCGGCGGGTTCTTGTTCCTGAGGAGACTCGCACCGAGCGTTTAAGGAAAGGATAAGCGCAGCGGTGAAACGGCCGCCTCAGGCCGCAAAACGCCGATTTCTCGCAGTAGAAAGCCGGCTGAATGTCGTCATGGTTAACGCCCGCTGAACAAAATACGCAGCTCCCCGCCCTCCAGAAAAACAGGCTTTCGCCCTTTGACCATCGCCGACACCTCAATCGGCACAGGCGCTTGGATGGTAAATCAAAGGTTAATGCGTTTCACAGGCTTTGATGCAGACTTGTCTCGAAGGCAGTCATTTTCGAATGCGAGAGAAATTTGCTTTCAATTTTAGCAAAAATCTCAAGAGCTCCTTGGCCGGACCGTGCAATGGTAATGAAAGGGACGCCCCCTTGAGTTGGATCTTGAGCTAAACGGGGCAGGAAACGGGACTGGACGTCATGGGCTTTCTTATTCGCGCAATCTTCTGGCTTTCGCTTGTTCTGCTGTTTGTGCCGATTGGCGGCGCCGGTAATGATGGCGATGGCGCAGCGCCGCAGATCGGCGCCCTTCAGGCTCTGAGCGCTGCCCGCGATGCGGTCAGCGACATGGCAGGCATCTGCGAGCGCAAACCGGAAGTCTGCGCCACGGGCGTCGCCGCCCTTCAGACCATCGGCGTCCGCGCCCGTGAGAGCGCCCGCATGGCCTATGAGATGATCGAGGAAAGCGGCAGCGAAGCGCCCGACGCGGCAGCCGCTCCCGAAGACACCATCACCACCGGCAGCATTCCCGAGAGCGCCGAGAACCGCTAAGCGCGCCCTTCCTGAAAAGGTTTTGCGTGACGACAGGCCGGACAATCACTATATCCGGCCCAATGAGCACGACGATTGACACCCTCTACGACGACTTCGCCTTTCTGGACGACTGGGAAGAGCGCTATCGCTACATCATCGATCTGGGCAACGGCCTTTCGGCCTACCCGGAGAGCGCGCGGGATGAGGCGCATCGCGTTCGCGGCTGCGTTAGCCAGGTCTGGCTTTACACCGAGCGCGCCGATGGCGACGATCCGGTCCTGAACTTCAGGGGCGATTCCGACGCTCACATCGTGCGCGGCCTGGTGGCCATCATGATGCTGCTCTTTTCGGGAAAGCGTGCCAGCGAAATCCTCGCCATCAATGCCGAAGACGTGCTGCGCAAGCTCGGTCTCGACGAGCACCTCACCCCGCAGCGCGCCAATGGCCTGCGCGCCATGGTCCAGCGCATCCGGGACGAGGCCGCAGCCGTAGCTCCCGCAGCGGGCTAAATCTCTCGCAAGACTGACTCGCAAGACTGACATGCGAAGGCCCTCATGGGCCTCCGCGCTGGTGTATCGTTCCGCCGCACGTCAGGCGATTTTCGGACGATAATCCTCAACGCCCCAGTGAAGAATGGGCTTTTGCGCCGCCGCTCTCCCGGCGTCCCGTGGCGCATAATGGCGGTCGAGCGCGCCAAGCGCCGTCTTCAACACCACCTTCGCTGAACGCACGGGCCAGCCACGCTCCGTCTCCACCTGCTCGAGCCCTTTCAGGAAGCAGCAGATATCGACGAGAACGCCGGCAAGTTCCGGCCCCACCGCATTGAGCGCCCGGTCCACTCTCTGGCGCGCTGCGAGCGCCGCATCGGTGAGTTCGGCCCCCTCGCCTGCCCCACCGCTCCTCCTGCCCGCCGAAACCGTCGCCACCCAGTTGGCGCTCATCCGCGGCATGATCTGCCCGCGCGTATAGTCTGCGCGCAGCCTTTCCCCCGCATCGAACTCCGCCTGGTTCAGAAATGGCTGGCCATTGCGCGCCCGCCGGCGGGCAAGCTGGGCGAGCGGCGATTCGCTCAGTGTCGCCGACACCACTTCACGCTCCAGCCCCTCGCCAAAGCTTCGCTGTTCGAGCTCCCAGTGCTGCCTGCGAAAAGGTTCCTCACGCGCGCCAAGCCTGCACGCATGTGCGCTTCCCGCCTGCGTCAGCTTCACCCGTTCCCCATCACGAGAGACCAGATCATCACGGCTCAGCCTTTCCAGCACATCTCGCGCGATCGAGATCGTTCCCCGCTCTCCGCCATCCAGAAGCACCGCCCCCGTCTTCGCCCCGCGCTGAAGCCAGGCGGGCCCCTTCTGCAGAAACCTCAACGCCCTCTGAAATTCACGGCGCTGACGCACATCGTCCTTCATCACCGCCATCTCAGCGCACCTCCATATTGCGAAACGCAGCCGAGGTGATCCGCTCCGTCATCAGCACGATCCGGTCGAATTCTTCATCGTCGCGCATGTCCTCGATCAGATGGCACGCATATTGAACCGTGGTCCGGTCACGCCCGAAGCCACGCCCGACCTCGGTCATGTTCAACCCAAGCACAACATGCGCGACATACATGCCGATCTGGCGCACCCGCGTCACGCTGGTGGACGACCGACGGGCCTCGCGCAGCTCGCGCCCGCTCACATTGAACAGCGCTGCGAGGATATCGATGACGCATTCGCAGACGTCGCCCAGCCGCTCTTCGGTGACGGGGCTCAAGCGCCGCGCCAATGCCGGACGCTCGGTCTCCTCGGACACTCCTTCCGGCTCGGCTGCGTCTTGCGGCGGTTTGGTGGAATTTGAAAGCACAGGCATTATCCCTTCCCAAAAAAGAGGAATAAATTCTTATACCCTACACAACCACCAACGCGAACAAAGAGGGAACGATATTTCCCCATCGATCAATCAAGATATTGAAATACAGACATAAAAATTCTGAGACCGTTTTTCCAACACAGGTTTATCCCCGCCCGTGCCGCGCGCCCTCATAGTCACCCCAAATCAAGACAGGGATCGACCATGACCGCGATGAAGCAAGAACGCCTTGAGTTCCTTGAAGAAAAGAGAAAACGCCATGAACTGTCACGGCAAACGGCAGCACTGTTCCTCATTGGCGGCATCGATCTTGCCAAAGCGCTACAGACAACGGGCGCTGAACGCACCGCGCTGGTACAACGCCTGAAGCGTCTGATCGAAAGAGAGCGCCTGAAGGGTGTGCGCGGGCACTGGAGCTATGATCTCAACCGACACATCGCTCTAAAACAGGGGCTGGAACGCCTGGCGCCGGAAACACCATGCCCGGCACGAAGAAAATCCACACATCCGCCCGCAGCCATCTCGCTGGGCGCTCGCTCCGTCCCCCGAATTCCCGGAAACGCATGAGAAGCGTCGCATTTTGCGCAACAGGAAAAAGCCCCCCCTGAAACAAATCAGGCGTCGCTGTGGCAGCGACGCCTGAACCTTGAAGCGTGTAATCTCGGCGTAGCCGTTACACTGGATCACCCTGCGCCCGTCCGGGCAACAAAGGATGATCGAAACTTTTATAGAGCAGCCGAACAACCGAAAACCGGATGCCGCCTCTCGGTCCGAAGCTCTAGGTCTCTTTGCGCTTGCGGCCTAAACCCATCTGCTTGGCCAGCTTCGAGCGGGCAACCGCGTAGCTGGGCGCAACCATCGGGTAGTTCGGATCAAGGCCCCACTTCTCCCGATACTGCTCCGGCGTCATGCCGTAATGCGTCATCAGGTGGCGCTTCAGCGATTTGAACTTCTTACCGTCTTCAAGACAGATAATGTAGTCTTCATGCACCGAGCGCTTGGGGTTGACGGCCGGCTTCTGCTTCTCGGCCGGCGGCGCCTCAGGCGTTCCGCTGACACGGCCAAGAGCCGAGTGCACATCAGAGATCAGGTTGGAAAGCTCAGATGCGGGAACCGGATTGTTGCTGACATACGCGGCAACAACGTCCGCAGTCAGCTCTATAAGCATGTTGTCGTTCTTTACAGAATCGTCGTTCATTTCGTTACCTTGCCCCAACGTCATTAAAATTGGTCTCACCTCAAGTCGCCACTCATGAGGTCTCTAAAGGGAGCCAGATGTTTTTGGCATTTCTTGGCCCGACTCCCGATGAGGCAGCAATCTTATGATTACTTTTCTGCTTTCGGTCAACTCACTTTTTAAGTCTTATACTAGGCGACACTAGAAGCCGATTGTTTATCTCATCTCAAAAAAATCAAATTCATTCCAAAAATCAGACAAAATTGAGCTTACTGGAAAATTATATCTAAGCCCGCCTTATTAAATTTGAGTATTGAAGCCATGCCTTGTGAGGTATGACCCTGCACCCGAAGCCGCACTTCCCGGGAAAAGCCGGCTTCAGGCTTTTCAAAGACCATCATAAGTAGAATCCATCCCGGCAATGCCTCAAAAAGGATTTACCGGAAAATTATTCCACTATTCTTTGTCACTTCTTGCCTCTGCGTCAGGGGTCGTCGCATCCCCTCCCGCATTCGCCATCTCATCATGCACCGAACGACCCCAGAGCTTGTAGCCGGCCGCATAGGCGGCCTTGGCCAGGAGGTGCGCGGAAATGGGCGCTGTCAGCAGGAAGAAGACCACGGCAGCGAGCGCGCGCGTGACGATGGCCTGATCCTGCGCAAAGATCGCCAGGGCGATCAGCAACAGGCCCGAGCCGAGCGTGCCCGCCTTCGACGCCGCATGCATGCGGGTGTAAAGGTCAGGCAGGCGCAGAATGCCAATGGCCGCCACCAGCGTGAAGGCAGCGCCAATGATCATGAGCGCGCCGGTGAGAATGTTCAGCACGTCGCCCATCATTGGTCCTTGTCCCCGTAAATGCCCAGCGTATCGCGCTTCACGAACTCCTGCTCATAGCGGCGGCTGAGCACGAAGCGCGCAAACGCCACCGTCGCAAGGAAGCCGACAAGGCCAAGCGCAATGGCGATGTCGAGATAGAGCGTGAAGCCCGTGCGAATGCCGATGACGGCGATGAAGCCGATGGCGATCGTCACCAGCATGTCGAGAGCAAGAACCCGGTCGGGCAGGCTCGGCCCCACCAGCACCCGCACCACCGTGAGAAGAAACGACAGGCTGAGCAGGGCAAGCGCCACAAACTCGGCGAAGACGAGGAATTCTTGACTGGCGCTCATCGAAACGCCTCCATGATCTTTCGTTCAAAACCATCGGCGATGTCGCGACGCAGTTCATCCGGGTCGGAACAGTCGATGGCGTGCACGTAGAGGAAACGGCGGTCTTCCGACACGTCGACGGACAGCGTGCCCGGCGTCAGCGTGATCAGGTTCGCCAGAAGCGTGATCTCGAAATCGCGATCCACCTTGAGCGGATAGGCAAAAATGCCGGGCTTGATGTCCATCTTGGGCGACAGCACGAGAATGGCTACACGCCACGCTGAAAGCACCAGCTCGTAGAGGAAGAGAAGCGCCAGCGAGAGAACCCGCATGCTGCGCTCGAAATAACCGAGCGAGCCCACCTGCTCGCGGATCAGATAGAGCGTGGCCGCACCAAGCAGAAAGCCGAAGAGGAAGTTCGGCAGCGTGAACGAGCCGCTCACTGCGGTCCAGATCAGCGCCAGGAGAATGTTGATCAGGGACAGTTTCATTGCGCTGCCTCCACGGGAAAGACCGCTCCGATATAGGCGGACGGATCCAGAAGCCCTGCCGCAGCGGTCTCTGCGATGCGAATGAAGGGCTCAGGATACACGCCAAGAAGGATGATCGGAATGCAAAGCAGAGCCAGCGACACATAGCCGAGCCCCGGCCGTGCGTTCGGCTCGCCGCTCGGCGCACCTTCGGGCCGGTTGCGCCAGATCGCCAGGATATAGACGCGGCCAAGCGCAATCGTGGTCAGAAGACCCGTCGCGAGAATGGCCAGCGCGAGCCATGGCAGGCCGGATTCCAGCGATGCCTGCACAAGCAGGATTTTCGGCCACAGGCCGGATGCCGGCGGCAGGCCGGCCACGGCAAGCATCAGGATCAGCGCGAAGGCCCCCATCGCCGGATAGGCGCGGTAGAGACCGCCCAGCTCATGCAGCGAATAGCTGCCGCCAAGCTCCTTCATCACGCCCGCAAGCAGATAGAGCGCCGTCATCGCCAGAATGGAATGGAAAGCGTAGAGAACCGTACCGGTAAGCCCCTCTTCCGTCCCCAGCGCCAAACCGGCCAGCATGACGCCGACGCCCGAGATCACCACGAAACCCAGAACCCGGCGAACATCCGACTGGGCAAGCGCGCCCATAATGCCCAGCACCATCGTGCCGGCAGCCACCCAGGCGATCACGCCGGAAAGCTCCACGCGCTCGACCGGGAACATCATCACCAGCACGCGCAGCAGCGCATAGACGCCCACCTTGGTCAGAACGCCGCCAAACAGCGCCGCCGTGACGATGCGCGGCGTGTGATAGGAAGCCGGCAGCCAGAAATTGACGGGAAACGCCGCCGCCTTCATGCCGAAGGCCAGCAGATAGAGAACCGCCAGCGTCATCAGCGGCCCGGTGTCGCGCATGGCGTCGACCCTGCGCGCAATGTCCGCCATGTTCAGCGTACCGAACGTGCCGTAGAGATAGGCCGTCGCCGTCAGGAACAGCGTCGTGCCCACAAGGTTCAGGATCGCATATTTGGTCGCGCCGTCGAGCTGGCGTTCCGTCGAGCCCAGGATCAGAAGACCGAAGGACGAGATCAGGAACACCTCGAACCACACATAGAGGTTGAAGATGTCGCCCGTCAGGAACGAACCGCCCACACCGGCCATCAGGGCCATCACGAACGGGTAGAAGCCGTAACGGCGTCCCGTCGCCCCGATGTCCTTCATGGCGTAGAGCGCACACACGGCTGCCACCAGCGTCGCCACGAAGGCGAGCGAAGCGCCCAGCGCATCTGCGACAAAGGAAATGCCGAAGGGCGGCAGCCACCGCCCCATGGTCATCACCTGCGGCCCGTCGGCGAGCACCTGCAGCAAGAGCGCCGCATTGGCTGCCAGCGTCAGAAGCAGGCCGGTGATTGCGATACCGGCATGCAGGCGCGTCTCATGACGCACCATCAGCAGGATCGCGGCAAAAAGGATCGGCACCCCAACCGGCGCCACAATCATCCAGTCACCCAGCGTGGTCGGCTGGATCACCATTGCATCGGAAATGTCTATCGATTCAGCGGCCATCAGTGTCTCAGTATCCAAGCGGGGGCAGCGGCTCGCCCTCAGGTTCGGCGACGCGCATTCCGTCCGTATCGTCTGTTCCAAGTTCCTGATAGGCGCGGAACGCCAGCACAAGGAGGAACGCGAACAGCGAGAACGAGATCACGATTGCCGTCAGCACCAGCGCCTGTGGCAATGGGTTGGCGATCGCGGAGTCCGGCGTCTGCAGAGCCTCGGGAATGATCGGCGGCACCTCACGCATGAGCCGCCCTGCCGTGAAGATCGACAGGTTCACCGCATTGCCGAAGATCGAGACCCCCAGCAGGATGCGGATGATGTGCTTTGAAAGCATGAGATAAATGGCAACGGCAAAGAACACGCTGACCACAAAGGCAAGAGCGGCTTCCATTATCCATGCTCCCTTTCTTCAAGCGCCAGCGCGATCGACGTGATCGAGCCGAGCACCACCAGATAAACGCCGATGTCGAAGAACAGGACCGTCGACAGGTCCAGCGGCACGCCCAGAAAGTTCACCTTGGTCCACAGGCCCGTCATGAACGGCACCTGGAAGAAGTAGGAGAGCCAGCCAGCCAGCGCCGAGACCAGAAGTCCGAAACCGGAAATCGCCATCGGGTGGAAGTAAAGCGCCCGCCGCACCGGCGAAACACCACAGGCAATGCCATAGATCGCAAACGCAGAGGCCGCGATCAGACCGCCGATGAACCCGCCACCCGGCTCATTGTGCCCGCGCAGAAGCACGAACACGGAGAACAGGATCATCAGGCTCGTAAGATAGGGCGCGACCGTGCGGAAAATCAGAGTGCGCATATCAGCCCTCCCCGTTCTTGGAAGCGATCGGCTTCACACTGCGAACACGTACCAGCGCCAGAATGGCAAGGCCCGCAATCATCACCACGGCGATCTCGCCCAGCGTATCCGTCCCGCGGAAGTCCACCAGAATGACGTTCACGATGTTGCGGCCATGCGCCAGCACACGCGAATACTGCGTGAAGAAATCGCTCAGCTCGCTGTTGAACGGCACCTGCGTCACCCGCAGAAGCATCAGGCCGAGGGCCGCGCCGCACGTGCCCGCAACCGCCACGTCCATCACCTTCTCGCCCGTCGGGCGATGATCCGTCGGCGAAAGCCGCAGACGCGTCATGACCAGCGCCAGGATGACCACCGAAAGCGTCTCCACCATGAATTGGGTGAAGGAGAGATCCGGCGCACCCAGAAGCATGAAGATCAACGCCACGGAGAAGCCCTGAATGCCCAGCGAGACGATCGCCGTCAGGCGGTCGCGCGCATAGATCACCGCGCCCAGACCGATCAGCGCGATCAGAAGCACCGTCCACTCATAGAACGGCATGCGCGGCATCGAAGGAACAGCCGGCCACTCTTCATAAAGCCCCATCGGGATCAGGACGGCAGCGGCAACGGCGATGAAGGTCGCCGTCATGTAGTAGTCCAGCCGGCCGTTCTGGATGAGATTGGTCACCGAGAAGGAAACACGTGTCAGGCCGCGCATCACTTGGTCGAAACCCTTGTCCGGGCCCCAGCCGATGGCGTTGAGGATGCCGGCCATCGCCGCGCGCCCCTGCCCCAGCATGACGAACACCAGAACGCCAAGCGCAACCGTCACCACCGACAGCGCCAGCGGCATGCCGATATGCGGAATGGTCGAAATCGTCACCGTCACGGCCT
The DNA here is from genome assembly GCF_050877045.1 of Nitratireductor sp. PBL-C9. Classification (NCBI taxonomy): domain Bacteria; kingdom Pseudomonadati; phylum Pseudomonadota; class Alphaproteobacteria; order Hyphomicrobiales; family Phyllobacteriaceae; genus Nitratireductor; species Nitratireductor sp. PBL-C9. The sequence goes on from NZ_JBPAXW010000008.1 coordinate 97,699, forward strand.
CGCCGAGCACGGCGCTCGACATCGGGCTGCTGACGAGCTCATGGCTCACGCCGGAGAACAGTGCCGAGACCAGACCCAGCGCGCCCAGCACCACCGGTCCGAGCCAGAGCAGGATCGGCCCTTCATGGGCATGTTTGGGCGTTTCCACCTTCGCGCCAAGGAACGGCTTCAGCGCCACGGCGAAGCCGATGGCGAACATCAGCCCGTTGCCGGCGAGCGCCACCAGCGTCAGCATGGTGGTCCAGCCATTGGCAAAGCCGAGGCCGGCATAGATCTCTTCCTTGGCGAGGAAGCCGAAGAACAGCGGCACGCCGCCCATCGAGGCCGCCGCCAGAACAGCCGCCGTAAAGGTGATCGGCATTGCCGTGCGCAGGCCACCGAGCTTCGTGACGTCACGCGTACCGGATTCGTGGTCGACAAGGCCCGCGACCATGAACAGCGCGCCCTTGAACATGGAGTGCGCCACGAGATAGAGCACCGCCGCCTCGACCGCCTTTTCCGAGCCCACGCCCGTCAGCATGACAAGCAGCCCCAGCGAAGCCACGGTCGTGTAGGCCAGCATCAGCTTCAGGTCCGTCTGGCGCACGGCCAGAAGCGTTCCCACCAGAAGCGTCGTGCCGCCGAACAGCGGCAGAATGGTTTCCCAGGCAGCCGTATCACCCAGCACCGGATTGAGGCGCATCAGCAGATAGACGCCCGCCTTCACCATGGTCGCCGAATGCAGATAGGCCGAAACGGGCGTCGGCGCTTCCATCGCGTTGGGGAGCCAGAAGTGGAACGGGAACTGCGCCGACTTGGTGAACGCGCCGCCCAGAATGAGCAGCAGCGCCGCCATGTAGAGCGGTGCATCACGCAGCGCGCTCTCGGTCGCAAGCAGCGCCGACATGGAGTTGACGCCCGTGGCGCTCCAGATCACCAGAAGACCGGCAAGCAGCGAAAGGCCGCCAAGCCCCGTCACCACAAGCGCCTGCAAAGCCGCACGGCGCGAAGCCTCGCGCGAGTGATCGAAGCCGATCAGCAGGAACGAGGTGATCGAGGTCAGTTCCCAGAAAACGAACAGGGTGAGGAAGGAATCCGCGACCACAAGGCCCAGCATCGAGCCCATGAACATCAGGATGAACGAGAAAAAGCGCCCCTGATGCTCGTGCCCCTTCAGATAGCCGCCCGCATAAAGCACGATCAGCGTGCCGATGCCCGAGATCAGCAGCGCGAAAGTGACGGAAAGACCATCGAGGAACCAGGAAAAATCAACCGAAAGGCTCGGTATCCATGCATATCCGCCCGTCAGCGTTTCGCCATCGGAAACGGGTCCGACAAAGCCCGTAAAATGCAGAAAGATGAGAGCGGGCGCGATCGCCAGCACCCAGGCTGCATTGTGATGCAGCGCCCTTGTAAGCGCTGGTGCTATGGCGGCGGCTGCGAACGGCAGCAACAGAGCGAGAAATGTCAGCCACTGGCCGTCTGCCGTCATGAACTCTCCCCACTGGACTTAGTGTTTCAAGAAACTTCAGAAAATCTCACGGTGACATAAACACTCGCCCTCGGCACGACAAGGCGTAAACGCAACTCACAGGCGCGATGAAACGACGCCATTCACAAGAGATTGGTCAGCTTAAACCACCGGGGGCTCACTATGCAAAAACACCGCTGGAATCATGCCCACACAATCGGCAGGCCCCATCAGGTCGTTTGTTCCCCTATATAAGAAGAATGCATCATTCACGTTGCCCGCGTGAAACATAATGCAGCTTAGACACAGTCTTTTATTTCGACTGCCCAGAAGAGGCGGATCGCGCCCTCGATCTTCCTGCCCTCCCCGCCCGCAGGTATTTTTTCGATTGGCCATTGCCACGCGCCCCTTCGGCGGGACAAAAATGCGCCCAGCTTCACGCAGCGCTTCGCGCCGCACCTGCACACATTCCGCAGATACTCCAAGGTTTGCCATGACTTCCAAAGCATTTTCCTCGACAGCCAGCGCTCCCTCGCCCGAAGCCCGCCCCGTCAGCGACACCCGCCATGGCATCGAGCGCACGGACGACTATGCCTGGATGCGCGCCGACAACTGGCAGGAAGTCCTGCGCGACCCGGCCCTTCTGGCAGACGACATCCGCGCGCATCTGGAAGCCGAGAACGCCTATCAGGCGGAACTTCTGGCCGACACGGAAGCGTTGCAGAAAACCCTGGTCGCCGAGATGCGCGGACGCATCAAGGAGGACGAGACCTCCGTACCTGCCAAGGACGGCCCCTACGCCTATGCCGCCGGTTTCCGCACCGGGGGCGAATATCCGCGCTTCTTCCGCCTGCCGAGCGATGGCGACGACAACGCCCAAGAGGAAGTGCTGCTTGATGGCGACCGCGAGGCCGAGGGCAAGAGCTATTTCCGCATCGGCGGCGCCGACCATTCGCCGGACCACAAGCGCCTTCTCTGGGGCCAGGACGACAAGGGGTCGGAGCTCTACACACTGAGCGTGCGCGATCTCGAAAGCGGCAAGGAGCTTCCCGACACGGTCACCGAGACCGGCGGCAGCGGCGAATGGGACGCAGCCGGCAGTGGCTTCTTCTACACAAGGCTTGATGAGAACCACCGCCCGTCAAAAATCTTCTACCACCGGATCGGCGCGGATTCCGCTGAAGACCGCCTCATCTACGAGGAAGCCGATCCGGGTTTCTTCGTCGACGTGTCCGGCAGCCGCAATCACGACTGGATCTACATCTCCGCCCACGATCACGAGACGTCGGAGTGCCGCATCCTTCCCGCAAGCGATCCCGACGCCACGCCCCGTCTGGTGGCCGCGCGCGAAACCGGACTGCAATACGATCTGGAAGAAGGCGGCGACATCTTCTTCATCCTCACCAATGCGGATGACGCCAAGGACTTCAAGATCGTCACCGCGCCCGCAGGCGATCCCGCCCGCGCCAACTGGCAGGATCTGGTGCCCCACGAGCCGGGCCGGCTCATCCTCGCCATCATGGCGTTTGCCAATTACCTCGTGCGTCTGGAGCGCAAGGACGGCCTGCCGCGCCTCGTCATCCGCGACCGCGCCGACGGGTCGGAACATTTGATCGCCTTCGACGAGGAGGCCTATTCGCTCGGCCTGATGGGGTCCTACGAATACGACACCGAGACGCTCCGCTTCTCCTATTCGTCCATGACCACGCCGCAGCAGGTCTTCGACTACGACATGCGCACCCGTAAGCGTACACTCCTGAAGACGCAGGAAGTGCCCTCCGGCCACAATCCGGATGACTATATCACCCGTCGCCTCATGGCCCCTGCCCCCGATGGCGAACTGGTGCCCGTGTCGCTGGTCTATCGCAAGGACATCGCACTGGACGGCTCCGCGCCCTGCCTGCTCTATGGCTACGGCGCCTATGGCATGGCCATGCCCGCCGCTTTCAACACCAATTGCCTGTCTCTGGTCGACCGCGGCTTTGTCTACGCCATCGCACATATCCGCGGCGGTAAGGAAAAGGGCTACGCCTGGTATGAGGACGGCAAGCGCGAAAAGAAGGTCAACACCTTCACCGACTTCATCGCCGCCGCCTGCCATCTGGTCGCCGAGGGCTATACAAGCCACGACCGAATCGTGGCCGAAGGCGGGTCCGCCGGCGGCATGCTGATGGGCGCAATCGCAAACATGGCCCCCGAGGCGTTCGGCGGCATCGTCGCCGCCGTGCCGTTTGTCGATGTGCTCAACACCATGCTCGACGACACGCTGCCGCTCACCCCGCCGGAATGGCCCGAATGGGGCAATCCCATTGCCTCAAGGGCCGATTACGACACCATCGCCGCCTATTCGCCCTACGACAATGTGGGCGCGCAGAACTATCCGCCCATTCTGGCGCTCGCCGGCCTCACCGATCCGCGCGTGACTTACTGGGAGCCTGCGAAATGGGTGGCGCGTCTGAGAGAGCGCAAGAGCGGCGACAATCCGGTTCTTCTGAAAACCAATCTCGACGCCGGCCACGCCGGAGCCTCGGGCCGCTTTTCGCGGCTCGAGGAAAAGGCGCTCACCTATGCCTTCGTCCTGAAGGTCACCGGGAAGATGGATAACCGTTAGGCTTCGGCTGAACGGCAAGAAGATAGGCCGCGATCGCGTCGCGGTCTTCCTTGGAAAGCCGGGCCATGTTCTTCTGCACGGAGACCATGGCTCCGCCAACCGAATCGAACTCCGGCGTGAAGCCGCTTTCCAGATAATAGGCGATGTCGCCGGCCGACCAGGAGCCAATCCCGCCATCACCCGTGGTGATGTTCGGCACGATGCCCTCGCCTTCCGCCGAAACCGCACCCGCAAGCCACTGATCGTAGAGCTGTCCGCCGGCAAAATTGCGCGGCGTGTGGCACTCGCCGCAATGGCCCGCACCCTCCACGAGATACTGCCCGCGCCGTTCCGCATCAGAAGCATCGGCTCCCAGCGCAACCACCGGCTCGTCATGCATATAGGCCAGTTTCCATAGCCCGATGCCGCGACGCATTGTGAAGGGGAACGAAAGCTGATGCTCGCCCGCATCGCCCTCCACTTCGGGAAGCGTCTTGATGAAAGCGAACAGGTCGCTCACATCCTGCGGCTCCATCCGCGCATAGGAGGGATAGGGAAACGCCGGGTAGTAATGCTCGCCCTCGGGCGAAACCCCGTGCAGCATCGCATTGGCGAACGCCATGTCGCTCCAGCCGCCGATGCCGTCCTGCATATGTGGCGAAATGTTCGGTGCGACGAAGGTTCCGAAATCGGATTTCAACTCGACACCGCCGGCGAGTTCCAGCCGCGCATCGCCGTCAGCTCCGGGGCGCGCATGGCATGAGGCGCAGCCACCGGCCCAGAAGACCTGCTCGCCACGCTCCGCACTCGGCGCTTCCAGCGCGCCAAGCGCCCCGGCCTCCAGTGAGGTCGGAGCGCTCAACAGCCAGAACGCCGCTCCACCGCCCGCGATGACAATGAGGGCAGTGGTCAGCAATTTCTTCTTCATGACAATCCCGATCGTCCTGAGCTGAAAAATCGAACCGAAAGCCCGATGCGGCTTTTCGGTCCGATGTTCTCGACTAGAGCAATTCCAGGAAAAGTGGGAACCGGTTTTCGGTCCGGAATTGCGTAAGACAATGAATTAGAGCGTTTTCGCGTCTCAACAAAAAGCGGAAAGGCTCTAGTTGTTCTGAACGCGGAACTTCTCGTGGCAGCTCTTGCAGTTGCTGAACACCGGGCCGATTGCCGCCTGGAAAGAAGCGAGATCCGCCGGTCCGTCCTTGCCTGCCGCGTCTAAGGCAGCCGTCGTGTCGGTCATGTATTTGTCGAGCGCGGCCTGAAAGCCGGCTGCATCTTCCCAGATCGCAGGTGCAGCGGTGGTGTCGCCCTCGCCCGAACCCTCGGGAAAGAATGCGCCATAGGATTTTGCGCCTGCGTTCAGCGTCAGGATGGCGGCTTTGGCGATGGCTGGATTGTAAGCCAGCTCTTCCTTCATCATCGCGCCGGCAAGGCCGGCGGAAGCGGCCGTTGCCTGCATGATCGACTTGCGCACGGCAATCGGATCATCGGCCGCGGCAACGCCGGAAACCGACAGGCAAAGCGCTGAAACGGCAAGTGCAATCTTCTTCATGGAAACCCTCCGGTAATTTGTTCGAACAATACCCGGACCAACGCGGTTGGCCGGGAATTATTCCGGGGAACGCCTTCACGCTTTCGTGAAGGTCGGTCGAATCAAAAAGGCCCGGCGCTGGGCCGGGCCTCTCGAATACAGCCAGAAGCCGTACTTATTGTGAAATCCACAAGCGGAATTACGAAGCCTGCTCGTAAAGCTCCAGCACGTAGTCCCAGTTGATCAGGCTGTCGACGAACGCCTCGAGATACTTCGGACGCGCGTTGCGGTAATCGATGTAATAGGAGTGCTCCCACACATCGACGCCGAGGATCGGCGCTGCGTCGTGAACCAGCGGGTTCTCGCCATTCGGGGTCTTCATGATCTCAAGCTTGCCGTTCTTGACGGCGAGCCATGCCCAGCCCGAACCGAACTGCGTTGCACCGGCATTGATGAAGTCGGCGCGGAACTTGTCGTAGCCGCCCAGATCGCTGTCGATGGCCTTGGCGAGCGCGCCGGGAAGGCTGGTGCCGCCGCCGTCTTTCTTCATCCACTTCCAGAAGTGAACGTGGTTGTAATGCTGGGCCGCATTGTTGAACAGGCCGGCATTCTTGCCGAAGGACTGCTTGACCACTTCCTCGAGCGACAGGCCGTCCATGCCTGCTTCTGCAGCCAGCTTGTTCCCATTGTCGACATAAGCCTTGTGGTGCTTGTCGTGGTGGTACTCCAGCGTTTCCTTCGACATGAAGGGCTGCAGTGCCTCATAATCGTAAGGCAGATCCGGCAGTTCAAAAGCCATGGTGGTAAACTCCCTCGTACAGGTGGTTGAATTCTGCAGGACGCAGATGGTGCTCTCCCTTGAGAGAGACAATACCCATCGCGTCCGATTGTTCCCGAATGATCAGGCGGGCACGCCCGAATGGGCCCACTCCCAATAGAGGTCACGGGCCTTTTTGGCCACAGGACCAGCCTGATAATTCTGATCTTCGACCCGGCTCACCGGAACGACCTTGGAGTGGTTGCCGGAGGAGAACACCTCGTCCGCTTCAAGGAAGTCCTTCACCGAAAGCGTCTTTTCAACGACTTCCATGCCTGCATCGCGCAGAAGGCCGATCACGCGGGTGCGGGTGATGCCGGTCAGGAACGTGCCGTTCGGCGCAGGCGTGTAGACCACGCCATCCTTGACCATGAAGATGTTGGAGCTGCCGGTCTCGGCCACATTGCCCAGCATGTCGAGCACCAGCGCATTGTCAAAGCCGCGGCTGCGCGCTTCCATGATGGCACGGGCGTTGTTCGGGTAGAGGCACCCCGCCTTGGCATTGGTCGGCGCGGTCTCATAGGTCGGCCGGCGGAACGGCGAAACGCCAACGGAAAAGCCGGTCGGCTCCAGCATCGGCGCTTCATAGAGGCACAGGCAGAAACGGCTGGAATCCGGGTCCGCCGGCACGCCCATATAGCCGCCGTGCTCGCCCCAGTACATCGGGCGGATATAGACAGCCGTCTTGCCGTCGAACTTCTTCAGACCGTCATTCGCCAGCCCTATGATTTCGTCAGCCGAAACCTTCGGCGTGAGGCCGAGATTAGCGGCGGAAGCGTTGACGCGTGCCGCATGCAGATCAAGGTCCGGCGCAACATTCTCGAACCAGCGCGCACCGTCGAACACGGTCGAGCCGAGCCACATGGCGTGGCTGCGCGGACCGATGAGGGGTACGTTGCCCTCATGCCAATCGCCATCAACATAGGTCCAGGTCGTCGATTGGACTTCGGTCACTACGGTCATACTGCGCCTTCCTTCCTGATGATCACGCAAGAATCTCTGCAAAGATGCGAAATTCTTAAATTCTCGGTGCCAATTATGGAAATGACTTTGTCCGGTCCCGTCAATCGCCGCCATGCGCCTTTCGATGAGGCCAGACCACGCTTCTTGACCGTCTCCAGCCCGTGCGGTCAAGTACGGAGTGCGTAAAGGAGTGATGATGCGCCACGCGGCCTATGTGTTCGATGCCTATGGCACCCTGTTCGACGTGCATGCGGCGGTGCGTCGCCATGCCGGCGAAATCGGGCCGGAAGGACAGCGTTTTTCGGAACTGTGGCGCGCCAAGCAGCTCGAATATTCCTGGGTCTTCACCCTGATGGGCGAATACACCGACTTCTGGACCATGACGGAGCGGGCGCTCGATTTCGCCTTCGCAAGAATTCCCTCGGTCGACCGCCGCCTGCGGCAGGATCTGCTCGACGCCTACTGGCAGCTCGACTGTTATGAAGAAGTTCCTGCGGTCCTCAAAGCGCTGAAGGCCGGCGGCGCGCGGCTGGCGGTCCTGTCCAACGGGTCGCCCGCAATGCTGGAATCGGCAATCCGCTCCTCCGCCCTCGACACGGTTCTGGATGAGGTTTTCTCGGTGGAAACGGTCCGCCGCTTCAAGACCGATCAGAGCGTCTATGAAATGGTCACCAATGCCTGGCGCATCTATCCGCAGAACGTCTCGTTCCAGTCATCGAATCGCTGGGACGTTGCGGGCGCGCAGCATTTCGGATTCCGCACGGTCTGGCTCAACCGAACGGACCAGCCGGACGAATATGAAGAGTTTCCGCCTGACCTGATTCTACCGTCCCTCGACGGATTACTGACGTAACGTAAGAAGATTCCGCACATTCCGGGCGCGTGCTATGATGCATCTATAACACACTCGACCAGGAACTGCGCCGAATGCGTGATTTTTCACCTTCAAGTCAAAGTTACTCGGTCTATCAAGCATGTTCCGATAACTTCTCTCACCCTAGGGCGGGAACAAGGGATTTAAATCCCGCATGTGATCCGGAGGGCCGGCATTCAGGCTTTCGGGGTCATCAGTCCTGACGAAACGCGAGTACACGAAAGAACCATGTCCAATTCCCCCACTGCCGTACGATCACTCACCCGGCGTCGTTTTCTGTCCCTGAGCGCAATTGGCGCCGCATCGGTCGGCCTGTCCGCCTGCGTCAGCGACCAGAGCGAAAAGCCCGCGATTGTCTCGCGTCCCGCGCCCAAGCCCGGCCCCGTCCAGTACAATTCCATGTACTCGGCCGTCGTTGATGCCGGCTACGACATTCCCGCTGTTCCGATCGAGAAGATCAACCCGCGCTACTACCGTCAGGAAGTTGCCGATCCGACCGGCGAGCGTCCCGGCACCATCGTCGTCGACACCGCCAACCACTTCCTCTACCTCGTGCTCGAGAATGGCCGCGCCCTGCGCTATGGCGTCGGCCTTGGCCGCGCCGGTTTCGAGTGGGCCGGTCGCGCCGAGATCAAATACAAGCAGCAGTGGCCCCGCTGGTTCCCGCCGGCAGAGATGATCGACCGTCGTCCGGAGCTCGAAAAATATCGCTCCGAGTACGACAAGGCCAACGACAAGTGGGTCGGCGGCATGCAGCCCGGCGTTTCCAACCCGCTCGGCGCCCGCGCGCTCTACATCTTCGAAGATGGCAAGGACACGCTCTACCGCGTTCACGGTTCGCCCGAGTGGTGGACCATCGGCAAGTCGGTTTCCTCGGGCTGCGTGCGCATGCTCAACCAGGACGTGATCGACCTTTACACGCGCGTTCCAGATGGTGCGCCGATCCTCGTCACCTCGGGCCTGCGCACCGTTTGACGCGATGGTCCCGTCAGGACTTGAATGAGAAAGGGGCGCTCTAGCGCCCCTTTTTTAAACTCCCGAGAATGCCCCGCACCAGCGCCCTTCCAAGCGAGGTGCCGACGGAGCGGACCACCGATTTGATGGCGGCTTCCGTGACCGACTGCCGGTTGGACGTGCGCCGGCGCGGCGTGGTCGTCGTCTTGCGCCGCGTCGTGGTGGTGGTTTTCGCGCCATCGCCGAAATCGGGCAGCGACCAGCGCGTGCGCCCTTCCCCGTCGCCGGCCTCTTCGGCCTCCTGCGCGCTTGCCTCGGCCTTCGCCTTCTCTTCGGCTTTCTTTTGCAGCATCTCGAAGGCGGATTCGCGGTCGATGCTCTCGTCGTACTGACCGAACACCGGGCTCGCCTTCATAAGCTTGTCGCGTTCTGCATCCGTGATCGGCCCGAGCCGCGATGCCGGCGGGCGGATCAGCGTCCGCTGCACGATGGAGGGAACGCCCTTGGATTCCAGCGTCGAAACCAGCGCCTCACCGACGCCAAGCTGCGTGATCGCTTCGAAACAGTCGAATTCGGGATTGGGCCGAAACGTGTCAGCCGCCGTCTTCACGGCCTTCTGCTCGCGCGGCGTATAGGCGCGCAGGGCGTGCTGCACGCGGTTGCCGAGCTGGCTCAGAACCGTCTCGGGAACATCGAGCGGGTTCTGTGTGACGAAATAGACGCCAACACCCTTGGAGCGGATCAGCCGCACCACCTGCTCGACACGCTCGACCAGAACCTTCGGCGCGTCATCGAACAGGAGATGCGCTTCATCGAAGAAGAAGACGAGGCGCGGCCGGTCCGGGTCGCCCACTTCCGGCAGTTCCTCGAACAGTTCCGAAAGCAGCCAGAGCAGGAAGGTCGCGTAAAGACGCGGGTTCATCATCAGCTTGTCGGCGGCCAGCACGTTGATCGCGCCGCGACCATCGCGCGTGGTGCGCATGATGTCGCCGATCTCGAGCGCCGGTTCGCCGAAGAAGAAGTTCGCCCCCTGCTGCTCCAGCACCAGAAGCGTGCGCTGGATCGCGCCGACAGATTGCTTCGACACATTGCCGTAGCGCGTGCCGATCTCGTCGGCGCGGTCCGCCACATGCACCAGAAGCGCCTGCAGGTCCTTCATGTCGAGCAGCAGCAGCCCTTCCTCATCGGCAATGCGGAAGGCAATGTTCAAAACACCTTCCTGCGCGTCCGAGAGGTTCATCAGCCGCGACAGAAGAAGCGGCCCCATCTCCGAGATGGTGGTGCGGATCGGGTGGCCCTTCTTGCCGAAGAGATCCCAGAAAATGACCGGGAATTCCTGAAACTCATACGGGTCGAGCTTGATCGCGTCGGCGCGTTTGGTGAGGAAGTCCTTCTCCTCGCCCATCATGGCAATGCCGGAAAGGTCGCCCTTCACATCCGCGCAGAACACGGGCACGCCCGCATTCGAAAACCCTTCAGCGAGGATCTGCAGCGTCACCGTCTTGCCGGTGCCGGTTGCGCCGGTGACGAGCCCGTGCCTGTTGGCGTATTTCAGCAGAAGACGCTCGGCCTGCTGGTAGCTGTCGTCCGGATGCCGACTGGCCCCCAGAAAAATCGTGTCGTCTGCCGTCATGAAATAGCCTCGCTCGATCAACCCGTTGCTGCGCAATGTTCTCCGGTATAGTCAGCCCCGCAGAAACACTCAACGGCGTTGTGCACGCGCGCTGAAAGCGAGGCTTTCATGCAACGCTCGGGGCTATTTGGCCTATTGTGCATTGCGGCGTGATCTGTGGCGTCCTAAACTCCGGGCTCAGTAAAGGGTGGTTGCCTTGGGCTGGAAACGCGCAAAGCGGCGGATCCGGCCTCGGCCATCGGCGAATCGGGAGGCATGATGGATCGCGCGATCCTAAAAAAAGTGAAGTTCCCCCAGATCGATCAGGAGCGCTGGCGCGACCTGGTGGTCGAATCCCTGAAGGGGGAAGCAGGTCCGGAAGCTCTCTCCTGGCAGACGGATGACAATATCTCCATGCGCGCACTTTACGAGCGCATGCAGGACGCCAAGCCTCTGGCGCGCGGCCGTGGAAAATCCGGCTGGGCGCATGTTCAGCGCATGGACGACCCGGATCCCGTGCGCGCCAATCTTCAGGCGAAGGAAGACATCGCACAGGGTGCAACCGGCCTCGCGCTTGTCTTTGCAGGCGCTCCCAATGCATTCGGCTTCGGCATGCCCGCAACGCCCGAGGCGGTTGCGAAGGCGCTCGACGGCATCGACCTGCAGGGCATGCATCTGCGCATGGACGCCAATCCGAGCAGCCGCGCCATTGTCGACTGGCTGACCCAGCTTTTCACCGAGCGCCGCATCAACCCGGCCGCCATGACGCTTTCCTTCGGCATTTCTCCGGCAGCCACCTTTGCCGGCACCGGCAAGCTGCGCATGTCCATCGAGGCGCTTGAAGCCTCCATGCCGCAGTCCTTCGCGGGCTTCTTCGCGATGGATCTGCCCGGCATCCTGCTCGAGGGCGATGGCCGCGTGTTCCACAATGCCGGCGCTTCCGAGGCGCAGGAGCTTGGCATCATGCTTGCCTCCGCAGTCTCGCATCTGCGCATGTTCGAGCAAGCCCGCCAGCCGCTTGTCTATGCCGCGCCGCATATCGGCTTCTCGCTCTGCGTCGATCAGGATCAGTTCCTGTCGATTGCGAAGATCAGGGCCCTGCGCCGCCTGTGGGCGCGTGTTCAGGAGACCTGCTCCATCGAGCCGTCTCTTGCGACGATCCACGCAGAGACCTCCTATCGGATGATGACGGCGAAGGACCCGGAGACGAACACGCTGCGCACCACCATCGCCGCCTTTGCGGCGGCTGTTGGCGGCGCGGACACGCTGTCCGTCCTGCCGCACACCATCGTCCACGGCCTTCCTGATCCCGATGCGCGGCGGCTTGCCCGCAACACGCAGCTCATTCTCTCCGGCGAAAGCCATCTGGATCTGATCATCGATCCCGCGGCCGGCGCAGGCGGCATGGAAACGCTCACCGCCGCGCTCTGCGAAAAGGCGTGGGACGAGTTCCGCCGCATCGAGAGCGAGGGCGGCGTGCTGCGCAGCCTGATGAACGGACACATTCAGGAGCGCGTGCTCGACATGCGCGAGCGCCGCGAGCAGCGCATCAATGACGGCAAGAAGGCCATTGTCGGCACCACCATCTATCCGGCTGCCGAAGAGCGCCCGGTCAAGACGCTCAAGGCGGTTTCGCCCGACATCTCCGGTGAGGTGGCCGCCGTGCGTTGCCAACCGCTGCTTGCCCAGCGTCTCGACGAGACTGGAGGAGGCATCGCATGATCCCGGACTTCGCCAGCATCGACTGGTCGGTCCCTCATTCATCGCCTCTCCCAGCCCAGACCCCGCCGGCAGAAACGCCGGAAGGCATCGCCATCAAGTCTTCCTATTCGGAGGATGACTTAAGGGGTCTGCGCTTTCTCGACACCTATCCGGGCGCCGCGCCCTTCATTCGCGGCCCCTACCCCACCATGTATACCCGCCGGCCCTGGACCATTCGCCAGTATGCCGGTTTCTCGACGGCTGAAGAATCCAACGCCTTCTACCGGCGCAATCTCGCCGCCGGCCAGAAAGGCCTGTCGGTCGCCTTCGACCTCGCCACCCATCGCGGCTATGACAGCGACCATCCCCGCGTTGCGGGCGATGTGGGCATGGCCGGTGTGGCGATCGATTCCATTCTCGACATGCGCCAGCTCTTCGACGGCATTCCGCTCGATAAAATGAGCGTCTCCATGACCATGAACGGCGCGGTTCTGCCGATCATGGCGCTCTACATCGTCGCGGCAGAGGAACAGGGCGTCGCCCACAGGGACCTTTCGGGCACCATTCAGAATGACATTCTGAAGGAGTTCATGGTCCGCAACACCTATATCTACCCGCCCAAGCCCTCGATGCGGGTGATCTCCGACATCTTCGCCTACACGGCGGAGCACATGCCCAAATTCAACTCCATCTCGATCTCCGGCTATCACATGCAGGAGGCCGGCGCGTCCGCCGATCTGGAGCTGGCCTACACCATCGCCGACGGCATCGAATATGCCCGCGCCGGCATCGCCGCCGGGCTCGACATCGACCGTTTCGCGCCCCGCCTGTCCTTCTTCTGGGCCATCGGCATGAACTTCTTCATGGAAGTGGCCAAGATGCGCGCCGCGCGTCTTCTCTGGGCGACGCTCCTGAAAGAGAATTTCGCGCCGAAGAGCGAGCGCTCGCTGTCGCTGCGCACCCATTGCCAGACATCCGGCTGGTCGCTCACCGCGCAGGATCCCTACAACAATATCGTGCGCACCATGGTCGAGGCCATGGCCGCCACCCAGGGCCACACCCAGTCGCTGCACACCAACGCCTTTGACGAGGCGCTGGCCCTGCCGACCGACCATTCCGCCCGCATCGCCCGCAACACGCAGCTTGTGCTGCAGCTTGAATCCGGCACCACGCGCATGATCGACCCATGGGGCGGCTCCCATTTCATCGAGCGCCTCACACACGATCTCGCCAACCGCGCCCTCAAACACATCGAAGAGGTGGAAAGCCTCGGCGGCATGGCTGCGGCCATCGAGAAGGGTGTGCCGAAGATGCGCATCGAGGAAGCGGCCGCCCGCACCCAGGCGCGGATCGATTCCGGCGAACAGCTCGTCGTCGGCGTCAACAATTACCAGCCCGAACGCGACACCGAGGTGGACGTGCTCAAGGTGGACAACGCCGAAGTGCGCGCCCGCCAGCTCGCCAAGCTGCAACAGCTCAAGGGCACCCGCGACGTGGCCGAGACCGAGAGCGCCCTTGCCGCCCTCACCCGCGCTGCCGGGGGAGACGGAAACCTTCTCGAATTCGCCGTCCGCGCCGCCCGCGCCAAGGCAACGGTGGGCGAGATTTCTTCGGCACTCGAAAAGGTCTTTGGCCGCCATGTGGCCGAGATCCGCACCATTTCCGGCGTCTACCGCAAGGAGGTGGGCGACCTTCCCTCCGTCGAACGCGCGCACCAGAAGGTGGAGAAATTCCGCAAGAAGACCGGTGCCGCCCCCCGCATCCTGATCGCCAAGATCGGGCAGGACGGGCATGACCGCGGTCAGAAGGTCATCGCCACCGCCTTCGGCGATCTGGGGTTCGACGTCACCGTCGGCGCCATGTTCCAGACGCCTGAAGAAGTGGCCGAGCTCGCCATCGCCAATGATGTGCAGATCGTCGGCGCATCGTCGCTCGCCGCCGGTCACCTCACCCTCATCCCCGAGCTCAGGACAGCGCTGGAGAAGCGCGGCCATGGCGACATTCTTCTGGTTGCTGGCGGTGTCATTCCCCCGGATGATTTTGCGGCCGTACATGAAGCCGGCGCTGCGGAAATCTTCCCACCCGGCACGGTCATCCCGGAAGCCGCCGAGCGCCTGCTCGACCGGCTTCTGAAATCAGGCTGATCGCCCATTCTTGAAATGGCCGCCCTCTGCTATGCCCTGAGTTGCAACATGCAGAGCCGGAGCCATGAATGTGACCATTCGCAAGATCGGAAATTCGGAAGGGGGCATCCTTCCAAAGGAAGTGCTTGAACGGCAGGGTCTCAAATCCGGTGACCAGCTGGTCCTCACGGAGACGGAGAATGGCATTTATCTGAAAACAGCGGACGACCATTTTGAACGCCAGCTGGAAGCTGCCCATCAGATCATGGATCAATACAATGTCGCGCTGCGGAAACTCGCCGAATGAGCTGGAGTCCGTTCTTGCACGCGCGGAGAACAAGGCAGCCTACGAAGCCCTGACATCCATGATCTGGCAGCTGCATATGTCTGCGGCATTCTTCCGCGACCACACGGTCCCTCTCGAAACCTGAACCTCACGGCACGAAACCTGCATTCAAAATCGGGCCAGTCCGGAGTTGTGCCAAAATGAACCGCCGCAGATTTTTGAAAGCAAGCGCAGGGTTTGCCGTTCTCGGTCTTTCCATGCCGCATCTTGCCTTTGCCGACGCCGCGCTCGGGCGCATGGCGGCTGGTGCTGCCAGTGCGCGGGATTTCGGCATCGATCCGAACAGCGCCACAGATCAGACTTCGGCCCTCACCGCCCTGCTTGAACGCGCCAGCGCGGAATCCATACCGGTCTTTCTCCCGCCCGGCCGCTATCGCCTGTCGGGCCTGCCGCTTCCCCGTCAGGTCCGCCTCATCGGAGTTCCCGGCGCAACGCGCCTCGTGCAGGAACGCGCCAGCGCATTTCTCACGGCGCGCGACAGTGAACACCTTTCCCTGTCGGGCCTTGCGCTCGATGGCGTGTACATGCCGCTTTCCGGCGATGCGCGCGCGCTTCTCGACATTGACGGTGCAAAACACCTCGCCATTGAGCAATGCGCCTTTCGGGCCAGCAGCGGCAGTGGCCTCGCCCTTCGCCGCGCACGCGGGCGGATCCGCGACAGCGAGATCGCGGACGCCTCCGACTACGCCCTTTACGCGCTGGATTCGGATGGGCTCGACATCAGCGCCAACACCATTGCCGATTGCGGCAATGGTGGCATTCTCGTCCATCGCAGCGGCCCCGGCGCGGATGGCAGCCGCATTGCGGGAAACCGCATCACCCGCATCCGCGCTGACAGGGGCGGCACCGGCCAGTATGGCAACGGGGTCAACGCCTATCGCGCCGACAATCTGCGCGTATCGGACAATGAAATTTCCGACTGCGCCTTCTCGGCCATACGCGGCAACAGCGCCGGCAATCTCCAGATTTCCGGCAACACCTGCCTGCGCTCCGGCGAGACGGCGCTCTATGCCGAGTTTGCCTTTCAGGGCGCGGTCATCACCGGCAATCTGGTGGATGGCGCGGCCCACGGCATTTCCATGGCCAATTTCGACAAGGGCGGCCGCCTCTGCGCCTGCACGGGCAACATCGTCCGCAACCTCTCCGCAAACGGCCCCTACCCCTCGCCCATGGCCGGTTTCGGCATCGGCATCAATGTCGAGGCCGACAGCGCGGTCACAGGCAATGTCATCGAGAACGCGCCGCTTGCCGGCATTCGCATGGGCTGGGGGCCCTTCCTGCGCAACATCACCGCTTCGGGAAACGTCATCCGCAAGGCGAAAACCGGCATCATCGTCTCCGTGGTCGAAGGCACGGGCGCAGCAGTCATTTCCGGTAATGTCTTTGAAGACACGCCGGATGGCGCGGTCGTCGGCCATCGCTGGGCCGACGCCGTCACCGGCGACCTGCTGCGCGCCGGCAGCAAGGACATTCCGCACCTGACAGTCACAGACAAGCGCGCAGGCTAAACCGAAAGACCTGCCCTTTCTGTCGAACGATGCTCAGCAGGTGTGCGGCTTCGGCTTCACTGCGCCGCCTTGAGAGGCAGGTAAATATCCGTGCGGAGTTCGCTTTGCGACACCTCGCGCGGATCGTTCAGATAGGCCTCGAAGATGGGAGCATCCTCCGGCTCATAGCCGGATGCAGGCAGCCACACGCCCAGAAACCAGCGATAGGCCCCGCGCATGTCGGCATAAGGGCCCGTATAGCTCAGCTTCGCATATGCCCCACCGCGCAGCACCGTCTCCACGAGAGGCGCATCGATTGCGAAGGACTCTGCCACCGGCAGACAGGCGCGCGAGCGCAATTCGGTCTCGGGGCCGATATCCGGATCGTCGAAGAACACGCCGATCATGGCCGGCTCGGCCGGGATCGCGTCGCGGGCGGCAAGCGTGGTGAAGAGCCGTCCCATGGCGTGATCGATTTCCATATAGGAGCCGGTGTGATCGATCCCTGCGCAACGACGTTCCGGCACACGCTCCACCACCACCGGAAAAGCGCGCGCCGCACCTGCGGCATTCGCGGCCCTGAATGCTGCATGCGATCCCTTTTCGCGATAGGCTGCGGGGCTCATGCCGAAAGCGCTCTTGAACGCCCGGCCGAACGTGTCTGGCGAACCATAACCGGCACGAGCGCCGATGGCGTCCATGTCCAGTTCTGAATTAGCCAGCCGGTCGGCGGCGCGCTGGAGCCTCAACCGGCGGATCGTCGCGACAATGGTTTCGCCGCGCATGGCCGAGTAGATGCGGCTCCAGTGATAGGGCGAGAGGCAGGCAACTTCCGCCAGCCGATCAAAGGAGAGATCCTCCTCAAGGTTGGCATAGACGTGATCGAGCACCCGGTTGAGGCGGTCATTGTAGTTTTCCAGGCAGGTCATGAATGTCCTCTGTCATGCTTGAAATCACGGAACTTCTCGCACGATGTGGACAGGCAAATCCTGCGCACTTGAAGCATGGCCGTCAGCCTTGTCGCTTGAGAGGCCATGCCGTCATGCCGTTGCACCATCAATGGTTTGGAACGTCCCCTGCGTCCCCAGAGGGGCGCACGGCAATCTAGGGTCAGGACCCATTAATATGGCCGCAATGGCGTTCGATAGACCAAGAGATGCCAGGAAAAGCCCGCAGAGCGGGGTCTTCCCCCGGTCAAGGGGTTTGACGCAGCAGATCGCCGGCCTATCGAGCGTCCTTCGGATCGGCCTGATTTGCACGGCTACTTTGTCGCAAGTCCTCGAAAGACGTGAAGTCTTCCTGCGGCCTTGCTTCCGTATCCGCACAAATCAGGCCGACCATTGCGGCCATATTAATGGATCCTGCCCCTAGCCGACCTGAACATCCAGAACGTCTGAAGGCCGCAGCCCGCCGACCTCGAAACCGCGCCGGTTGGTCAGAACGGGCCGCGCCATCTCATGCAGCGTCCCGGCAAGCGCATCCCCCTTCAGAAGCTGCGCCAGAACCTCGGCCACCATCACCTCGGCAGCCCGCGTGGCTCCGTCATCGCATTTGAGCGCAATGCCGAGGCCCTTCTCGGGGATCGCCGCACAGAATACGCCTTCCGCCCCCGTCTTGGTGAAGATGCGGCCCTGTCCGGCCTCCATCATGCGTGTGTCGGACCGTCCGCTGCCCGCCACATAGAACGGCTCGGCCATGCAGGCCGCAAAAATCCGTCGGGCGGCTTTCGCCCTTTCCGGCGCAAACCCCGTGCCCGTCGCCATGCGCGCAAATCCCTGCGCCAGCGCCCGAAGCGGCACCGCATAGGTGGGAATGGAGCAGCCATCCGTGCCGCACAGATCGCTCTTGTGCGCAGCGCCTGTCACATCTTCCATCGCTGCCTTCACCGCATCCTGAAGCGGGTGACCCAGCGCCACATAGCCCT
Organism: Nitratireductor sp. PBL-C9; assembly: GCF_050877045.1. NCBI lineage: Bacteria > Pseudomonadati > Pseudomonadota > Alphaproteobacteria > Hyphomicrobiales > Phyllobacteriaceae > Nitratireductor > Nitratireductor sp. PBL-C9. The sequence continues at coordinate 116,071 of NZ_JBPAXW010000008.1, forward strand.
GCGGATCATGTCCCAGATGGGCGCAGGTGCATAAGAAACCCGCATGCTTGCCGGAACAGTTGTTGTGCGCCGCCGTCGGCTCCGAAAGGGTGCGCGCCTGCTCGATCAGCACATGTTCCTGAGAAGACCAGTGCGCCCCGCACTCGAAAGCGTCCGCGCCGAGCCCCGCCCGCTCGAGCATAGCGATAGCCAGCGCCGCATGTTCCGGCTCGCCCGAATGCGACGAACAGGCGAGCGCGATCTCGCGGTTGCCGAAGCCATAGGCATCCGCCGCCCCGCTTTCCACAAAGGGCAGCGCCTGAATGGATTTCACGGCTGAACGCGGGAACACCGGTCGGTCGATATCGCCAAGGCTCATCACCGCGCCGCCATCCGCGTCGAACACGGCGATGGCACCCCGGTGCCTGCTCTCGACAACGTTACCGCGCAACACCTCGACCAGAACCGGATTGCCCATGTTTTCACCGTAATTTGCGGGATTCATTTTCATCATCTTCCGGCGACAATAGACTGGCCCCCATGCGTTTTTTCAAGCGAACTTTGCTCTTTCTCCTCGTCGTCTTCGTTTTGCCGGCCTCAGCTTCACTGGCCTGGTGGGCGGTGCAGGAACGGCCTGGCTCCTGGCGCAGCGCCGACTGGTCGGCGAGTGGCGTGCTGCCCGCTCCCGCAGACGATCCGCAGGCCGCAGTCTACGTGATGGCTGCACGCACCGGCGGCATGAAAGGCGCGCTCTCCGTTCACAGCTGGCTTGTGCTCAAACGTGTGAACGCCTCCGGCTATGACCGTTACGACAAGGTTGGCTGGGGCAGCCCGGTGCGCCGAAACGCCTACCCGGCGGACGGGCGCTGGTATTCCAACACGCCTTATGTGGTGACCGCCATCAAGGGAGAAGAGGCCGAACGCCTTATCCCTCAGGTGGAAGCGGCCATCGCCAGCTATCCGTTTTCGCAGCGCGGCGATTACGGACTGTGGCCCGGCCCCAATTCCAATTCCTTCACCGCGCATGTGCTGCGCACGGTGCCCGACCTCGACATCGCCCTGCCGCCCACCGCCGTCGGCCGTGATTATCGCCCCGGTGTCTTCGCCTTCGATCACGCGCCCGACTGGAGCGATGTCCATGTGTCCTTTGGTGGCCTGGCAGGGTTTGCCGCCGGCCTGCGCTCAGGCTTCGAACTTCAGTTTCTGGGACTGGTCGCGGGCCTCGACATACGAAACCCGGCACTGAAAGTGCCGGGCTTCGGACGCGTCGAACTGTGGCCGTCGGCAACGGCAGGCGAGAAGGCCGCGCCTTCTACTTGATCCGTTCGAGGATCGACACATAGTTGGCGACTGCCGCGCCACCCATGTTGAAGATGCCACCCAGCGTCGCGCCGGGGATCTGGATGCCGCCGGCCTCGCCGGTCAGCTGCATCGCCGTCAGCGCGTGCATGGAAACGCCGGTCGCGCCGATCGGGTGGCCCTTGGCCTTCAGGCCGCCCGACGGGTTCACCGGCAGACGCCCGTTCTTCTGTGTCTGACCTTCGAGCGCGATCCTGCCGCCCTCGCCGCGCTTCGCCAGTCCCATGGCCTCATATTCGATCAGCTCGGCAATGGTGAAACAGTCATGCGTCTCCACGAAGGAGAGATCGTCCAGCGTCACGCTGGCGCTCTTCAGCGCCTGCTTCCACGCCGCCTCACAGCCCTCGAACTGCAGGATGTCGCGCTTCGACATGGGCAGGAAGTCCTGCACATGCTCATTGGCGCGCAGCGCCACCGCACGGCGCATCGAAAGCGCCGTTTGCGTGTCCGCCAGAACGACAGCCGCCGCCCCGTCGGAAACCAGCGAACAATCCGTCCGCTTCAGCGGGCCGGCAACATAGGGGTTGCGCTCACTCTCCTGACGGCAGAACTCAAAACCCAGATCCTTGCGCATCTGCGCGTAAGGATTGTCGACGCCGTTCTTGTGGTTCTTTGCCGCCAGCGCCGCCAGCGCATCCGTCTGGTCGCCATATTTCTGGAAATAAGCATCCGCGATCTTGCCGAAAACGCCGGCAAAGCCACCCGGTATCTCGCCATCTTCCGGCAGATAGGATGCTTTCAGCAGGTTTTCCGCAATCTGCGGTCCCGGCGTCTTGGTCATCTGCTCCGCGCCCACCACCAGCACGATGCGCGCCGCACGCGCCTCAATGGCACGCGCGCCCTGCCGCACGGCGGCGGAACCGGTCGCGCAGGCGTTTTCCACCCGCGTCGCCGGCTTGAAGCGCAGCCGGTCATCGGCCTGCAGCACGAGGCTTGCGGTAAAATCCTGCGGCGAGAAACCCGCGTTGAAATGGCCGAGCACGATCTCGTCCACATCCTCCGGCCCGATGCCCGCATGGTCCAGCGCCTCACGCGCCACCTGCACGATCAGCCCTTCCAGCGTGTCGTCTGTCAGCTTGCCGAATTTGGAGTGGGCCCAGCCCACGATGCATGCGGTCATCTCGTCTCTCCCGGACCGCCAGCCAGCGGCCGGCGCGTTGATGAACTGTCTCACAAAATCATAAATCCGGCGCGAAGACCGTTCAAGCCTGAACTATTTAAACACCCGGTCCGATCCTCCGAATTTTTCTTGATTGACTCATCAATCAATAATAAACGAGAGCCATGCCCAAGATCGGAATGGAACCCATCCGCCGCCGCGCGCTCATTGATGCGGCCATCAGCGCCATTGGCGAGCGCGGCGCGCTGAACGTCACCATGTCGGACATTGCCGGTCGCGCCGGCGTGTCGACCGCGCTGGCGCATCACTATTTCGGCGGCAAGGACGACCTCCTTTTCGCCACGATGCGCCACATCCTCACCCAGCTCGGCAATGAGATCCGCCCGGCCATCGCTCCGCTTTCCGGGCCTGAGCGGGTGCGCGCGATCATCGCGGTCAACCTCTCGCCGGAGCAGTTCCGCCCCGAGATCATCGCCGCCTGGCTTGCCTTTTATGTGGAGGCGCGGCGCGATGCAGCGCTTGGCCGCCTCTTCCGCATCTACGTGCATCGCCTTCACAGCGACCTTCTGAGCGGCCTCGCCGGTCTTCCCCGCCCTGCCGCCATACGCACCGCGCGCGGCATCGCCGCCCTTATCGACGGTCTTTATCTGCGCCGCGCGCTCGGCGAAGGCGTCGAGGATTCCCGGACCGCCATCTTCCTCGTCGAAGACTATCTCGACATGGCGCTTGCCCGTCACACGCCTCACGGGGGCCCGTTCCATGGCTGAAGCCGATTTCGTCATCATTGGGTCCGGCTCCGCCGGCGCCGCGCTTGCCTACCGCCTGTCGGAAGACGGCAGGCATTCGGTCATCGTCATCGAATATGGCGGCAGCGATATCGGCCCCTTCATCCAGATGCCCGCCGCCCTCTCCTTCCCCATGAACATGGCGCGCTATGACTGGGGTTTTCAGAGCGAACCGGAGCCTCATCTGGGCGGGCGCGTTCTGGCCACGCCGCGCGGCAAGGTGATCGGCGGCTCCTCCTCCATCAACGGCATGGTCTATGTCCGCGGCCACGCGCGCGACTTCGACCACTGGGCCGAACAGGGCGCGGCCGGCTGGGCCTATGCGGATGTGCTGCCCTACTTCAAGCGCATGGAGACGATGGAGGATGGCGAAGCCGGCTGGCGCGGAACCGACGGCCCGCTTCATGTACGCAAGGGCCCGCGCGACAATCCGCTCTTTTCCGCCTTCGTTGAAGCGGGCCGACAGGCCGGCTTCGAGACCACGCCGGACTATAACGGCTCCAAACAGGAAGGCTTCGGCGCACTCCAGCAGACGATCCACAGGGGCCGGCGCTGGTCCACGGCCAACGCTTACCTCCGGCCCGCGCTGAAGAGAAAGAACGTGAGTCTCGTCAATGGCTTCGCGCGCCGCGTTGTCATGGAGAATCAACGCGCCACCGGCGTCGAGATCGAAGCTCACGGAAAGATTCAGGTCGTTAAAGCAAGACGTGAAGTCATTATCGCAGCATCAGCGATCAATTCACCAAAGCTGCTGATGCTTTCGGGCATCGGCCCCGCCGCACATCTGCAGGAGCGCGGCATTGATGTCGTAGCCGACCGGCCCGGCGTTGGCGGCAATCTGCAGGACCATCTGGAACTCTACATCCAGCAGGAATCACTTCAGCCGATCACGCTCTATTCAAAGCTCAATCTCCTTTCCAAAGGGTTGATCGGCGCTGAATGGCTGTTCTTTAAATCGGGTCTGGGCACATCGAATCATTTCGAGGCTGGCGCATTCGTCCGCTCCGCAGCCGGCGTCGAGTATCCGGATATCCAGTATCACTTCCTGCCCGTCGCCATCCGCTATGATGGCAAGGCGGCGGCGAAGGGACACGGCTTTCAGGCGCATGTCGGACCGATGCGCTCCAGATCGCGCGGCGCGATCCGCCTCAGATCGGGCGACGCCTGGGACAAGCCGGAGATCCGCTTCAACTACATGTCGCACCCGCAGGACTGGAGCGACTTCCGCCACTGCATCCGCCTCACCCGCGAGATCTTCTCGCAGGACGCCTTCACCCCCTATCGCGGGCGAGAGATCGCGCCGGGCGACAGCGTCCAGTCCGACGATGAACTCGACGCCTTCATCCGCGATCATGCCGAAAGCGCCTATCATCCCTGCGGCACCTGCCGTATGGGTGCGGCAAGCGACGCGATGAGCGTTGTCGACGGGGAATGCCGCGTGATCGGGGTCGAAGGTCTGCGGGTCGCAGATTCGTCGATATTCCCCCGTATCACCAACGGCAATCTCAACGGGCCATCGATCATGGTGGGCGAGAAAGCCGCCGATCATATTCTTGGCCGGACACCGCTCAGCCCGTCCAATCAGGAACCCTGGATCAACCCGCGCTGGCGGGAGACCGACCGATAGGGCAATTTCAGGAAAAGCGGAAACCGGTTTTCCGCCCGGAATTGGGAAAAACAAAAAGTTTCAGCGCTTTCGCAACTCAACGAAAAGCGAAGGCGCTCCAAAGCTGGAGACATTATGCGCGCGCAGCCAAAAGCATCGCACTACATCAACGGCCACTATGTGGAAGATGAACAGGGCGCCGTCATCGATGTCGTTTATCCGGCAACGGGCGAGACCATCGCACGCGTTCATTCCGCGACCCCGAACATCGTGGAGCTTGCCGTCGAGGCCGCACGCGCGGCCCAGCCGGCCTGGGCGAAGCTGAAACCCGTTGAGCGCGGACGCATTCTGCGCCGCGCAGCCGACCTTCTTCTTAAGCACAATGAAGAACTGGCCGCGCTGGAAACCCTGAACACCGGCAAGGCGCTTCAGGAAACGCTGGTCGCCGACGCCCCTTCCGCCGCCGAGGCTCTGGAGTTTCTGGGCGGCGCGGTTGCCGCCTTCAACGGCGAACAGGTCGAGCTTGGCGGCGCGTTCGGCTACACGCGACATGAACCGCTCGGCGTATGCGTCGGCATTGGCGCGTGGAACTATCCGATCCAGATCGCCGGCTGGAAATCCGCCCCCGCACTCGCCATGGGCAACGCCATGGTGTTCAAACCCTCCGAGGTGACCCCGCTTTCCGCGCTGAAGCTCGCCGAGATTTACACCGAGGCGGGGCTTCCGGACGGTCTCTTTAACGTGGTGCAGGGACTGGGCGATGTCGGCGCAGCGCTTGTCGCCCATCCCGGGGTCGCCAAGGTGTCGCTCACCGGCTCGGTCGAGACCGGCAAGAAGGTGCAGTCGCTCGCCGGCAGTCACATGAAGCCCGCCACGATGGAGCTCGGCGGCAAGTCGCCGCTGATCGTGTTCGATGACGCAGATCTGGAAAACGCCATTGGCGGCGCCATGCTCGGCAATTTTTATTCGACTGGCCAGATCTGCTCCAACGGCACCCGTGTTTTTGTGCAGAAGGGCATTTACGAGCGCTTCCTGTCACGCCTGACGGAGCGCACCAGTGCGATTCGCCTGGGCGACCCGCTCGACCCCGAAACCCATCTCGGGCCACTCATCAGCAGGGCGCAGCATGACAAGGTGCTGCGCTATATCGAGATCGGCCGCGAGGACGGCGCAACGCTGCATCATGGCGGCAGCGCTCCCGGACTGCAGGGACTGGAAGACGGTTACTATGTGGAGCCCACGATCTTCACCGATGTGACCGACGGAATGCGAATCGCGCGTGAGGAAATCTTCGGGCCGGTGATGAGCATTCTCACCTTCGAGGACGAAGACGAGGTGATCGAGCGCGCCAATGACACGCCATTCGGCCTTGCAGCCGGCGTCTTCACGCAGAACCTCGCCCGCGCCCATCGCGTCATCAACGCGTTGAAAGCCGGCACCTGCTGGATCAACACCTACAATCTGACACCCGTGGAACTGCCCTTTGGCGGTGTGAAGCAGTCCGGCTTCGGCCGGGAGAACGCCATGGCCGCGCTCGCCGCCTATTCACAGGCCAAATCGGTCTATGTGGAGACCGGCGATGTAGAAAGTCTGTATTGAATGTCGGTTTGATCTTGCGCAGTTCAAATCCGGCGGCTATAAGCCCGCCGTCTGGTCACGGAGTGTAGCGCAGCCTGGTAGCGCACCTCGTTCGGGACGAGGGGGTCGCAGGTTCGAATCCTGCCACTCCGACCAGTTTTCAAAAATCGACATTTTGCCCAAGGGTTGAGCCAGTCCTCCCCTTCAAGCTGTGTCGACTCCCCCTCTCTGCCACCCGTTCTCACGCAGATTGCTCTCGCACTTCCAGCGCGTCGGCAGGGATTTTGAGCATTCCCGAAAGTCGGAAATGCGCATGTGTGATCAGGGGGTGAACTATCTTTCAATCAGACCTTGTTTCAAACACAATCCACATCCATATGTGGAGCATCGAACTTGCTGTTGAACTTTGTTCCGCGCTGCAAAGCGCCCCTACGATCTTCCCTCAAATTCGAACTACCCGGTGCTTGGCAATCGTCAGGCATCGATTCCCTATGACGATTTGAAAGGAAAATCGCATGATTACTGGAACCGTAAAATTCTTCGACACCACCCGCGGCTTTGGCTTCATCGCACCCGATGACGGCGCGAACGACGTGTTCGTTCACATCTCTGCCGTCGAGCGCGCTGGCATGCAGTCCATCGTTGAAGGTCAGAAGCTCAGCTTCGAGATCGTTCAGGACCGCCGGTCGGGCAAAAGCGCTGCGGACAACCTGCAGGCTGCATAAGCTTCGTCTCCGCCACGTGACCACGGATGTACTGGCACGGGGCGTTGAGATGATCGAGAAGGTCGGGCTAGCGCCCGGCCTTTTTTGTTTTCTGACAGAGATCATGCGCGATAGCGCGCCGCGCCAGCCTCACCCAGTGCTTCTGCATCAATCGGCATTAAAGCTGAAACAGAAGCGCCTCGCCTGAAACACGGGCAGGCCGACCATGACGGAAAAGCGATCTTCGAGGGAAAATCGCCTACTCGGCCTTTTGCCATATGGGCATGCCGAGAGCGATTGCCGTGCAGGCATAGCCGATATGGGCCGGCGCGCCTTCGCGCCGATAGCGCGCGATCGTCGCCCTGCCCACCTGCAGCACTCTTGCTGCATGCCGTTCGCTGAAACCGAGATGCTTCAGCCAGGCATCGAAATCCGTTGCGCCCATCGCGGCAGGCCGCGCGCCCCGTCCGCGCGCGGGGTGCTCGTCTTCTTTCTCCGCCCTGAATGCGACGACGTTCAACCCGTCCCTCCGTCTGAATGACAAATGCCGCAGCGCGTCCCCTGATGTGCGACGGCTAGCAATACACAATGCCTGGTTGAATTATGCAACCTGTAAATTCCAATCAATTGGGGAAACCTCGCACAGCCGCTTCACCACAATCGGCTGAGGGCCGCTACGTCGGGTGAATTTCTTAACACCGCGTTAAGAGCACGCGCCTAGGGTCTGCGCCATCATCAAACGAAACCACCCGGAGACGGCAATGCGCGGATTACTGATTTCGGCTTCCATCGCCACGTCCCTCTTGTTTGCAACGGTTTCCCCCGGCCAGGCCGAGGGTACGCTGCTGACGGTCAGCGGCGAGATCGACAACACCAATCGTGAGGCGTTTGACCCGTTCTTTGACGGGTTTCTGAAGTTCCACGACAAGACGTTCGACAAGGCGCACAGCTTCGACTGGGAGACGCTTGCCGCCCTTCCGCAGAAGACGATCAAGGTGAATGCCGACACGGAAGACTGGCCGCGCCCGCTCACCATGGAAGGCCCGCTTCTGAAAGACGTTCTTGCCACGGCCGGTGCGACAGGCGACAGCGCGACACTCTATGCGCTCGATGGTTTCGGCTTCGAAATGGATGCCGACAAGATGGCCGCCCATGAATGGGTCCTCGCCATGAAGGTCGACGGAAAGCCACTCGGGATCGGCGGTCTCGGGCCGCTCTGGCTGGTCTACGACACCGGTGGCGCCAAGGCGCCGGAAGAAGAAGAACGCGGCTGGGTCTGGTCGGTTTTCCACATCGAAGTCGAATAGACGACACGCAGACGGCGCCCTTCGGCGCCGTTTTTCATTCCAAGAACCGCGTGCCCGGCGCCGCCCTCAGGCGACGACCTCATGCGGCGCGCGATACATCACCTGATCGCGCCCGCCCCGCTTGGCCCTGTACAGAAGGAAATCGGCCTCGCGGACAACTTCATCCAGCGATTGCTCCGGGCGATGCATGGCAACGCCTATGCTCACCGTGGTGGAAAGCTCTTCGGGGTGCGCCGCGCACCCCACGAGACGGCAGCTCAGGGCGATGCGCTCCGAAACCGTACGCGCAAGCGGCAGGTCCGCGCCCGGCATGAACACGGCGAACTCCTCGCCGCCAATGCGCGCGCAGATATCATCCACGCGCACGCTCTGGCGAATTGCCTCCGCCACCAGCACAAGCACCCGGTCCCCCTCGGCATGGCCAAACCGGTCGTTGATCAGCTTGAAGTGATCCACATCGATGAAGAGAACGACACCTGCCGAGGCGTCGGCTTCTCCGATAAACGCGCCCGCCTGCTGCATGAAATTGCGTCGATTGCACAGCTCGGTCAGGTAATCAGTCGTTGCAGCCTTATCCAGCTCCGTTGCCAGTTTCGCGACCGTCGCCGTCTTGCTCAGAAAAACATAGGAGATCGGGTAGGCCACAAGAACGGTGATGACGGCCGTGAGAATCAGGTCGAGCATCAGCCGGTCGGAAAAGAATATGGAGTAAAGAATGAGCGTCAGCGCGTCAGCACCCACGGCAGCGCCCAGAGTGACGATGCATGCCTGTTGCCAGATGCGCAACGCGTAAAACCGCTCGAACACCGCCTGCAAACGTCCCATCCCCTCGCCCTTTTGCCGGCATATAATATTTCAGCGGTGTAAACATGCCGTTACCCTGCGGCAACCGGACGGACAAACCTCCACGAAAATGCGCGAACAAGTTGAAGAACCGGGCTTTGCACTGGAACTTCTTGTGTTTACGCTGCCTTGTCATACATACTGAGTATCAGGCGAAGTAATGGCGGGCTGCATTTTCGCACGCAAATCGTTGTTTCTTTTGGTGAGGCGTCTGCGGAGATTGACCTGATGGACATGGCTGCCCTGGCATCCGAGTTCCTGCAAGGCTTGGGAATTGCGGTCATCGCCGCGCTTCTTTACGAGCGCGCGGCCCGGCTTGCGCTGACATCCTTACAGCGCAGCCTTCTCGTCTCCGCGCTTTTCTCCGTGGGCTCCATCGGGCCTGCCCTCTTCACCGCACACGCCTCCTCCGGCCTGTCTTTCGACATCGGCAATGTGTTTGTCGTTCTCGCCATGACCTATGGCGGCTGGATTACGCTTGCCATCACCTCGGCTGTCGCGATCCTCGGTCGCATCTGGCTTGGCGGCGCAGGCGTGGCGAGTGGCATTGTCGCCGTCCTGATCTGCAGCCTGGTGAGCCTGGCTTTCGCGCAGATGGTGAAAGGCCGGCGCGTTTCCATGGTCGCGCTCGCCGGCGTCGGCCTTCTGACATCGGTCTCCCTGATTTCGGTTTTCCTCATGCCGTGGGAAACCGCCATGCGCACCTTGGGCGAAGTCGCACCGGTTGCTATTGTGGCCAATGTGATTGCCGCCATCGTGATCGGCCGCATTCTTGAATTGCAGCGCTCGCATTTCGGACCACGACGCTTGAAGGAGGCACCGATGGGGACCACGGATACGGCAACCGGGCTTTTGAACCGGCGTGTCTTCGACAAGCTGGGACCGGAACTCGCCGCCGCCATGAACTGGGCCGGGCAACCCTACTCCATGGCGCTCATCGACATCGACGAATTCGATCAGGTGCTTGAGGAACACGGCCACGCTGCCGGCGAACAGGCCCTGCGCCACGTCGCGTCCGTCGTCCAGTCAGCCGTTCGCCAGACGGACATGGTTGCCAGCTTCGGCGGGCAGGCCATTGCGCTTGTGCTGCCGGCCTATGACGCCGAACGCGCCTTCGGCCTTGCCGAACGCATCCAGACCGCCGTTTCCGATACGCCCTTCAATCTCGACGGGATCGAGATCCCGCTTACCGTGAGCGTCGGCCTGCACACGCCGCTGCCGCGCAAGGAGAGCTTCTGGATCGCGCTTGGTCAGGCCGACACTGCCCTCAACCGCGCAAAATCCACAGGCCGCAACCGTCTGGAAGTCGCTATTTGATGAAGGCCCTGCCCGTTTCGTGGGCAGGCTGCTCTGACGCGCATCATGGCCGGTGCGAGAACGAAACGCGCCCGCTTGGACGGATAACGGCAACACACTGAAAAATCAGAATAAAGCCCAGGCGAACTGCGACTGGCACGCTTGATGCTTTCAGTATGGCAGGGTCCAGAGGGGACACTGCTGAAAGCGTCGTCAGAACGCTGGAGCGGGCCGTCAGACAGCGCGCGTCTGCCGTGGGACCGGCTGTCTGGCGGCCTTTCGTTTTCCTCAGCTGTTCTCAGCCCGATGGTAGAGAACGATTGATTTGTTCTCTTTTTGTTCTTATCATGCGGGGATGCAATACACCCTGCCCCTTGCGCCCTTCGACCGGATTGCAAGCCTCCATCAGCGCTTGCTGGCTGTCTTCGGACCGCCCTCGGATTTCGTGCGTCTCGACCCGATAAGCCAGATGATTCTGGCGATGCTCAGCGGCAGAACGCGCAATGAGACGGCGCTCGGGGTTTTCGCCGCTCTGGTCGAGCATTTCGAAGTGGCGCGGCACAGAGGCTCCTGGCAGCGTCTGGCCGAAGCATCCTCCCACGAACTCGACCCGCTTCTTGAAGGCGTCACCCACCCCGAGCGCAAGGCCGAGGCCCTGCCCCGCGTCCTGCAGGAAATCGCCAGCCTGCGCGGCGCGCTCGATCTCGGCTTCCTGCATGGCTGGCCGGTGGAGAACGCCCTTGCCTGGCTGGAACGGCTTTACGGCGTCGGCCCCAAGACAAGCACCGCCACCCTCAACATGAGCACCCTGCGCAGGCGCGTTCTTGTCGTCGACACGGCGCACTGGCGCGCAGCGCGCTGCCTCGGCCTCGTGCCCGAGCAGGCGTCGCCCGAGCGTTCGGTCCGTCTTCTTAACCGACAGCTCCCCAATGGCTGGGAGGCTTCCGACACTGAAGAACATCACATCCTCATGCAGGATCTCGGGCGGACGTTTTGCGCCCGCAGCAGCAAAGTTTCCTGCCCTTTCACAAATGTCTGCGCTGGCAGTGCCACGCCTCAGCGCACACGCCTTCTGGAAGAATGGCTGCGCGATGCGCCGCCCGCGCACGCCCTGCCGGGCGCAGGCGTGAAGACGAGTCAAATCAGTCCCTTGAAGGAAGATGCTGCGAATTTGAATCAGGGCGCTTCCGGCGCGCCGCCACCGGTGCAGACCGTGTCGGCATCCGCCGCGTCCTGTTAGTGCGTTCCGGAGTTGCGTCATGAAACACAGGTTCGAGATAGAGGCCTTACGCCGCCGCATCGCCCCTCAGGAAAGGCTGACGCCCAACGCCCGCCCCGCGCTTGGGCTGGGCGCAGAGGCGCTGGACGCCGCCCTTCCCGCCCACGGCCTCAAGACCGGCGCGCTGCATGAAATCCTCCCGGCCACCCATGGCGATTTCGCCGCCGGCGCGGGCTTCGGCATCTGTTTTCTGGCGCGTCTTCTCCGCCAGCGCCCCGGCCCCATTCTCTGGGCTGTGCCCGCGCATCTGGCAAACGGCGAAGGCGCGCTCTACCCGCCCGGTCTGGCAGCCCTCGGGCTTGACCCGAACCGGCTGATCAGGATCGAGGTGCGCAAGCCCATCGACATTCTATGGGCGCTGGAGGAAGGGCTTTCCCATGCGCCGCTCGCCGCCGTCGCGGGCATCCTGCCCGACAGCGCCCGCGCCTACGATTTCGCCGCCAGCCGCCGCCTTGCCCTGCGCGCCGCGCGCCACGGCGTCACCGCGCTCATCCTGCGCGGGCGGCAGGCCTCAGCGGAGGGCACGGCTGCCGAAACCCGCTGGTCCGTCGCATCGCTTCCCGCAGCGCCCGCCTCGCCCAGCCAATCCTCAGGCCAATCATCGAGCCAATCCTCATATTCGGGTGCGCCGCGCTGGCGGCTTGCGCTTCTCAAATCAAGGCAAGGGATGTCCCGCCGTTTCTCAAGCGGCTGGGATGTCGAGTGGGATCATGACACGCTTTCTTTCCGTCTTCCTGCCCCGCTGGCCGATAGAACGCCGGCAGGAGCGACCACAGGGGCAACACCATGGCCACATGACGCCGGGCGCGCCAGCTCCAAATTGCCCCCCGAATGGGCAGAAGCCTCATGAGGATGCGGCGCTGGTGCTCGTCACCACCACGGACAATGGCCAGCGCATCACCGCGCTCAATCAGGCAGCCGGGGCGCTGGGCTTTTCACCCGGCATGGCGCTGGCCGATGCGCGCGCCATCCACCCCGCCCTGCAGGTCGCCCATGCCGATCTTCAGGGCGATGAGCGCGCCCTCATAAGGCTGGCGCTCTGGTGCCAGTGTTTCTCGCCCCTGACGCGCCCCGACTTTCCCGACGGGGTGAGCCTCGACATTGCCGGCTGTGCGCATCTCTTCGGCGGCGAGAGCGCCCTCATGGAGATGCTGGTGTCAAAGCTTGGCCGTTTCGGCCTCACCGCACGGCTGGCGCTGGCGCCCACCATCGGTGGCGCCTGGGCGCTTGCCCGCCACGCGCCCGATGATCGCCTTGCCGTCACCCGCTCGGCCCTTGCCGGGCACATGGCGCCGCTGCCCGTCTGCGCCCTGCGGCTGGAGGAAGGCACGGTCAAGGCGCTTGAAAAGCTCGGCCTCAAACGCGTTGGCGATCTCATCGGCAAGCCGCGCGCGCCGCTGGCGTCGCGCTTTGGCCCGCTCGCGCTGCGCCGGCTGGACGAGGCGCTTGGCCATGAGGAGGAAAGCTTTCGCCCCCTCAATCCGCCCCATCTGCATGCCGCGCAATGCCGTTTCGCCGAGCCCATCGTCACGCAGGAAGCAATCGGGATCGCCATCGGCCGCCTCACGCGCGACCTCTGCGCGCTCCTTGAAAAGGCCGGCAAGGGCGCGCGGCGCGTGGAGCTGCGGCTGTTCCGCGTCGATGGCTGGTTCGAGGCCCTGCCGCTCGCCACCAGCACCCCCACGCGCGATGCAGCACATCTCGCCCGCCTTCTCAGCGAGCGGCTCGACCGCATAGAGGATCGCGCCGGCTTCGGCTTTGAGGCGGCCAGCCTCACCGCCTTTTCCGTGGAAACGCTTGCCATGCGGCAGGAGGATCTGGGCGACGACGCCATGACCACGCGCGATGGCGACATCGCCCTGCTGCTTGACCGGCTGGTCAACCGGTTCGGCGCGCGCAATGTCACCCGCGCCGAACCCCATGCGAGCTTCCTGCCCGAGCGCGCCGCCCGCGCCGTCTCCGTGCTCAAACCCGCGCAAAGCCACGACTGGCAGGCCCATGCCCGCTGCATTCAGGATGGCGCGGCCTTTGCCCGCCCCCTCTTCCTCTTTGCCGTGCCGGAGCCCGTCACCACGCTTGCCGGCGTGCCCGATGGCCCGCCCACCCGTTTCGAATGGCGGCGCGTGGCCCACCTTGTGACGCGCGCCGAAGGGCCGGAACGCATTGCGCCTGAATGGTGGCGCGCGCCACTCGGGGCCAGCCGCAAGACACGCGACTATTTCCGCATCGAAGATGAAGCCGGCCGCCGCTTCTGGCTCTTCCGCGACGGGCTTTATGAGCGCGATGAAGAAACCCCGCGCTGGTTCATCCACGGGGTCTTCGCATGAGCGCGCAATCGTCAAACCCCATCCCTCTGACCACCGGTTTAAAGGCCGACACCGCCGGAACGCCCCCCAAAAAGCGCTCCGCGCCACCGGCCCCGCCCTTTGCAGAGCTCGGCGTCACCAGCAATTACAGCTTTCTGCGCGGCGGGTCTCATCCCCGCGAGCTGGTTGCCGAAGCCGCCCGGCTTGGCCATGCGGCCATCGGCATTGCCGACCGCAACACGATGGCTGGCGTCGTGCGCGCCCATGTGGAGGCGAAGGCGCAGAAGATCCGTCTTGTCGTCGGCGCGCGACTGGTCATGCTGGACGATTTCGAAACGCTCTGCTTCCCAACCGACAGGAATGCCTATGGCCGCCTGACGCAGCTTTTGACCGATGGCAACCGCCGCGCACCGAAAGGCGAGTGCCACCTCCATCTGGGCAATCTGGAACAGCTTGGCGCGGACCAGCGCTTCATCGCCATGCCGCCCTATGATTTCGGTTCTGATTTCGAGGAAAACCTGCGCCGCCTCGCAGCCCTCTTCCCCGGCGATGTGTTTCTGGCGCTCACGCCCCACCGGAGGGCCAATGACGGCGCGCGCCAAGAGCGCCTTGCCGCGCTTGCCACGGCCTGCGGCACCCCGCTCATCGCCACCAATGACGTGCTCTACCACACGCCGGCCCGCCGCCCCCTTCAGGATCTCCTCACCTGCATCCGCGCGCACTGCACCATCGACGAGGCCGGTTTCCGGCTGGAACGCAATGCCGAGCGGCACCTGAAAGCGCCTGCGGAGATGGCCCGCCTGCTGCGCGGCCACGAAGACGCCATCGCCCGTTCCGTGGCGCTCATGGATGAATGCCGTTTCTCGCTCGATGAACTGCGCTTCGACTATCCGAAGGAATCGAGCGGTGAGAGCGCCACCCCGCAGGAGGAGCTGGAACGCCTCACCTGGCTTGGCGCAAAAGTCCGTTTCGACGGCGTGGTTCCGCCAAAGGTCGCCGGCATGATTTCCCATGAGCTGAAGCTCATCGGCCAGCTTGGCTACGCCGCCTATTTTCTCACCGTGCACGACATTGTGAACTTCGCCCGCGCACAGACCCCGCCCATCCTGTGCCAGGGGCGCGGCTCGGCGGCCAATTCTGTCGTCTGTTTTTGCCTTGGCGTCACCTCGGTCAATCCCACCGAGATCGACCTTCTGTTCGAGCGCTTCATCTCCGCCGAGCGCGGCGAGCCGCCGGACATCGATGTCGATTTCGAGCATGAGCGGCGCGAAGAGGTGATGCAGTACATCTATGACAAATATGGCCGCCACCGCGCCGGGCTGGCCGCCACCGTCATTTCCTACCGCACGCGCAGCGCCGTGCGCGAGGCCGGCAAGGCCATGGGCCTGTCGCCCGATGTGGTCGCCGCCATGACCGGCCTTGTCTGGGGCCATTCCTCGCGCACACCCGCAGGCGATCAGGTGCGCGAAGCCGGTCTCGACCCCACCGATCCACGCCTGCGCCAGACCCTCGTTCTCGTCAGCCAGCTGATCGGCTTTCCCCGCCATCTCTCCCAGCATGTGGGCGGCTTCGTGCTCACCCATTCGCCCTTGAGCGAAATCGTGCCCATCGCCAACGCCGCCATGAAGGACCGCACCATGGTGGAATGGGACAAGGACGATCTCGACGCGCTCAACATCCTCAAGGTGGATGTGCTTTCGCTCGGCATGCTCACCTGCCTGCGCAAGGGGTTCGATCTGTTGCGCGATCACTATGGCGAAGAGCGCACGCTCGCCACCGTGCCCCGCGACGACCGCCCCACCTACGCCATGATCCAGCGCGCCGACACGGTTGGCGTCTTCCAGATCGAAAGCCGGGCGCAGATGTCCATGCTGCCGCGCCTGCGACCGGAAAATTTCTATGACCTCGTGATCGAGATCGCCATTGTCCGCCCCGGTCCCATTCAGGGCGACATGGTTCATCCCTATCTGCGCCGCCGCAACAGGGAAGAGAATGTCGATTATCCTTCCGAAGAATTGCGCGCCGTGCTCCAGAAGACCCTCGGCGTGCCGCTCTTTCAGGAACAGGCGATGAAGATCGCCATCGTCGCGGCCGGCTTCTCGCCGGAAAAGGCCGACCGGCTGCGCCGCGCCATGGCCTCCTTCCGCCGCACCGGCACAATCGACCAGTTCCGCGAAGACTTCATCAAGGGCATGCTCGCCAATGGCTATGAACCCGACTTTGCCGAGCGCTGTTTCAACCAGATGAAGGGATTCAGCGATTACGGTTTTCCCGAAAGCCATTCGGCCAGTTTCGCGCTGCTCGCCTATGCCTCCTCCTGGCTCAAATGCCACTATCCGGATGTCTTTGCCTGCGCACTTTTGAACTCCCAGCCCATGGGGTTTTACTCCGCCTCCTCCATCGTCCGGGATTTCCGCGATCATGGCGGCGAGACACGCCCCGTCGACATCAACCGCAGCGACTGGGACCACACGCTGGAACCGGCCTCGAGAAAGGGCGCGATCCGCCATGCGGTGCGGCTTGGCCTGCGCCAGGTGGATGGCATACGCGAGGCCGCAGCGCTGAAGATCATGGCCACGCGCGGCGCGGGCTTTGCCACCGTGCGCGACCTCTATTTCCGTTCCGGCATCGACATGTTCTCCCTTCGCCGGCTTGCCGAGGCGGACGCCTTCCGCTCACTCGGGCTCGACCGCCGCGCTGCCCTCTGGGAGGTGCGCGGCCTGAGCGGCTATCAGGGCGTGCGTGCGGCAGCCGAGGAACTGCCGCTCTTCGCCAGCACCAAAAGCACGGAAGAAACGCCCCTTCAGGCCGAAGAGAGCGTGGCGCTGCCGGAACTCCTTCCCGGCGAGCAGGTGGTGGAGGATTACGGCACGCTCAGCCTTTCTCTCAAGGCGCATCCCGTTTCCTTCCTGCGCCAGCAGCTCAAGGAACGCCGCATCGTGGAAACCCGCGCCCTCGCGGATATCCCGGCCGGGCGCTTCGTGCGCGTTTCGGGCCTCATTCTGGTGCGCCAGCGCCCCGGCACGGCAAGCGGCGTCATCTTCATGACGCTGGAGGATGAAACCGGCATTGCCAACGTCATCGTCTGGCCGCGCGTCTTCCAGCGCTTTCGCCGCATCGTGTTCGGCGCGCGTATGGTCACCATCGAGGGCATTCTGCAGAAAGAAAGCAATGTCATCCATGTGGTCGCCCGCCGTCTGCTCGACACGACGCCGGAGCTTCTGGCCGCCATGTCCGATCCGGGCGCGGACGCACAGGCGGCGGAAAAGCCCGCGACCGCGCAAAATCTCTGGCGTCACCCGCGCGATGTGCGTGTTCTGCCCAAGGGCCGCAACTTCCATTGATAAGGCCCCGCGCATCCTGCATTGCCAAGCCGCCCGCCGCCCGCTACTCCCGATGGGCAAAATGAACGGGAGGCACGTCATGATCCTTTGTTGCGGCGAAGCGCTGATCGACATGCTGCCGCGCCAGTCGAGCGACGGCGAAGCGGCCTTTGCGCCCTATACCGGCGGCGCGGTCTTCAACAGCGCCATCGCCATTGCCCGCCTCGGCGTGTCCTGTGGCTTCTTCACCGGCCTCTCGGACGATCTCTTCGGTCGGATGCTGCGCGAGAAGCTTGAGGAAAGCCATGTGGATCTTGGCCTTGCGCAGATTTCCAGCCGCCCCACGACACTCGCCTTCGTGACCCTTACCGCCGGTCAGGCCGAATACGCCTTCTATGATGAAAGCACAGCCGGCCGGATGGTCTCGCCCGACGACCTGCCCGCCATCGGCACAGATGTGTCGGCCCTTCTGTTCGGCGGCATCAGCCTCGTGTCAGAGCCCTGTGGCTCGGCCTATGAGGCGCTGATGGCGCGCGAGGCTGCGGGCCGCGTCATCATGCTCGACCCAAACATCCGCCCCGCCTTTATCACCGATGCAAAAAGCCACCGCGCCCGCATTGAGCGCATGCTTGCCCTGTCCGACATCGTGAAAATCTCCACCGACGATCTTGCATGGTTCGGCGAAACGGAAAGCACCGACGCGATCGCCGCGCGCTGGCTGGCGCGCGGGCCCTCCCTCGTCATTGTCACCGATGGCGGCAAGGGCGCGACGGCCTACACGAAATCACAAAAGCAGTTCGTCGCGGCACGGCCCGTCACCGTGGTCGACACGGTCGGCGCCGGCGACACGTTCAACGGCGCGCTTCTGGCGGCACTTGAGATGGCGGGGCTTCTGACGAAGGAAAAGATCGCCGCACTCGGCGCTGAAGAGATTTCAGAAGCAATGACCTTCGCAACCCGCGCCGCCGCCATCACCGTGTCACGCGCCGGCGCAAATCCCCCCTGGAAGGAAGAGCTGACGACGGCCTGACTGGACGGTCAGGTGGAAAAGCCTGCGCTCTGCCTTCCCTTCCCAATAAGAAGCACGGCCCTTCGGCCATCCTCCTTCTCCCCGTGTGCGGGGAGAAGGTCCCGGCAGGGGGATGAGGGGCCGCGCAAGCCTCGCCGCACGGCAGCCACCCCATTCAAAACCTGGCACTGATCACAATTGCAGGTGCCCGCCCCTCATCCTCACCTTCTCCCCGCCAGCGGGGAGAAAGAGGCGTTGACGGCTGCGCCTACACAACAACGGCCCAAAGCAGGATGCTCTCAGCCCGCCCCTTCGGCAACGAATGACGGGCTCGCAAAGGCTTCCAGCCCCTCGCCGCCCTTCGGCCCGTAGGTGAGCGGCGCGCCATCCAGCGTGTGCGCCATGCCGCCTGCCGCGCGCAGCACGGCGTCGCCGGCCGCCGTGTCCCACTGCATGGTCCGGCCGAAGCGCGGATAGAGATCCGCATCGCCCCGCGCGATCATGCAGAATTTCAGCGACGAACCGATGGAAACCGTCTCGGCATCGGGATGGCGGGCGATGAAGGCGCGGGTTTCGTCGGTACAGTGCGAGCGGCTCGCGACAATCGCAGGCGGCGTCCGGCGCGGCCGCGCCCTGATCGTCCGCCGCTCCTGCGGCTTGCCGCCCACCACCGGAATTTCAAACGCAGCCCCCGGACGCGCCGAATAGAGCAGATCGCGCGCCGGCGCATAGACAACGCCCGCCACCGGCTCGCCATTGCGGATCAGGCCGATATTGACGGTAAAATCCGGACGCCGCGCGATGAATTCGCGTGTGCCGTCAAGCGGATCTACCAGGAGGAAATTACCGTCGCCGCAGGCCGGAATGACGCCACCGGACGCGGCCTCTTCAGAAACGCAGGGCGTTCCCAGCCCCACATTCCGAAACCCGTCGAGGATCACCCTCTCCGCAGCACGGTCGGCTGCCGTTACCGGCGTATCGTCAGCCTTCTGCTCCACCTCGAAGCCCGCCTCGTAGTGCTGCATGATCGCAGCCCCCGCCGCCAGCGCGAGTTCTTCAAACAGCGCCAGAAGCGCCGCGTCGTCCTTCATCATGCCCATGGGCCAGTCAGTCTTTCCACCAGAGCATCGGACCGAAAATCGGAAACCGGCTTTTGGTTGTTCCGATGCCCTTCTTCAATTCAGATCAGCAATGGCCACGTTCCTTGAGCCAGGCCTCGATTTCGTCGACCAGCTCTTCGGGCGCGCGGGCCATCGTCTCGATGTGGATATCAGCCCTTTCCGGCGTCTCATAGGGGGAATCGACGCCCGTGAAGTTCTGGATCTCGCCATTGAGCGCCTTGGCATAGAGCCCTTTCGGATCACGCCTCGCGCATTCTTCAAAGGGCGTGTCCACGAAGACCTCCACAAACTCGCCCTCGTTCATCAGCTCGCGCGCCATGCGCCGCTCGGCCCTGAAGGGCGAGATGAACGAGACGAGCACGATCAACCCGGCATCCGCCATCAGCTTTGCCGTTTCGGCCACACGGCGGATGTTCTCCACCCGGTCCTCGTCCGTAAAGCCCAGATCCCGGTTCAGCCCGTGGCGAACATTGTCACCATCCAGAACATAGGTGTGGCGGCCGGCTGCATGCAGTTTCTTTTCCAGAAGGCTGGCAATGGTCGATTTGCCGGAACCCGAAAGCCCGGTGAACCACAGAACCGCCGGCTTCTGGTGCTTCAGTTCCGCGCGTGACTGGCGCGTCACATCGAGCGCCTGCCAGTGGATGTTCGCTGCGCGCCGCAAAGGCCGCTGGATCATGCCCGCGCCGACCGTCGCATTGGTCAGCCGGTCAATCAGGATGAAAGCGCCCGTGGTGCGGTTATCGCTGAAAGCGTCAAAGGCAATCGGCGCCTGAGCTGAAAAATTGCACAGCCCCACCTCGTTCAGATCGAGGCTGGTTGCCGCTTCCTCGGCAAAATTGTTGATGTTCCGTCGATGCTTGAGCTGGCTCACCGTCGCCGAAACCTCATCCGTTTCGGTGCGCAGAATGTAGGAGCGCCCCGGCAGGAGCGGCTTTTCATCGAACCACACAAGCGTCGCGGAGAACTGATCGGCCACATGCGGGCGCGCCTCGGGCGTCACAAGCATGTTGCCGCGCGAAAGCTCCACCTCGTCCTCGAGCAGAAGCGTCACCGCCTGCCCCTCCGAGGCAACGTCGAGATCGCCATCCTGCGTGACGATGCGACGGATGCGCGTCTGCTTGCCCGACTTGGCGACCGTCACCCGCTCGCCGACGCCGATGCTGCCAGCAGCCACCGTGCCCGAGAAACCGCGAAAATCAAGGTTCGGCCGCGAGACATACTGCACGGGAAAGCGAAACGGCTTCCCCTCTGCCTCGGCCTCGATGTCGACCGTCTCCAGATGCTCCAGCAGCGACGGCCCGTCATACCAGGGCGTCTTGCCCGACGAGCGGATGACATTGTCGCCATAGCGCGCCGACATGGGGATCGGCTGGATCGTCGTGAAGCCGAGCTCTTCGGCAAACGCGCGATACTCCGCCGCGATGCGCTCGAACACGGCTTCATCAAAGCTGACAAGATCGATCTTGTTCACCGCCAGAGCGATGTGGCGAATGCCCAGAAGCGAGGCGATCATCGAGTGCCGACGCGTCTGCGGCAGGATGCCCTGCCGCGCGTCCACCAGCACGATGGCCACATCCGCTGTGGATGCGCCGGTCGCCATGTTGCGCGTGTACTGCTCATGGCCCGGCGTGTCGGCCACGATGAATTTGCGGCGCGGCGTGGAGAAGAAACGATAGGCCACATCGATGGTGATGCCCTGCTCGCGTTCGGCCTCCAGCCCGTCGACCAGCAGTGCGAAATCGATCTCATCGCCGGCCGTGCCGTGCTTGCGGGAATCGTTTTCAAGTGCTGCCAGCTGGTCCTCGAAGATCAGCTTGGTGTCGAACAGGAGACGCCCGATCAGCGTCGACTTGCCGTCATCCACCGAGCCGCAGGTCAGGAACCGCAAAAGCCCCTTGTTCTCCTGCCCGGCCACATAGTCGCGGATATCGACCAGAGCATCGTCATCTTCACGCAGAAGCGCTGTGTTGGCGGTCAACATGATCAGAAATACCCCTCGCGCTTCTTCTTTTCCATGGAGCCCGCCTCATCGCGGTCGATCAGACGCCCCTGCCGTTCAGACGTGCGGGCCGTCAGCATCTCGCCGACGATTTCCTCGAGCGTGGCAGCGGTCGACGGGATCGCGCCCGTCAGCGGGTAGCAGCCAAGCGTGCGGAAGCGCACCAGACGCTCCTCCACCTTCTCGCCCGGCTGAAGGCGCATCCGGTTATCATCGACCATGATGGTCATTCCGCCCCTATCCACCACCGGCCGTCTGGCGGCGAAATAGAGCGGAACGATGGGAATGTTTTCCTGCAGGATGTATTGCCAGATGTCCTGCTCGGTCCAGTTGGAGAGCGGGAAGACACGGATCGATTCACCCTGCGCCACGCGCGTGTTGTAGATCTTCCACATTTCCGGCCGCTGGTTCTTCGGGTCCCAGCCATGGCCTGCGGAGCGGAACGAGAAAATGCGTTCCTTGGCGCGGCTTTTCTCTTCGTCGCGCCGCGCACCGCCAAAGGCGGCGTCAAACCCGTATTTGTCGAGCGCCTGGCGCAGCGCCACCGTCTTCATCACATGGGTGTGCGTGTTGGAGCCATGATCGAACGGATTGATGCCGTCGCGCACGCCCTCCTCGTTTACATGCACCAGAAGCTCAAAACCCTTTTCGCGCGCCATCCGGTCGCGAAATTCGATCATCTCGCGAAACTTCCAGGTGGTGTCCACATGCAGGAAGGGGAATGGCGGTTTGGCCGGGTAGAACGCCTTCATCGCCAGATGCATCAGCACGGACGAATCCTTGCCGACGGAATAAAGCATCACCGGCTTTGAAAAGGTCGCCGCCACTTCGCGGAAGATGTGGATCGCCTCGGCTTCCAGCCTGTCGAGATGGGTAAGGGCTGCCGGCATGTTTTCGCCTTCGCGTCTTTGTCGCTGCGGCCGGAGCCTTTGCGGCTTCCGGATCCTGCCCTTGGGGTACCATGCGGTTTTCGGCCCTCTCAAGGCGCGCACGCCCAACCTCACCCCGGTTTGCGAGGCGCTTTTTGCGTTGTTTCCGGCAAAGGGGAAAAGGCATTTCAGAATGCAAAAAAGGCCCGTTTTCACGGGCCTTTTCGATGTTCTGGAAGCAGTCGTCAGCCTATTCGGCGACAGCGCTGCGGATGGTCTCGATCACGCGATCCTGGTCGCTCTCGGCGAGATAGGGGTGCATCGGCAGGCACAGAATGCGGTGCGGCAGGCTCTCCGAAATGGCGAGACCACCCGGCGCTTTCGCATGCATCTCATAGGCCTTCTGCAGGTGCAGCGGCTTCTCGTAATAGACAACCGAGGGAATGCCCGCCTCACCAAGGCGCTTGCGCACCAGGTCGCGCTTCCCGGTCTCGATGGCATATTGCGCCCAGGCCGAGCGATGGCCCTTCGGCGTCACCGCCACCTTCACCACATCGCCAAGCCCCTCGGCATAGCGTGCGGCAACCTTCTGGCGCGCTTCCATCTCGTCTTCGAGGATCGCCAGCTTCTCGATCAGGATCGCGGCCTGGATCGTGTCGAGGCGAGAATTCAGGCCCACGCGCACATTGTCATACTGGCTTTCGCCCTTGCCGTGGAAGGCGATGGAACGCAGCACATCGGCCAGCTCGTCATCATCGGTGAACATCGCGCCGCCGTCACCATAACAACCCAGCGGCTTGGCCGGGTAGAAGCTGGTGGACGCCACATGGCCAAACGCGCCGCAGCGCTTGTTGTTGAGCGTGCCGCCGATGGACTGGGCGGCGTCCTCGATGATGCGCAGACCTTCACGCGCGGCAATGCCTTCGATGGCTCCGTAGTCGGCAGCCAGACCAAAGAGATCGACCGGGATCACCGCCTTCGGCGTCAGCCGGCCTTCCGCCTTGATGTGGTCGATGGCGGCCGTCAGGCTCTTCGGGTCCATATTGTAGGTGTCGGCGTCGATTTCCACGAAAACCGGCTCTGCGCCGGCCAGCGCCACGACTTCGGCCGTCGCTGCAAAGGTGAAGCTCGGGCAGAACACCGCGTCGCCCGGTCCGATGCCATAGGCCATCAGCGGCATGAGCAGGGCGTCGGTGCCATTGGCGCAGGCGATAACGTGCTTGGTGCCCACATAGGCCGCGAGCTGCTCTTCAAGAGCGCTGACTTCCGGCCCGAGAATATAGCGCCCTTCGGCAACAACCTTGTCGATTGCGGTCGCCAGTTTGTCCTTGATGCGCTCACGCTGAGCGCCGAGATCGATAAATTGCATTTGTTGCCCAATCGGTTGCGGGATGATTCCGCGTTATCCCCGTCCGTTGAATAGGGATGCGGCGGGCGCAGTGCAACCAACGCCCCCCTTCAAACTGATGCGCCGGCTGTTACACGAGGTGAACAAGCCGGCATGCAACCGTTTCAGCTCTTGTGTATTTGCGTAGCGTGCGCATTTGTCGCCGCAATTGTGACTCTGTGTGCCTTCATCCAATTCTAACAAAACTTCAATCAATCATTGCAATGCTAAACGATGACAGAGCATTGTTCATCTTCGAGATTATTCAGGAAGGAAAGTATGGGCGCCCCCTTCAAAGCGTATGACGTTCGCGGCCGTATCCCCGCAGAAATCAATGTTCCCTTCGCCTATCGCTTTTCGCAGGCGCTCAAGCAAAGCCTCAACCCTGGCACGGTCGTTATCGGCCACGACATGCGCATGGACAGCCCGGCGCTGGCCGAAGCGCTGACCCAGGGCCTTCTCGACAGCGGCGTCGCCGTGCGCCCCGTTGGCCGCTGCGGCACGGAAGAGGTCTATTTCCACACCGCCGCAAGCGGCGCGGATGCCGGCCTTATGGTGACCGCCAGCCACAACCCGCCCGATTACAACGGCATCAAGATGGTGCTGAAAGGCGCGTCCGCCGCCACGCCGGACAACGCCTTCAACGCAATCGAAGAGATCATGCGTTCGGATGCGGTGCTTCAGCCGGTTGCCGATTATGCCGCGCGCGGCGCACTGCACGATCCGTGCGACCGCGACGCCTATATCGAACGCCTTCTCAACGAGGTGGCCGGCCAGAACCTGAAACCGATGAAGATTGTCTGTCACGCCGGCAATGGCTGTGCAGGCCCGATCATCGATCTTCTGGAAAAGCATCTGCCCTTCGCCTTCATCAAGATCGACCACGAGCCCGATCCGCGCCTGCCCAATGGCGTGCCCAACCCGCTGCTTCCGGAGAAGCGCGAGAAGGCCAGCAGGGCGGTGATCGAGCACGGCGCGGACCTCGCCATCGCCTGGGACGGCGATTTCGACCGCTGCTTCCTCTACGACCACAAGGGCCGTTTCGTGGAAGGCTATTATCTGGTCGGCATGATCGCCCAGTCTCTGCTCGCCAAGAATCCGGGCAGCACCGTTCTCTACGACCCGCGCCTGACCTGGAACACGATCGACGTGGTGGAAAGCGCCGGCGGCGTGGCGAAGGCCTGCCGCACGGGCCATGCCTATTTCAAGCAGATGATGCGCGAGGAGAACGCCATCTATGGCGGCGAGATGAGCGCGCATCATTACTTCCGCGATTTCGCCTATTGCGATTCAGGCATGCTTGCATGGCTCAACGTGGTGGCGGAGCTTTCGGCCAGTGGCACGACGCTCGCCGAGCGCCTGGAAGAGCGCATCGCGGCCTACCCCTGCTCGGGCGAGATCAACTTCACCGTTTCGGACGCAGCCGAGGTACAGGCCCGCATTTCCGATCACTACATGCCGCAGAACCCCGAGATCGAGAGCCAGGATGGCCTCGGCATGGTGTTCGACGACTGGCGCTTCAACCTGCGCGCCTCCAACACCGAACCCCTGCTGCGCCTCAACGTGGAGACCCGCGGCGACAAGGCGCTCCTGAAGGCAAAGGTGGACGAGCTGCGCGGGATGATCGAGCAGGCTGGTTGATCGGAAGAACAATAACGCTTCAGGAAAGCCCGGCTGAAAAGAGCCGGGCTTTTCAGACCTTGGATCTGCGCCATCCTGCGCGGCGCGCCTCGGCTTCCGAACAGAACCACCTCTCCCCGTAGCGCGGCGAGATGACGGTCTGCTCATAATAGCGCTGCCCCGGCACATGATAGATGCGCTCACCGGTATCGATGCTGACATTGCCCTTGATGTTGCAACTTGCCGACAGCATCAGCGCCTGAACCGGCTCGAGCCGTCCCCGGTCATAGGCGTATCCGGCGCCAACGGCTCCCAGAAGAACCGCTCCGAACAAGACTTTTTTCGTCAAACGCAATCGTTTGGCGCGTCTGAAACGCCGGGACGCGTCAATGACTTCGGGAGTAGGCTTCCACTTGCTCATGGCGCAAAGCTAGCAGTCAAAATTTGACACAGCCCCAAGACACCCGAAGCAATTTGAAGAAAATTGCTCGCGTTCTCGCTTCAACAACAGAGATTTCTGGATTTGCGAAGGCTGGCTGGGGCGGCAGGATTCGAACCTGCGAATGACGGTACCAAAAACCGTTGCCTTACCACTTGGCGACGCCCCAAGACCGAGCGAAGCGGTGGATAGCAGAAGCGCGGCCCCACGACAAGCAGGCGTTTTCAGCCTTTCTGTGGAGCACACGCTCATCACTGCGTCATGCGTCAGGCCACCCACTCTCCCCAGAACCGCGTGACCGTCGCCGGCACATAGCCATCAAGCCCGCTAAAGAGCTGCGCAAGCGCCACCGTGTCGCCCGCCGCCAGGCGCGTCATCACGTGAAGATGCAGCGCCGTTTCCGAACCATCCACCGCCAGATCGGCCACATCGCCCGCCACCAAAGGCGCGCAGAGGTCGCTCACGCCGTTGAGCACCAGCTTCGCCTTCACCGCCGTCGGCACATTCGCGCCATTCTGCTTCCAGCCGATGCTCGCCCCAAAGCGGTAGAGCCCGTCTGCCGGCGCGGTGAACCGGTTTGCGCCCGTGTCGAAGGACATCTGATCGTTCGACAGCGTGTTGTTGACGGCCACGGTCTGCCATGTGTCGGCGGCGACATACTGATCGTAATTGATGAAGCCAAGGAATTTGGCGTTGCCCGGCAGCGCCACAAGGCCGGAACCCTCATCGGTACGAATCGCATCCTTGAAGGCCAGACCATCGGGAGAAACCGCGAACCGCCAGCCATCGGAACCGAGCAGCCCAAACATCGCGCGCGTCACGAAACCGCTCTGCAACAGGAAGCCCACATCGTCGGCAGGCGCTTCCTTGTTCATCGTGTAGAGCAGGCTGCCCGTTCCCCCTTCGGCAGCGTAGCGGGCCGTCCAGAGCGCCTTGTCCAGCTTTGCAGAAAACGGGTTGGTCGCATCGGCGGTCATTCCAAGCCCGAACAGCGCTGCATTCTGGATCTCCGCCGCGCTCTCCGGAAATCCGTTGATGGCCTGCCAGCCCACGCCATCAAAGGCGGCAAGACGCGCCTCGTCGATGATCCAGGCCCGCCAGCCGGCAGCCGGCGCAAACCGCATCCACGCCCCATCGGCGAAATACGCCACCTGCCCTTCCCAGCCCGTCCACGCCCCGGTCGCCGCCGCCGCAACGATGTGGCATTCGCCCTCTTCGGGGCTGACCGGCGGTGCGGAGAGGTCGCGGTCACGCACAGCGAGCTGCACCAGCCCGTCGAGAAGACGAATGGCTTCGTTGTGCGTCACGTGTTTCTGCGCCTGCGACGGCATGATGTAGGGAAGCTTGAGATTTGCGGTCTGTTCCATCTTGGCCCGTTCCTTTTGATCGGGGAAAGTCTAGGAGCGGCAGAGGGTGCGGGGAGAAAACGGTGCCGGTCATCGCGCCCTCTCCCCGGCAAAGGGCGCATGAGTGCGCACGATTGGCCTGCTTGAACGAGGCGCGGCGGGGAGAAAAACAACCGTGGAGGTAGTCCCCTCTCCCCATGGACGGGGCAAATCCCTTGATGGCGCTCTTGCCTACACCCCGCGTCAACGTTTCCAATCTAAAGTCGGGGCATCCTTGGCGAAGGTTCCCGGCATTGCACTGTTCGAAGGCATCCGGGCACTGTTCGAAGGCATCCGGCGGCCTGCGGCACAGGCCACAGTATTTTGCAGTCAGGTGGAAACAGCTGACATCCGCATAAATGCGGAAAAACAGACAGATAGAGCGTCGGACTGAAAAGTTGATTCCGGCTTTCGGCCTGATGCTCCGTCAAAATTCTGGATCGTCCTTTGCGCGCCCGAAGGGGTGCCAGGCGATCCAGAGGTTCAGAACCAGAACGGCGGGGGTAGGCTCATGTTGGTACCGGTGATCATGGCGGGTGGAATGGGAACGCGGCTCTGGCCGGTTTCGCGCGAGCACTACCCCAAGCAGTTCTGCGCCCTGGTGGGCGACAGCACCATGCTGCAACAGACAATGCGCCGGCTGGACGGGCTGGGCGCAGCCACGCCCCTCACCGTCTGCAATGAAGAGCACCGCTTTCTGGCGGCCGAACAGCTTCGGCAGGCCGGCGTCGAAAATGCGCCGATCCTGCTTGAGCCTGTCGGCCGCAACACCGCGCCCGCGATCACGCTCGCAGCCCTTCAGGCGACGGCGAATGGCGCAGACCCGCTGCTTCTCGTCATGCCGGCAGATCACCTGATCCAGAACGTGCCCGCCTTCCATGAGGGGCTCTCAAGGGCAAAGGCGCTTGCCGAGGAAGGCTGGCTCGTCACCTTCGGTATCGTGCCCACCTGTCCGGAAACCGGCTTTGGCTACATCCGCCGTGGCAAGAAGATCGGCGACAGCGGCTTTGCGGTGGCCAGCTTCGAGGAAAAGCCGGATCTCGAAACGGCCAAGGCCTATCTCAAGGAAGGCGCATGCGACTGGAACAGCGGCATGTTCCTGTTCCGCGCCAGCGTCTATCTGGACGCCATGCAGAAACACGCGCCCGCCATTCTGGAGGCCTGCCGCGCCGCCATGAGCGGCGTGGAAAGCGATGCCTATTTTTTGCGTCCCGAGCGCACGGCCTTCGAGGCATGCCCTTCCGATTCCATCGACTATGCCCTTATGGAGAAGACCGACCGCGCGGCCGTGGTCCCGCTCGACGCCGGCTGGAACGACATCGGTTCATGGTCGGCCATCTGGGAGGCGCAGGACCGGGACGCGGATGGCAATGCGCTCATCGGCGATGTTCTGCAGGTCGCGTCCAAAAACTCCATTGTCTCCGCGCAGAAACGCCTCGTCGCCATCGTCGGCGTTGAGGATCTCGTGGTCGTTGAAACGGCTGATGCCGTCCTCGTGGCCAAACGTGATGCCGTACAGCACGTCAAGGAGATCGTCTCGCAGCTGAAATCCGCCGACCGCACCGAGCATGTGGACCATCGCCGGGTCTATCGTCCGTGGGGCGATTACGATTCCATCGATTTCGGCAACCGCTACCAGGTGAAGCGCATCACGGTGAAGCCCGGTGCAAAACTCTCCGTGCAGAAACACCACCACCGGGCGGAACACTGGGTGGTCGTCCGCGGCACGGCGCGGGTTCTCAAGGGCGAAGACACGATCATGCTCACCGAGAACCAGTCCACCTACATTCCGCTTGGCGAGATCCACGCGCTGGAAAACCCCGGCAAGATCCCGCTGGAGCTGATTGAGGTGCAGTCCGGTTCCTATCTGGGCGAAGACGACATCGTGCGTCTGGAGGACCGTTACGGCCGCGTATAACGCGGCCGCGACGTCAGATCATCAAGGCCTTTCAGCCCGATCCGCATCGGTCAGGCGCGAGGTTCCCCGCGCCAGGAACAGCCCCACGATCAGAAAGACCATGAAGACCGTGTCAAGAATGTCATGGCCGAACATGACGTTCACGCTGCCACCTCCGGCATAGACCGCTGCAAGCATGAGCAGCATCGCGCCGCCGAGGCGGGCGAGCGGGTCCTCTTTGTTCCCGAGGCTCTTTATCGCATAGACGGTGATCACCGCGAACATCGCGATCACCGCACAGCCCGCCACAATGCCACCCTCGATAAAGATGGTCATGAAGCCGTTGTGGAAATGGGTGAACCCGACCTCAATGCCGAAATCCCGCAGCACATATTCCTTGATGAGCGCCGAGGTGTTCTGCATTCCGTGACCGAAAATCGGGCTCTCCCGGAAGAGCTGAAGGCCCGTTTCCCAGAGCGCCACCCGCAACCCGAACGACGTGTTGTAGTCACCGCCCGAAAGGAGCTTGTCCACGCTCAGCCAAAGCGCATCGAAACGGCTCACGATGAGGCCCGATGTCAGGATCAGAAGGAGAACAGCAACACCAATCAGCGCAAAAACATGCACCCGCAGCACGGTGAAAACACGTTCACGGAAGATGAAAAGCTGCAGAAGCGCCAGCACGATCATCAGGATCCACACGGAACGCGAGCCGGAAAGCATCACCGCCCCGAAAGCTGCGGCGAAGGCAAGCAGGAGAACAAGCGTCCGCTTGCTGTCGAGAATGAGACCGCCTGCGAGACAGACAAGACCTGCCAGACACGCGACATCCGCAAAAACAAGCGCATTGCCCGCCCCCCCCTCGGCGCGCAGCCCCAGAAATTCGGACTGAACAAGCGCGAAGATCAGCGCCCCGAAACTCGCGATGACAGCGCCCGCCAGTGCTGCCTGCGCCACCTCTTGCCGGTCTGAAATTGTCCAGATGGAGTAGGAGAAAGGAAACAGAGCGAAGGTCGCAAGCGGCAGGAGCTTGTAAACACTCTGCCACGAAGGATCATTGATGAGGAAGGCGACAAGGTTCGCGGCCACATAAAGCAGCATCAGCATGGCGATCCAGCGCATCGCGCTGTCGGGGCTCAGTCGCCGCCGTCCCGTAACCACCTCGAAAACACACCACAGCGCACCGCCGTGCCAGACCACACTTGTTGCAGAACCAACAACCGGCGGCATTGAGAAACAGGCAAGCGTGAAGAGCCTGTTGATATTACGATACTGCATCAGCGGTTCCGTCCGGCAAGCTTCTTTTCCCAGCTCAGCGCATGCGTCACGATCTGGCGCAGATCGTCATACCTTGGTTCCCAGGAAAGCTCCCTCCGGCACCGCTCTGCCTCCGCAACGATGGCAACCGCATCACCGGGCCTGCGATCGCCGATGCGCACGTCGAAATCGGTCTGCGCCACCTCTTTAACCGCCTCAATCACCTCAAGAACGGAATAACCGTTTCCGTAGCCGCAATTGGCCACGAGGCTACCACCACCCGAACGCATGCGACGGAGCGCCAGGTAATGCGCATTCACCAGATCGGAGACATGAATGTAATCACGTACGCAGGTGCCGTCCGGCGTTTCATAGTCCGTGCCGAAAACTTCCATATGGCCGCGTTTGCCTGTCACGGTCTCGCAGGCGACCTTGATCAGATGCGTGGCGCCCTTGGTCGACTGCCCAGTGCGCAATTGCGGATCAGCACCGGAGACATTGAAATAACGTAGCGCCGTATAGTCGAAATTGTGCACAGCCGCACAGTCCCGCAGCATGAGCTCCGTCATCATTTTGGAGGTGCCATAGGGTGACTCAGGCCGCAACTCGGCATCTTCGCCCACCGGAAAACGCGCCGGGCTGCCATAGACTGCAGCCGTGGAAGAAAAGATGAAATGAGGAACCCCGCAGCGAACCGCGCTCTCGATCAGGCTGCGGGATTTGACTGTGTTGTTGAGATAATAGCCCAGCGGGTCGGATACGGATTCCGGCACGATGATCGAGCCCGCAAAGTGAATGATCGCATCCACATCATGCTTGCGGATCAGCTCCTCTACCAAGGTCTGGTCAGCGATGTCGCCCACCGCCAGCGTGGCCGCTTCGGGAACCGCCCAGTCGAAACCCGTGCTCAGCCGGTCGAGAACGACCACGTCTTCGCCATGGTCCAGAAGCTCCCAGACCATATGGCTGCCGATATAACCGGCGCCGCCGGTAACCAACACGCTCATGGTGTTCCTCTCAAAAAACTAAAATAAATCTTAAAAAAAACGGGCCAGACATCCCCTTCTGGCCCGCTCTCCGTTCCGCGTAAAAGCGGCGATTCGATGACCGTTTAGTGCCTCGAGATGCCCAGGCCGCGCAGCAGCGCCCATGCCGCCGGCATGAAGCAGGCAGCCAGCGCCACCTTGATCAGGTCCGGCATGATGAACGGCGCAACGCCGAACTGCCAGGCATTCTCAGCGCCGATCAGGCCTGCAAGCCATGCAAAGCCGAGCACCATCAGAGCTGCCTCCGCCACCAGCATCGCGCCGGCAAGCTTCAGCGGATTGCGGTCCCAGCCGCGGTCTGCCGCCCAGCCGGCAATCGCCGCCATGGCGACAAAGCCCAGAAGGTAACCGCCCGTCGGTCCCATCATGTATGCAAGGCCAATGCCCTTTTCCGGCGTACCCTGGAAAACCGGCAGCCCCATCGCGCCTTCAGCCATGTAGAGAAGCAGCGTCGCAACACCGAGGCGCATGCCGAAGGTTGCGCCGATCAGAAGAACAGCCAGCGTCTGCAGCGAAAGATCCACCGGGCCAAGCACAACGCGCGTCTTTGCCGACAGCGCCAGCAGGAGCGTTGCGCCCACGGCGAGGAAGAGCTGGGTGGTCAGGCGTCGTGCTGCATTGTCGGGCAGCGACTGCGACACGAGGGATCTGGATGCGATAGCGAGCGACATGGCGTCTCCGTTCATGCTTTATGCGAGTTGTTCCGCTTTCCTTCTCCTATAAGCGGTTCCATGATATGCGGCAACCTGAATGCGCTTTTCAGGCGTCCAGCATGCATCCAACTTTCGGACCCGTTGCCCATGGCTCTCGAATTTGAAACGCGTTTCGACCCCGCCTATGGCGAGGCCGTCGAGATCGCTCCCGACATTCAGCGCCTTACGGTCAACAACCCCAGCGCCTTCACCTTTCACGGCACGAACAGCTATATCGTCGGCACCTCCAGCCTCGCCGTCATTGACCCCGGCCCGGAGGACGAAGCCCACTTCCAGGCGCTGCTCAAGGCCATTGGCGGCCGGCCGGTCAGCCACATCTTCGTCAGCCACACCCACAAGGATCACTCGCCGCTCGCCGCGAGGCTTTCGCGGGAGACCGGCGCGCTGGTCTGCGCAGAAGGCCCACACCGCGCCGCCCGTCCGCTGCGCATTGGCGAAACCAACCCGCTCGACGCCAGCGCCGACATGGATTTCAGGCCCGACATCGCACTCGCCAATGACGAGCTTGTCGAGGGCGATGGCTGGGCGCTGCGCGCAATCCACACGCCGGGCCACGCCGCCAATCATGCGGTGTTCGCGCTGGAAGGAACCGGCGTGCTCTTCTCGGCAGACCATGTGATGGCCTGGGCCACCTCCATCGTCGCCCCGCCCGACGGCGCGATGTCCGATTACATGGCCTCGCTTGATCGCCTTCTGGAGCGTGACGACACGGTGTTCCTGCCCGGCCATGGCAGTCGCGTCCGCATGCCCCAGCGCTTCATGCGTGGACTGAAGGCCCACCGGAAGATGCGCGAGCGCGCCGTTCTGGACCGCATCGAGCGCGGTGATCGCACCATAACGGAAATGGTTCAGGCCATTTACCGGGACACCGATCCCCGGCTTCATGGGGCAGCCGCCCTCTCCGTTCTCGCCCATCTGGAAGATCTGGTCGCACGCGGGGCCGTGACGACGGAGAACGATCCGTCAATCGACGCGATCTATTTTCCGGGCTGAATGCGAGAGCGATTTCAGCGAAAGCGGAAACAGCCTGAAGCGCTAGACCGGGGCCAGGAAGGCCATGCGTTCATCAAGTTCCTTCAGGAAGCGCTGGATACGCTGCGCATTGTCCCCAAGATCGTGGCGTCCATATCGAGACGCCGACCGCATGTCGACGAAGGTGGCGGCCTGGTCGTCTTCGATGCGTATGGCCACATCAGACGGAAACCCCAGAAGATAGGAATGCGCCACCCCTTCCAGCGTGACGCTGGCGCCGGCAAGTTGCAGCCCTTCAGGCCCCTGTGGCTGCCATCCCCTCTCGCGCATCATCGCGCGCACAACCTCAATGACATTGTCAGCCGTGTACTCGTAGCGCCGCCCCGTCACCTCGGGATAGTCCTGCTGCTGCATTGCCTGGCTCTCGGCAGACATGGGCTCGACGGCATTCATCACGCCGCTCCGCGCCCGCGCAGCCAGTGGCATTTGCGGCGGGTTTTCAGGGTCGGTCGAGATGTCGACCAGTTGCGGATGTTCAAAAAAGCGGTATCCGGAAATGCCGAAGGGAACCAGCGCAATGGCCGCGACGAACATTCCACCCGCCGCCATTGCAGCACCCAGAGAGCCATGTTCCCAGACCTGCAGAAGCGCCATCACACCGAGCATGAAGGCGACAAAGGCAAGCGCTCCGCCCAGCCCCAGGAGCCACAGGAAAGGAACCGTTTCCAGAAGTCCGAAGCGATGCGATGCGCCCGACACGATGAGCAGAACCAGCGAGAAGAGCGCAAGCCTTCGGCACCAGGGAGCGGCGGGAGCCATTTGCCGTACCAATGTTGCCGTCATGAACCCAACCGAACGCGCCATTGCCATCAGAGATAGAGCCTCATAACGCATTGCTGATCGGCAGAAAATTCAATTTCAGTGGAATGTTTAAGATTTCAGGGCCTTGCACCCATTGGCTGCGACAATGATTCAGCCAGCACCCGCGCCTTGAAACAGGTGACAACCGGACCATATAACCATCTTCTTAGGTTATAGTAACACGCCATAATCCAGCCACGCTCGCACGCACAATGTCATGGTCGGAGGGGTTGCGTGGGAAAATGTTGTGAGGTTCCGCCATGCAGACTGCGCTTCTAGAACAGAACGAAACGGCAGCAGGCCCGCTCGAACTGGTCGAGCTGGAGCTCGCCCTCAAACATCAGGATTTCGTCGAACAGGGTTTTGAGGGCGCGGTGAAACACGCTCTTGAACAGATCGAAGGGCGTCTTCTGTTTCAGATGCGCCTTGATGGCGTGAACGATTGCGACTGGGTTGCCGCCATTGCGCTTGAGGACGAGGACACGCCTGTCCATGCGCTCGTGGTACAGCGGACGGGAAGCGACACGCTTGATGTCGAGAGCATTGAGACCAGCGATCTGCCGGTGGCGCGCATCGTCAATGCCTATGCCAGCCTGATAACGACGCTGGACCGCGTTCAGTAACGCGGCCCACGGATCCCCGACGGCTTCATTCGGCAGAGCGCGTCAGGCTGCGCCCTTGCCCGCGTGAATGGCGGCCTGCGCTGCCGCAAGCCGTGCAATGGGCACACGGAAGGGCGAACACGACACATAGTCCAGCCCCACCGTCTCGCAGAAGCGGATCGACGCCGGGTCGCCGCCATGCTCTCCGCAGATGCCGAGCTTGATTTCCGGCCGCGCCGTGCGTCCCTTTTCAGAGGCAATCCGCACCAGCTCGCCAACGCCATCCACATCAAGCGACACGAACGGGTCCTGCTCGATGATGCCGCGTGTGCGATAGGTTTCCAGGAAGGAAGCCGCATCGTCACGCGAGATGCCGAATGCGGTCTGCGTCAGATCGTTCGTCCCGAAGGAGAAGAACTCGGCGCTGCCTGCGATCTCGTCTGCCCGCAATGCCGCGCGCGGCAGCTCGATCATCGTGCCGACCAGATAGTCGAGCGTGATGCCGCGCTCTTCCATCACGGTTTTGGCCACCGCGTCGATGCGGTTCTTCACGAAGGTCAGCTCGGCCGACATGCCAACAAGCGGCACCATCACCTCCGGCACCACCGGCTTGCCGGCTTTCTCAGCCGCCTCTGCCGCAGCCTCGAAGATGGCGCGCGCCTGCATCTCCGCGATCTCCGGATAGGAAATCGCCAGACGGCAACCGCGATGGCCGAGCATCGGGTTGAACTCATGCAGCGCCTCGGTGCGCTGGCGCAGTTTCTCCGCCGAAACGCCCATGGCGGCAGCCACCTCGCCGATTTCCTCTTCGGTCTTCGGCAGGAACTCGTGCAGCGGCGGGTCGAGCAGACGGATCGTGACCGGCAGCCCGGCCATCACCTCGAAGATCTCCACGAAATCGGAGCGCTGCATGGGCAGAAGCTTCGCGAGGGCCGCGCGCCGGTCGCTTTCGGTGTCGGCCAGGATCATCTCGCGCATGGCGAGGATGCGGCCATCATCGAAGAACATGTGCTCCGTGCGGCAAAGGCCGATGCCCTCCGCCCCGAAGGAACGCGCCGTGCGCGCGTCAGCCGGCGTTTCGGCATTGGCGCGCACCTTCATGCGCCGCGCCTCGTCGGCCCAGCTCATAATGGTGGAGAAATCGCCGGAAAGTTCGGGCTGCAGCATGGGGACCGCACCCTTCAGCACCTGCCCCGTTGCACCATCGATGGTGATCGTGTCGCCCGCCTTGAGCATCTGCCCCATGGCGAGCAGCACGCCCTTGCGATGATCGACACGCAGTGAACCGGCACCCGAAACGCAGGGCTTGCCCATGCCGCGCGCCACCACCGCCGCGTGGCTCGTCATGCCGCCGCGCGTCGTCAGAATGCCTTCGGCGGCATGCATGCCGTGAATGTCCTCGGGGCTCGTCTCCACCCGCACCAGAATGGTCCGGCGTCCTTCGGCCTTGGCCTCTTCGGCGGCTTCGGACGAGAACACGATCTCACCCGTCGCAGCGCCCGGCGAGGCCGGCAGGCCCATGCCGATGATGTCGCGCGGGGCGGACGGATCGATGGTCGGGTGCAGAAGCTGGTCGAGCGACGCCGCATCGATGCGGGTCACCGCCTCGTCACGCGTGATCAGCCCCTCATTGGCCATGTCCACGGCTACTTTCAGCGCCGCACTTGCCGTGCGCTTTCCCGAGCGTGTCTGCAGCATCCACAGCTTGCCGCGCTCGATGGTGAATTCCAGATCCTGCATGTCGCGGTAATGCCGCTCCAGCGTGTCGGCGATCCGGGTGAAGGCGTTGAACGCCTCGGGCATCAGCTTTTCGAGCGACGGCTTGTCGGAGCCCGCCGCAAGCCGCGCCGCCTCGGTGATGTTCTGCGGCGTGCGAATGCCTGCCACCACATCCTCACCCTGCGCATTGACCAGGAACTCGCCGTAAAGCGCTTTCTCGCCGGTCGAAGGATCGCGGGTAAAGGCAACGCCGGTTGCCGAATCCTCACCCCGGTTGCCGAACACCATGGCCTGCACATTGACCGCCGTGCCCCAGCTTTCGGGGATGTCATGCAGCCGGCGATAGGTCACCGCACGCGGGTTCATCCATGAAGAGAACACAGCGCCCACCGCGCCCCACAGCTGCTCGTGCGGGTCCTGCGGGAATGGCGCGCCAAGTTCGCTTTCGATGCGGCCCTTGTAGAGCGCAATAACGTTCTGCCAGTCCTCGGCCGAAAACTCCGTATCGACCTCGTAGCCGAGCCGCGCCTTCTCCTCTTCAAGGATTTCCTCGAAGAGATCATGATCGAGCCCGAGCACGACATTGCAGTACATCTGGATGAAGCGGCGGTAGCTGTCATAGGCAAAGCGCGCATCGCCGGCTTCTGCCGCGATCGCCTCGACCGTCTCATCATTGAGGCCGAGATTGAGCACCGTGTCCATCATGCCGGGCATGGAGGCGCGTGCGCCCGAGCGCACGGAAACCAGAAGCGGCTGCCCCGCATCGCCGAAACGGCGGGCGGCGACCCGGCCGACCTCGTCAAGCGCGGCCTCGACCTGTGTTTTCAGCGCGTCCGGATAGGTGCGGCCATTCGCATAATAGTGGGAGCAAAGGTCGGTGGTGATCGTAAAGCCGGGCGGCACCGGCAGCCCGAGGCTGCACATCTCCGCCAGATTTGCGCCCTTGCCGCCGAGCAGATTTTTCTCGCCCGCGCTGCCTTCGGCACGTCCATCGCCAAACACATAGACCCACTTGGTCATGCTGCATTCCCCTTCCGGTCGATTTGCCGGCGCCTGGAACTTGTGCTGCACCGGCTACGGCAGGCAGCGTTAAGCGGCAGCGACCATCAAGGCAAGGCCAACCAACGGAGCATCCGCCGCTTTATCGATTGAAGAGAAGATTTTTTCTTACCGGGAATGGAACAGTTCTACATGTGACAAGGGCAACAGTGCTTCTGCTTGCCAAAGCAGACGGGACGAGGCTATCGCCCCATCCCGCAACCGTTCTGTTTTTTCCGCGCTGCGTCAGGCAGGCGCTGCCACCACCTGCGGGCGAACGCGGATGAAGATCATCACCGCCGCCAGTACCAGCACCACGCTCGAAACGCTGAACACGCCCTGCGCGCCGCCGACATCGAAAATCAGCCCGCCGCCTGCCGCGCCAATGGCGATGGCAAACTGGATTGCC
Source organism: Nitratireductor sp. PBL-C9 (assembly GCF_050877045.1). NCBI lineage: Bacteria > Pseudomonadati > Pseudomonadota > Alphaproteobacteria > Hyphomicrobiales > Phyllobacteriaceae > Nitratireductor > Nitratireductor sp. PBL-C9. The sequence continues at coordinate 153,902 of NZ_JBPAXW010000008.1, forward strand.
GCCACCAGAAGACCGCCGGCGCTTTCGGCCTGATCCGGCACCGTCCGCGCCAGCCACGTGGACCAGCTCACCGGAACGGCGCCGAACGCCAGCCCCCAGAGCGCAATCATCACGGCATTCGCCAGCGGCAATGAGCCGACCGAGAGAAGAGCGAAGCCCAAAAGCCCCATCACCAGCGGCACGGTCATCAGCGTGCGGCGCAGGCTGCGCTCCACCAGAAGGCCGGCAAACAGCGACCCCAGAAAATTGGCCACGCCAAAGCCCAGCAGCATGCCCGAAACGGCCGTGATGCTCCCACCCGTCACGTTTTCCAGATGCGGCCTGATATAGGTGAAGAAGGCGAAATGACCGGCAAACACCAGCATCGCCGCCAGCAGGCCCCACCCCACACCGGGCCGCGCCAGCACATCCACCAGCGTGCGAAGCCGGGTTGCCGCATTCGGAGCCATCGCCGGCAGGGTCGCGAACTGAACCACAAAGGTGATCGCTCCGAGAACCGTTGCCAGCAGGAACACGCTGCGCCAGCCCCACATCTCCCCTACATAGCTGCCAAGGGGCGCGGCGACGATGGTTGCCGCGGCCACGCCGCTCACGATCATCGAAAGCGCGCGCGGCACCAGCGCCTCCGGCACCAGCCGCATCGCCACCGCCGTCGATATGGCCCAGAAGCCACCAAGCGCGATGCCCAGCAGAACCCGGCCCGTGAGCAGAACCGGCAGGTTCGGTGCAAACGCCACCATCAGGTTGGCCACAATGAGAAGCACCGTGAACGACAGCAGCACACGCCGCCGGTCGATGCTGCGGGTCACCGCAGAGATCAGCAGGCTCGCCACCAGCCCCACCAGTGCCGTCGCGGTCACCGCCTGTCCGGCCATCCCTTCCGAAATACCGAGATCAGTCGCCATCGGCGTCAAAAGGCTTGCCGGCAGAAATTCCGCCGTCACCAGCCCGAACACGCCTAGGGTCATCGAAATCACTGCGCCCCAGGCCGGTTGCCGGCTGGCCTGCGCGCCTGTCCACTGCGGGGCTTCGTCCATCTGTCTTTCCTTTCGCATGCAATCTGTTTTGCAGTGCAAAAGAGATAGATTGGACATTCCGGACGAACCATGTCACAAAAACCGGAATGATTGATCGAAACGCCGAAACACCACCATCACTCGCCAATCCGGATCTGGTCAGCGAACTGCTCATGGGCATGCGCCTTTACGGGATGTCCTATCACCGCACCCAGATCACGCCGCCCTTCGGCATTCGCTACGGCACCATCGAAGGGCGGGCCCAGTTTCACTTCGTGGGCCGTGGTCCCGTCTACCTTCGCGGCCCTGACGACACGCTTCACACACTTGAAACCGGCGACGCCGTTCTTCTGCCGCGCGGCGGTGAACACGCTCTCCTCTCCGAGCCGGACTTTCAGAGCCAGTGCATCACGAATTTCCAGGCCAGGCCGCTCTGCCGCGATGTCAAAGAGATCATTGCCTGTTCGAACGAGCCGGATCGCCAAAACGATGCGCTCATCTTCTCCGGATGCATGGAGTTCGATCTGGGCAGCATGCACCCGCTCGTCGCACTCATGCCCGATGTCATGCGCGTGTCCACGCTTCTGGAGCGTTATCCGGAAATCCTGCCCATCCTCGACGCGATGGAGCGTGAGACACGGGGAGACCGCGCGGGTTTTGCCGGCATCCTCGCGCGGCTTGCCGATGTGGTTTCCGCTTTCATCGTCCGCTCCTGGGTCGAATGCGGCTGCGGCGGCTCAAGCGGCTGGGTGGCGGCGCTGCGCGATCCGCGCCTTGGTCATGTGATCGCCGCCCTGCACCGCGACCCCGGTCGCGACTGGACCGTCGCCGAACTGGCAAGGCAAATGGGCAGCTCCCGCTCCGTCTTTGCCGAGCGGTTCCAGACCGTCACCGGCATGACGCCCGTGCGCTATCTGACAGAGCTGAGAATGCGCATCGCCGCACAGTGGATCAGCCGCGAGGGGCTGGCCATCGAAACGGCAGCACACCGCCTTGGCTATGGCTCACAGGCAGCATTCAGCCGCGCCTTCAAGCGCGTCATCGGCAAGCCGCCCGGCGCGATGCGCGCTGCCACGCCTCCGCCCCCGCGCGCCACCGCTATGGATCGGGCGGGCAGCACTCCGACGGTCTAACCCCCAGAAAACCAAGCGTCGCTTCATCCGCGCGCCCATCGCAAAGCTGCCGCATGGCTTCGCAAAAAAGCCTGTCGCCCTGCTCCGTGGCGCAGGCAAAAAGGGTCATGCAGGAGCGAAACTTCAGGTCATCCGGCGTTCCGAAAATCTCATGCAGCGAACCACCCGGCCCCGTCCTCACCGCTTCCGTAGCAGCGCGCAGGCGCGGCCCAAGAACCGGATGCGCGAGATAGGCACGCGCTTCATCAAGCGAAACCAGACCGTAGAACAATGCAGTTGGCGAGCGCCCCAGCTCACGCAATTGCGGAAACACGAACCACATCCAGTGCGTTCTCTTGCGCCCCGCGCGCAACTCCCCCAGCGCCTCGTCAAAGCAGTCCGCCTGCGCCGTCACGAAGCGCTGAAGGTCGAAAGGGTCTTCCGTCATCATCCGTCTCCGCGAATATTTTCCGGGAACCTTGCCGACGCATTCTACCAGTCCCGTCACAGACATTTCGCGAGAGCACGGCGCATCTGCTTCAGGACTTGCAAGCAAGACGAAGATGAATTAGAACAAATCAAGAACAATGGAGGTTGTCATGCGCCAGACCGGAAAGCTCGACTATATCGAAATGCCCGCTTCGGGCGGCACCATCGACAGCGTCAAGGCGTTTTACGCACGGGCCTTTTCCTGGTCTTTCACCGATTACGGCCCCGGATACGCAGCCTTCAACGAGGGGATCGACGGTGGCTTCGACGGCGCGCCGGACGCGACCCGGAAACCGCTCCCCGTCCTTTACTCGGAGGATCTGGAAGCGACGCTCGCCACCGTGCGGGAAGCTGGCGGCGAGATTGTCAAACCGATCTTCTCTTTTCCAGGTGGCCGGCGCTTCCACTTCACCGATCCGGCAGGCAATGAGCTGGCCGTATGGAGCGAGTCGTGAGAGCGAGCGGGGCGATCCTGCATCTCGACACGCATCCTGATTTTCCCGAAACGACGGATCAGGCAGGCCGCAACGAGATGCTAGACTGCCTCGCGCAGGCGCTCGGCGGTCTGGAGGTCGACAGAGACCAGCTGGCTGACGCCCTGCTCGGCCATGGTCACGCCGAACAGACGGTTCATGCGCGCCATGGTGATCGGGTTGTGGGTGATCACCACGAACCTCGTATCCGTTGACGCCGCCATCTCATCCATGAGGTTGCAGAACCGCTCGACATTGTGATCGTCGAGCGGCGCGTCCACCTCGTCCAGCACGCAGATGGGTGCGGGATTGGTCAGGAACACGGCGAAGATCAGCGCCATGGCCGTCAGCGCCTGCTCGCCACCGGAAAGCAGCGTCATGGTCTGCGGACGCTTGCCGGGCGGGCGCGCGAGAATTTCCAGCCCTGCCTCCAGCGGATCATCGGACTCGATCAGCTGCAACTCCGCCGTGCCGCCGCCGAAGAGATGGGTGAACAGGCGCTGGAACTGCTCATTGACCACATCGAAGGCGGCCAGAAGGCGCTCGCGGCCTTCCTTGTTCAGGTTCTGGATGGCCAGCCGCAGCTTGCGGATCGCCTCGATCACGTCCTCGCGCTCGGTCACGATGGTGCCGTGCCGTTCGCTGAGTTCCGACTGCTCTTCCTCAGCCCTGAGATTGACCGCGCCGAGCCGCTCGCGTTCAATCTTGAAGCGTTCGAGACGCCGCTCCACATCGGCGATCTCCGGCATGGGCGCATCCGGTTCCAGCTCCGCCATGGCCAGCACCTTGTGCGGCGGCACGTTCAGCACTTCCTGAATGCGCGCCTCGGCTTCCTTGCGCCGCTCTTCCGCCGCAGTCACGCGTTCTTCCGCGCGGGCGCGGCTTTCGCGAGCCGAGGAAAGTGACTGGATGCTTGCGGTCGCCAGCTTGTCCAGCTCCGCCTGCCGGTTCTCTGCTTCCTGCAGCTTGTCGGCAGCTTCCTTGCGCAGATTTTCCGCCTTTGAAATTTCGGAAAGCAGCGCGCGGCCACGCATCTCGATCTCTTCGGGAGCCTCGGCCAGCTCCTCCAGCTCCGCTTCGGTGTCGCCACGGCGCTGCAAGAGCGCTGCCGTGTGCCGGTCAGCATTTTCCACGCGCGACTGCCAGCTGCGCCGTTCGGCGGCAATCGCCTCGAGCCTGCGCCGGCGCGCATCGGCCTCGCGCCGCAACCCCTCATAGGCTGCCCGCGCTTCGGCCACCGCCGCGCGCTTTGCCGAAACCCCGGCAAACTGCTGATCAAGCCGCGCCTGCAATTCGGTGATGTCGGGCGCGCTCTCCAGCGCCTCTTCGGCGGCCATGGTCGAAGCCACGGCCTCCTCGTGATCCTCGACAACGCGGCCACGCGCTTCTTCGAGGCTCATCCGGCGGCTGGAAAGCTCGCCTGCCGCCCTTTCCGCACTCGCCAGCGCATCGCGCGCGCGGCTGAGCGCCGCCTGCGCCTCGCGCCCTTCTTCACGGGTGCGCCGCTCGGCTTCCACCGCAGCCTTCACCGCGTGTTCCGCATCCGCCAGCGCTGTCTCCGCCGCGTGCAGTCGCGCCGTCGCCTCGATCACTTCGCCATCGAGCTCGGCAAGCCGGTTCTTCTGCGCCAGCCTCTGCGCCGCAGCCGTCGGCGCATCCGCGCTGGCGCGGTAGCCGTCCCACCGCCACAGTGCGCCATCGCGCGCCACCAGACGCTGCCCGGTCTTCAGAAGCTTCTGAAGGCGCGGCCCGTCTTCCGCATCCACGATGCCGATCTGCGAGAGCCGGCGCGCAAGCTGTTCCGGAGCCTTCACCACGGAAGCGAGCGCCATGACGCCTTCCGGCAGCGCCGGATCATCCGCCGAAACCCCGGACGGCCCCCAATAGACCGGAGCCGCACTGTCGAGCGGCACGTCCAGATCTTCGCCCAGCGCTGCGCCCAGCGCGGTCTCGAAGCCGCGCTCCACGCGCAATTGCTCAAGCACCGCCGGATAAAGATCCGCGCCGCCGGCGTTCAGGATCTTGCGCAGCGTCTGCGCTTCCGTCTCCACACGCCCAAGCTCGGAGCGTGCTTCCTGCAACGGCGGGCGGGCAGCCTGTTCCGTCTCACGCGCGGCAGCGACCCGCTCTTCGCATTCCGCAGCCGCGTCTTCGGCCATCTCCACGCGTTCCGCGGCTTCTTCCATCAGAAGCCGCTTTTCGGCCGGGTCAGGCAGACCGGCAATCCGGCCCGTGATTTCCTGAAGCTCGGCATCCATGGTCGCAACCTGCCGCGCCAGCCGGTCCCGGCGCTCGGCCTGCTCGCGGATCGCGCGCTCGGCCTGCTGACGCGTCGCCGATGCCTCGGCCTTCTCCGCCGTCAGCCGCGAAAGCAGCTCTTCCGCTGCCGAAAGCTCCTCGGAAACCGTCTCGAACACATTCTGCAGTTCGATATCGCGGCCTTCCGCGCCGTCCTCGGCCTCTTTCAGCGTCTCTTCTTCTTCGGCAAGCCGCGCCAGCGCTTCCGCATTGTCGCGCACCATCTGCTCTTCACGCGCAACGTCCGCGTTGAGCTGATCGATCCGCTTCTGCAATTCCTGCGTTCGCGCCTGAACGCGCTTTGCCTCTTCCTCGATCTGCGTGCGCGCAATGGTCAGGCGCTGCAGGGCGGCGGCGGCGGCGGCTTCCGCGTCGCGCAGTTCCGGCAGCTTGTGCGCGCCAATCGCCTGCGCCTTGGCGGCTTCCATCTGGCCGCTGGCGGTCTCGCCAACCAGCGCGGTCGCCTGCGAAAGCGCGCTCTGCGCCTCCGCTTCCTGGCTCTTGGCCGATGACCAGCGCAGATGAAGCAGGATAGCCTCGGCCTTGCGCACTTCTGCGGAGAGCTTCTTGAAGCGCGATGCCTGGCGGGCCTGACGCTTGAGGCTTTCGATCTGGCTGTCGAGTTCGCTCACCACATCGTCGAGCCGCTCGAGATTCTGCTCCGCACCGCGCAGTCTGAGTTCGGCCTCATGGCGGCGCGAGTGCAGGCCGGAAATGCCGGCCGCCTCTTCCAGAAGCGCCCTGCGCGCCTGCGGCTTTGCCTGGATCAGTTCGCCAATGCGCCCCTGCCCCACCATGGAGGGCGAGCGTGCGCCGGTTGACTGGTCCGCAAACAGAAGCTGCACGTCACGCGCGCGCGCTTCCTTGCCGTTGATGCGATAGACCGACCCCGCCTCGCGCTCGATCCGGCGCGAAACCTGCAATTCATCCGCATCATTGTAGGAGGCCGGCGCGGTGCGGTCGCTGTTGTCGAGAAACAGCGTCACCTCGGCCGTGTTGCGCGCCGGTCGCGTTCCCGAGCCCGAGAAGATCACGTCGTCCATGCCGGAGGCGCGCATGTTCTTGTATGAGCTTTCGCCCATCACCCAGCGCAGCGCTTCGACCAGATTGGATTTGCCGCAGCCATTCGGCCCGACCACGCCGGTCAGCCCGCTTTCGATGATAAACTCACCCGGCTCGACAAAGGATTTGAAGCCCAGAAGGCGCAGTTTGGTGAACTTCATGCCGCCCTCACCCGCGCCAGCGCGCGCGAAAGCGGCAGGCAATTGCGTTGCCCGCTAAAGCATGCCGTCGATGATCGCCGACATTTCGTCAATCGACATGGCTCCCGAATGCTTCATCCCATTGATGAAGAACGTAGGAACGGCCTCAATCCCCAGGCGCTCCAAACCCCAATTGCGCATTGCTCTGACTTCATCCAGAAGCTCGCGGTCCGTCAAGCAAGCTTCGAAGCTCTTCTGTGAGAATCCCGCAATTCTGGCGGTTTTCAACAGGGCAGAGCGCCCATCCTTGGCCCAGGCCCACTCAGACTGGGTTTTGTAAAGGAGATCGGAGACGTTGAAATAATTGCCTTTCGAGCAATAGGCAAGCATCAGACCGGCTTCCGCGCGCGGGTCTGTCGGGATGCCGCGCACAATGTAGCGCACCCTGCCCGTCTCGATATATTTGCGCTTGAGCTCCGGCAGCGTCTCGGTGTGATAGCGCGCGCAATGAGCGCAGGTCATCGACGCATATTCCACGATCGTCACCGGCGCGCCGGCTTCTCCGAGCACCTTCTCCTCAAGGCCACCGGCCTCGAGCAGCAATTCAGCGTCCACCCCGGCAGCCATCGCAGCCATGGTTCGATCAGCAGAAAATCCGGTTCCAAAGAGCGCCAGAACAAGCGCCAGAGACTTCAAAAAACGACGACCACCGCGATGATCGTCCCCATGGCCGCGCCCGGAAAAACATCCGGGGCGCACCGAAAGCAAACGCATAAAACAAAAACCTTTTAAACAAAGCGCCACCGGCCGGAGCCGGTGGCGAAATCAGTCACTCTTGGAGCATACCGTCGATTACGGCGGAAATTTCGTCGATGGACAGCGCGCCGGAATATTTCTTGCCGTTGATGAAGAAGGTCGGCGTCGCGTCGATGCCGAATTCTTCCGCGCCGCGCGTGCGCACTGCGCGCACCTTGGTCAGAAGCTCCTGATCGGTCAGGCAGGCCTCAAAGCTCTCCTTCGAGAAACCGGCAAGCTTGGAGATGTTCAGAAGCGCCGTCTGCGCATCCTGCACCGGCGCCCAGTTGTTCTGCTGCTTGAACAGAACGTCGACCATGGCGTGGTAATTGTCGCCCGAGCAGCGCGCCAGCATGAAACCGGCTTCAGCGCGCGGGTCGAACGGGAACTCGCGCATGATGAAGCGCACCTTGCCCGTGTCGATGTATTTCTTCTTCAGTTCCGGATAGGTCCGCACGTGGAAGGTGGCGCAGTGGCTGCAGGTCATCGAGGCATATTCGACGATGGTCACCGGCGCGTTCTCGTCGCCCAGCACCTTGTCTTCGAGCGCGCCCTCTTCAAGCAGCTTCTCCATGTCCACCGAACCGGTCGAGGCAGGCGCATCCACCGAAGCGGTCGTCACCGGATCCGTCCCGGGCTTGCCCGCATTGGCTTCGGCATTGGTGTCGGAGCACGCGGCCAGTCCCAGTCCAAGCGCCGGCAAGGCGGCCATGGAGAGAAGAAGTCTGCGGCGCTGGATCATTTCGGACATGAAGAATCACCTGTTCGTCTTGGAGTGTTGCCTAGCGTAACGCCACAAAGCGGGCGTTTCGGGCGAATTTGGGTCAAGCGCGTTATTTTCTAAAGCAAGCGCCCTATCACGTTTTGGTGATCGGCTCACCCGCGCTTGCGCGCAATGCTCTCACCCAGTTTCTGGAGCGATTGCCGCAGCGCATCATCCTCAATGCCTGCGGTCAGCTGATCGATCCGCTCGTTCTCCGGGGCGGTCAGTGCCCGCTTCGGGCGCGGGCGGCGCTGTGGCGCAACCTTTACCGGCTTTTGAACGATCTTCACGCGCCCCACGGCTGCAAAGCCCAGAAACGCATTCACCCGGCCAATCACCTCGCCCGTCTCGTGCTGCAGGCGCAAAGCGGCCGCTCCCTCGCAGGCGATCACCAGCGTGGCCGGCTCAAACGGATCGTCCTCGTGCCGGCGGCGCGGCCATGCGAGCTTTTCGGGCTGCGTGCTGAGCGCCAGCCGCTCGCCCACGATCTCGCTCCACGACTGCACCAGTTCCACCGAAAGCCCGGCGCGCTTGCGCATCACCGGGTCGAGAATACCGGTGGCGATGTCGCTCACCGCAACGGGATTGCCGTAACGCCTCTTCCCTGTCATGACATGATTTCTCGAATTGATCCGCAACGCATATTGAGTTCCTCTCCAGTATGGCACGCACGGAAGCGTCGGTCACCGACGCGCAAGCATCTTCGACCGATTTTTCGCGCCCGCTTCTGGCCTGGTACGACCGCCACCACCGGCACCTGCCCTGGCGCACCCCGCCGCATGAAACCCTTGTCGGCGTCCTGCCCGATCCCTACCGCGTCTGGCTGTCCGAGATCATGCTCCAGCAAACCACGGTCGGCGCGGTAAAAAGCTATTTCGAGGCTTTCGTAGAGGCCTGGCCCACCGTCGAGGCGCTCGCCGCCGCCGAAACCGACGACGTGATGAAGGCCTGGGCGGGGCTCGGCTACTATTCGCGCGCCCGCAATCTCAAGAAATGCGCCGAGACCGTTGCTGCCGAACATGGCGGCCGCTTTCCCGACACCGAGGCCGGCCTCAAGGCGCTGCCGGGCATCGGCGACTATACTGCCGCCGCCGTGTCCGCCATCGCCTTCAATCAACCCGCCGCCGTTGTGGATGGCAATATCGAGCGCGTCATCACCCGGCTCTTCTCGATCGAGACCCCGCTGCCGCAGGCAAAGCCGGGAATCCGCACCCGTGTCGCCGCGGCATTGCCGCACGACCGGCCCGGCGATTTCGCGCAGGCCATGATGGATCTGGGCGCGACGATCTGCACGCCACGCAAGCCCGCCTGTGCACTCTGCCCCATCACGGAGGGCTGTACGGCCCGGCGCGAAGGCACGGCCGAGCGCTTCCCCGTGAAGGCTCCCAAAACGGAAAAGCCCGTCCGCAAGGGTGCGGCCTTCGTCGCAATGCGCGCCGATGGCGCGGTGCTCCTGCGCCAGCGTCCGCCGCAGGGCCTTCTGGGCGGCATGACCGAAGTGCCCGGCAGCCAGTGGACCGCTCGGCAGGATGGCGTCTGCGACACCACCGCAGCGCCCTTCCCCGCAGACTGGCAGGCGGCAGGCGCGATCCGCCACGTCTTCACCCATTTTGCCCTCGAGCTTTCCGTCTTTCGCGCTGAACTGCCGCAAAATGCGCCAGCCGGCGATGGCTGGTGGTCCGCCCCCGACGCCCTTCCGGGCGAGGCGCTGCCAACCGTCATGAAAAAAGCAATTGAAGCTGCAATACCCGGAGCCACGAAAAAACGCAGACAGGGATAGAACCGCATGAGTGAGATCCGCCACATCGTCTTCGACATTGGCAAAGTGCTGCTGCACTACGACCCGGAAATCCCCTATCGCCGCCTGATCCCGGATGACGGCGCACGCCGCTGGTTTCTTGAAAACGTCTGCACCGGCGCGTGGAACGTGGAGCAGGATCGCGGGCGCGACTGGCGCGAGGCCGAGGCCCTGCTCATCGCCGAACACCCGCATGAGGAAGACAACATCCGCGCCTTCCGCCGTCACTGGCACGAAATGGTCCCGCACGCCTATGATGATTCGGTCGCGCTTCTGGAGAAGCTCGTCGACGCCGGGCACGACGTGACCATGCTGACCAATTTCGCAGCCGACACCTATGCCGAGGCGCGCAGGCGCTATCCCTTTTTGGAGAAGCCGCGCGGCGTCACCGTTTCCGGCGAGATCGGCATCATCAAACCCGACCGCGCAATCTACGACACCCATGCCGGGAATTTCGGTCTGGAACCGCAGGCGACCCTGTTCATCGATGACAGCGAAAAGAATGTGGAAGGGGCGAAGGCCGCCGGCTGGCAGGCCGTTCATTTCACCGGAGCGGAGAAACTGCGCGCCGATCTCGGCGGGTATGGTTTCGCCGTTTAACGGTCAATGCGAAGAATCACGCAGAGAGTCGCAAAAGCGCTCCACCTGCCTGTATTCCCATGAAAAAAGCGACTTCAGGCTTCTCCCTGAAGTCGCCTGTCTTCATGCTCAGGCGGCAACGCCCTGCATGTTGTCACGCATGATCTGACGCAGGCTGTCGATCGGTTTCAGGCAGCCTTCTTCCTCGAAGTGCCAGAACGTCCAGCCATTGCAGGCCTCAAGTCCCTGAACACGTGCGCCGATGCGGTGGATCGACCCTGCCTCGTCACCGATGGCGATGGTGCCATCCGCGCGCACATTGGCCGTCCAGCGACGCTTGGAATCGCAAAGCTGCGTGCCCGGCTGCATGAGACCGGCCTCAAGCAGGCTGCCGAAGGCCACGCGCGGCGCGGCGCGCTTGCCCTGCATCTGCGCCAGATCCATCTCGTTCAGCGGCTCGATGCCGGCGATCCGTTCGCTGGCCGCCTGAATGTACTCGTCCTGACGCTCGATGCCCACGAAGTGACGGCCGAGGCGCTTGGCCACCGCGCCGGTCGTGCCGGAGCCGAAGAACGGATCGAGCACCACGTCGCCCGGCTTGGTCGAAGCCATCATGACGCGCGCCAAAAGCGCTTCCGGCTTCTGCGTCGGGTGCAGCTTGCCGCCGTCATCATTCTTCAGGCGCTCCTTGCCCGTGCAGATCGGGAACAGCCAGTCCGAGCGCATCTGCACATCGTCATTGGCAGCCTTGAGCGCTTCGTAATTGAAGGTGTAGCCCTTGGTCGACTTGTCGCGCGAAGCCCAGATCATCGTCTCATGCGCGTTCTGGAACCGGCGGCCGCGGAAGTTCGGCATCGGGTTGGTCTTGCGCCACACAATGTCGTTGAGCAGCCAGTAGCCCAGATCCTGCATCACCGTGCCGACGCGGAAAATGTTGTGATACGAGCCGATCACCCAGATCGTGCCATTCGGCTTCAGAACGCGGCGCGCGGCCAGCATCCATGCACGGGTGAACGCGTCATAGGCGGCAAAGCTGTCGAACTGGTCCCAGGCGTCATCCACCGCGTCGACCCGCGACTGGTCCGGACGGTGCAGATCACCACCAAGCTGCAGATTGTAGGGCGGATCGGCAAAGATCACGTCGACGGATTTCTCGGGCAAACGATCGAGAGCTGCAACGCAGTCCCCCTTAATGATCGTATCGAGCCATTCGGCCTTCTTTGGTTCGGGGGCAAGCTCATCGATACGACGCACGGCGGACATGGACTGACCTCTAACTCGGACTATTAACCTGCCGTTATGGTTACGGAAGATGGTAAATATTCCGTAAGGACTCGAAGCGAATTGCGAGGTCGGTGTTGCAGCTGCTCTCTTTGTCTCCGCTCCCGGTGCTTGCCGGACCAAGTTTCTCAAGGGCAAGAAAGACATTCAGGGCCGTTAGAAAACACTCAACGCCAGAAGGCGGCGGTGGCTGCCGGCAAGCGCACCGGGATCGTCATAGAATAGCCCGAAGGCCGGGCCATATCTGCCGGACAGTTGTTTCGGGGCGGCATAAGGGCTATGCCGCCCCGAGCTTATTCATCCGCTTCCCCAAAAGGACAGGTCTTGCCATGCCAGCTCCCGAACTCGTCATCTTCGATTGCGATGGCGTTCTCGTCGATTCGGAAATCATCGCCTCGCGCGTCGAAGCGCGCGTGCTGACCGAGGCCGGTTTCGAGATTACGCCGGAAGAGCTTGCCAGCCGCTATGCGGGCCTCACCTTCAAGGACATTCTCCTGTCCATCGAGGAAAATGCCGAGGCCCCGCTTCAGGCCACGCTGATCGACCGCGCCGAAAGCGAGGTGGACCGGAAGGTGCGCAAGGACGTAAAGGCCATCGACGGCGTCCACGAGGCAGTGGCCCGCATTCCCCTGCCCAAATGCGTCTGCTCCAATTCGAGCCATGACCGGGTGGAAGCGATGCTCACCCGCACGCAATTGCTGCCCCTCTTCAATGGCCACATCTATTCGGCTCTTGAGACACCGACGCGCCAGCCAAAGCCTGCGCCCGATGTCTTCCTCTACGCCGCCGAGAAAATGGGAGCGAGGCCGGAAAACTGCTTCGTCATCGAGGACTCCGTGCACGGCATTGCCGGAGCCAGGGCCGCAGGCATGCGCGTCATCGGCTTTACCGGCGGTTCGCACATCCAGCCGGGCCATGCCGACCTTCTGATGGAAGCCGGAGCCGAGACGGTCATCCACCGTTTCCAGGACCTGATTGCCGTTCTGGCCGCGCTCACTGAATGGGCGGAAAACGCCTGAGCGACCGTTCCTGAAATTCCGATTCAAACGGGAATCGGAAACGACTGATATTCAAATAAAAAAAGCGGGAGCCCGGCTCCCGCTTTTTTCTTTATCCCGCAATGCTGCCGCTGCTCTAGCGACCGCTGGTCGGACCTTCGTCATAGCCGACCATCAGCTGCACGCTGCGGTCGGGCTTGCCGGCAATCGTGACATTCGGGTCGTTGAAGATGAACTGCGTCGCGCCCGCCGTATCGCCGATGGAAACCTGGTGCTTGAACAGCTTGGAATAGACCACCTCACCGGCGCGTAATGCGACGATGCGGATCGGCATGGTGATCGTTCCGGTCTTGCCAAGCGGGCCCGGCACCACGCGGCCGGCAACGGCGACCGTCATGCTGAACGCGCCATTGTTGTAGCTGCACTTGCGCGTCACATCGGTGATGGACGCCTGATAGATTTCCTGACCGGCCTCGCCCTGCGCACCCTTCTTGTAGGTGGTGAAATAGGCCGTGCCCTCGCGCAGCGAAACAGACGGGCAATAGGCGCGCAGCTCGCTCTCGAGGATCGTCTCGACCGGCTGATCGCCCGTCTGCGCGACCTGGGTCTGCGTGTTGTTGCCGGACTGCAGGTTCATGCCCCCGGTTGCGTCATCGGATTGACAGCCGGAAACAAAAGCGGCGGCGGAAAGCAGTATGGAACTGACGAAAAGACGATAATTGACCAAGTGACATGCCCCGTGAATCTGCGCGCGCCCGAAGCCGACTGAAGTTCAACCGGCAAAAGGCAGCGGAGAAATGACAGATTTCGGCGGCAATTGCCAGAAAACCCGTCATCGACAATCAATTTCCATGCGGTTTGAGTGGAAAACCGGTTCCCACCCGTCCAGATCATGCTCTATATCAGACGCGCGGCCGGAATGCGAAGGGCTCTTGTCCGCACCGGCTGTTCTTCCTCGCAGTTCATGAGGCAATACGACGTATGGCGACAGATTACATTAGCACGCGTGGCGACGCGCCGGCGCTCGGCTTTTCCGATGCAATGCTTGCGGGCCTCGCCCGCGACGGCGGTCTTTATGTTCCCCGCGAGTGGCCGCATTTCTCGGCCGATGACATTCGCGCCATGCGCGGCCTTTCCTACAGCGAGATCGCCTTCCGCGTCCTCTCCCCCTTCGTGGGAGACGAGATCGCGCCGGCGACCCTGCGCCGCATCATCGAGGAAAGCTACGCCACCTTCCGCCATCCGGCAGTCTGCCCGCTGGTGCAGACCGGCCCCAACGAGTTCATTCTCGAACTCTTCCATGGGCCGACGCTCGCCTTCAAGGATGTAGCCATGCAGCTTCTGGCGCGCCTGATGGATCACGTTCTGGCCGAGCGCGGCGAGCGCGTCACCATCGTCGGTGCGACGTCCGGCGATACGGGCGGCGCGGCCATCGAGGCCTTTGCCGGCACCGAGCGCGCGGATGTCTTCATCCTCTTCCCCGAGGGCCGCGTCTCGCCGGTCCAGCAGCGCCAGATGACCACGTCCGGCGCGCCCAATGTTCACGCTCTGGCCGTGAAGGGCAATTTCGATGATTGCCAGGCCCTGCTCAAGGACATGTTCAACGATCACGCCTTCCGCGACGGCGTTTCGCTCTCCGGCGTGAACTCGATCAACTGGGCGCGCGTCATGGCCCAGATCGTCTACTACTTCACCGCCGCCCTCTCGCTCGGTGGACCGGATCGCACGATTTCCTTCACGGTTCCGACCGGCAATTTCGGCGACATCTTCGCAGGCTACGCCGCCAAGCGCATGGGCCTGCCGGTCGACCAGCTGGTGATCGCCACCAACGACAACGACATTCTCGCCCGCACGCTCGCCACCGGCGAATATGCGACCCGAGGCGTGGTTCCCACCACCTCGCCCTCGATGGACATTCAGGTGTCCTCCAATTTCGAGCGCCTGCTCTATTTCGCCTCCGGCGGAAATGTCGACGAAATCCGTCGCTACATGCAGTCGCTGAAACAGTCGGGCAGCTTCACCGTCGAGGAAAAGACGCTTGAGGCGATCCGTGCGGAATTCGCCGCCGGCCGTTCCGACATGGCCGAGACCGCCGCCACCATCGGCTCCGTGCTTGAGGAAAGCGGCTATCTGCTGGATCCGCACACCGCCACCGGCGTGAAGGTCGCGCGCGGACTTGAAGCGTCCAGCGCGCCCATGGTCGTCTTGTCGACGGCCCATCCGGCCAAGTTTCCACAGGCCGTCAAGGACGCCAGCGGCGTTGAGCCGCCCCTTCCCGCGTGGCTCGGCGATCTTATGGAACGGAAAGAATCCTTTACAGTCGTTCCCTCAGACTTAAAATTGTTGCAGGATCACATCAGCCGCCACGCACGTGCGGCGCGTTAAGTATTGTTCAGGGAGTCACGTCAATATGGGTGTTGAGGTAAGCCGTCTGTCGAACGGCCTGACGGTCGCCACCGAAACCCTGCCACATCTGGAAACCGTTGCGCTGGGCATCTGGGTCAAGTCCGGCTCGCGCAACGAGTATGAGAACGAGCACGGTATCGCGCATCTCCTTGAACACATGGCGTTCAAGGGCACGAGCAAGCGCACCGCTCGCCAGATTGCGACAGACATCGAGGATGTTGGCGGAGAGATCAACGCCGCGACCAGCGTCGAGACCACCGCGTTCTTCGCGCGTGTTCTCAGCGCAGACATGCCGCTGGCCGTCGAACTCCTTTCCGACATCCTGACCGATTCCAAGTTCGATCCCCATGAGCTTGAGCGCGAACAGCACGTGATCCTCCAGGAGATCGGCGCTGCGCACGACATTCCCGACGACATCGTCTTCGACCGGTTCACCGAAACCGCTTTCCGCCACCAGGCGCTTGGCCGCTCGGTTCTCGGCACGCCCGAAACCGTCCAGTCCTTCACCTCCGATCAGCTGCGCGGCTTCCTTGAGCGGCAATATTCCGCTGACCGCATGGTCATTGTCGCCGCTGGCGGCCTGAAGCACGAGGATTTCGTGCGCGAGGTGGAAAACCGTCTGGGCAGCTTCCGCAGCAAGGCCGAAGGCGTCGCCCCGCAATATGCGCACTATGTGGGCGGTGATTTCCGCGAGCATCGCGATCTGATGGATGCGCAGATCATCCTCGGCTTTGAGGGCCGCGCCTACCACATGCGCGACTTCTATGCCTCACAGGTGCTCTCCACCATTCTCGGCGGCGGCATGTCGTCCCGCCTGTTCCAGGAAGTGCGCGAGAAGCACGGCCTGTGCTACTCGGTCTACGCCTTCCACTGGGGCTTTTCCGATTCCGGCATTTTCGGCATCCACGCCGCCACCGGAAAGAGCGACATCGAGGAACTCGTTCCCCTTCTTCTGGGCGAATTGCAGAAAGCCGGCCAAAGCATCGGTCAGGACGAGCTTGACCGGGCCCGCGCCCAGTATCGCGCAGGCCTGATGATGGCGCGGGAAAACCCCGCCAGCCGCGCATCGCAGATCGCCCGCCAGCTCCTGCTTTACGGTCGCCCCATCGACGTGGACGAGCTGATGGACCGCCTTTCCAACCTCACCGTGGACCGCCTGACGGACCTGTCTCAGCGTCTCTTCACCTCCAAGCCAACCCTCGCGGCCATCGGCCCCGTGGGCACGCTCGCACCGTTTGAGACGATCCAGGACGCACTTACCGATCAGGGGCCCATGCCGCGCAAACTCGCCGTGTAGGACCGCCCCGCCATATGTTGGACGTGCCCTTCTTCCGCCGCCCGCCTCCGGCGCTCAAGGGCGAAACAGTGTTCCTCAGGGGCCCTGTCATGTCCGATCATGCGGAGTGGGCGGCACTGCGCGAGGAAAGCCGCAATTTCCTCGTGCCGTGGGAGCCGAGCTGGGCCTTTGACGAGCTGTCCAGAAGCGCCTTTCGACACCGGTTGAGGCGCTATCGCAGCGAATATGACAATGGCACCGGTGTCAGTTTCTTCGTTTTCGATGCCGGGACCGGTGCGCTCGCCGGCGGCATCACCATGTCGAACATCCGCCGCGGCGTCGCCCAGACCGCAAGTATCGGTTACTGGATGGGCGAGCGTTATGCGGGACGCGGCATGATGCTTGCTGCGGTGCGTCTCATCATTCCCTTTGCATTCGAGACCTTGCGGTTGCACCGTCTGGAAGCGGCCTGTATTCCAAACAACAAACGATCTGTCGGTTTACTTGAAAAAGCCGGATTTCAGCGCGAAGGCCTGCTCAGGTCCTATCTCAGGATCAACGGTTCTTGGCGTGATCACTGTCTTTATGCGCTGGTCGCCGAGGAGCGTCATGTGCCTGCATTAGAAACACGAGGCTGATTTCCTTGTCGCGCTCAAACTTCTTCGCATCCCTTGCGACCATCGCCGCCATTGTCATCGCTCTTGTGTCCTCAATCGGCATGGCGCACGCCATCGAGCCGATCAAGATTGCACGCGATGACGTGGCGCTCGACCTGTCGGGCGCGGTGGAGATCTATCGTGGTCAGGGCGAAGCGTTTCAGGTGTCCACGGCGCCGGATGTCGATGGCATTGTGCGACGCATCGAGGTGGAAGCCCAGGATGAGCGCTCCACCGGCGACTGGGCGGTCTTTGCGCTCGCCAACACGACGGATCAGCAGCTCGACCGCCTGATTGTCGCCCCGCATTTCCGACTGGTCGGCTCCGGCCTCATCTGGCCCGATCTCGGCTCCCAGCGCATCGCAGCGATCACGCCAAGTTCCGGCTTCACGCTCGACCGTCAGGAAAGTGCCGATGCCGATGAATTCCGCGTCACGCTCAACCCCGGTTCGGTCGTCACCTTCGTCGCCGAGCTTTCCTCGCCGAACCTGCCACAGATTTATCTTTGGGATCCCGGCGCCTACAAGGACACGGTGAACGCCTACACGCTGTTCCGCGGCATCGTCCTTGGCATTGCCGGTCTGCTGGCCCTCTTCCTCACCATCCTGTTCGTGGTCAAGGGCACCTCGATGTTCCCGGCCACCGCAGCGCTCGCCTGGGCGGTCCTGGCCTATATCTCCATCGATTTCGGCTTCCTGAGCAAGGTCATCGAGATCACGCCCGGCAATGAGCAGATCTGGCGCGCCAGCACCGAAGTCGGCCTTGCCGCCACGCTGGTCATCTTCCTCTTCGCCTATCTCAACCTCAATCGCTGGCACGACCATTTCAGCTACGGCCTGCTCGCCTGGGTTCTGGGGCTCGGCATCATTGCCGGTTTCGCCATCATCGATCCCGCCGCCGCCGCCGGCATCGCGCGCATCTCCTTTGCGGCCACCGCCGTGGTCGGTCTCGGCATCATCGTCTATCTCAGCATTCAGGGTTATGACCGCGCCATCATGCTGGTGCCAAGCTGGGTGATGATCATCGCCTGGATGGTCGCCTCCTGGATGGCCATAACGGGCGTTCTCGACAACGACATCGTGCAGCCGGCCATCGGCGGCGGCCTGATCCTGATCATCCTTCTCATCGGCTTCACGGTCATGCAGCACGCCTTTGCCGGCGGTGCGCTCTTCCAGGGCCTGTTCAGCGACATGGAGCGCCAGGCGCTCGCCATTTCCGGTTCCGGCGACGTGGTCTGGGACTGGGACGTTTCGCGCGACCGCATCATCACCCGGCCCGATGTCAGCCGCCAGCTCGGCCTGCCCGTGGGCGCGCTTCACGGCCCTGCCCGCGACTGGCTTTCGAACCTGCACACCGAAGACCGCGATACGTTCCGCACCACGCTCGACGTGGTTCTGGAGCAGCGCCGCGGCCGCATCTCGCAGAGCTTCCGCCTGCGCGGCGCCGATGGTCACTATCACTGGTTTGATCTGCGCGCCCGCCCCGTGATCGGCTCTGATGGCGAGGTCATCCGCTGCGTCGGCACCATGGTCGACGTAACCGAACAGAAGAAGGCGGAAGAGCGCCTCCTGCACGACGCCGTCCACGACAATCTGACGGGCCTGCCCAGCCGCGAACTGTTCCTGAACCGGCTCGACGCGATCATCTCCATCGCACGCACCGAACAGCAGGTGCGCCCCACCGTCTTCGTCATCGACATCGACCGCTTCAAGCAGGTCAATGACGAGCTTGGCATCTCGGTCGGCGACACGATCCTGCTCACCATCGCGCGCCGGCTCCATCGCCTGCTCAAGCCGCGCGATTCGCTGTGCCGTCTTTCCGGCGATCAGTTCGCCATGATCCTTCTGTCCGAGCAGGAGCCCGCGCGCATCGCCGCCGTTGCCGATGCGGTGAAACAGGCGATCCGCACGCCGGTCACCTTCGCCCGCCGCGAAATCGTGCTCACTTCCTCCATCGGCCTGATTTCCTGGACTGCCACGCAGGAGTCGGCCGAGGAAATGCTGAAGGACGCCGAGCTGGCCATGTATCAGGCCAAGCGGTTTGGCGGCGACCGCATCGAACCGTTCCGCCCGGCATTCCGCTCCATCGACAACAATCGCCTGCGCATGGAATCGGACCTGCGCCGCGCCATCGAGCGCTCCGAGCTCAAGCTCGTCTATCAGCCGATCATCCGCCTTGAGGACCGTTCCATTGCGGGCTTTGAAGCGCTCCTGCGCTGGGATCACCCCCGCCGTGGCGCCATTTCTCCCTCGGACTTCATTCCGATTGCCGAAAGTTCAGGCCTGATCGTTCAGCTTGGCCACTTCGCAATGCAGAAATCGGCAGAAGACCTCTATCGCTGGCAGAAGCAGTTCAGGGACACGCCGCTCTTCGTCTCGGTCAATCTTTCAAGCCGCCAGCTCATCCGGCGCGATCTTGTCGGCGACGTCCGTTCCGTCATCGCGCGCTCCGGCATCCGGCCGGAAGGCTTCCGGCTCGAACTCACCGAATCGATCGTCATGGACAATCCCGAGCAATCCGCCCATGTGCTCCAGAAGCTCAGGAAAATCGGCATCGGCCTGTCGCTGGACGACTTCGGAACCGGGTATTCGTCCCTCTCCTATCTCTCCAGCTTCCCGTTCGACACGATCAAGATCGACCGCCGCTTCTTGGAAGATCACAGCCCCCGTGGGCTCGTTCTCGTCCGTTCCATGGTGCGCATGGCGCAGGAGCTCGAACTCTCGGTCGTCGCCGAAGGCGTGGTCGACGAGCAGGACGCAGCACAGCTTGCGGAAATGGGATGCGATTACGCGCAGAGCTTCATCTTCGGCGAGCCCGCAGATGCAGAAGCCACCGACAGGCTCCTCTTCGAGCACACCACTGCTGCAAGGTCATAAGGCGAAACATGCGCCTCAAGAGAGCGACAAAAGCTCTCCTTCCCGGGCTTCATGCATAAGCCCGGGATGACCCGGTATGAAACGGGCGGCGACCCGCCCGGCAATTTTCATGAAACGATGAGCCGCTTCAGGCGTGGCCTGCCACCTGGCTCAGATTGGCCGCATCGACACCGATGGTGGCGAGAACGCCTTCATATTTGTGCTCGAGATCACCTTCGAAAACGAGCTGTGGCGTGGCCGGGCATGTAAGCCAGCCATTCTCGCCGATCTCCATTTCAAGCTGGCCTGCGCCCCATCCGGCATAGCCGAGCGCCATCAGCGCGTGGCGCGGCCCCTGCCCGAGCGAAATGGCCCGCAGCATGTCGACCGTCGCGGTCAGGCAGATGCTTTCTGAAACGGGCATGGACGATTCCACAACATAGTCATCCGTATGGAGAACGAAACCGCGGCTGCGGTCGACAGGACCGCCATTGCGCACCGGCATGTCGCGCGCTTCCTGCGGAAGCCGGATGGCTTCGGATTGCTCCAGAATGCCGAGCTGCACCAGAATGTCTGGAAAGGCGAGCTGCTGTGGCTGATTGATGATCAGCCCCATCGCGCCTTCCTCGCTATGGGCGCACAGATAGATGACTGCGCGCGCAAAACGCTCGTCGCGCATGCCCGGCATCGCGATCAGGAAGTGGTTTTCCAGATACGGAAGTCCCGTCATTCCCTTGCTATACCCTTGGATTTCACCCTAAATTTCCATGCAGACAGCCTAGCGCGTTTTCATGAAGCTTGAAAGGCGGATGTATTCCCGGACCGGCCCAGCGCTCACGCATTTATGATGCCAGTGCGCGTAAGCGTGTGTTGCCGCCCGAACCACGCCGCTGCACTCTCCATCCATGATTCGACACATCGCGCTCGCATTGCCCCTGCTTCTGGCCACGCCTGCCCTCTCCGCTTCCAGCCAGTGGCAGCAGAGCGAGGGCGGGGCCGTGCGCATCGTCACCAGCGGCCTGCCCGACGCCGGGGGGCGTCTCAAAGGCGCGCTGGAGATCGAACTCAAGCCCGGCTGGAAGACTTACTGGCGCAACCCCGGTGCGGCGGGCATCCCGCCGCAGCTTGATGTTTCGCGCAGCACCCATGTCAGCGCAGTCGACATGCAGTTTCCGCCGCCACAGCGCATTCAGGACGGCGATGTGACATGGGCGGGCTACAAACACTCCGTATCGCTCCCCGTCACCTTCACGATGGACCGGCCGGACGCCGTGGCGCTGATCGACGCTGACGTGTTTCTGGGCATCTGCGAAACGATCTGCATTCCCTTTCAGGCGTCTTTCCTGTTCGATCCCGGAGCAGATGCCGATAACGCCGCCGACGCGCTCGCAGTTGAGCGCGCCTTTGCACACCTGCCGGACCCTGCCGGCGCGGGCTTCGGGATAACGCATATCAGCCGCAGTGCCGACGCGCTGACCCTGACCGCCAGCCTGCCTGAAGGCGCACAGTCTCCTCTTCTTTTCATCGACCACAGCCTGTCGCGCCATCTGGGCGCGCCGAAGCTCGCAGAACAAAAGAATGAGACGGCAAACTTCGTTGTTGAAATATTCGATGACGCAGGCGGGAAACTTGAAGGCAGCGCTCTTATATATACGCTGACGGCCGGCGAGAAAGCCGTCATGGGGGAATCCGAAATCCCCTAAAACAATTTGATTTTAAACGTTTTTCAGGAGTCCCAGATGAAAGTATCGGTTGGCGATCGCATTCCCGAGATCACCTTCAAGAAGGTTGAGGGAGATGGCGCGACGGATGTCGCAACGCCTGATTTCTTCGCCGGTCGCAGGATCGTCGTCTTCGGCGTTCCGGGTGCCTTCACTCCGACCTGCAGCAACAGCCATCTGCCGGGCTTCGTCGAGAATGGCGATGCAATCCGTTCGCGCGGCGCGGACGACATTGCCGTTGTCTCGGTCAATGACGCGTTCGTCATGAAGGCCTGGGCGGGCTTCACCGGCGCGCAGGACAAGATCACCTTCATCGCCGATGGCAATGGCGATTTCACCAAGGCGCTCGGCCTCGACATCGACCTGTCGGTCGCCGGACTTGGCAGCCGCTCCAAGCGCTACTCGATGATTGTCGAAGACGGCGTGGTGAAAACCATCAATGTCGAGGAAAATCCCGGCGAGGCCGAGACCAGCGGCGCCGCCCGTATCCTTGAACAGCTTCAGGCCTGATACTGAATGGAAAAGGCCGGTCGAGACATCTCGGCCGGCCTTTTTGCATCAATGGGCGCCTGCCCGCAGCGCTTCGCGCCTCAGCGGCGGTTCTTCTTGAACGGCTCCATGCCGGCCCGCGCCAGTGCGTCGGCGCGCTCGTTCTCGGGGTGGCCCGCATGGCCCTTCACCCAGTGCCACTTGATCTGGTGGCGGCGGCGCGCCTCGTCCAGCGCCTGCCAGAGCTCGGCATTCTTCACCGGCTTCTTGGCAGCCGTTTTCCAGCCATTGCGCTTCCAGCCCTCGATCCAGCCGGAAATGCCGTCGCGGACATAAACACTGTCCGTGTAGAGATCGACGTCGCAGGGCCGCTTGAGCGCACTCAGCGCCTCGATGGCTGCCTGAAGCTCCATCCGGTTGTTCGTGGTCTCGGCTTCGCCGCCCGACAGTTCCTTTTCCGTGCCGTTGAAGCGCAGCAGCGCGCCCCAGCCGCCCGGCCCCGGATTTCCCGAGCAGGCTCCGTCGGTGTAAATTTCCACGCTTGTCACTTTATGCCGATCCCATATTCCGAAGGTGAGCTGATTTGCCGGTGGAAGCGCAGACGGCGCACATATTCCATCGGGTCGCGCTTGTTCACCAGCGCGCCGTCAGGGATCGTCAGCCAGTCATAGAGCCGCGTCAGCATGAAGCGCAGCGCCGAACCGCGCGCCAGAAGCGGCAGCGCCGCAATCTCGGCCTGCTCCAGCGGCCGCACGGACTGATAGCCCTCGAGCAGCGCCGTCCCCTTGGTCAGATTGTAGGAACCATCCGCCTCAAAGCACCATGCATTCAGGCAGGTGGCGATGTCATAGGCCAGGAGATCATTGCAGGCGAAATAGAAATCGATGATGCCCGACACCTCGTCGCCGAGGAAGAACACATTGTCGGGGAAGAGATCGGCATGGATGATGCCGGTGGGCAGGTCCTGCGGCCAGCCTGCCGTCAGAGCGGCCAGATCGGCCTCCACTTCGGACACCAGCCCCGGCTCCACTTCGTCGGCGCGCGGCTTTGCCTTCTCCCAGAGCGGACGCCAGTCGCCCACCGTCAGCGCATTGGGCCGCGTCAGCTCAAAGCCCTGCCCGGCGAGATGCATGCCGGCCATCGCCTTGCCCACTTCGCGGCAGTGCCTTGGCGCGGGCTTCCGCAGCCACATCCCTTCCAGAAAGGTGATCAGCGCAGCAGACCGTTCGGCAATCTCGCTCACCACCACGCCATCGCGCCGGTGCACCGGCAGCGGGCAGTTCACGCCATTCTGCGCCAGATGCTCCATTAGCCCCAGAAAGAACGGCAGGTCCGAGCGCTCCACCCGCCGCTCATAAAGCGTCAGGATGAACGCCGCCTTCGACGTGTGCAGCATGTAGTTGGAGTTTTCCGACCCCTCGGCAATGCCCTTGTAGGAGAGCAGATCACCGACGTCGTATTCCTTCAGGAGCGCACCGAGTTCGAGTTCGGTAATATCCGTATAGACTGCCATGCTTATGCGTTGCCGTTCACAAAGGCCATGTCGGCGCTGGTCAATTCCACGTCCCTGATGGCGCGCATGACGGGGAAATTCTCCGTCTCCTCGGCCGTGATCGCGAGCTCGACATTGATGTCAAAGCGCTCGCCGAACGCATCGATGATTTCGTTGACGATGATCTCGGGGGCAGAGGCGCCAGCCGAAAGGCCGAGCACGCGAATGCCGCCCACCTCGTCCCACGGGATCTCGGACGCGCGCTGTACCAGCAGCGAGCGCTTTGCGCCGGCGCGCTCCGCCACTTCCACCAGACGGCGCGAATTGGAGGAGTTCGGCGCGCCAACGACCAGAAACAGGTCCGCCCCCGGCGCAGCCTTCTTCACCGCCTCCTGGCGGTTCGTGGTGGCGTAGCAGATGGATTCGGCTGCCGGCGCATGCAGATCCGGAAAACGCTCTTCAAGCGCCTTCAGAATGTCCGCCGTATCCTCCACCGAAAGCGTCGTCTGGCTGACGAAGCCAAGCTCCACCCCTTCCGGGCGCACCAGCGCGTTCGCGCCTTCCACGGTTTCCACCAGCGTCACCGTGCCTTCCGGCAGCTGCCCCATCGTGCCGATCACCTCGGGATGACCCGCATGGCCGATCAGAAGCACATGGCGGCCAAGCCGGTGGTGCCGCATGGCCTGCTTGTGCACCTTGGAAACGAGCGGGCACGTGGCGTCGAGATAGAACAGGTTGCGGTTCTGCGCATCGGCGGGCACCGATTTCGGCACGCCATGCGCGGAGAACACAACCGGGCTGTCGCGGTGCTCCTCGGGGATCTCGTTCAGCTCTTCGATGAACACGGCGCCGCGTTCCTGCAGGCCCTCCACCACATAGCGATTGTGCACGATCTCGTGGCGGACATAGACCGGAGCCCCGTATTTCTTCAGGGCCAGAACAACGATCTGGATGGCGCGGTCAACGCCCGCGCAGAAACCACGCGGACCGCAAAGCCGCACCGTCAGCTTCTGTTTTGTCATATCGGCAGCCGTCATCTGTCTTCCCCTTGCTCGGGCCGGAATTGGCGGTGTCAGGCGGTCAATGTCAAGAGCGCCGGCGATTTCTCCGCCACCAGACAAACAGCACCCCGCAAAGCGCCACCGCCAGCCCGTACCAGGTGATCGCATATTGCAGATGGCTATTGGGAAGGTCGATGCGCGTCACGCCGCCCACGGGCAGACCGCCGGGATTGGGCGAATCATCGGCATCCATATAAAATGGCAGCACGCGCGAGGCCTCGGGCAGCCCGGCCGTTGTCGCCATTGCCTTCAGATCCTTCCAGTAGAAGATGTTCTTGGCTTCGTCATTCTCGGGAACGATGAAGGACGGCTTTTCCTCAATGCCGTTGCGCGCCAGTCCGGCAACCCGCACACCGCCGACCACCTGCCCTTCGGCGCGTGCCTCGGCGTCCTTGCGGTCGAACGGAACGAACCCGCGATTGACGAAGATGAAGCGGCCATCGTCAAGCTTAAGCGGCGTGTGGACGAAATAGCCCGACTGCCCCTTCCAGGTCGCAAAATAATGGCGCTCGCCCGTGTGCCGGAACGCCCCCTCCACCTGGAGCGGGCGGTATTCCACATCGCCGCTCTCGGCATAGATCCGCTCCATGCTCTCCAGATCGACGGGATCCGCATTGATCCGCTCTTCGA
Organism: Nitratireductor sp. PBL-C9; assembly: GCF_050877045.1. Lineage (NCBI taxonomy): Bacteria > Pseudomonadati > Pseudomonadota > Alphaproteobacteria > Hyphomicrobiales > Phyllobacteriaceae > Nitratireductor > Nitratireductor sp. PBL-C9. The sequence goes on from NZ_JBPAXW010000008.1 coordinate 179,292, forward strand.
TCTGCGCGATCAGCGCTTCCTTCCAGTAGAGCCGTTGCACCTGCCAGGTGCCGAGCGCCAGAAGACAGGCAAGCACCACAAGGCTCAGCAGAAGCAGAAGCCAGGTCATGCCAGACCGGCGGAATGCAGTCGTTACCGATGCGGCCATTACTGGTCCAGCTCTCCCTGAGCAGCCTTGTTGCGGTATTGCAGTGCGATCAGCAGCCCTTTCATAAGCCGCAGCGCCGTCAGGCACAGAACGATCGCCAGCGGGATCCACAGAAGGAAATGCACCCAGAGCGACGGTCCGAGCGAAACCTCCATCCAGAGCGCCAGCCCGACGATGAGAAAGCCGATGATCAGAATGACGAACACGGCCGGTCCATCGCCGGCATCGGCAAAGCTGTAATCCAGACCGCAATTGTGGCACCCGCGCCCCACGGTCAGAAAGCCGGAGAAGAGCCGCCCTTCCCCGCACCGCGGACACCGTCCGCCAAGCCCCGCACTTACGGGATCGACCGGTGGCCAGATGGCCTTGTCGACGACAGGTTCGTCGCCACGCTCATTGTTCTCAGGCACCGTCATTCACATCCAATCCGGATTGCAGCCCCGCCCCATCGCGGTTGGGCGTTTGATAAAGCCGCTTAACACAGTCGGCCCGGTCGGGTCGACGCCTCGCCCTGTCGCAGCGCGAAGGGTTTCACCGCTACAGGCAAATTGCGCCCCAAAAAAGAAAACGGCCGGGTCTCCCCGGCCGTTTCCATGTTCCCCCACTGGGCGGGATTACATATGTGCGATCGTCGCGCCCGAAGAGGCCCAGACATAGATGAAGACGAAGAGGAACAGCCAGACAACGTCAACGAAGTGCCAGTACCAGGCAGCCGCCTCGAAAGCGAAGTGGCGCTCGGGCGAGAAGTCGCCGGCCATTGCGCGCAGCAGGCACACCAGCAGGAAGATCGTGCCGATGAACACGTGGAAGCCGTGGAAGCCGGTCGCCATGTAGAAGGTCGCGCCATAGATGGAATCGGCGAACGCGAACGGTGCGTGCATGTACTCGTAGATCTGCACGGCGGAGAAGAGAACGCCGAGCGCAACGGTCAGCGCCAGACCCCAGATGAGGCCCTTGCGGTCATTCTCGAGCAGGGCGTGGTGCGCCCAGGTCGCCGTCGTGCCCGAAAGCAGCAGTATGATCGTGTTGTACAGCGGCAGGTGGAAGGGATCGAGAACCTCGACGCCGACGGGCGGCCAGGTTCCGCCGGTGAATTCGGCGCGCGTCTCCTGAACCAGCTCGCCCGGGAACAGGCTGGCGTCGAAGAACGCCCAGAACCATGCCACGAAGAACATCAGCTCCGAAGCGATGAACATGATCATGCCATAGCGCAGGTGAAGCGCCACAACACGCGTGTGATGGCCCTCGCGGCCCTCCTGGATCGTGTCCGCCCACCACGAATACATGGTGAAGAGCACGATGAAGAGGCCGATCAGGAACAGCCAGTAATTGCTTGCGGCGAGATCGAAGCCGAAGATCGTGAAATCGGTCCCGTTCAGGGCCTTCATCCAGGCGATGCCGCCGATGGACATGACCAGGGCGCCCAGCGAACCCAAGAAGGGCCACGGGCTGGGATCGATGATGTGATAGTCATGATGTTTTGCGTGCGCGTCGGCCATGTCAGCCCCCGAGATTTTCGTTCTGATTGGTGTTTGTTTTGGGCGCGGCAACGACCGGCGCCTTCTTCTCAAGCGGGAAGAATGTGTAGGAAAGCGTAATTGTTTTAAGGTCTTTAAGTTCGGGCACGTTGACGATCTCCGGGTCGACAAAGAACACGACCGGCATGTCATAGGACTCGCCGGGTTGCAACTCCTGTTCGGTAAAGCAGAAGCACTCAACCTTGTTGAAATAAGCGCCCGCCTGCGGTGGCGACACATTGAACGTCGCCGTGCCCCAGGTGGGGTAGTCAGCCAGATTGCGCGAAACGTACGAAATCTGCTTCGTTTCGCCCAGGCGCAGCGTGATGTCGCGCTGCACCGGCTTGAACTCCCACGGCACACCATTGGTGTTTGCGTCGAAACGCACCGTGATCGTCCGGTCCAGAATGGTGTCGGAATACTGCTCGACGCGCTGCGTCGTGCCCCCGTAGCCCGTCACCTGACAGAAAAGCTGGTAGAGCGGCACGGCTGCGTAGGCCATGCCCACCATGCCGCCAACGACCGCGCAGCATACGATCGCTGCCGTGCGGTTGCGGTTGCCCGCCTTCTTTTCCCGGTCTGTGGTTTCGCTGCTCATGTCACACCTACATGCCGCGCTCGAACAGACCGGGGCCGATCTTGGCCAGGCTGCCGATATAGACGATGACGACGAAAGCAGCGAGCGCAATGGCAAGCGCGACGGAGCGCTTGCGGCGCGCCTTCAGCTGAGCTTCGGTCGGTTTGACGAAATCCTTGTCCATCAAAGCCACCTCAGAAAACCAGGCCGAGGCTGACGAGCAGCCGGTCGACCAGAAGTGCCGTAAACAGCACGAAAAGATACAGGAGCGAGTAGCCGAACAGCGCCTTGGCGGGCTTCATGGCCGTGTCGCTCTCCGGCATCCGCAGCACCTGCCAAGAATACCACACAAAGCCCACGCCCAGAACGGCAGCCACGACCCCGTAGACGAGGGTCGCAAAGCCGGCGACCACCGGCAGGAGACCGCTCACGGCCAGAAGCAGGGCGTAAATGAAGATCTGTTTCTTGGTCGCCGCATGTCCCGCAACATTGGGCAACATGGGAATGCCCGCCCGCTCATAGTCACCGGACTTGAACAGGGCCAGCGCCCAGAAATGCGGCGGCGTCCAGAGGAAGATGATGAGGAAAAGCACGAGGCTTTCCATGCTGACCGTACCGGTCACGGCAGCCCAGCCCACAACCGGCGGCAGCGCGCCTGCAGCGCCACCGATGACGATGTTCTGCGGCGTCGAGCGCTTCAGCCACATCGTGTAGACCACGGCATAGAAGAAAATCGTGAAGGCCAGCAGCGCCGCTGCCGTCCAGTTGGCCATCAGGCCGAGCGTGGCCACCGAAAATGCGGAGAGCACCAGACCGAAGCCAAGAGCCTCGCCCGCCGTCACGCGGCCGGCCGGAACCGGGCGGCGCGCGGTGCGCCCCATGACCGCGTCGATATCGGCGTCGTACCACATGTTCAGCGCGCCCGATGCCCCGGCTCCAACCGCGATTGCGGCGATGGAGATCACCGCCAGCAGCGGGTTGGTAACGCCCGGTGCCATGGCCAGGCCGACAAAGGCGGTGAACACCACAAGGGACATGACGCGCGGCTTCAACAGCGCAATGAAATCGCCCGGCGCCGCCTCGGAAAGGCGGTAAGCCGTGTCTTCCATCTGCTCTTGGTCAACCAGCGCCATGTCGTGCCCTTGTTTCATTAATTCGGCTGCGCGGCCCGTCTCTGCGGAAGGCCGCGCAGCCTTTACTCGTTACGAACTGCCTGCGATCAGCGGATCTTCGGCAGCTGCTCCCACTGGTGGAACGGCGGCGGCGAAGAAAGCTGCCACTCGAGCGTCGTTGCGCCCTCGCCCCACGGATTGGCGCCAGCCGGACGCTTCTTGGCGAATGCCTCGAACACGCCGTACAGGAACACCAGGACACCCACGAAAGAGATGTAGGAGCCGTAGGAGGAAACCAGATTCCAGCCCGCGAACGCATCCGGGTAGTCGATGTAGCGGCGCGGCATGCCGGCCAGACCCAGGAAGTGCTGCGGGAAGAAGATGATGTTCACGCCAATGAAGGTGATCCAGAAGTGGATGCGGGCGATGAACGAGTTGTACATGTAGCCGGTCATCTTCGGGAACCAGTAGTACCAGGCCGCGAAGATCGCGAACACGGCGCCCATGGACAGCACGTAATGGAAGTGTGCGACCACGTAGTAGGTGTCGTGCATGGCCCGGTCCAGACCGGCATTGGCGAGCTGAACGCCCGTCACGCCGCCGATGGTGAACAGGAAGATGAAAGCGATTGCCCAGATCATCGGCGTACGGAACTCGATGGAGCCGCCCCACATGGTGGCAACCCACGAGAAGATCTTCACGCCGGTTGGCACCGCGATGACCATCGTTGCGAACACGAAGTAACGCTGCGTGTCGAGCGACAGGCCGGTCGTGTACATGTGGTGCGCCCACACGATGAAGCCGACTGCGCCGATGGCGACCATGGCGTAGGCCATGCCGAGGTAACCGAAGATCGGCTTCTTCGAGAAGGTCGACACGATGTGGCTGACGATGCCGAAGCCGGGCAGGATCAGAATGTACACTTCCGGGTGACCGAAGAACCAGAACAGGTGCTGGAACAGGATCGGGTCGCCGCCGCCCTCAGGCGCGAAGAAGGTCGTGCCGAAGTTGCGGTCCGTCAGAAGCATGGTGATGCCGCCGGCCAGAACCGGGAGCGACAGGAGCAGCAGGAAAGCGGTGATCAGCACCGACCAGGCAAACAGCGGCATCTTGTGCAGCGTCATGCCCGGAGCGCGCATGTTGAAGATCGTGGTGATGAAGTTGATCGCACCGAGGATCGACGAAGCACCGGCAATGTGGATCGACAGAATGGCGAGGTCCATTGCGGGTCCGGGCTGACCGGAGGTCGAAAGCGGCGGATAGATCGTCCAGCCGCCACCGGTGCCGTAAGCGCCGGCCGGGCCCTGAACGAAGAGCGACATCATCAACAGAATGAAGGCCGGGGGCAGAAGCCAGAACGAGATGTTGTTCATGCGCGGGAACGCCATGTCAGGCGCACCGATCATGATCGGGATCATCCAGTTGGCGAAGCCGCCGATCAGCGCTGGCATGACCATGAAGAAGATCATGACGAGGCCGTGCGCGGTGGTGAACACATTGTACATGTGCTTGCCGGCGTCGATGGCTGCATCGCCTTCGTAGCCGTAGACCATCGCGGCAAGACCGTGGAAGATCTGAATGCCCGGCTCAGCCAGTTCCCAGCGCATCATAACGGACAGGAAGCCGCCGACGACGCCTGCGAAGATGGCGAAGATCAGGTAGAGCGTACCGATGTCCTTGTGGTTGGTGGAGTAAACCCACCGGGTCCATCCGGTTGGCTTGTGTTCGCCATGGGCGTCTTGGGTTGTAGCGCCTGCCATTTCCTACCGCTCCATTTCCTCTCTGGACGTCTGCCGGCTCATTCGCCTGCAGACGCAACTTTCGTATTGCCCTCGACTGCAGCCATCAGCGCCTTATTGGCGCCGGCGAGATCCTCGCCTGCTGCTGCAACCCAGGTGTCATATTGGTCTTGCGCCACGACGCGGATGGCGATCGGCATGTAGGCATGGTCCTTGCCGCAAAGCTCGGAACACTGACCGTAATAAAGGCCTTCTTTTTCAGCCTTGAACCAGGTCTCGTTGATACGGCCGGGAACCGCATCGACCTTGACGCCAAAGGCCGGCATGGCGAAGGCGTGGATCACGTCGCTGGCCGTCACGAGAACGCGAACGGTGGTGTCCACCGGAACGACGATCTCATTGTCGACTGCCAGAAGACGCGGATATTCCGCCTTGTCTTCCTTGCCTGCCGAAGCGCGCTCGTCTTCTTTCAGCATCAGCGAGCTGAAGGAAAGCGGCTCTTCGAGCTGGTATTCGTAATCCCAGTACCACTGGACGCCGGTCGCCTTGATGGTGATGGCCGGCTCTTCCTTGGGCGTGTACTGCGCCGTCAGAAGCTGGAAGGACGGGACCGCGAGGAACAGGAGCACGATCACGGGGCCGACGGTCCAGACGACCTCGATCAGCGTGTTGTGGCTGGTCCGCGACGGCGTCGGATTGGCTTTTGCGCGGAAACGCACAATGCACCAGGCCAGCAGCAGCGTGACAAGGATGGTGATCGGTACGATGAACCACAGAGTGTATTCCTCGAACCAGGTGATCTCCCGCATGATGCCGGTGGCGGCGGGTTGAAAGCGCATCTGCCAGGGCTCGGGTTGCGCAGCAACGGCGCCCGTGGCGAGAAACGGCAGAGTGGCAAGGCCAACAGCGATATTCTTCATAACCCTCGTCATCTCCCGTGGCGACACGACAAAACCGACCGTTCGATTTTGCCGCAAAGGGAATTCTGGCTTTTTATAGGCGCGTTCAAAACATACTCTTATTTGAACCGCAAGGCGGGCGCGAAATGCCACGTGCGGCATTTTTGCACCCCCATCGGCAGGCTCATAGCGCCGTCCTTCATCAAAGTGCAATACCACAAAGCGTCCAAGCGTCCCATTTCCGTCGGAATCATACGCAATTGTTTTCTTTGTCCCCGCATAAACAGGTTATCCCAATCTTTGCTGACACAGTCCCTTTTCGCCAACTGCAAACGCAGGATAAATTGTCCTGATTCGTACGGGAGCCAGGAACAATGAGTATGTCCTTCCTCAAATGCACCGCGGCAGCGCTCGCGATGACCGTCTTTCCCGTACTGGGCGCTCAGGCCCAGCAAAGCGGAACGGTGCGCTCCACCCATGGCGCGTGGTCTATCCTCTGCGACACGCCGGCCGGCGCTTCCAGCGAACAGTGCGCCATGATGCAGAACGTGGTTGCCGAAGATCGTCCCGAGATGGGGCTTTCGGTCGTTGTTCTGCGCACCGCCGACGGAAAGGCGGAAATCCTGCGCGTTCTTGCGCCGCTTGGCGTCCTCCTTCCCAACGGGCTTGGCCTCAATGTGGACGGCAAGGACATCGGCCGGGCCTATTTCGTGCGCTGCTTCCAGGACGGCTGCTACGCCGAGGTGATCCTCGAGGATCAGCTCGTCGAGACCTTCAAGTCCGGTCAGTCGGCCACCTTCATCGTCTTCCAGACGCCGGAGGAAGGCATTGGCATTCCCGTCGATCTGAACGGTTTTGCCGCCGGTTTCGACGCCCTGCCGAAGTAATCTCACGACCGCCTGTCTGAACCGCTGCCGGATCACCACTGGATTGCACGCGCTCTCTTCCCTAAATGGAAGAGAGTTTCGACAGGATATTGTTCATGACCGCCAAATCGCTGCTTGATGCGTTCGACTGCTCGGCCGAACGACTCAAATCTCTCGTTTCCGACACGATCCGCGGCGCGGATGACGGGGAGCTCTTTCTCGAATACCGGGAAGGAGAAGCGCTCGTCTTCGATGATGGTAGGCTGAAAACCGCCAATTTCAACACCGATCAGGGCTTTGGCCTGCGGGCCGTCGCCGGCGAGGCTTCGGGCTACGCGCATTCGAGCGAATTGTCGGAAGCGGCCCTGCGCCGCGCCGCCGATGCCGTTTCCACCGTCAAGGACGGTTATTCTGGAAAACTGGCCGCCGCCCCCGCCGGGACGAATCAGCGGCTTTACGGTGACGAAAATCCGATCGTTTCGCCCGGTTTCGAGGAAAAAGCGAAGCTTTTGCAGGAAATCGACGGCTGGTTGCGGGCAAAGGATCCGCGCGTGCGCCAGGTCTCGGCCTCACTTGCCGCCTCCTGGCAGCATGTGGAAATTCTGCGCGCCGACGGCCAGATCGCGCGCGATATCCGTCCCCTCGTCCGGGTCAATGTGTCTGTCATGGTCGGCGATGGCGACCGGCAGGAGACCGGCTCCTACGGCATGGGCGGACGCAAGAGCTTTGGCGAATTCCTTGCAGAAGATTCCTGGCAGTTCGCCGCCAGCGAGGCGCTGCGTCAGGCGCTCGTCAATCTTGAGGCCGTCCCCTCGCCTGCCGGCACGTTCGACATCGTGCTCGCCAATGGCTGGCCGGGCGTGATGCTGCACGAGGCCGTTGGCCACGGGCTCGAAGGCGACTTCAACCGCAAGAAAACCTCCGCTTTCGCAGGGCTTCTGGGCGAACAGGTTGCCGCCCGTGGCGTGACCGTGGTGGATGACGGCACGATTTCGGAACGGCGCGGCTCCCTCACCATCGACGATGAAGGCACGCCCACCGGACGCAACGTGCTGATCGAGGACGGCAAGCTGGTCGGCTACATGCAGGACCGCCAGAACGCCCGCCTCATGGGCATGGCGGCCACCGGCAATGGCCGGCGCGAATCCTATGCGCATGAACCCATGCCGCGCATGACCAACACCTACATGACCAGCGGCGACAGGACGCCCGAGGAAATCATCGCCTCTGTGAAGAAAGGCATCTACGCCGTTTCCTTCGGCGGCGGTCAGGTGGACATCACATCCGGCAAGTTCGTGTTCGGCTGCACCGAGGCCTACATGATCGAAGACGGCAAGGTGACCCAGCCGGTGAAGGGCGCCATGCTGATCGGCAATGGCCCGGACGCCATGCACCGCGTTTCCATGGTCGGCAACGACATGAGCCTCGACAATGGCATCGGCATGTGCGGCAAGGCCGGACAGGGCGTGCCCGTGGGCGTCGGCCAGCCGCATCTGCGTATGGACCAGATGACCGTGGGCGGCACGCAGACCTGATCATGTTCGAGCGCATCGTCATACTGACCGGCGCAGGCATTTCCGCCGAATCCGGCGTGGACACGTTCCGCGACAGGAACGGTCTGTGGTCCAAGATCGACTATCGCGACGTGGCGACGCCCGAGGGTTTCGCCGCCAATCCGGTTCTGGTGCATGATTTCTACAATATGCGCCGGCGCAGGATCGCCGGGCTTGAGCCCAACGATGCGCACCGCGCACTCGCCCGGCTGGAACGCGAGTTCAAAGGCGAAGTGCTTCTGGTCACACAGAACATCGATGATCTGCATGAGCGGGCAGGCTCCACAAACCTGATCCACATGCATGGCGAACATCTGAGCGCGTTATGCGCCGATTGCGGTGCGCGCACTGCCTGGCAGGGCGACATGTCGGTAGAGACGCCCTGCCCTTCCTGCGGCGCGGTCGGCCACATGCGCCCGGATGTCGTCTGGTTCGGCGAGATGCCCTATCAGATGGAACGCATCTACACCGCACTTCGCGCCGCCGATCTCTTCATGTCCATCGGAACGTCGGGCAATGTCTATCCGGCAGCACAGTTCGTTCAGGAAGCCGGCCGCTCCGGCGCGCACACGATCGAGCTCAATCTCGAGCCCTCCGACACGTTCGATGATTTCGACGAGGCGATCCACGGGCCGGCAAGCCGCGTGGTGCCTTCCTATGTCGACATGCTCCTGAAGGGCTGATCAGCACATTTCGCGGTCAGGCGGAAACGCCCTACCGCCGCTGCGGCTTCTTTTCCAGAAGCGCCACCGCTTCCACATGCGGCGACCAGAGGAACTGGTCGATGGGCGTGACGCTGGTGACGCGATAGCCACCCTCGACAAGGATCGCCAGATCCCGCGCCAGCGTGCCCGGATTGCATGACACCGCCGCAATGCGCCGCACGGTCGAGCGGGCAAGCTGCCGGCACTGGAACTCCGCACCCGCGCGGGGAGGATCGAAAACCAGCCCGTCGAAATCCGCCAGTTCCTTGGCCAGAAGCGGACGGTGGAAGAGATCGCGCTTTTCCGCCTTCACCGGCTTGAGCGACGGCCACTGCCGTGCGGCATTGTCGAGTGCGGCAAGCGCGCCAGCATCGCCCTCGGCGGCGTAGACCCGCGCCTTCTGCGCAAGCCGCAGCGCAAACGTGCCGCTGCCGGCAAAGAGGTCGGCAACATGCTTGCAGCCTTCCAAGTGCCCCGCCACGAGTGCGGCCATCGCGTTTTCCGCCTCGGCGGTCGCCTGCAGAAAGCCGGCCGGCGGAATGGCCACCGGCACACCGCCGAAGAGCACGGCCGGCTTGTTGCCTTCCACGATGATCTCGCCATCGGCGGACAGCCGCGAAACCTGCTTTGAGAGCGCCATGTCCACCACGGCCCGGCGCTGTTTTTCGCCAAGCTTTCCCGCGCCCACAACCGCGATGTCGAGGCCGGACACCGTCTCGGTCACCGTCATATGGAACGGTTTTGGCGTTGCGGCGATGGCCTTTGCCAGATCCCGCAGATCATCCAGCGCCCCCGTGATGCCGGGCGTGGCGACCGGACATTCCTCGATCACGACGATGCGGTGCGTCTGCGCGGCGTTGAAGCCAAGCAGGATATCCGAGCCCAGACGCCGTGCGGTGAAGGTCACGCGGCGGCGCGTCTGCGGCGGACACGCGACAAGCGGCTCCACCGCCACATCGATGCCGCGCGCCTGCAGCGCGCGCTCCACCTTGTCGCGCTTCCAGGCGCGATAGGCTTCCTGTTCCAGATGCTGCACCGCGCAGCCGCCGCAATCGGCGAAATGACGGCACACGGGTTCGGCGCGTTCCGGCACGGCCTGCTGTAGCTTCACCCTGCTGGCGCGCCCCTTGCGCACCTCGGCTTCCACCACTTCACCCGGCAGCGCAAACGGCACATAGACAGGCCCGGACGGCGTGACCGCCACGCCATCGCCCTGTGCACCCAGATGATCAATCGTCAGAGTTTCGTTCATCGGTTCCTGCGCCCGGCCAAAAGAAATTCACGGTTTCCGTCTCCGCCCTCTATGGGCGACGGTGCAAGCCCCACGACCTGCCAGCCGGCGTTCGTCCCCAGCCAATTCTCCAGATCCACCGCTATTTCATCGGCCCGCGCTGGATCGCGCAACAGGCCGCCCTTGCCGATGGCTTCCCGCCCCGCCTCGAACTGCGGCTTGACCAGAAAGATACCGTACGCGCCCGGCGCTGCCAGAGCGAGTGCCGGCGGCAGGGCAAGTTTCAGCGAAATGAAGCTCACATCCGACACCAGAAAATCCGGCGCGCGGCCATTCAGGTCTTCCGCCGTCAGATGCCTTGCATTCACGCCCTCGCGCGATGTGACACGCGGATCGCCCTCGATCCGGGCATCCATCTGCCCGCTGCCCACATCGATTGCCGTGACATGGGCCGCGCCGCGCTCCAGAAGCACCTGCGTGAAACCGCCGGTCGACGCGCCGATATCGAGCGCCTCGGCCCCTTTCGGATCGAAACCGAAGACCTCAAGGCCGCGCAGGAGTTTTAGCGCCGCGCGCGATACATAGGCGCTTGCCGGATCATCGACACCGATCTCGACAGTTGGCGCGACCGTCTGGCCCGGCTTTTTCGCCGGTTTCCCGTCCACCATCACCGTGCCGCGCAGGATCGCGTCGCGCGCGCGGGCGCGGCTGTCGAAAAATCCTCGCTCTGCGAGAAACTGGTCGAGCCTCATCGGAGGGTCCTGCTGGAATTGCGCATTTGGGGTGCTTTACCCGCCTGCGGCGCGCCTGCCAACCGAAACCCGCCGTTTTCAGGCGCGCGCAGCGCTCTCCGCCTGCTGACCAAGGGCGGCAAAGACGGTGCGCACGATGGCCGGGGCATCAAGGCCCGCATCCTCCACCATGCGCTCCGGCTTGGCGTGGCCGATAAAGCGGTCTGGCATGGCCATGGGCCGCACCTTCACACCGCTTTCGAGCAGACCTTCATGCGCCAGGAAATTGAGCACATGCGAACCGAAACCGCCGATGGAGCCTTCCTCGATGGTGATGAGAACCTCGTGTTCCTGCGCCAGCCGGCGAATCATCTCCGTGTCCAGCGGCTTGGCGAAGCGGGCGTCGGCCACGGTCGTGGAAAGACCCGCCGCATCCAGCTCGTCCGCCGCCTTCATGCAGTCTTCAAGCCGGCCGCCCAGCGAGAGAAGCGCCACCTTGGAGCCCTCACGCATGATGCGCCCCTTGCCCAGTTCCAGCACTTCGCCGCGCTCCGGCATCTCGACGCCAATGCCATTGCCACGCGGATAGCGGAAGGCGATTGGCCCGTGATCATGTTCCACGGCGGTGCGCACCATGTGGCGCAACTCCGCCTCGTCCGCCGCCGCCATGACGACGAAATTCGGCAGGCTGGCCAGATAGGTGATGTCGAACGCGCCGCAATGGGTGGCGCCATCCGCCCCCACAAAGCCGGCGCGGTCGATGGCAAAGCGAACCGGCAGGTTTTGCAGCGCCACATCATGCACCACCTGGTCATAGGCGCGCTGGAGGAAGGTCGAATAGATCGCCGCGAATGGGCGCAGCCCCTCCGTCGCCAGCCCGGCGGCAAAGGTCACCGCATGCTGCTCGGCAATGCCCACATCAAAAGTGCGTTCGGGAAACTCCTGCTCGAACAGGTCGAGCCCGGTGCCGGACGGCATCGCCGCCGTGACGGTGACGATCCGGTCGTCCTCGCGCGCTTCCTGAATGAGCGACTGGGCGAAAACCTTGGTGTAGCTCGGCGCGTTCGCCGGCGCCTTGGCCTGCGCGCCGGTGATGACGTCGAACTTGTTAACGCCATGATATTTGTCGGCGGCGGCTTCGGCGGGCGGATAACCCTTGCCCTTCTTCGTCACCACATGGATGAGCACCGGCCCCGTGCCATTGTCGCGCACATTCTTCAGAACCGGGATGAGGTGTTTGAGATTGTGCCCGTCGATGGGACCGATGTGGAAGAACCCCATCTCCTCAAACAGCGTGCCGCCGGTCACATAGCCGCGCGCATGCTCCACTGCGCGGGTGATCGCCCGGTCCACGCCCTCGCCCAGATAGGAGGTGAGTTTCTTGCCGAAATCGCGCACGCCCTGATAGGCCCGCCCCGAGGCAAGCCGCGCCAGATAGGCGCTCATCGCGCCCTGCGGCGGCGCAATCGACATGTCGTTGTCGTTGAGGATGACGATCAGCCGGGCGTCGAGAGCGCCGGCATTGTTCATCGCCTCATAGGCCATGCCCGCCGACATCGCACCATCGCCGATCACCGCAATCACATTGCGCTTTTCGCCAGCCAGCTCATGCGCGACGGCCATGCCGAGACCGGCGGAGATGGAGGTGGAGGAATGCGCGGTTCCGAACGGATCGTATTCGCTCTCCGAGCGCTTGGTGAAACCGTAGAGCCCGCCCTCCTGCCGCAGCGTGCGGATGCGGTCGCGCCGCCCGGTGATGATCTTGTGCGGATAGGCCTGATGGCCCACATCCCAGATCAGCCGGTCATCGGGCGTGTCGAACACATAGTGCAGCGCCACGGTCAGCTCGACCACGCCGAGCCCTGCGCCCAGGTGCCCGCCGGTCCTGGAGACCACGTCGATCAGTTCGGCGCGCAGCTCGTCAGCAAGCTGAGGAAGCGCATCCTCGGAAAGGCGTTTGAGATCGGCAGGAATGCCGACCGTATCGAGAAGTGGAGTCTCGGGTGGCGATTTCACGCGCGTCACCTCGGCTGTTTGCATCGCTTCGACATAGGACGTCAGCTATCCAAAGTAAACGCAATGCGATGAAACAGTACAGTTTCAAGGGAACATAATTTTTCATGATGCAAATACAAAACAACCTCCGCACAAACAAATGTACAAAGGTTGCCGATATTTTGGATTTTCCGGACTCAGCTTTCGTCGAGTGGCTCGCTGCCGGCTGCCTGCCCCTCGCGTGAGAGGCGGATCTTCTCCACCTTGTCCTCGGCCGCCTTGAGCAGCTGGTCGCAGTGCTTCTTCAGCGCCTCGCCGCGCTCATAGATCCTGATCGACTGGTCGAGCGGCACGTCGCCGCGCTCGAGATCCTCAACGATCTTCTCCAGCGCCTCGAGCGCCTGCTCGAAGCTCATGCCCTTGATGTCGCTGTTGGCTTCTTCGGCCATCTCTCACCCCTTTAACAAGCGGCCGACATGCGCAGCGACCGACACGGAAAGTCCCTGCAGGTCGTACCCACCTTCAAGCAGGCTGACAAGGCGACCCTGTGACAAACGATCGGCCCGCTCCATCAGAACGCCCGTCGCCCAGTCGAAATCCTCGGCGTCCAGATTGATCTCGGCAAGCGGGTCGCGGCGGTGCGCGTCGAAGCCTGCCGAAATGATGATCAGATCGGGCGAAAACCGGTCGAGCGCCGGCAGAATGACCTTGTCGAACGCCTCGCGGAAAACCTCCGAACCGGAGCCGGCGGCAAGCGGCGCGTTGAAGATGTTGCCCGCCCCCGTTTCATGGGCCGCACCCGTTCCCGGAAAGAGCGGCATCTGGTGCGTGGAGCAGTAAAGAACGCTCGGATCGTCCCAGAAAATCTCCTGCGTTCCGTTTCCGTGATGCACGTCCCAGTCAACGATGGCGACACGCTCCGCGCCGTGCTTCTTCTGGGCATGGCGCGCGGCGATGGCCGCATTGTTGAACAGGCAGAACCCCATGGCGCGGTTCTTCTCGGCATGGTGGCCCGGCGGACGACCTGCCACGAACACATTGCCGGTATCGCCGGAAAACACGTCGTCCACACCGGCCAGCGCGCCGCCAATGGCGGTCAGCGCCGCTTCAAAGCTCTTCGGACTGATGATCGTGTCTTCATCGATGCGCGCCATCCCCTCTTCGGGAATGTTCGCCTTCACCTTGTCGAGATGCTCCTGCGGATGTGCGTAGAGCACGGTCTCTTCATCGGCGAGCGGCGCTTCCAGCCGCTCCAGATAGGTGAAGGGCTCGTCGTCGAGCCGATCCACGATCACCCGTAATCGGTCCGCCCGCTCCGGGTGGCCGGGTGGTGTGATGTGCTCACGGCAGATCGAATGCGTGTAGAAACGGGTGTTCATGTCATAACTGTAATTGCCAAAGCATAACTTGGCCATGACAGGATTTCGCGCAGTGGTCGCATGTCAACAGGCTTTCACCCGGCCTTTTGGGCCGGATGGAAGCTCTCATGCCCGCTGCCACAGCCCCTGGGGCTGTTTTTCTTACATGATGTCGGTCGAAGCGATCTCGATACCGAAACCTTCAAGCCCCACATAATGGCGCTCGCGGGAGGCCATCAGCTTGATCGAGGAAATGCCCAGATCCTTCAGGATCTGCGCGCCAAGGCCGATCTCGCGCCAATCGCTCTCGCGCCGCAGGGCTTCGTCATGATCCTCGCGGTCTTCGTTGCCGGCCGGACGGCGGCGGTTCTGATGGGCAACGCCCACCGACCCCTCGCGCAGATAGACCAGAACGCCACGGCCAAGGCCGTTCATGCGCTCCATGGCCTCGCGCAGACGCTCTTCCGTGCCGAACACGTCCGTCACCACGTCCTCGGTGTGAAGACGCACGGGAATGTCGACGCCGTCGCGAATGTCGCCGAAGACGATAGCGAGATGCTGCATGGCTTCCCAGGGAAGCGTGTAGGCATGGGCCTTTGCAGGGCCGCTCGGCGTGTCGATGTCAAAACTCGCCACCCGCTCCACCAGCGTTTCCTGACGCTGGCGATAGGCGATGAGATCGGCGACCGACACCTGCTTAAGGCCATTCTTCTCGGCAAAGGCGGAGACTTGCGGTCCACGCATCACCGTGCCGTCATCATTGACCAGTTCGCAGATCACGCCGATGGGCGGCAGGCCGGCGAGCTTGCACAGATCGACAGCCGCTTCCGTATGGCCCGAACGCATCAGCACCCCGCCCTCGCGCGCCACCAGCGGGAAAATGTGTCCCGGTCGCACGAAGTCGCCGGGGCCGACATTGGGGTTCGCCAGATTGCGCACGGTCAGCGTGCGGTCATCAGCCGAAATGCCGGTGGTCGTGCCATGTTTGAAATCGACGCTGACGGTGAAGGCCGTGGAATGCGGCGCATCGTTCTCGGCCACCATCGGCGTCAGGTTCAGCCGCCGCGCTTCGCCCTGCGGCATGGGTGCGCAGACAATGCCGGAGGTATGGCGCACGATGAAGGCCATGTTCTCGGGCGTGCAGTGCACGGCGGCGACAATCAGGTCGCCCTCGTTCTCGCGCCCGTCATCATCCATGACAACAACGATCTCGCCCTTTTCAAAGGCGCGCAGGGCTTCAACGACCTTCTTCTGGTCATAGGGCATGGGAAAACTCCTCAGATGCGACCGGTCTGGCCACGGTGCCGCAGATAATGATCGGCGATTGCGCAGGCCACCATTGCCTCGGCAATCGGCACCGCGCGGATGCCCACACAGGGATCGTGCCGGCCCTTGGTCAGAACATCGACCTCATTGCCGTCCCTGTCGATGCTCTGGCGCGGCGTCAGGATCGACGAGGTTGGCTTGACGGCGAAGCGCGCCACGATGGGCTCACCGGTGGAGATGCCGCCCAGAATGCCGCCGGCATTGTTGCTCAGAAAGCGCGGGGTTCCGTCATTGCCCATGCGCATCTCGTCGGCGTTTTCCTCGCCGGTGATCCGCGCCGCCTCGAAACCATTGCCGATCTCCACGCCCTTCACGGCGTTGATCGACATCAGATTGGCGCAGATATCCTGATCGAGCTTGGCGTAGATCGGCGCGCCGAGACCGGCCGGCACGTCTTCCGCCACAACCTC
This sequence comes from Nitratireductor sp. PBL-C9, assembly GCF_050877045.1. Taxonomy (NCBI): domain Bacteria; kingdom Pseudomonadati; phylum Pseudomonadota; class Alphaproteobacteria; order Hyphomicrobiales; family Phyllobacteriaceae; genus Nitratireductor; species Nitratireductor sp. PBL-C9. The sequence continues at coordinate 195,458 of NZ_JBPAXW010000008.1, forward strand.
GATCACCGCGCCCACCGAAGAACCCGCCTTGCGGATGCCGTCGAGATATTCGGTGAACACCGGAACCGAGTTCGGGTCAGGTGTAAAGAAGGGATTGTCTGCATTGCCGATGAAATCCCAGTCCCAGTTGGCCCGGTCGATTTCCTTCTCGCCCATGGCGACAAGCGCTGCGCGCACATTCATGCCCGGCACGACCTTGCGGGCGAGCGCGCCTGCGGCAACCCGCGTCGCCGTCTCGCGCGCCGAAGAACGGCCACCGCCGCGATAGTCGCGCAGACCGTATTTCGTCTCGTAGGTGTAGTCCGCATGCCCCGGCCGGAAGCGCCTGGCGATCTCGCCATAATCCTTGGAGCGCTGGTCAACATTCTCGATCAGCATGGAGACCGGAGTGCCGGTGGTGATCAGCGTTTCGCCGTCCTCATCCGGCAGCACGCCCGACAGGATCTTCACCTGATCGGGCTCGCGGCGCTGGGTGACGAAACGCGACTGCCCCGGACGCCGCTTGTCGAGCTCGGCCTGGATCTCGGCCAGCGTGAAACGAATGCCGGGCGGGCAGCCATCGACCACGCAGCCTATGGCCGGGCCATGGCTCTCGCCCCAGGTGGTGACACGAAACAGATGACCGAATGTGTTGTGAGACATGAATGCAGGCTTCCAGAAAACAGACAGCCCGACCATCGAGCGCGTCCCCGAGAGCCGGTCGTTTCGCTTCTATTGGCCTTTGCGGGTGCGGTCAAACCGGATTGCCTAATGCGAAAGTTTTGACACAATTAGGTGGTTTACAAAATTGAAGGGATTCGCGCCCCGGATACGGGCGCCACATAGAAATCCGAGAGGTGTGGAATGCGCATTTTCGCCGCGGCAGTGGGATTATTAATGCTTGCCTCATCCGCCTTTGCCCTCGACGCCGAGGGCAAGGTTCGCAATGTGGACCCGGACAATCTCACCATCACGCTTGAAAATGGCCAGACCTACAAGCTGCCGAGCGAGATGGACGTTTCCGCCATTCAGCCCGGCATGGAAGTGGTTCTCGCCTATCGGGAAGTCGACAATGGCGTGAAGCAGATCACGGACATGCTTCTGCCCGAGTGAGCCTTACAGCCAGTCTGCCGAACCACTCTCAAACCGCAGGATGCGATCCTGCGGTATGGTGAGCGCAGCCGCTTCATCGCTGGACGCATGGCCCAGCAGGTAAAGAAGCGAGCGGATCACGCCGCCATGGGTGACACAGACGGTCGGCCCCTTGACCTCTCCGAGCCACGGCTTGATGCGCTCAGCCAGCTTTTCATAGCTCTCTGCATTGTCGCCCGGCGGGACAAAACCCCATTTGTCATTTGAACGGGCTGCCGTGCAGCCGGGATTTTCCGCTTCCAGCTCGGCATAGGTAAAGCCCTGCCAGTCGCCAAAATTCAGCTCCATCAGCCGGGGATCGGTGCGGTATGCTTCGCGCGGCAGGCCAAGGCCTGCGCGCACACGCTCCATCGTCTCGCGCGTACGTCGTAACGGGCTTGCGACAAAATCAAAGCCATCCGCATTGTGATCGAGAAGATCGGCAAGGCGAATGCCATTACGGTCGGCCTGAACCTGACCAACCGCATTGATATCAGTATCGGCCTGCCCCTGAAGACGCTCTTCGGCGTTCCAGGCCGTCTGGCCGTGTCTGATGATATAGAGGGTGGGAAGCACTGCGGGCCTTCTGACTTGGAGCATCGGACCGAAAAGCAGGAACCGGCTTTCGGGTATTCCGATGCTCCATCACTGGTTAGGATCGTCCTTTGCGCGTTCGAATGAACGCAGGCCGATCTACTCCGTCACGACAGAAATATCGGGAGCGTCCACGGCCTTCATGCCGACCACGTGATAGCCGGAATCGACATGCAGCACTTCGCCCGTCACGCCGCGCGAAAGATGCGACAGCATGTAGAGAGCAGAATCGCCCACCTCATCGGTGGTGACAACGCGCTTGAGCGGCGAGTTGTACTCGTTCCAGCGCAGAATGTAGCGGAAATCGCCGATGCCCGAAGCCGCCAGCGTCTTGATCGGGCCAGCCGAAATGGCGTTGACGCGAATGTTGCTGCCGCCCAGATCGACCGCCATATAACGCACGCTCGCCTCAAGCGCGGCCTTGGCGACGCCCATGACATTGTAGTGCGGCATCACCTTCTCGGCGCCGTAATAGGTGAGCGTCAGGATGGAGCCACCATCGGTCATCAGCGGCTCGGCGCGCTTGGCAAGCGCGGTGAGCGAATAGACCGAGATGTCCATGCTGCGCAGGAAGTTGTCGCGGCTCGTATCGACATAACGGCCGGTCAGCTCGTCCTTGTCGGAGAAAGCGACGGCATGGACCAGGAAGTCCAGCTTGCCCCACTCCTTCTCAAGCTTCTCGAACACCGCATCGACGCTGTCCATGTCGGTCACGTCGCAGTGACCGGCGACGATCGCGCCCAGCTCTTCAGCCAGCGGCTCGACGCGCTTCTTCAGGGCGTCGCCCTGATAGGTCAAAGCAAGCTCTGCGCCGGCATTGGCGCACGCCTTGGCGATACCCCAGGCGATCGAGCGGTTGTTGGCGACACCCAGAATGAGCCCGCGCTTTCCGGCCATCAGGCCATTGCCACTTGTCATGGAATGGTTCTCCGAATTCAATTGCCGAAGCGTCATGCTTTCACCAGAAGGCGCGGCGCTTCATCACTCCAACTACCTGCATAGCACGACCGGGCGATTCCCGACCGCGCAATATAAATAAGCCGGCAGCCCTATCGCACAGCCCGGCGAAGGCATCAAGCCGATTGGCGGAACAATGCCTCAAGCGCCGGATCTCCGCCTTCCGGCAGCATGATCTGGATATGAGCGTAAAGGTCGCCGTTTCCATCGGTCTTCAGCGGCAGGCCGCGCCCTTTCAGACGCATGGTGCGGTCAGAACTTGTCCAGGCCGGAATGGTCAGCGCAAGCCGCCCCGTCGGCGTTTCAACGGGCACTTTCGCGCCCAGAACCGCATCACGCAGGCTCACCGGCAGATCCACATGCAGGTCCCGGCCCTCAACGCGGTAGCGCGGGTGCTTGCGGAAGCGCAGCTTGACCAGCGCATCGCCGCGCTCGCCAAACGGCGTCTCCTCGCCCTGCCCCTTGAGGCGGATGGTCTGGCCGTCTTCCACGTGGCGCGGGAGCTTGACCGCGATGCGCCGCCCGCCCGGAAAGATGGCCGTGACCTTGGAAGCCTTTGCAACGTCCTCGATATCGACATCCAGCGTCGCGTTCAGATCGCCCATGCCGCTCGGGCGCTTGTGTCCAGCGCCAGCGCGCCGTCCCTGACCGGCAGGTCCGCCCTGCTGCGAAAAAGCATCACCGAAGATCTGGCTGAAAATGTCCGCGCCGCTGAAACCGGCCCCATCGGGACCGCCGCTTCTGAATTCGAAATGCTGCGCACCCGGGCCGCCCCGGCCCGACCGCCGGAAACCGCCAAACGGATCACCGCCCGCGCCCCCGCCTTCAAAACCGGTGAAACGCGGCTTGCCTTCGGCATCGATCTCACCGCGGTCGAAAGCGCCGCGCTGTTTCTCGTCGCCCAGAATTTCATAGGCCTGCCCGATTTCTGCGAAGCGCTCCTTGGCCTTCGGATCGTCCGGCTTCTGGTCCGGATGATACTTCTTCGCCAGCTTACGGTAAGCCGATTTTATCTCCTTGGACGAGGCGTTCTTGGCCACGCCCAACACGTCATATGGATTGCGCATGTGCAGCTCTATTCCTGATCGTTCCGCATTATACGGCAAAACGTTCGTGAATTCGGGGTGTTGTTCACTATATGCGTCTGGCTAGGAAGAAATTCCAGACCCCGCGCCCGAAACAGCCGCTAAACCGCCTCGAACGCCTGTATCTGCCATCCGAACTCGGGCGTTGGACAGACCGTCCCGCGATAAAGTCCGACGCCATCGAAACTTTCACGCGAGGTCACGAAGCGGCGGCAGGTGCCGGTCTCGTCATCGAAAATGGCGGTGACAACGCCGCGCACATCATTTTCCGGATCGTCCCAGGAAAGAGGCGGCGCGCCGTCGAGACTGTCGCCCATGCCGCCGACCATGGCGTGCAGCATGGCGTCCGTCCCTGTCGGCAGCGGTGCAGGCTTCACGGGTTGAGACATGAAGTTTTCCGGCATCGGCACCGGCGCAATGGAACCCGTCACAACCGAACGGTCCACATCCGGCGCTCCAGGATCAAGCGCCGAGACACTGCACCCGGCCAGAAAAATCACCGCTGCAGGCGCGACACAGCGCTGCAGAACATGCAGAGCCAAGGCCTTGCCCCGAACTGGCGCTTGCTTTGCCCCCGACAATCGGCATTCTCCCCGTAGATAACGCGAACCAGGCAGCCAGTATGATTGACGAGACGTTAAAATCCGGTGACTTCACCGAACGCAGCGAGCCTTTTCGACTCTTTGCCGAATGGCTCGAGGACGCCACGAAATCCGAACCCAACGACCCCAATGCGCTGGCGCTGGCGACCGTCGATCCCGATGGAATGCCGAATGTGCGCATGGTGCTACTGAAAGGGTTCGATGAGCGCGGCTTCGTCTTCTACACGAATTTCGAGAGCGCCAAGGGCGGTGAAATCCTGAGCGCGGAAAAGGCGGCCATGTGCTTTCACTGGAAGAGCCTGCGCCGTCAGGTGCGCATTCGCGGACCGGTGGAGCAGGTGAGCGACGCGGAGGCGGACGAGTATTACGCGTCGCGGCCGCGCGGAAGCCGCATCGGCGCATGGGCATCAAAACAGTCGCGCCCGCTGGAAAGCCGCTTTGCGCTGGAAAAGGCGGTTGCCGAATACACCGCCAAATATGCCGTGGGCGCAATCCCGCGCCCGGCGCACTGGTCGGGCTTCCGCATCGTGCCGAGCCAGATCGAATTCTGGCACGACCGTCCGTTCCGCCTGCATGACCGCGTGGTCTTCACCCGCGACGATCAGGGCGCGTGGCAGACGAAACGGCTCTACCCGTAAGCCTCAGGACGCCTTGCGGCTCATGAAAGCCATGAAGGCGGCGCGCGCCTCATCCGATTTGAGGCGCGCACGAAAATGCTCCGCCTCCTCGCGAATGCGCGCGATCACGTCGTCGCGCGGACCGCGCAGCAGATCGCGGGCGATCTTCAGCGCCTCCGGCGGTTTTGCCACAAGCGCCTCGGCAGCCGCAAACACCGCCTCTTCGAGCGCCTCTGCCCCCACAACCCTGTGAATGAGCCCCGCAGCACAAGCATCGGCTGCCGGCAACCCCTCGCCCAGAGCCAGAAGGGCAAACGCCCGCTGCTGCCCCATGATCGCCGGAGCGAGCAGGCTGGAGCCCGCTTCAGGCACCAGACCGAGATCGACAAAGGGCGTGGAGAACACGGTCGCGGGCGTCGCGAAGGTCAGGTCGCAATGCATGTGGATCGTCGTGCCGATGCCCACCGCAACGCCATCGACGCCGGAGACCAGAGGCTTTGCCGCCCCTGCCAGCGCCAGAAGGAAATCATAGACCTCCTGACCGCCCTCGCCGCCCGTGGCGACGGCCAGAAAATCGGCCAGATCATTGCCGGCGGAAAACGCGCCCTTCTGGCCCAGAATGACGTGGCAGCGCACGTCCGCATCCTCATCGCCGCGCTTCAGCGCTTCGGCCATCGCCGCATACATGGCGCGGGTGATGGCGTTCTTCTTTTCAGGCCGGTTCAGGCGGATCACCTGCACCGCACCGCGCCGCTCGATCAGAACATGTTCGCTCATGGTTTCTCCTCCTCCCGGAACGTTCAGGCCGAAAGCAGCGCGTCAGCCGCCGCATCCAGACTGTCAGCGCCGCCGATTACCTGCTGCCTGAGCGTTGCCGTCTCCACGAGCAGGTTTTCCGCCATGAAACGCACCAGAACGGCGTGGTCGGGCCGGTCGCCGGCGGCAAGCGCCCGCGTGTTCAGCGCAACGCCGATAACCAGCGAGAAAAGCCGCAGATAAGGCGTTGCGCCGCAAAGCGCCTCGTTCACCCGCCCCTCGGAGAGCGCCTTGGTGAGATACGCCGTTGTCTCCTCCAGATCATCCAGCGCCTGGCCCAGCCTTTCCGCCGTTGCGCCAAGCCCCGATGGGTCCGAGAGCGCGGCATGGTCGGCCCGCAGCTCGTTTAAGAATGCCGCCATCGCCTCGCCACCCTGAAGCGGCAGCTTGCGCATGACGAGATCGATGGCCTGAATGCCGTTGGTGCCCTCATAGATCGGCGCGATGCGGGCGTCGCGATAAAGCGCGGCAGCACCCGTCTCTTCAACATAGCCCATGCCGCCATGCACCTGCACGCCAAGCGAGGCGACATCCACGCCCACATCGGTGGAGAATGCCTTGGCCATGGGCGTGAGAATGTCCGCGCGCGCCTGCCAGGCCTTTGCCTCATCGCCCTCACCGAGCCGCGCCCGGTCGATCGCGTAGGCGCAGGAATAGGTGATGGCGCGCGCCATCTGCGTCTGCGCCTTCATGGTCAAAAGCATGCGCTTGATGTCGGGATGCGCCACGATCGGGCTCATGCCTTCGCCCTTAGAACCTGCGGCGCGGCCCTGCCGACGGTCCTGCGCATAGGCCAGCGCTTTCTGCGTGGCGGTTTCGGCAATGCCCACACCCTGCATGCCGACTGCCAGCCGGGCGTTGTTCATCATGGTGAACATGCAGGCCAGACCGCGATTTTCCTCACCGATCAGCCAGCCGACAGCGCCCGGCGTGTCGCCGAACTTGCCGTCGCCATAGATCATGGTGCAGGTGGGCGAAGCGTGGATGCCGAGCTTGTGCTCCATGGAGGCGCAGAAGGCGTCATTGCGCGCGCCGAGCGATCCGTCATCATTGACGAAGAATTTAGGCACCAGAAACAGCGAAATGCCCTTGGTGCCCGCCGGCGCATCCGGCAGCCGCGCCAGAACCAGATGCACGATGTTGTCGGTGAAATCGTGCTCGCCATAGGTAATGAAAATCTTCTGGCCAAAAATGCGATAAGTGCCGTCGCCCACCGGCTCGGCCCGCGCCTTGAGCGCGTTGAGGTCGGAACCGGCCTGCGGCTCCGTCAGGTTCATCGTGCCCATCCATTCGCCGGAAACGAGCTTTTCCAGATATTTTTTCTGCAGCTCGGGCGTCGCATGCTTGTCGAGCGCCTCGATTGCGCCGACCGTCAGCGTCGGACCGATGGCGAAGGCCATGGAGCCGGAATTCCACATCTCGAAGGCGGCGACCGAGAGAAGCGTCGGCAGCGCCTGCCCGCCGAATTCCTCGGGCGCGGCAAGCCCGTTCCAGCCACCCTCGCACCAGCGGCGATAGAGATCGGCCCAGCCCGGCGGCGTGGTGACGGCCCCGTCCTTCAACACCGCACCCTGTTCGTCGCCCACCCGCGCCAGCGGCGCGATTTCTTCGGCTGCAAAGCGGCCTGCCTCCGCCACGATGGCGTCGACCAGATCTTCCGACAGATCGCCAAACCGGCCGCTGTCGAGGTCAGCGGCAAAGCCGGTGACGTGTTTCAGGGTGAAGGCGATTTCATCGACAGGGGCTCGGTACATGCTGCAATCCTCCTGATGTCCGGCGAGACCCTAGCCGTTCAGCAAAGCGCTCGCCATCATACATTGGCGCAAGATTGATATTTTCTCTTTACGTAAACGTCAATCTTAGAAAGCTTGCAGTGTCTGATACCAGGGTCGGATCACGATGCGGCCATCCAGCGGCGCGAAGGACGCTCCAAAGGTTCGACGGCACATCGAAGTTATCGAAAACCGGTTTCCACTTTTCGGTTCGGTGCGGTAGAAACCGGCCAACGGAAGGAACGCCCCATGCTTGCAAGACCTGAAAAACATCGCTGCATCGAATGCGGAAAGGCACTCGGCATGCCGGGCTTCACCTATCATGAGGGCGACATCGACAACGGCCCGGCCTACTGGACCGACCGCGGCATTCTCTGCACCATCGAATGCTCGCTCGCCCACCACAAGAAGCGTGCTGCGGAGGGAACCCTGCCCGACAAGCCCGCGCCCGATCCCTTCGAGACGGAATATCAGTTCGAGGACTAGGCGGCTGGGGCGACGCAGCACCTATCGCGCGAAATCCGAATTGCGCGCCCCGCCTCTCCAGCCCCTGAGGACCAGATCCGTATTGTGCTCTGCGCCATCGAGGGACTGTAGTTCGAGATCATAATTCTTTCCGAGATGCACCGTCTCGAAATCACGCTGCGCACTGCCCACAGGCCGGTCTCCACGCGCCGCCTCCCGCTCGTTGAGAACAATCAGCGGGCAATGAAGCCCGACGAAATAGACATCGAATGGCGCAAGCAGCGCCTGAAGCTCGGGCAGCCATGCGTCGTCATCCAGAATATGTTCAAGGATCAGATTGTTCCCCGCCCTCGCATAGGCTGCCAGAGACGCGTGAAACCCCTTGAAGAAGGCGGGCCTGGCGGCCTGCCAGTCGAAATCGCCGCGCCGGAACCGCTGTAGCGGCAGAACTCCGGCATCGCGCAGATGGTCTATCGAGACATGCCAGAAAGGCAGCTCAATGCGCGCCTGAAGCGCCCGCGCAAGCGTCGACTTGCCGCTGCTCGAAGCGCCGTGGAGAAAGATGATCTGGGTCATGGAGAGCCCGGTGTCGTTGATACGCTTCTAACCGCCCCGCGTGACGGAAGATTGACATGAAGCGCAGTCTCAAAGCACGCGGCGGCCCGCTTCACCTGCTCCAACCATCACCGGCATTGAACGATTTCACATTGTCATCGGCATGAAAGGCGTCATGCGCGCAGTCGGCATCCCGCCTCAGCCTTCGCGCTCCACGGCGCGCCAGCCAATGTCGCGGCGGCAAAAACCTTCCGGCCAGTCGATCAGGTCCACTGCGCGATAGGCGTTCTGCTGCGCTTCCGTGACTGAAGCGCCAAGCGCCGTGACATTGAGAACGCGCCCGCCATTGGCCACCAGAACACCGTCCTTCAGTGCAGTGCCGGCGTGGAAGATTTCGACATTCTCATCCGCAGCCGCTGCCTCGAGCCCGCGGATCGCCGTGCCCTTTTCCGGGCTCGCCGGATACCCGTTGGCCGCCAGCACCACGGTAAGCGCTGCCTCGTCGCGCCAGCGGGCAGAGACATGCGCAAGCTGACCGTCCACCGCCGCATTGAGAAGCGCCAGAAGGTCTTCCTTGAGGCGCATCATCAGCACCTGGCATTCCGGGTCGCCGAAACGCACATTGTATTCGATGAGCTTGGGGCCGTCCTTGGTCAGCATCAGGCCCGCATAGAGAACCCCGGTGAAGGGCGCGCCCATCTCCGCCATGCCCTTGAGCGTCGGCTCGATGATTTCGGCCATGGTGCGCGCCAGAATGGCTTCGTCCAGCACCGGAGCCGGCGAATAGGCGCCCATGCCTCCGGTGTTCGGACCCGTATCGCCATCGCCGACACGCTTGTGGTCCTGCGCCGTGCCGAAGGGCAGCGCCGTCGCGCCGTCACACAGGCAGAAGAAACTCGCCTCTTCGCCTTCCAGAAATTCCTCCACCACGACCGAAGCGCCCGCCTCGCCGAAGCTGCCGTCGAAACACTCGTCGATTGCCGCAATCGCCTCGTCTTCCGTCATGGCGACGGTCACGCCCTTGCCGGCGGCAAGCCCGTCGGCCTTGATGACGATGGGCGCGCCCTGCTCGCGCACATAGGCGCGCGCGGCCAACGCGTTCTCAAAGCGGCCATAGGCTGCGGTGGGAATGCCGTAGCGGTCGCACAGTTCCTTGGTGAAGCTCTTGGAGCCTTCAAGCCGGGCAGCGGCGGCGCTCGGGCCAAACACGCGAATGTCCGCAGCGTTCAGCGCATCGGCAAGCCCCGCCACCAGCGGCGCTTCCGGGCCGACCACCACGAGGTCGACGCCTTTCTCACGGCAGAACGCAACGACGGCGTCATGGTCCGACACGTCGAGCGCAACGCATTCGGCATCCTGCGTCATGCCGGGATTGCCCGGCGCGGCATAAAGCTTTGTCAAAACCGGGGAGGCCGCAAGTTTCCAGGCGAGCGCGTGCTCACGGCCGCCGGATCCGATCAAGAGAACATTCATGCCACGCATCCCCACTTGTTCAATTGTCGCTTCGGGCTATGGCTCTTTGCCGCGAAAATCAAGGCGCAGATGCCAACTTCCCACGACAGAAACGCTTGACGCGCGCATCAGGCCTTGCCACTCCCTCCTGAAGGAGACAACAAGAAGGAAAATGCGTCATGGAAAAGATCCAGTCCCGTCAGGGTCAGGGCCGCGTCTCGGATGCCCCCTCCGGACACTGGGTCTATCGTGTCATGCCGCAGGCCATGTGGCCCTATGCGCAGCTTGCCCGCTGGGATCGCCCCATTGGCTGGCAATTGCTTCTGTGGCCCTGCTGGTGGTCCGCCGCGCTGGCCGCAGCCGCCTATGCACGGCCCGGCGCGCCTCTGGAAGACGTGCTGCCTTCGCTCTGGCACCTGGGGCTTTTCCTCATCGGCGCGATCGCCATGCGTGGCGCCGGCTGCACCTATAACGACATCGTTGACCAGCGCATCGATGATGCGGTCGAGCGCACCCGTTCGCGCCCCCTGCCCTCCGGTCAGGTCTCGCGCAAACAGGCCTGGGCCTTCCTCATCGCGCAGGCGCTTGTCGGTCTTCTGGTGCTTGTCCAGTTCAACATCTTCGCCATCGCGCTGGGCTTTGCCTCGCTTGCGGTCGTGGCGATCTATCCCTTCGCAAAGAGATTCACGGACTGGCCGCAACTCTTTCTGGGACTTGCCTTTTCCTGGGGTGCGCTGATGGGCTGGGCAGCCGATTTCGAAAGCCTCACGCTTGCGCCCGTGCTGCTCTATTTCGGCTCGATCCTCTGGGTGATCGGCTATGACACGATCTATGCGCATCAGGACAAGGAAGACGACGCCATCGTCGGCGTGCGTTCAACCGCACGCCTGTTTGGCGACAGGACCCGTCAATGGCTGATTGCGCTTTATGGCGGCGCGCTTCTGTTCTTCGCCGTCGCCTTCGCGCTCGCTGAAGTGCCGATGCCAGCACTCGCCGGTCTGATCGCCGCCGGCGCGCATATGGCGCGTCAGATCCGGGTCATCGACATCGACAATCCGGACCAGTGCCTTGCGCTCTTCCGTTCCAACAATGTGGTTGGCTGGCTGATTTTCCTGGGCCTTATCGGCGGCAGCCTGTGGGCCGTCATCAGCCCACAGTTCTAAGGCAACTTTCCAAGACTGTTTTCTAAGGCTGCGGTTCAGTCGCGGGCGATGATCTCGTCGCCCCCGACAACCACGCGCACACCGAGGCTTCCGCATTTGCGGCGGGCGAGAAAGCGCGGACGGCGCGCACGCACCGGGCGGCCCTGACGGCGCTCCTGCGGCGGCGCGGCCTTCACTTCGCCAATGCTCTCTTCAAGCGCATGGGCAAGACCATCATCCTCGATCATGAGCATGGGCAGGCCAAGCGCTTCGGACCAGGCGCGCCAGTCAGCGGCCACATCGTCCAGATCGTCCGCCACCAGAAGCGGCACGCACAGCATCGGATCGGAATGGTGCAGTTCGAGCGTGACGGTCACGTCACCGAAATCATCTTCCATGGCGCGGGCAGCCACGCCACGAAATGCGCGCGGCGGCAGCGCAAAGGTCACCGGCAGGCCGCTCTGGCTGAGCAGACGCCGCATCCGCACACCACGCTGATTGATGGTGAAGGACACCTCACCGAATGCATCATGCGACGCATAGCTCACCGCCTGCGGCAGATGAAAAGGGTCGAGCCGCATCGCGCGGCCCGCCCAGACTGGCTTAAGCCCACCGTTCATGTCTTTGCCTTCCTGTCACTCCTGAGAGCCGGTTTTCCGGTTCTCTCACCGGGTCGTTTTCGACCTCGTTATGGGATGCACTCTAGCGATGGCCCGTTACCGGCAGGCTTAGAAAGTCAGTTAAATTTTGCTGACCTTACAATTGGTTAGCGATTTCCAACCGGGTGTAACAGTCTGGAAAGTCCCGTCACCGGAACGTAAACGGCATTGCCCAAAGGCCCGAAAGACAAGGGGTGGCGCATTGGGTTTCTGAACCCGCAAGTGCCCGCCAGAGCCCTCACGCTGCGTCAGAAAGCTTGCCTGCCCACTATTTAATTGCATGCGCAAGCAAATAAATTGACACCATCTGTGCAAATCAATATGTATGCGCATGCAACTAGATGGAAACCAACCACCCGGCCCTGCCTGAACTGGAATCACGACTGCGAGAAGCAGCCACTCCACGCATCGCCACCAAGCCCCGAACCGCTCAATTCGAAAGGAATCCCCTCATGCACTGGTTACATCTCGGCATCGCCGTCATCTTTGAAGTCGCCGTCGCCATATCGGCTGGCAGGGCGCAGGGCTTCACCCAGCCATTCTGGACCGCCGCCACGCTCATCAGCGGCGCCATCGCCACGTTTTTCCTGGGCCTCGCCCTGCTCACCTTCGACGTGGGCGTGGGATACGCGATCTGGACCTCGGTTGCCGGCGTCGGCATCGTCGTGATCGGCGCACTCTTCTTCAACCAGCGGCTCGACTGGAAGAAGGGTTTTGGCATTCTCCTCGTCATTGGCGGCGTTGTCGGCCTGCGCCTCACCGGCGCAGCATAGTGCAACGGAGAGCCCTTCCCTCACTCGCCGGTTTGGCGCGCCTGCCGCTCCGCCCATCGCCTCAAGGAACCTTCCCCATGACCACCCACACCAAAACCACGGGCAACGCCCGCGCCTGGATCATGCTGCTGCTGGCCGGCGCATTCGAGATCGGCTACGCCCTCAGCGTCGGCGGCAGTCAGGCCTTCACGGTCCCGTCCTGGTCGATCGCTGCCATCATCTTCTTCCTGCTGACGCTCTATTTTCTGAGCGCGGCTCTCAAGACCATTGATGTCGGCATCGGCTATGCGGTCTGGGCCGGCATTGGCGCGGTCGGCGCCGCAACCTTCGGCAGCCTGCTTCTCGACCAGCCGCTCACGATCGGCCAGATCGGCTGGCTCGCCGTCATCATCGGCGGCGTGGTCTGGCTCAAGCTCGCTGACAGTCCCAGATTTGCCGGCGAACAGACCGCCGCAGGCTGATCATCGGTCCGAAAGCCCCGCGGCGCGCTCCGCCGCGGGCGCTTCGCTTCCCGAAACGCCCCGCCAAAGCCAAGGGAAGCGCATATCGAAGGGAGAGCGGCTTGAAACGGATTTTGCATGCGCATACATCTGCTTCACCGTCAGAAAACCGCCCGCAGGAGACCAAGCCATGCCCAGTTCAAGCGATGCCTGGCTCCGCCTGGTCCACACCGTCAGCACTGTGGAAAGCGATATCGCCCGCATGCTGACGAGCAAGCACGGCATTGGCCTTTCCGAATACCGCGCGCTTCAGGCGCTGGCGAAGGCCCCGGATCGCGAACTGCGCATGCAGGATCTGGCGACCCATCTTCAGCTGAATCAGAGTTCGATTTCCCGCATGGTGGAGCGCATGGAGCGGTCCGGCCTGACGGTTCGCGACGTCTGCGCAGACGACAAGCGTGGCGTCTTCTCCGTCATCACCGAAAAGGGTGAGGCGCGGCTCGAAGAGGCCCGGGCCGATTACGAAACCGCACTCGCCAGCGCCCTGAAGGAAAGCGGCCTTGAAGGCATGCTTGCCGCAATACCCGCCAGATAGCCGCGCCTACCCCTCAGGCCGCTCTCGTCTACCCGCCCCCTAGATCACCTTGTGCGGGTTCATGATGCCAGCCGGGTCGAATGCTGCCTTCACCCGGCGCATCAGCTCCGTGGCGATAGCCGGCTGCGTGGCGACGAGTTCGTCGCGCTTCATGCGCCCGATGCCATGCTCCGCCGAGAAGGAACCGTTCAGATCGCGCACAATGGCGTGGATGGCGTCGTTCATCTCGCGGTAGAGCGCCAGATAGGCCTGCTTGTCGCCGCCCTCCGGCTGCGAAATATTGTAGTGCAGATTGCCGTCGCCCATATGGCCGAAACAGACCACGCGGCAGCCCGGCGCGACCTTCTGTGCGGCAGGCCCTGCCCGCTCGATGAATGCGGGAATGTCCGAGACCGGCACCGAAATGTCGTGCTTGATGGAACCGCCCTCGGGCTTCTGCGCCTCCGACATGGACTCGCGCAGATGGCGGAAAGCATTGGCCTGCCCTTCGTTCTGGGCAATGGCCGCGTCGACCACCAGCCCTTCCTCGAAGGCGACGGTCAGGATCTCTTCCATCAGCTCCTTGGCGTCGTCGGCGGAGCGGCCGGACGAAATCTCGATCATCACATACCAGGGATGCGCCTCTTCCAGCGGATCGACAGCGCCGGGCACATGCGCCAGCGTGAACGCCAGCGGCGTGCGCTCGATGAGTTCGAATGCCGTGAGCCCGTTGCCGGCGCGGTCATTGGCCATCTCGAAAAAGCGCAGCGCATCGGCTGGCGAAGGCAGCGCCGCCCAGGCCAGTTCCCGCCCCTTGGGCATGGGGAAGAGCTTCACCACCGCCGCAGTGATAACGCCGAGCGTGCCCTCCCCGCCGACAAACAGGTCTTTCAGATCGTAGCCGGTGTTGTCCTTCTTGAGCTTGCGCAGATCATCGAACACCTCGCCGCTCGGCAGCACCACTTCCACGCCGAGGCAGAGGTCACGCGCCGTGCCATAGGCGAGCGCGCCCACACCGCCTGCATTGGACGAGAGATTGCCGCCGATCTGGCAGGAGCCCTGCGAGCCGAGCGACAGCGGAAACAGGCGATCCTTCTCCGCCACTTCTTCCTGCAGCACCTGCAGAACCACGCCTGCCTCCACGGTGGCCGTGTTGGACTGCAAATCGATCTCGCGGATCTGATTGAGACGCGAAAGCGAGAGAACGATCTCATTGCCATCGCCATCGGGCATCTGACCGCCCACAAGACCCGTATTGCCGCCCTGCGGCACCACCGCCGTGCCGGTTTCGCTGGCCAGCCGCAGAATGGCGCTCACCTCGTCCACGGAACCCGGGCGCAGCACAAGCGGCGTCTTGCCTCCGAAAAGGCCGCGCGGCTCCTCCTCATAGGGCGCGATCTCGTCCGGGGCGGTCAGCGCATGGCGCTCACCGACGATTTCTGAAAAGCGGGCGAGCAGTGCGGCATCGATGGTCATGGATGGATGGGTTCCTCAGGAATTGGCTGTCTCTAATTAGCTGTCACGGGGCGCGGCAGCGCGCGCCAGGCGATCATTGATGGCTTCGCCCAGCCCTTCAAGGGGCACCGGCTCCACAGCGATTGTGGCAGCGCCCGAACTGTCCAGCGCGAGAAGATGGGAGAAAAGATTGGTCGCGGCTTCCCGCAGATCTCCACTTTCGGAGAGATTGCGCAGCGAAACCGCAGTTTCCGCGCCCGCCACTCGCCGGGGACCGAAGGCCAAAAGCGCCTCACCTGGCTCCACTTGTGTCACGTTGAGCCGCATATGGGCGCTCGGCGCATAATGCGATGCGAGCATGCCCGGAGCCTGCACCCCCTTTGCTCCGCGCGCGAGCTGAAGACCGGCAACGCGTTCGATCTCTTCTGCCGCGATGCCGCCCGGCCGCAACAGCGCAATCCCGTCATCCGAAACCTTCACAATGGTGGATTCAAGCCCCACCGGGGTCGGCCCGCCATCCACGATCAGCGGAATGCGCGCGCCCAGATCGGCCGCAACGGCCTGCGCCGTGGTGCCGCTGATGCGCCCGGATGTGTTGGCGCTGGGAGCTGCGACAGGCCGGTCCAGCGCCGCAATCACGCGCGCGCCGAACCCTCTGGGGCAGCGCAGCGCAATCGTGTCGAGCCCCGCTGTCACCAGTGGATGAATGCCCGATCCCGCGCGGTGCGGCAGAACCAGTGTCAGCGGCCCCGGCCAGAACGCATCGGCCAGCCTGCGCGCAAGCGGATTAAAATCGGCGATACGTTCGGCCATCGCGATGTCCGCCACATGGGCGATCAGCGGATTGAACTGCGGGCGCCCCTTGGTTTCATAGATGCGCGCCACCGCCTCGCCATTGGTGGCGTCGGCGGCCAGCCCGTAAACCGTTTCCGTGGGGATGGCGATGGCCGCTCCCTCACGCAAAAATTCGACCGCCCGCGACAGGGCTTCACTCTCCGGCAGGATATCAGCCAAGCACCAGATCCTCATAAAAATCCCTCTGCTGAGTATCGCGCCTGCCCATGACGGGCAAGTTCGCCGGCAAGCGAGTTTGCTGAATCTTAAGGGATTTCGCGTTTGAGTGGTCCGGCGAAATGAAATACGCGCCATAAACCGCCAATGACTGGGGGAGAAGAATGCGATCAGGGCTCATGAAGCCACTGCTTGTCACCATGCTGCTTGTCGCGGCTGGCGACGTTCGCGCTTCATCCCTTCTTGAGCTGAAATCCGAAGATCATCTGCACCAGCATTCGACCATCGCGCTCAAGGAGCTTGCGCTGGAAGAACGGCAGCCCGCACCGGATACGCCACCGCTCTCCTATCCCGGCCCTGCCCTGAGCGCCATGCCGGAAATAGCGCCCCACCACCTCTCCCCTTCCATGCTCGACATCGGCGCGCCCGCGCATTCGCTTGGGCCGGCGACAGGCGAAACCACGTCTTCCATTCAGCAGAGACCGCGCCAGTTGCCAAGGGTGATCCGCGGCGGCGAGACCGGTCCGGCTGCCCCGCGCTCTGCTTCCGCACCTCGAAAGTCGGAACAGGCCACGCCAGCTGTGCCAGAGCGCCGGCACAAGGCAAAACGGCGCGCCGGGACGAAAGCAGACAACGGGCCTGCCGCAGCACCTCCATCCGCAGCGCCACCTTCCGGTCAGCCCCTCGGCCGCCCCGAATAGTTCCTGCCATCAGGCTGTCAGGATGGGTTTTTAAGCCCGGCTTGACGTTGCGCGCGCCGCAACGCACCCTCCGCGCAACATTGTTCGGAGAAATTTCCCATGCTGACCTTCATGAAAATCCTGCATTTTTTCGGCCTCATGCTGGGGGCTGCCGGCGGCATGGGGGGCATGATGGTGGCCATCCAGGCCAAACGCTCCGATGGCGCACCGCCGCAGGGCCTTCTGGCGCTGCGACCGCGCTTCACCCTCATCACGCTGATCGGCGTCGTGCTCCTGTGGCTCACCGGCCTGTGGATGTGGCTCGTCCAGTATGACGGCGCATTGATGAGCACCGCCTTCGTCCTAAAGCTTCTGGCGGCAGGTTTCATTCTGGTGGTCGCGATTCTCGGCTTTGTGGCCGTGAAGCGCGCCTCGCCCGGCACGCCCCCGCCCGCCTATCTGCAGAAGCTCGGGCCGCTGGCAGGCCTCGCCTCCTATCTGGCAGTGGCGCTGGCGGTTTACGTCTTCGCCTAAAGAACAGGGCCGGAAAGCGAAATCCGCTTCCCGGCCCCATGTTCAATCATCTCTCATGCGCCCGAACGGGGCGCAGCGATCCTCTTACCCGGTGATCCGGGAGAAGTCGGCCACCTGGGCCGTCGCGCTGCGAATGCGGGCGAGCAGCGCCAGGCGGTTTGCCCGCACGGCCTCGTCATCCGCATTGACCATCACCCCGTCAAGGAAGGCGTCGACCGGCTGGCGCAGCGCCGAAAGGAAGGACAGCGCCTTCACATAGTCATTCTCCGCGATGGCTTCGCCGGCGAAGCGCTCCTGCTCTTCAAGACTGTCGAACAGCGCCCGCTCCTCATCCGTTGCAAAAAGGCCCGCATCCACCGTATCGGCGATGGTCGTGCCCTTCTTCTCCGCATCAGCGACGATGTTTGCCGCGCGCTTTGCACCGGCCAGAAGGTTTTCGCCATCGGTGGTGGCGAGGAATTCCGACAGTGCTTCCACGCGGCGCACGATCAGAAGCAGATCGTCGCTGTCTTCCGAGATCACCGCGTCGATCAGATCGTAGCGCGCGCCCTGATCGCGCAGATAAACCTTCAAACGGTCATGGAAGAAGGAGAGCAGATCGTCGGCGCGGTCGTTCAGCCCCGCCGCCCATGTCGCGGCGTTGCGCTCCACATTCGCCCGCTCGTCTTCCGCGATCTGCTGCAGGATCACCTTCAGCGAATCCGGGCTCAACTGACCGCCAATCTCCATGACCTTCGCCAGGAACTGGCTGGCCGCGTGGCCGTAAAGCGTGCGGAAATGCTCCAGCCAGACCGGGTTCGCAGCCTCGATGAGCGACAGATCGACCTTGTTCTCGATGATGATGCGGATCACGCCCAGCGCCGCACGGCGCAGCGCATAGGGATCTTTTGAGCCCGTCGGCTTTTCGTCGATGGTCCAGAAGCCCGTGAGCACGTCCAGCTTGTCGGCCAGCGCCACCGCGACGGAGACCGGATCGGTCGGCACGGCGTCGTTGGGTCCCTGCGGCTTGTAATGATCCTCAATGGCCGCCGCCACCGCATCGCTCTCGCCCTGAAGGCCCGCATATTTGCGGCCCATGAAGCCCTGCAGCTCCGGGAACTCGCCCACAACTTCGGTCTGGAGATCGGCCTTGGCCAGATGCGCCGCGCGCACGGCCTCTGCCGGATCGGCCCCCACCAGCGGCGCAATTCCCTCCGCCAGCGCCGCAATGCGCGCCACGCGCTCGCCCTGCGTGCCGAGCTTGGCATGGAAAGTCACGCCCAGATGGTCGAGCCGCGCCATGCGCTGGTCGAGCGGCTTTGCCAGATCAAGCCCGAACTTCTTGGCCGAGGCCTCAAGCTTGCCGAGATCCGGCAGGTCCGCCTGGTCGGTCTTCCAGAAATAGAGTGCATCGGAAAGTCGCGCCCGCACCACCTTGCCATTGCCATAGGCGATTTCCCTGCCGCCGTCCTTCGCCTCGATGTTCGAGGTGATGACGAAGCGGTTGGAAAGCGTGTCCGTCTCGCCCTGCGGGCGGCAGACAAAGCACTTCTGGTTGGCGCGGATGGTCAGCCGGATAACCTCCGGCGGGATCGTCAGATAGTCTTCCTCGAATTCGCCCAGCAGCACCACGGGCCATTCCACGAGGCCCGAAACCTCTTCCAGAAGCCCCTCGTCTTCCACCAGCTCAAGCCGGTTGGCGAAAGCGAGATTGCGCGCGTCATCGAGAATGATGCGCTTGCGGCGGTCGGGATCGAGCACGACCTTCGCCGCTTCCAGCTTCTCCGCGTAATCCTCGAAACGACGCACCGTGATGGCGTCCGGCGCATGGAAGCGGTGGCCATGGGTCACATTGCCGGCGCGAATGCCGTCGATCTCGAAATCGACCACCACCGGCTCCTCGGTCTCCGGACCGAAGGTGCACAGGATGGACTGAAGCGGCCGCACCCAGCGCAGGCTGCCGGGCTTTGCAGAAGCCGCACCCCAGCGCATGGATTTCGGCCATGGGAAATTGCGGATGATGCCCGGCATGATGTCGGCGACGATCTCTTCGGCCGCGCGGCCCTTCTTCTGGATCACCGCAACGTAGAAATCGCCCTTCTTGGGGTCGGTCTGAACCTCGGCCTCATCGATGGAGGAAAGCCCTGCGCCACGCAGAAAGCCCTGGATCGCCTTTTCCGGCGCATCCGTGCGCGGGCCCTTGCGCTCCTCGCGCACATCCTTCGAGCGGGCGGTCACGCCGCGAATGTCGAGCGTCAGCCGGCGCGGCGTCCAGTATTCGGTCGCCGCCTCATAGGTGAGACCGGCATCCACGAGACCGTCTGTCACCAGCTTCTTCAGATCGCCGGCAGCCTTGCGCTGCATGCGGGCGGGAATTTCCTCGGAGCGGAGTTCGAGAAGAAGATCGGGCATTTGGGATCTCTGAAAAGCGGACTGTATTGGGTGCGGCAATAGCAACTCCGCCCGCCAATGTCACCCGCCACGACCCGGGAATGAACCTTTTCGTGCCGCAGCGCGACTGACCTGCATCAGTTCACACCCCGGACGAAGACAATGACAACCGCCTCAACGCTCCTGCATTCAATCGCGCTCAGCGCCTGCCTGACCATTCAGGCCGTGCCCGGCAGCAGCGAACGCCCCTCCGGCATACGCCGCGCCCTGCAGACCCTTTCGACACAGCAAACGGAGCTCTGCGCCATGGCCGCTCCGGCCGATGCCGCGCATCTTGCAGGCCTGATCGACCGCGCCTGACGGTCTTTTGTCCGGACCGGTGCTCAGCTCATGTCGACAGGCGTCATCCAGCCAATCACCGCGCCACCCGGCTGGCGCAGAATGGCAATGCGGCCAACACCCGGCACATCGAAGGGCTCGCGCATCACCGATGCGCCGCCTGCCTTCGCTTTCTCAAGGGCGGCATCCACGTCATCCACCGAGAGATAGGACATCCAGTATTCCGGAACGCCGTCGAAATCCGGACCGGCCATGGTGAACATGCCACCCACCGGCGTTTCGCCAACCATGGCGATCCAGTAGGTCTGCCCGTTGCCCATGTCCATGTCGTCAAAGGTCCAGCCCACCGCATCCGCGTAGAAGCTTTTCATCTTCTCCGCGTCGCGGGTCATCAGTTCGTTCCAGTGGAAATGGCCATGCTGCGTCATGATCTCCTCCGTTGGCCCAAATGAAAAAGGGGCGCATCCATGATACGCCCCGCTTCATCATTCGCCAAAGGAGATTGATCAGGCCGCTGCCTTCTCCGCGCCGCCGGCATCGGTGAGCAGGAAGGCCTCACCGCAGGCCTTGGCCAGCTCGCGCACGCGCAGAATGTAGCTCTGGCGCTCCGTCACAGAGATCACGCCGCGCGCATCGAGCAGGTTGAAAACATGGCTCGCCTTGATGCACTGATCATAGGCCGGGAACACGCATTTGTGCAGATTGCCCGCTTCCGCCGGCGCACCCGCCTCCAGGATCGCACGGCACTCGGCCTCCGCGTCCTTGAAGTGCTGGAACAGAATGTCCGTGTCGGCATATTCGAAGTTGAAGCGCGAATATTCCTGCTCGGCCTGCAGGAACACGTCGCCATAGGTCACCTTGGCGTCGCCTTCCAGGCCGTTGAAATTGAGGTCGTAGACATTGTCCACGCCCTGCACATACATGGCCAGCCGCTCCAGACCATAGGTCAGCTCGCCGGCAACAGGCGCGCATTCAATGCCGCAGACCTGCTGAAAATAGGTGAACTGCGACACTTCCATGCCGTCGCACCAGCACTCCCAGCCAAGGCCCCATGCGCCAAGCGTCGGGCTTTCCCAGTCGTCTTCCACGAAGCGCACATCATGCGTCGCCATGTCGAGGCCGATGGCCTCCAGCGAGCCGAGATAGAGCTCCTGCAGGTTGGACGGGTTCGGCTTCAGGATGACCTGATACTGATAATAGTGCTGCAGCCGGTTCGGGTTTTCGCCATAGCGGCCATCCGCCGGGCGGCGCGAAGGCTGCACATAGGCCGCGTTCCACGGCTTCGGACCGAGCGAGCGCAGCGTCGTGGCCGGGTGAAACGTGCCCGCGCCCACTTCCATGTCGTAGGGCTGCAGGATGACGCAGCCATGCGAGGCCCAGTAATTGTGCAGGGTCAGAATGAGGCCCTGAAACGAGCGCGTGGGGTGCGTGTTGGGCAGGTCGGTGCTGGGGGCGTTCACAATGCTTCTCCGGGTGGATTCCGGGCTTCTCCGGGGTGGATGCCGGCTCGTCCTATTCCGCGCCCCGGCAAGCGTCAAGGCGCGGAAGACACGAACTCAGTCCGGGAGCCGGATTTCCTGCCCTGCCCTGAGCAGATCGGGATTGCTCTTGAGCGCCGGATTGACCGCCAGAATGTCACGGAACCGCTCGCCATCGCCAAGCTGGTCGACAGCGATGGACCAGAGCGTCTCACCGGGCTTGATGGTGTACATCGCACCACCTGTCGCAGCCTTCTGCGGCGTTTCGGGAGCCTTCTCCTCGCTCTCGGGCTCTGCTTCCGGTTCCACCGTTTCAGGCGCAGGGGCCGTATTGGGCGCAGCCTCGGCTGTGGCGCTCTCGTCGGTTTTCACCGCGTCCGCCGGTGAAACCTCGGCAAGGCGCTTCCCGTCTTCTTCCGGCAGCCCTTCCTTGAGCTTCTTCTCCACCTCGGTCAGCAGGTCCGGCTCGGGATCGAGATCGCGCGCATGCGCCCACTGATAGGTGGCTTCGAGCTTGCGGCCCGTGCGCCAGTAGGCGTCACCCAGATGGTCGTTGAGCACCGGATCTTCCGGCCGCAGCGCCACCGCGCGTTCCAGCTCACTTGCCGCTTCTTCATAACGGCCAAGCCGGTAATGCGCCCAGCCAAGCGAATCGACGATGTAGCCATCATTGGGGCGCAGCTCGACCGCGCGCTCGATGAGCTTCATCCCCTCTTCCAGCTTCATGTTCATGTCGACCCAGGAATAGCCCAGATAGTTCAGAACCTGCGGCTGGTCGGGATAAAGCTCCAGCGCCTTGAAGAAATTCGGCTCCGCCTTCTCCCACTCTTTCAACCGCTCATAGGCGATGCCGCGCTGGTAGAAGAGGCTCCAGTCCTCGCGTTCCGGCTCTTCGACACGCGCGACCGCGCGGTCATAGACCTTCGCCGCCGATGCATAATCCTTCTGCACCGCATAGACGCGGCCCAGCGCCAGATAGGCGCGAATGTCGTCGGGGTCCTGCTCGATTGCCGTGTTGAGGAAGGTCTCCGCCTCTTCATGGCGGTCGAGATCAGCCAGGTTCAGACCGGTCTGCAGTTCCGCAAGACGCCGCCAGGGCGACCCGTCGCCGATCCGCTCATAGAAGGCGATGGCCTTTTCCGGCTCGCTCTGCTGCTCGGCGAGCGAAGCAAGCTGGATCAGAATGTCGTCATTGTCGGGCGTGAGCACCAGCGCATAGTTCAGATAGAGCTTTACGAAGGGCTCGCCGCCGCCGCGATTGAGCGCGGTCGCGATGTTGAGGAGAATTTCGGCAGCACCCGCGCGCGCATCGGCCACCGGCACGACAACCTCTTCGCCGGCCTCGATGTTTTCACGCAGAATGGTCGTCGCAGCGCGGCCCGTAATATAGGTCTCGCCCTTGTCGAGCGCGGCGAGCGCCTTTTCCTTCTCGCCACGCGAGGCGAGCCATGCGGCATAGGTTTCAGCCGCGCGCATATAGGTGTCCGGACCGGCGGATGCCGACGCCACGTCGCTCAGCAAAGCGTCGAAGGCCTTCTCCGCCTCCTCGTTCATGCCGCTCTGCATCTTGATCAGCGCATCATGATAGGTGCTGAACAGACGATACCACTCCGGCCCTTCCAGCTCGTCCAGCGCCTTCAGCGCCTCGTCGGAATTGCCTTCGCCCACCTTGCTCCATGAAGACATGATGGAGGTGATCAGCCGATCGAGATCCGATTCCAGAACCAGCTTCAGCCAGTCTCCGGCCTCTTCGTATTTTTCATTGCGCAGTGCATCCACCGCAAGGCCGAGGCGCGAAAAGCGCTCGATCTCGGGCACGGATTTGAGCGAACGCATATGCGGAAGCGCCGCCTCGAAGCGGCCTTCCGAAACCAGCGAGAGAAGCAGGCTCTGCTGGATCACCTGATTGTCGGGTTCAAAGGAAAGCGCGCGCTCGTAATAATCGATGGCGCTGTCGAGATCGTTGTCGGCTTCCGCCGCCCTGGCGGCAAGGAACGCGCCGGAGAAGGAGGAGATCGAGATCAGATCGTTATCGTCCACCCCGCCTTCCTTGGCAGACCCCGCCTGGGGCGCAAGAGCGAGAAATCCCGCCAGACCAACCGTTGCCAACAGTCTCGAGTTGATGCGCTTTCTCATTTACCGTCCCGCTGCATGCTGCCCTCGTCTCTTGTTCCTCCGCCAAAGCGAAGACGCTGGGAATCCCTTCCCGTCTTGCAGACAAGCATGGCCTTTTTGCGGAAGCGCTTCAACGTCAAGAATTACTTTAGGTCACCCGGCTGATGCAGAAGTCGATCACATCAAGGAGCGCGTCTTTCTGCGGTGTATTCTCCAGCGGCGCGAGCGCATCGCGGGCGATTTCGCCAAAATGGCGCGCCCGGCCGATCGTGTCGCCGATCGCACCGTGTTTCTGCATCAGGGTCATTGCCTTTTCCAGCGCCGCATCATCGCACTGGTTGTCCTCGATGGCGCTCTTCCAGAAGGCGCGCTCTTCGGGGCTGCCACGGCGATAGCTCAGGATCACCGGCAGGGTCACCTTGCCCTCGCGGAAGTCGTCGCCGACATTCTTGCCGAGGTCCGAACTCTTGCCGCCATAATCCAGCGCATCGTCGACCAGCTGGAAGGCAAGGCCGAGATTGGTGCCGTAAGAGCGTAATGCGGCGCGGTCGTTGCGGGTCGCGCCTGCGACCACGGGGCCGACTTCCGCCGCTGCCGAGAACAGGGCAGCCGTCTTCGCCTTGATGACCGCGAGATAGTCGTCCTCGGTCGTATCCAGGTTCTTGGCGACGCTGAGCTGCAGCACTTCGCCCTCGGCAATCACTGAAGCGGCGGTCGACAGGATGTCGAGTGCCTCAAGCGAGCCGACTTCAACCATCATGCGGAACGCCTGACCGAGCAGGAAGTCGCCCACCAGAACGCTTGCCTGGTTGCCCCAGATCATGCGCGCGGTCTTGCGGCCACGGCGCAGGTCGCTTTCATCCACCACATCGTCGTGCAAAAGCGTTGCCGTGTGCATGAACTCGACGCTGGTGGCGAGCTTCACATGTCCCTCGCCCGAATAGCCGAACATCTGGGCTGCGGCGAGCGTCACCATCGGACGCAGGCGCTTGCCACCGGAATCGATCAGGTGCTTTGCAAGTTCGGGGATGAGTTCCACATCCGAGCCCGCTTTGGAGAGAATCAGCTCGTTTACACGCGCCATCTCGTCGGCGGTCAGCTCCATGAGGCTGGCGACGGAGGCGGCGCCGCGCTTGCCGTCAAGATTCAATACTACACCCACAGATGGTCCTCCAATTGCGGCAGGGCCGGAACTTCTTAGCCGGAACTCATAAACGTTCAACGCAATCTAGTTCCCCCTGCCCCACGGGAGCAAGCGGCGAATGCGCGCGGGGTAACCCCGGTTATTCACGAAGTCGTTTACAGCCGTGGCGCAAACTGTCAACGTCGCACCATGTTCGAGCTTGTCCGCACCAACGATCCCGTCGTCATTTCCTTCGTCCAGAGCCTGCTGCGCGATGCGGGCATTGCCTGTTTCGTCGCCGACCAGAACATGAGCATTCTGGAAGGGTCGCTCGGCATCTTGCCAAAGCGCATCCTGATAGACGAGGAAGACCGTCAGGCGGCCCATCAGCTGCTTGAGGATGCGGGCATAGAACACGAGATGCGCAGCAGCGACAGAGACAATGACTGACACGGTTCCCGACGCGGCCTGCAGCGTCGATTCTTTCCATCGGGACGCTTTCCGTCTGGTCCAGCCCGTGCGGCGCGGCCATCGCGCCGGCGTGGACGCGATGCTGGTGGCGTCCGCGCTTCCGGGCAGTTTCAGCGGTGCGGTCGCAGATCTGGGCGCGGGCGCAGGCGCTGCCGGCTTTGCCGTGGCCGCCCGCTGCCCGCAGACGCGCATCACCCTTGTCGAAAACGCGCCTGAAATGGCTGATTTCGCCCGCCGCAGCATCGCTCTTGCGCAAAACAGCGCCCTTGCCACCCGTATCTCCGTGCTCGAAGCCGACGTGACGCTGACTGGAACGGCCCGTGAAGCCGCAGGTCTTGGCCGCAATGCGTTTTCCGGCGTCGTCATGAACCCGCCTTTCAACAGCGCCAGCGACCGCGCCACGCCCGATGCGCTGAAGCGGGCGGCGCATGTGATGGCCGACGATCTGTTCGAGACATGGCTGCGCACCGCCGCCGCCATCACCGCGCCCGGCGGGCTTCTGGCGCTGATCGCGCGCCCTGCCTCGCTGGCCGCAATTCTTGCCGCGCTGGAGGGCCGTTTCGGCGGCGCGCGCATCGTGCCGGTGCATGGACGGGCCGAAAGCCCCGCGATCCGCATTCTGATTCGCGCCCGGAAGGGAAACCGCGCCGGCCTCACGCTGGAGCCGCCGCTTGTCCTGCGCGACCGCGACGACCAGGTAACAGAACGCGCCGAGGCGCTGACCAATGGCCAGGCGGCGCTTTTTGGTGATTGAGCGCGCTTCGCCATTGCACGGCCCGCGCAAATGCCTACATGCTTTTGAGCTGTAATCCCTGTCATCTGGAGCAACAGAGCCCTTGCGACGCTTCTTCAGCCGTCTTCTTCCCAAAAGCCTGCGCGGCAATACGGTCACCATTCCCGTGATCCGGCTTTCCGGCGCAATCATGCCGTCGAGCAGCGCCTTTCGCCAGAACCTTTCTCTGGCGACCACGGCCGCAGTGATCGAGCGCGCCTTTTCCATGCCGGATGCGCCGGCCGTCGCCATTTCGCTGAATTCGCCGGGCGGCTCGCCCGTGCAGTCCCGCCTGATCTTTCGCCGCATCCGCGATCTCGCGACGGAGAAGGACAAGAAGGTCTTCGTCTTTGTTGAAGATGTGGCGGCCTCCGGCGGCTACATGATCGCCATTGCCGGCGACGAGATCATCGTCGATCCCTCCTCCATCGTCGGCTCCATTGGCGTCGTCTCCGCCGGTTTCGGCTTCCCGGAGATGCTCAAGAAGATCGGCGTCGAGCGGCGCGTGCACACGGCCGGCCAGAACAAGGCGATCCTCGATCCCTTCCAGCCGGAGAAGAAGGAAGACGTGGAGCGCCTCAAATCGCTCCAGCTCGAAATCCACGACACGTTCATCAATCTGGTGAAAGAACGCCGTGGCGCAAAGCTCGCCGAGGATGGCGATCTCTTCACCGGCGCATTCTGGACCGGCGAAAGCGCCCTGAAACTGGGGCTTGTGGACGGCATCGGCGACATGCGCTCGGTGCTCAAGGAACGCTATGGCGAAAAGACCAAGCTCGCCCTCATCACCCAGCCGCGTGGCCTGTTCGGCCGCAAGATTGGCATTGCCGGCAGCGCCGGCGGCCTGCCCGATCTCGGGGCGGCCTTTGCCGGCAACGCAGCCTCCGGTCTTCTGGAAGCAGCAGAGGAACAGGCGCTGTGGCGTCGCTACGGGCTTTGACCCGGCGCCGCGCCGGATCAAAGCGTCCTTTGTGCGTCCGAATGGATGCGCTAAACTCGGTGGCATGAAACCGGAGGATCGACAATGCCCCAACTGATCTTCTTCGCCGCAGTCGGCGTTGTGGCCTATGTGGGCTATCGCAAATTCGTCCGCGAGGCCGAACGCGTGACCGCAAAAGCCCGCCGCGCCCGCAAGGAAGCGGCCAATGGCAGCATGGGAACACTGGTGTACGATCCCAAGACGGGCGAATATCGCGTTCCCAAAGACTAGAGAATTCATGCAGATAGAGCATCGGGATAACTGAAAACCGGTTTCCACGTTTTCGGTCCGGTGCTCCCTCCATCTTCAAGGTCAGGACCCGGCCCCTCACATGTCCCCACACGGCAGCATGATCGCGCCCGCCAAGGTGAATCTGGCACTGCATGTCGTCGGAAGACGCGCGGACGGGTTTCATCTGCTCGATACGCTGGTGGCCTTCACCGGCGATGGTGATCTTCTGGAAGTGGAAGACGGCGCGGAAGACGATTTCTTCGTATCGGGCCATTACGCCGCCCATGTGCCCATCGGGTCCGGCAATCTCGTCACCCGCGCCCGCGATCTCCTGCGCGAGACCTTCGGCGGCGATGCGCGCGCGCCGGTGCGGCTCCATCTGGAAAAGAACCTGCCCGTTGCATCGGGCGTTGGCGGCGGCTCCGCCGATGCGGCCGCAGCCCTGCGTCTGCTCGCCCGCCACTGGGACCTCGCCATAAACGAGACCGATCTCATCCGCCTTGGCCTCCGGCTTGGGGCCGACGTGCCCATGTGCCTTGCCGCCAAACCCCTCATCGCGCGCGGCATCGGTGAGGCTCTGGAAACGCTCCCCGCCTTCCCCGCCCTGCCGCTCGTTCTGGTAAACCCCAACATTCCGCTCTCAACGCCTGAAGTCTTTTCAGCGCTTGAGCGGCGCGACAACGCTCCCCTTCCCGCCCTTGAGGACCTGCCCGACGCCGCAACGGCCGTCCGCTGGCTGGATGGCGCGCGCAACGATCTGGAAATGCCGGCGCGCCGCCTCGTGCCCCAGATCGAAGATGGTCTTGGCGCTCTCAGGCGGGCCGGCGCGCTGACCGCGCGCATGTCGGGCTCTGGCGCCACCTGTTTCGGAATTTTCTCATCAGCGGATGCGGCAGCGCGCGCCCGGCGCGCCCTTGCCTGCGAACATCCCGAATGGTTCGTCCTTGAAACCGAAACCCTTGCAGCGGAGCAGCCAGATGCCGACCACGCCCACCCGTGAATTCATCCCCGTGCGCTTCGCCGTGCTCACCGTCTCGGACACGCGCGGGCTCGAAGATGACCGCTCCGGCCAGACGCTTGCCGAACGCATCGAGGAGGCGGGCCACACGCTCACCGACCGCAGGATCGTTGCCGACGATGTCGAGGCCATCCGCATGGCCGTCAAACTCTGGTGCGCCGATGCCGGCATTGATGCCGTCATCACCACCGGCGGCACCGGCTTCACTGGCCGCGACGTAACGCCCGAAGCGCTCGAACCGCTGTTCGACAAGCGCATGGATGGCTTTTCGCATGTCTTCCACCGCATCTCCTTCGAGAAAATCGGCACCTCCACCATCCAGTCGCGCGCAACCGCAGGCCTGATCGACCAGACCTTCGTTTTCGCCCTGCCCGGCTCCACGGGCGCCTGCCGCGATGCCTGGGACGGCATCCTCAGGGACCAGTTCGACTACCGCCACATGCCCTGCAATTTCGTGGAAATCATGCCGCGACTTGCCGAACATCTGAAGCGCGGCGGCGGCAAGTCCGCCTGAGCGGCACCCCACTTCTTCAAAAACCTGTTTCAAGCCAGGCTGGCATCCACATGGATGCTGGTTCCTGACGCCTGTGGATAAACACGGCTGTGCCGTTCCCCGATTAAAGTTCTTGCTTTGTTCTCATTTGTTCGATAGGAATAGATTCATCGGCAGCGATGCTGATTCCGCTTTCCGCCAGTTCCCGCGTTCCAGAAAGCCGGCCACATCGCCCAGGCATGGAGTGACCCATGGAACAGATGACCAGAGCAGATACGGCCGCCTTCAATGGCGGTGGCGCCGCGGTGGCCAACACGGTGATCGACCGGTCCGGCATCCGCATCGATGTCGAACGCCGGCGCGGTCGTGCCGCAGGCATCAACCCGTCGGGACGTTACGAGCCGGTGTCGCGGCATGTCTTCGATGATGGCTGGGGTTCCATTGAGGAACTGCCGCCCTTCAAGACCGAAGTGCAGGTGGAAAAGCCGCGCACCATCATCACACGCAACAGCTCGCCGGACATTTCCTTCGACCGGTCCATCAATCCGTATCGCGGCTGCGAGCATGGCTGCGTCTACTGCTTCGCACGTCCCACCCACGCCTATATGGGGCTTTCGGCCGGGCTCGACTTCGAGGCAAAACTGTTTGCCAAGCCGGATGCCGCCCGCCTTCTGGAGCGTGAGATTGCAAAGCCCGGCTATGAGCCGCGCACCATCGCCATCGGCACCAACACCGACCCCTACCAGCCCATCGAGAAGAAATACCGCATCATGCGCGAGATTCTCGAAGTGCTGGAGGCGCACAAACATCCGGTCGGCATCGTCACCAAGTCTGCGCTCGTCATGCGCGACATGGACATCCTCTCCCGCATGGCCGGGCAGGGGCTGGCCAAGGTCGCACTCTCCGTCACCACGCTCGACCGCAAGCTGGCGCGCACCATGGAGCCGCGCGCCGCCACCCCGTCGCGCCGGCTGGAAACGGTGCGCGCGCTGACGGAGGCAGGCATCCCCACCTCCGTGATGATGGGCCCCGTCATTCCCGGCCTCACCGATTGCGAGATCGAGCGCATTCTGGAATCGGCAGCGACCGCCGGCGCGCGTGAGGCGGGTTACATCATCCTGCGCCTGCCGCTGGAGGTGAGCCCCATCTTCAAGGAATGGCTGCTGCGCCATGCGCCTGATCGTTATCGCCATGTCGTTTCGCTGATCCGCTCCATGCGTGGCGGAAAGGATTACGACGCCCAGTGGGGCAAGCGGATGAAAGGTGCCGGCCCCTATGCCTGGCAGATCGGTCGCCGGTTCGAGATCGCCGCCAAACGGCTTGGCCTCAATCAGGAGAAGCGCCGGCTGAGGAGCGACCTCTTCACCCCGCCCACACCGGGAGGCGAGCAGCTCATGCTTCTCTAGGTTCCCTTGCGTCCATTGCAGCGCCACCGGACCCGCCTCCCCACATGAACACCGCCGCGCTCCGGCGCGGCGCAGAGATCCCGTCAGGCTTTGCATCCCCGTGGGCCGACGGAAGCTTCCCGGCTTTTCCGCCCCTTGCGCCGGGAAGACCTTGCGGAGAATCGGAACCGATGCGAGCATCGCCGCACCATGGCTCGTACGCGTTCCGATTCTCCCACTCTCTTCGACCTCCCCGTTCGTCCCGATTTCCAGATGGAAGCGGCACTCATGCGCGAAGGCATGGCGCCTGTCGCCGGTCTGGATGAGGCCGGCCGCGGCCCGCTTGCCGGTCCCGTGGTGGCCGCCGCCGTCATTCTGGATGGCAACCGGCTGCCCGAAGGGCTGGACGATTCCAAGCGTCTCTCCGCCGAGGCGCGCGACCGTCTCTATGAGAACATTCTGGACATGGCGGTCAGCGTGTCCGTCGCCTCTCTTTGCGCGACCAGCATCGACGAAACCAACATTCTGCGCGCGAGCCTTGAGGCCATGCGCCGTGCGACTGCCGGTCTCTGCGTAACGCCGCTCTTTGCCCTTGCAGACGGGCGCGATGTACCGCCTGGCCTCTGCTGCCCGGCACGCGCCGTCGTCAAGGGCGATCAGCGCAGCCAGTCCATCGCCGCAGCCTCCATCATCGCCAAGGTCACACGCGACCGCATGATGGGCCGGGCAAGCGAAATCGCCCCGCCATATGGTTTCGAGGCCCATATGGGTTATGGCACCAAACGGCACCGCACGGCGATCACCGAGCACGGTGCAGTGCTTCGCCTGCACCGCATGACCTTTGCGCCGCTGCGCGATCTAAACGCGCCCTCACCGTCCTTAGAGAGGCGAGACGCCTATCAGCCACTCATGGAGCCCGGCGACAAAAATTCCGTAGATCGCGAGCCCGCCTAAAACCGCCACTGCATCCCCGGCCCACCCGGCGGGAACCTTCGCAGACGAACTGGCGGGACGCGCAAGCGCCGAACGCCAGTCTATGACCGCCCACACCAGAAAACCGCCGAACAGGATCACATCGGCCAGCGTGCCGTTCGCCATCAGATGCGCCAGCGCCCAGAGGATGGTCGCCACCAGCATGGGATGCCCCACTGCCGCCCTGATGCGGCTCGGCACAAAGGCGGCAATCAGCAGCGGAAAGACCGGCAGAAGCACGAGCAGCGCCACATGCCGCAGCGCAAGCGGCGGCGCATAAACCAAACCCGGGTCCATGCGCGCCAGCCCATACCCCCAGACGATGAGCGCAAAGCCTGCGAGCGATACTGCCGTATAGGGCAACAGCCAGGCGTTTTTGCCCCGCTCCGCCATCACCCGGGCGCGCATCTCCGGCGCAACGATCCGCAGCGAATGCACTGCGAGGAAAAGCACCAGTCCAGCCACCAGCACGGTCATGCGTATCTCCGTTTGCGCATCTCAGTTCAGTTAGATACTATAACCAAAATTATTATCTGTAACGGACAATATGAAACCTGCCGACGATATCCCCACGCTGACCCGCAAGGAGATGCAGCGCGCCGCCACATTCCGCGAGATTCACGACATCGCCCGCGCCCTGCTGGTCGAGCAGGGCAGCGCTGCCGTCACCATCAACGCGATCGCCCGCCGCATGGGCATGAGCGGCCCTGCCCTCTACCGCTACCACCCGAGCCAGGCGGCCCTCATCGAGGCGCTCCGCAGGGAGTTCTTCAACGAGCTGGTGGCGCATATGCGTCAGGCCGCATCACTGCCACATGCCGACACGCCTGCGCGCCGTCTCGGGGCCACATGCCGCGCCCTGCGGCGCTGGGCGCTTGATCATTCGGCCGAGTTCGGTTGGCTGTTTGCAAGCCCGGTGGAGACGAAGGGCGATGCCGCCGCGCCCCTCTACGATGACGCGGCAAGCTGCGGTGCATTTGGAGAGGTGTTTCTCGAACAGGTTGCCGAGATATGGGAGACGCAGCGTTTCCCCATTCCGAACCTCGACGACATGCCCCCCGTTCAGGTGGAGCAACTCATCGCCTTCAGCGAGAAGAACGGGAACATCCTGCCGCCCGACGCGGCGCATGTTTTTCTAAAATGCTGGATCCGCCTCTATGGGCATCTGTGCATGGAAGTGTTCGGGCAGATGGCCTTCGCCTATACGGACATGGAGCCAGCCTTCGAGGAATGCCTGAGCGAGCTCTGTACGCTTCTGGACGTGCCCTATGAGCCCGCGCCCGCGTGATGCATTTACTGCCTGTAAGCCGGTGAGAGCGCACGGCTTGTGAAGGCATCCGCTTCCCGCACCTGCCCGACCGGAAAGCGCTCCACCGCCCTTCAGAATTCCGCACAAACAAAAACGCCGCCGGAAACCGGCGGCGTTTTTGAGATTTCGTCTGGAAAAGCCGATCAGTTCAGCTTCGCCTTAACGTCCTGAAGCGAAGCCTTGAAGAGATCGCCACTGGTCTTGGCGTCCACCTTGTCGGCCAGAACGGCGCGAGCTGCTTCCACGGCCAGATCGACGGCGCTTGCGCGCACTTCGTTGACCGCATCCACTTCAGCCTGCTCGATCTTCTGTTCGGCCAGAGCGGTCCGGCGGGCGACATACTCGTCCGTCTTCTGCTTGGCTTCCTTGACGATCAGCTCGGCCTCGTGCTTGGCGGCGCTGACGATGTCCTGCGCCTCCTGCTCGGCTTCCTGCCGCTTGCGCTGGTATTCGGCGAGCAGCTGCTGCGCGTCTTCACGCAGCTTGCGCGCTTCGTCCAGCTCGTTGCGGATGCGCTCGGCGCGTCCGTCGAGCGCGCCGTTGATCATCCCCGGCACCTTGAAGTAGGCAAGAACGCCCAGGAAGATGATCAGGGCAATAAACGCCCAGAATGTCGCGTCCATGGCCTTCTCCTACTGCTTGACGGCCTTGACGGCAGCTTTCGCTGCAGTCGTGTCGAGCCGGCCGCCGACCAGTTCCTGAACGATGGATGCCGCCGTGTCTTCAGCGATGGCGCCCACGTCCTTCATGGCCGTTTCCTTGATCGAAGCAATGCGCTCCTCGGCTTTGGCGAGCTTGGCATCGAGATCCTTCTCGATCTGCTGACGCTCGGCGTCCGCTTCCACCTTTGCGGCGTCGCGGGCTTCCTGACCGATGACATTGGCTTTCTTGCGAGCGTCGGCGAGTTCCTGCTCATAGGCAGCAACAGCCTGATCCGCCTCTTCCTTCATCCGCGCAGCCTGGTCGAGGTCCTGGGCAATGCGGTCACGCCGCACTTCCAGAATGCCGCCGATACGCGGCAGCACAACGCGCTTGAGGAACAGGTAGAACAGCCCGAAAGTGATCGCCAGCCACAGAATCTGCGACGGGAATGTGGACGAATCGAAGGGCGGGAAGCCAGCTTCGTGAGCGCCTTCCGACGCCACGCCGGTTTCCGAATGGGTCGCTTCCGCGGCGTCCTGCGCCGAGGCTGCGAATGCCGATGCCACAAACATTGTCTACCTCTCTTAAAACCGGCCGGACGCCCTTGAGCGGCCGGCCACGCACGCGAATGGCGCGCTTAGGTGAAGAGGAGGAGCAGAGCGATGAGCAGCGAGAAGATGCCGAGTGCTTCCGTCACGGCGAAGCCGAAGATCAGGCGGCCGAACTGACCGTCTGCTGCCGACGGGTTGCGCAGTGCGCCCGAGAGGTAGCTGCCGAAGATGTTGCCGAGGCCGAGTGCTGCACCAGCCATGCCGAGACAGGCGATACCGGCGCCAATAGCCTTTGCTGCTTCTACTTCCATTTTGAAACTCCTTGTAATCGCGGATTTGCGTGTTTTCTTCAGACTTGGCGGAAGACCGCCGGTGAAACCTGTTTTCCTCTACCCGCCCTTTCAGGGCCGGAACGAAGCCAGTCGTTGGAACCTCTTGATCAGTGGCCGGGATGGACGGCGTCGTTCAGATACATGCAGGTCAGGACGGCAAAGACGTAGGCCTGCATGAAGGCGACGAGGAACTCGAGGCCGGTAATCGCAACCGTCATGATGAGCGGCAGCACGGCACCGGCGGCTCCGGCAACGCCGAACGCACTCAACGAAGTGACGAAGCCGGCGAATACCTTGAGCGTGATGTGACCGGCCAGCATGTTGGCGAACAGACGAACCGAAAGGCTGACGGGGCGCGAAAGGAACGAGACAATCTCGATCAGCACCACCAGCGGAACGACAACAGCGGGAACCCCCTGTGGCACGAACAGCTTGAGGAAGCCGAAACCGTGTTTCAGGAAGCCGTATACGACCACGGTACCGATCACCAGAAGCGCAAGCGCAAAGGTGACGATGATGTGGCTGGTCACGGTGAAGAAATATGGGAACAGGCCAAGCAGGTTGGCCATCAGGACGAACATGAAGATGGAGAACACGAACGGGAAGAACCGCATCCCGTGCGATCCTGCCGAATCTCTCAACATGGACGCCACGAATTCGTAGGACATCTCCGAGATCGACTGCAGCCGGCCGGGCACCAGGCCGCGGCTGGAGGTCGTCAGGAAGAGAAATGCGCCGGCGGCAACCACCGTCGCAACCATGAAGGCGGAGGAGTTGGTAAAGGAGAAATCCAGTCCGCCGACCTCAATCGGAATCCATTTGGAGATCTGGAACTGATGGATCGGATCGTTGGCCACCTGGACCCCCTCGCTTCTATAATGGCGCTCTTGCGCCGTTCACTTCTTCTCGGGATCCTGCCCGCTCTGCGACGAGCGAACCCCGAATTCAGCAATTTGTCCTGACGAACGCAGGACATTAAGAACCCCTGCCCCAAAACCGAGGAGCAGGAAAATGATAAGCCCCCAGGGCGACGTTCCGGCAAAATGGTCGATGCCCCATCCAAGAGCAGCGCCGACACCAACGCCGGCAATGAACTCGCTGGATAGTCTGAGCGCCTGTCCGACGCCCGCCATATCGCCCTTCGTCTTCCCCTCGTCGCCGTCCCGCGATT
This sequence comes from Nitratireductor sp. PBL-C9, assembly GCF_050877045.1. Lineage (NCBI taxonomy): Bacteria > Pseudomonadati > Pseudomonadota > Alphaproteobacteria > Hyphomicrobiales > Phyllobacteriaceae > Nitratireductor > Nitratireductor sp. PBL-C9. Next base: position 230,502 of record NZ_JBPAXW010000008.1, read on the forward strand.
CCGGCCGTTTTTCTGCGAGTGCCTTCTCCAGATCCGCGCGCCGGCGTTCCAATTCGTCCGGCTGATCCTTGTTGGCCACCGCAATCTCCGTACCGGGTTTGCTGGTCAGCGGCTATCCGCTTGAAAGTCGCGCGCAACATAGTGAGCGCCCTCGCCCCAGTCAAGCCGCTGTTGCAGCCATTCACAAAGGCGAAAAGGCATTCAAAAACAATGCGATGATTTGCTGCGACAATGCGCGCAGCGCCAAATGGCGCGCTGAGAACGGGAATCGCGGCGGGTCATCGGTAAATTCCGCCCGCCGCGCGCCCCCGTTTGAAAGGCCGGATCAGTTCCAGCCGCCGCCATAAGTGCGGTAGAAAATGTGCTGCCCGATCTTTTTCATGCGCTGCATCGCGCCCGCCCAGCGGGGGTGCACATAGGTCGCGTGGTAATGGGTGGAGGAGCCAACCTCCGGCAGCCAGATCTTGCCGGCCGTCGTCGCCATCGCCACGTCCTGCGCGGTCTTGAAGTGGCCCGGGCTCTTCACCCGGTCACGAATGCCGTCGCAGGCGAAGGAAAACTGGCAGCGATTGCGCCATTTCTCGTTCTGATAGACCACGCCACAAATGCTGTTCGGATAGGTGGGATTGCGCACGCGGTTCAAGATGACCTGCGCAACGGCGGCCTGTCCCTCGACCGATTCTCCGCGCGCCTCGAAATAGATGCCGGCAGCCAGACACTGCTGCTCGCGGTCCGAAAACACTTCGGCAGGCAGCGGGCTGCGCGCCCATGGATGATCCTTGGCGCTGACCGGCGGAATGAAGCGGCCACCCTGCGGCTCTTCCTCACGCAGAATGCTGGCGAAGGGCGAGGCCTTCGCATAGTCCGGCTCCGGCGGCGCGTAGGCGGTCGCCAGAATGTCGGCGCGGTCATTGTTGACCAGCGCCGCAATCGCCCGCGGCATGTCCGGATCGGCCCTCTTGTCACGCTTCATGTAAAAGGCGGAGGCGATGCGCACCTCTTCGCCCTGAATGTCCGGCTTCACGAAAGCCATCAGCTTCTGGTCGGCCTTCGGTTTCTCGAGAAGGAAGCTGGTTTTCTCAAAAATCGTGCCCGCCTCGAACAGGCGCGGCGGCTGAACCGGCATCACCTGCACCAGACGGCCGGTCTTGTCGGCGCGGTTGATGCGCGCCTCGTCCGGCGTCGTGCCGGTGAAACCCTTCTTGCCGCGAAACGCCACCGCGCCAATGCCAGGTGCAGCGATGCCCGAGCCGGAAATGCTGCCCGTCTTCAGATCGCCGTCAATGAAAGGCATCTCGGCCTGATGAATGGAACCGGCTACCGATTTCTCCAGATAGGCGGCCCAGCGCGGCGCCGCACTCTCCTCTCCAGAAACCAGCCCGGCTATGTCCTGATGTGCGACCACGCCCGGAAAGCCGATCCAGAACCCCAGCGCCACCACTGCCGGCGCGAGAAGCGAACGTGATTCTCCATCCGCTTTACGCGGTACATTTCCTGTCCGACGAAGCACCCACACTCTCCGCTACGCAACTCGACCCAATTGCAAAAACCATAATTGGTTAACCTTGATCACTGGTTAACGCGGTCGAATGCGTGCCCGCAGGCAGGCACAGGCAGCCAAGAAAAAACGGGCCCTGCCATGCAGAGCCCGTTCAAAAACCTTGTGATGTGGCGTCACACCACTCTTAACGACGCTTCTTCGCCCGCCCCGCATAGGGGTTGTCGGAGGTGCGCAGCGCCATGCGGATCGGCACGCCATGGAGGTTGAAGGTCTCGCGCAGACCATTCACCAGATAGCGCACATAGGATTGCGGCATCGCCTCTGGACGCGAGCACGAGACCACAAAGCCCGGCGGACGCGTCTTGATCTGCGTGATGTACTTCACCTTCAGGCGGCGGCCTGCAACGGCCGGCGGCGGGTGCTGCGTGGTCGCGCCTTCGAGCCAGCGGTTGAGCCGGCCGGTGGAGATGCGGCTGTTCCAGGTGCGGTGCGTCTTCTCGACGGCTTCCATCAGCTTGTCGAAGCCACGCCCCGTCTCTGCCGAGATCGGCACGGCCTGAAGCCCGCGCACCTGCGGCAACAGCCGCTCGGTCTTTTCGCGCAGTTCGGCCAGCGTTTCCTGCCGGTCCTCGATCAGGTCCCACTTGTTGAACGCGATGACCGGCGCACGGCCCTCACGCATGATCAGATCGGCGATCTGCAGATCCTGCTTCTCGAAGGGAATGGTCGCGTCGAACACCACGATCACCACTTCGGCGAAGCGCACGGCCCTCAGGCCATCAGCGACGGAAAGCTTTTCCAGCTTTTCCTGCACGCGCGCCTTGCGGCGCATGCCTGCCGTATCGAACAGCTTGATCTTGCGGTCGCGCCACTGCCAGTCGACAGAGATCGAATCGCGCGTGATGCCGGCTTCCGGCCCCGTCAGCATGCGATCTTCGCCCAGAAGTGCGTTGATGAGCGTCGACTTGCCCACATTGGGTCGCCCGACAATGGCGATCCGCAGCGGCTTGGAGGTGTCGTAATGCGCCTCCTCTTCCGAATCGGGCTCGATGTCCTCGCCGACCGCAATTTCGTCCGTCGTGACGATGATGTCTTCCGGCTCTTCAGCCAGCGCCACGTCTTCGCCAAGGCCCTCAACGATGGCGTCGCGCAGGTCGGACATGCCCAGACCATGCTCCGCCGAAATCTCGACCGGATCGCCAAGCCCGAGTTCCCAGGAATCGAGAACGCCGCTGCGGGCGGCATTCACGTCCATCTTGTTGGCGACCAGCACCACCGGTTTGCCGCGGCGGCGCAGAAGATTGGCGAAGGTCGCATCGTCCGGCATCACGCCGACGCGCGCATCGATCATGAACAGCGCAATGTCTGCTTCCTCGATCGCCTGCTCCGTCTGAACGCGCATGCGCCCTTCCAGCGTCGGCGCAGCGGCGCTCTCCAGCCCCGCCGTATCGATCACCTCGAAACGAAGATCCTGCAGGCGCGCAGGATGCGAACGCCGGTCGCGCGTGACGCCGGGCGTGTCATCGACAATGGCCAGACGACGCCCGGCGAGCCGGTTGAACAGCGTCGACTTGCCGACATTGGGTCGGCCGATGATTGCAAGCTTGAAAGCCATAGAGTTACACCGGTTACGGCTATTCAGCCGGGCCTGAGCCGAGAATCAGTTCCACCATCATTTCGGCGCGCTGACGCGTGTTGCGCGGCGCGGCTGCATCGCCCGAAATCTGCTGGAAAAGCGTCAGCGCATCGTCGCGCTTGCCTTCCTTCCAGGCTGCCAGACCGAGCGCCTCGCGCGCCGTGTGGCGCAGCGCGTTGCCGTCGGCCGTCAGCGTCTCGACGCGGGCTGCAACATCCGCATAGGAACCATGGTCAACCAGAATCAGGCCGGCCCGCAGCCTTGCCGTATCGGCAATGACGTCGGTCACCGACTTGTCGGCGGCAATCTCGTCGAATGCGGCGACCGCACCATCGGCGTCGCCGTCAGCCGCCAGAACCGTGGCTGCACGCATGCGCGCCAGAAGCGGATAGGAGCCATAGCCGCTTCCCTCGAGTTCTTCGAATGCGGCCAGCGCCTCTGCGGTTTCACCCTGACGCGCCAGATCGAGCGCCTGCGAGAACGCGTCACCCGATGCATTGGCCTGCGAAGAGGTCCAGCGCTCATAGCCCACATAGCCGGCGGTAGCGACCACGAGCAACACGGCCGCACCAATGGCGACCGGGCCAAATCGACGCCAAAGCGACTTGAACTGATCCTGGCGGAGCTCTTCGTTGACTTCGCGAATAAAACTGTCGTCGGACATATGCGACCCATGTTTAGCGGGATGTCCCGCAATGTTCCCGGTTTCGGGCTTTTTAGACTAAATTTGTCGCCATGGAAGGGGGCGAGCGCGATTCCACCTCATTCTGTTGATTTCCGGCCTTTTCATGGCGTCTTGTTTCAACAGGTCTTTGCCTTCCAAACTCGGCCATATTTGTTCGCTACCGCTGCGTCGACTTTGCATTCTGGATATTGAGATCATGCTCAAATTACTCTGCGCCGGGGCGTCCGCGCTGGCGCTGACAAGCTCTTGTTTCGCCAACGATGCCGCACCGACTGACAAGTCTCAGACCGTCAGGCCGCAATATGTGATCATTTCGTTCGATGGCGCGCTCCATCTGGAGCAGTGGCAGCGCAGCCGCGCAATCGCCGAAAAGACCGGTGCGCGCTTTACCTATTTCCTCTCCTGCGTCTACCTGCTCTCGCCGGAGACCCGCAAAACCTATCAGGCGCCGGGCATGTCACGCGGGCGCTCGAATGTGGGCAGCGGTTACAGCCGTGAGGATGTCGAGGGCCGGCTCGGCCAGATCTGGACCGCCCGCTCCGAGGGTCATGAAATCGCCAGCCATGGCTGCGGGCATTTCGACGGCAAGGACTGGAACGCGGCCGACTGGGGCCAGGAGTTCGACGAATTCAGCAATATCGTCGCCAATGCCTGGAAGCTCAACGAGATCGAAGGCGAGCCGAAAGAGTGGCAGGATTTCGCCCGCAACGAAATCCACGGCTTCCGCGCGCCCTACCTCTCCACCAACAAGGGCCTGTTCCAGACTCTCGCTCAAAAGGGTTTTGCCTATGACGCCAGCACCGTGTCGCGCGGGCCTGCCCTGCCGAAAGCGCGTGGCGGCGTCGTGCGCTTTTCGCTTCCGCTGATCCCGGAGGGGCCACGCGAGAGGCAGGTCATCGCCATGGACTACAATCTTTATGTCCGCCATTCCGGCGGCAAGGAGAAGCCCGAGGCGGCCCCGGCCTTCGAGAAGCGCACCCATGATGCATTCATGGCGTCCTTCAAGAAGGAGTATGATGGCCGCCGCACACCCCTCCAGCTCGGCTTCCACTTCACCCTCATGAATGACGGCGCGTACTGGGATGCACTTGAGCGTTTCGCCGGCGACGTTTGCGGCATGGATGACGTGAAATGCGTGAGCTACCGCGATTATCTGGCGGCCACCCAAAAGACCGAAGCCCCGCCCGCACAGGGCGGCACCTGATTGAACCAGAAAGGCCCCGGCGCTTCGCACCGGGGCCTTTTCGTGTCCTTCAGATGCTTTACCAAATCAGGCGGCGACGGGCGTTCTGACCTTTTCGTTGCGGATGAAATATCGCGAACCCTCCTTCTTGGAAGACTTGCTAAAGCCAATTTCAACGTCTCGATCGAGTTTCACCATGATCTCCAAAAGCTTCTCCAGGGAGAAGCCTCGCAGCTTTCCGTTCTTGAGTGCTGAGATCTTCGGTTGTGGCAGCCCCAGGAGCTCGGAGGCCTGGACTTGAGTCAGATGGCGATGGAGCAGGATCGAATTGATCTGGCCAACAATGGCTGCTTTCAGCTTCAGCTCGGGTGCATCTTCAAGGCCGAGATCGGCGAAGACGTTGCCACTTCCGACCTCAACCTCCAATGGGGACTGATCTTCGATCATCTCTTTTTCCTTTCCACTTTCTCTGCCGCAGCGAGTTCCTGCTTCACCCTGCTCAGTCTGGCTTTGATCAAATCGATGTCGGGCTTCGGTGTCTTGATCCCGGTCTTCGATTTCTTCTGAAACGAGTGCAGGACATAGATGTCCTCTCCAAGCTTCACGGCGTATACGGAACGATAGGTGTCGCCATCATGGTCCGCTACAATCTCGAAAACACCTGCACCCAGTCCGCTCATGGACTTGGTGTAGTCTGCCTTCCGGCCCATCTGCGCCTCGCTCAATGCGTATCCAACCTGCGTTCGGACATCCGTAGGGAAATCGAGCAGGCGCTTCTTCGAGTCGTAGAGCCACTTGATGGATCGTTCCTGCTTCCGCGCCAATCTCCCACCCCTCCATTTATACCAAAATAGGTATATCTTTTTTGTCTGTCAAAACCTTTCTGCGCAACCGCATCCCTTGGATAGAAAACACGTCGACCTGTTTAGCGAGATCATTGGCCACTTCGCCCCAAAAACGAAACCCGGAGTGCTCCTTGTTGCCTCAGCATAAACTGCGGGAAGTTCGAACTTCCTACAGAACGGGGACCCAAATGGATGACCGGACGCGCGCACTACGTCACAAAAAGGCCCCGGCGCTTCGCACCGGGGCCTTCTCTTAAGGCGAAGACCGAAATTTAGTTCCCGGCCGCCCGCTCGCTCATCAGCGCCTTGTAGGTCGCATAAAGCATGACCACGAGCAGGATCGCGAACGGGAAGCCGGTCGCAATCGCACCGGCCTGAAGCGCGGCCAGCCCGCCGCCGAGCAACAGCACGATCGCCACCAGCCCTTCAAACAGCGCCCAGAAGACACGCTGCGCGACCGGAGCATCGATCTTGCCACCGGCAGTGATCGTGTCGATCACCAGCGAGCCCGAATCCGAAGACGTTACGAAGAAGACGATCACCAGAATGATGCCGATCAGCGAGCTGATGCTGGCCAGCGGCAGATCAGCCAGCATCGCGAACAGCGAAAGCTCCGGCACATAGTCCACCACCGTCTGCTGAACGCCCGTATAGCCTTCTGCAAGAAACTGGTTCATGGCCGTGCCGCCGAACGTGGTCATCCAGAGGATGGAAACCAGTGTCGGAATGATCAGCACGCAGACGATGAACTCACGCACCGTGCGCCCCTTCGAGACGCGGGCGATGAACATGCCCACAAAAGGCGACCAGGAAATCCACCACGCCCAGTAGAACGTGGTCCAGCCATGCATGAAGCCGGTGTCTTCACGGCCGATCCAGTTCGAAAGCTGCGGCAGCTCCTTCACATAGGACCATGTGTTGGAGAAGAAGCCGGTGATGATCGCCAGCGTCGGGCCGAAGATGATGACGAAGCCCAGAAGAAGGATGGCGAGCACCATGTTGATCTCGGAGAGGCGCTTCACGCCCGCATCGAGCCCCGCCACCACGGACACCAGCGCCACGCCGGTAATGCACATTATGAGCAGAACCTTGACCGTGTCGGTGTTGGGAACGCCGTAAAGCTCGTTGAGGCCGGCCAGCGCCTGCGACGCACCGAACCCCAGCGATGTGGCCAGACCGAACAGCGTGGCGAACACCGCCATGATGTCGATCAGATGCCCCGCCCAGCCGCGCACGCGTTCTCCCAGAATGGGAAAGAAGGCGGAGCGAATGGAGAGCGGCAGACCCTTGTTGTAGGCCGCAAGCGAAAGCGAAAGCGCCAGAACCGCGTAGATCGCCCAGGGGTGAAGCCCCCAGTGGAAGATGGTCGCCGCCATGCCCATTTCGCGGGCGGCCGGAACCGCTTCCGCAACCAGCTGTCCGTCGACAACCGGCGGGGTGAGGCCGAGCGGCGGATTGTTGAAATGATACATCGGCTCAAGCACGCCGAAGAACATCAGGCCAATGCCCATGCCAGCGGCAAACAGCATCGCGAACCAGCCGGAATAGGAATATTCGGGCACGGCGTCCTTGCCGCCCAGCCTGACCTTTCCGAGTGGCGTCAACGCCACCACAATGCAGAACAGAACAAACAGATTGGCCGAAAGCATGAAGACCCAGTCAAAGGTCGAGGTCAGCCAGACCCTGAGACCGCCAAGCGCGTCGCCGGCGATATCGCGAAAAATCAGCGTGACGATCACAAATGCGACGATCAGCACGGCGGAAATGAAGAATACGGGATTGTGAACATCAAGACCAAGCAGACGGACATTGTCTTGCCCCGGCTCGAGTCCGTGGTCCTCCTCAATGACTTGATTTGACATGTTTCACTCCATCTCTGTCCGAGGGCTGGAAGCAAACGACAGTATGGCCGCCCACCACCGGAGCGCTCCTCCACAGGAGAAAACTTGGCCCAAAAGCGCCATCGCACATGGTCTGTATGCGACCTCAACGGTGTGGATTGAGACCAGAATCAGTCAAATAGTCGGCTAGCGGAACACGGCAAGTTCAACAAAAGGGGTGATTCTCGCCCAAATGCCTGCTTCGCCTTCGGAACCACCTCCGTTTGAACGGGGGAATTCACAGAATTAGGATTTAAATCGTCACAAACTATGCTTGTGATACCGAGTTTTGCCGGATTTCATGTGCATGGTATACGGCGATAGGGACATTGTTATATCAGACAGCTTCAAGCGGAACCAAATTGGCTTTCGAAGCTTATGATCAAGAAAAGAGTTGGAGAGGTTTTATGAAAAAGTCACTGCTTATCGTTCCGGCGCTGCTTCTGGGCGTTGCGGCCTGCACCCCCACCCAGCAGGGCGCAGCCTTCGGTGGCGCCAGCGGCGCAGCCATCGGCGCGCTCGCTTCCGGCAACAAGGTTGAAGGCGCACTCATCGGCGGCGCAGTCGGCACCGTGGCCGGCGCTCTGGTCGGTCGTTCGCAGGAAAACAGAAACGTCTGCGTCTACCGCGACGAGTATGGCCGCCGCTACGAAGCGCGCTGCCCGCAGGGTTACTGATCTGACTGGCAGCGCCCCGCGCTGCCCCTTAAAATCTGCAAAGGCCGGGATGCACACGCATCCCGGCCTTTCTCTTGTCCGGATCACCCGATCCGTCATGCCTGCCCGTCATGACTACAAGACCCGCTTCCCCATGGTTCGCGCTTCTTCGCGGCGATGAATTGACTTTTGTCAATCACCATGAATAATGTCGAAAGGAGGCGCGGAATGGCTTATCGTCCGGCAGAACAGATCATACACAAGGCCGCCTGGCTTTATTACACGCACGGCCTGCGTCAGGACGAGGTTGCGCAGCGGCTGAACATTTCGCGCGCGTCCGTGGCGCTTTATCTGCGCAAGGCGCGCGAAGCCGGCATCGTCAACATCTCCACCTCCACGCATCTCTTCAGCGGCGAGCGTCTTGCCCGCCAGATGGAAGACGCGTTCGGGCTTGAGACCGTCTGGCTCGTCGGCGAAGATGCGCTTTCGCCCTCTCCTCCTTCAGAGATCCCCACGCTTGCCGCCAATGTGTTTCTGGAGATGGTCGAGAATGGTAACCAGGTCTGCGTTGCCTGGGGCCGCACCGTGTACGACATCGCCGATGCAATGAGCTACGCCGACCGTGAGGGCGTCACGGTGGTGGAGATGTGCGGCAATCTCGGCTCGCCCTATGCCTACCGTCCCGACCAGTGCACCATGGAGATTGCCCGCCGGCTGAACGCCAAGGGTCTGAATTTCTACGCCCCGCTGGTGCTCAGCACCGAAGAGCTGGCGCGCGCCCTGCGCGAGGAGCCGGTCATCCGCGAACAGCTCGACGGGATCAGCGCCTGCGACATGGCGCTCTTCACGGTCGGCGCGCTGGACGCCGACAGCCATGTCATCAAATGCGGCGCGCTCAGCCTTGAAGAGCTTGAACGGCTGAAAACAATGGGCGCGACCGGCGTCATTGCCGGGCAGATCATCACCGCCGACGGCACCCTGCTCGACTGCGATTACAACCGGCGCATGATCTCTGCCGATTTCGACGCCATCCGCGCCATTCCCCGGCGGCTCATGGTGGTGCAGGAGGACGAGAAGTTCGAGCCCCTGCAGGCCGCCATCGCCGGCCGTTTCTTCACCCATCTGGTGACCACGTCATCCATGGCGACGAAGCTTCTGAAGCACCACACCGCCAGTGAACCCACGCTGGCCTGATCAACGCCAACCTGACCCACCCCGGCCTGATTGACGCCGGCAAGCGCAAACCTTCAAGACACGTACAGGACAGACATGCAGAACCTCTGGAAAGACAGCGAAGCCGAAAAGCTTGTCGAGCACTATGCGCAGAAGGGCGTCGCACGCGACCTGGCGCTGCGCGTCTACACGACCCGTCTTCTGGGCGGCGAGCCACGCCTCGTGCTGCATGGCGGCGGCAACACCTCGCTGAAAAGCCGCGCCACCGACATTCTGGGCCGCGAATATGATGTTCTGTGCGTCAAGGGCAGCGGCTGGGACATGGGCGTGATCGAGCCACAGGGCCTGCCTGCCGTGAAGATGGACGCGCTTCTGGCCGCCCGCGAACTGCCCTCCCTGTCGGATGAAGACATGGTGGCGATGCAGCGTGCAAACCTCATCGATCCGGGTTCTCCCAACCCGTCCATCGAAACGCTTCTGCACGCCTTCCTGCCGCACAAATTCGTCGACCACACCCATTCCACCGCGATCCTCGCACTGGTTGACCAGGAAGATTCCGAAGCGCTCTGCAAGAAGGTCTTCGGCGACCGGCTCGGCTTCGTGTCCTACATCAAGCCGGGCTTCGACCTCGCCAAGGAAGCCGCCGACATCTATGACGCAAACCCGTCCGTCGAGGGCCTGATCCTCGACAAGCACGGCATCTTCACCTTCGCCGAGGACGCAAAGACGGCCTACGATCTCATGATCGAGTTCGTCACCATGGCCGAGGATTATGTCGCCGGGCACGGCAAGACGCCGTTCAACCCGGTGGCGCTGCCGAAGGAACTCGCCACCCCGTCGCAGATCATGCCCTATCTGCGTGGCGCAATCGCCATCGATGAGGGCGAAGGCAAATATGGCCGCATGGTCTGCGACTTCCGCACCTCGCCAAAGATCCTCGACTATGTGAACGCCGACACCGCCGAAGAGCTCGCCACCCGCGGCGTCTCCACGCCGGATCTTTCGATCCGCATCAAGACCGGCCCCATGGTTCTGCCCGCCCCCGAGGCCGGCAAGCTCGACGCCTATGGCAAGATCATCCGCGAAAAGGTTGCCGCGTTCTCGGACCGCTACAAGGACTATTTCGAGACCAACAACGCCACCGACGATGTCGAACGCACCATGCTCGACACCATGCCACGCCTGACGCTGGTGCGCGGTCTCGGTCTCATCGGCCATGGCCGCAGCATGAAGGAAGCGAAGATCGCCGCCGATGTGGGCGAAATGCTGGTGGAAGCCGTCACCGGCGCCGAGGCCATCGGCTCTTTCCATCCGCTGGCGCTCTCCGACCTCTTCGAGCTTGAATACTGGTCTCTCGAACAGGCCAAGCTCGCGTCCAACAAGCCCAAGCCGTTGTCCGGCCAGGTCACGCTGGTAACCGGCGGCGCCGGTGCAATCGGCGCAGCCACGGCGAAGCTGTTTGCCTCGCAGGGCGCGCATGTGGTCGTCGTCGACATGCATGCCGACAAGGCCGGGGATGTGGCCAAATCCATTGGCAATGGCGCAATCGGCATCGGCGCGGACGTGACCGACGCGACCGCCGTGCGCGCCGCCTTCGACAGGGCGCGTGATGTGTTCGGCGGCGTCGACATCGTGGTCTCCAACGCGGGTGCTGCCTGGGAAGGCAAGATCGGTGAGCTGGAAGACGCCACGCTGCGCCAGAGCTTTGAGCTCAATTTCTTCGCCCATCAGAGCGTGGCGCAGAACGCGGTGCGCCTCTTCAAACAGCAGGGCACCGGCGGCGTGCTGCTCTTCAACGCCTCCAAACAGGCGGTCAATCCGGGAGCGAATTTCGGCGCTTACGGGCTGCCCAAGGCGGCAACGCTGTTCCTTTCGCGGCAATATGCGCTGGATTACGGCTCCATCGGCGTGCGTTCCAACGCGGTCAACGCCGACCGCATCCGTTCCGGCCTCCTCACCAACGAGATGATCGCCAACCGCTCCACCGCGCGCGGCGTCTCGGAGAGGGACTATATGGGCGGCAATCTTCTCGGCCTTGAAGTGCGCGCCGAAGACGTGGCGCAGGCTTTCCTGAACCACGCCCTTGCCGAACGCACCACCGCCGACGTCACCACCGTCGACGGCGGCAACATCGCAGCCGCCCTGCGGTAAGGACGCCGACATACGGGCATTGGCCGTTCCGGCATGGCCCCTCGGGTCAAAGCCCGAGGGTGACGAATGGCAGGAGTGGTGGCGTCAATCCCGGATGCCGACGATCTGCATCCTCCCGCCCCACCTATTCGTCATGCCCGGCCCCCGAGCCGGGTATCCATGCCTGAACGGCAGAACAAGAAGGCAGCCCAAGAGCCGCGCTTTCCTTCTCCCCGCCAGCGGGGAGAAGGTGCCGGCAAGCGGATGAGGGGCGAGCGCCAACGCTCACAGCATCGCACCCGCCATCCCGCCCTCGCCCTTCGACGCGCTCAGGATGAGGGCTTTCGTCGCGGCGTCACCCCAAAACACGCCCGCACCCTTCAAGCCGCCATACGTCCCCCTGCCCTTTCCCTCATCCTGAGCTTGTCGAAGGACGAGGGAAAGGGCACGCACATCATCTTCGCGCAACATCGCACCCGCCCTGCAGTAAGGACGCCGGCATACGGGCATTGGCCGTTCCGACATGGACCCTCGGGTCAAAGCCCGAGGGTGACGAATGGCAGGAGTGGTGGCGTCAACCGCGGATGCCGACGAGCTGCATCCTCCCTCCCCCGTTCGTCATGCCCGCCCCCCGAGCCGGGTATCCATGCCTGAACGACAAAACAAAAAGGGCAGCCCAAGAGCCGCGCTTTCCTTCTCCCCGCCAGCGGGGAGAAGGTGCCGGCAGGCGGATGAGGGGCGCACGCCAACGCTCACAAGATCGCACCCGCCATCCCGCCCTCGCCCTTCGATGCGCTCAGGATGAGGGCTTGCGTTGCAGCGTCATCACAAAACACACCCGCTACCCTTCAAGCCGCCATACGTCCCCCCTGCCCTTTCCCTCATCCTGAGCTTGTCGAAGGGCGGAGGAAAAGGCACGCACATCATCTCCGCGCAATATCCCACCCGCCCTGCGGTAAGGACGCCGGCATACGGGCATTGGCCATTCCGGCATGGCCCCTCGGGTCAGAGCCCGAGGGTGACGAATGGCAGGAGTGGTGGCGTCAATCTCGGATGCCGAAGATTTGCATCCTCCCTCCCCCCGTTCGTCATGCCCGCCCCCCGAGCCCGGCATCCATGCCTGAACGGCAGAACAAGAAGGGCAGCCCAAGAGCCGCGCTTTCCTTCTCCCCGCCAGCGGGGAGAAGGTGCCGGCAGGCGGATGAGGGGCGCACGCCAACGCGCACAGCATCGCACCCGCCATCCCGCCCTCGCCCTTCGACGCGCTCAGGATGAGGGCTTTCGTCGCGGTGTCATCACAAAACACGCCCGCACCCTTCAAGCCGCCCCCCCCCCCTCTCCCTGCCCTTTCCCTCATCCTGAGCCTGTCGAAGGGCGGAGGGAAAAGGCACGCACATCATCTCCGCGCGACATCGCACCCACCCTGCGATAAGGACGCCGGCATACGGGCATTGGCCGTTCCGGCATGGACCCTCGGGTCAGAGCCCGAGGGTGACGAATGGCAGGAGTGGTGGCGTCAATCGCGGATACCGAAGATTTGCATCCTCCCTCCCCCCCCCGTTCGTCATGCCCGGCCCCCGAGCCGGGTATCCATGCCTGAAAGGCAAATCAAAAAGGGCAGCCCAACAGCCGCGCTTTCCTTCTCCCCGCCAGCGGGGAGAAGGTGCCGGCAGGCGGATGAGGGGCGCACGCCAACGCTCACAAGATCGCACCCGCCATCCCGCCCTCGCCCTTCGACGCGCTCAGGATGAGGGCTTGCGTTGTCATATCATCGCGAAACATGCCTCCCGGCTTCCAGCCGCACCCCGTATCCCTGCCCTTTCCCTCATCCTGAGCTTGTCGAAGGGCGGAGGAAAGGGCACGCACCACCATCTCCGCGCGAACAAAAAGGGCGGCCCGCAAGCCGCCCTTTCCATTCCACCCCACGCACTGCCTCAGTCGCGCGCAGGCAGCGGCATCCAGTCCGGCACCGCCACATCGGCATGCGCGAACTGCGGCATCTTTGCCGAGAGATCGTCCATGTTCTTGATGTCGCCGTCGTTGAGCGCCTGCTGCGTGATCAGCGTCGGCGGAACGATGACGCTCTTGCCCGGCTCCTCGCCGGCCAGAAGCATGGCGAGCGCGCGCACCGAGACCTCGCCCACAACGGCAGGGTTCGTGGCGGCGGTGGCAACCCAGGCGCTGCCCGGCTCACGCATGGCCGAAATATCGGCCGTCGAAACGTCAGCCGAATAGATCTTGATGCCATCGGAAAGGCCGGCCTCGTCCACGGCGATCTTCACGCCCTTGGCGAACTCGTCATAGGGCGCGAACATGACCTGGATGTCCGGATTTGCCGTCACCACCGAGCGCGCCTGATTGGCGACCGAGTTGGCGATCGGATTGTCGAGCGTGCCGAACTGCGCCACTTCCTCGATGCCCGGATATTTTTCCTTGAATTCGCGCCAGGTCTCGTCGCGGCGGTCGAGCGGTGCAATGCCGGCCACATAAACATAGCCGGCCTTCCACGCTTCGCCATTGTCGGCAACGGCCTGCTCCAGCGCCAGACGCGCCAGATCCCGGTCGGACTGCTCGATCTGCGGGATCGCATCATTTTCAACATTCACGTCGAAGGCCACGACCTTGATGCCCGCATCGACGGCGCGCTGGGCGGCCTCCTTCATGGATTCGGTCAGGCCGTGCTGGATGATGATGCCATCAACGCCAAGCGCAATCGCCTGATCCACCATGTCGGCCTGAAGCGCGGCGTCCTGGCGGCTGTCGAGCACGCGCAGGTTCACACCCAGCGCCTCGGACTGCTTTTCCACGCCCGAAAGATAAGCCTGAAAGAAGTCGCCCGTGGAAAGATAGCGCACCAGCGCAATCTCCACATCACCCGGATTGTCGAACGGCGCGGGCTTGTCCTGTGCGCCGGCGGCTGCCGGCAGAAGCATGGTCGCCCCGGCCAGCGCCACGGCCATCTTGCCCAGAAGTCTGCGTGAAATTTCCATACTCTTTCTCCTCCACTGCCTGTTTGCTTTTGAACGGGCGCTACCGGGCATTCCTCCCAAGCAGCGCAAAGGTGAAGATCAGAGCGATGACGAGCACCGCGCCCTTGACGAAATCCTGCGTGTAATACGGCACGTTCATCATGGTGAGCCCCTGCAGGAGCACGCCCACGAACAGCGCCCCGATGGCCGTTCCGAACGCGTTCGGCTTGGCTGCACCCAGCACCGCAAAACCGATCAGCGCCGCCGCCACCGCATCCAGAAGCAGATTGTTGCCCGATGCGATGTCGCCGCGCCCAAGGCGCGCGGCCAGAAGAATGCCGCCGATGGAGGCGAAGACGCCCGAGATCACATAGGCCCAGATGCGGTAGGCCTTGACCGGCGCGCCGGCAAACTCCGCAGCGCGCGCATTCGATCCCACCGCATACATCATGCGGCCAAACCGCGTGTATTCGAGGAAGAACCAGATCAGGATCGCCAGCACGATCAGCACCACCACCGAGGCCGGCACGAGGTTCTCCATGAAGAGATCGAACCGGTGCCGCCCGAGCGCCAGAAAGGCCTGGCTGAACGTGCCCTCGGCGGTCGAGCCGTCGGGCAGCGTCATGCCGGTTGCGATGGAGCGCCCTTCGGTCGGAATGCGCTGCAGACCGATCAGCAGGAACATCATGCCGAGCGTCGCCAGAAGATCGGGCACGCGCATGTAGCAGATGATCAAACCGTTGATCAGCCCGACCAGCGCGCCGATGGCGAGACACACCAGAACCGCCACCAGTGCGTTCTGCTCCAGCACCACCATCACATAGGCCGCCGCCATCATGGAGCTTGTGGCGATGGAGCCGATGGAAAGGTCGAAACCGCCCACCACCAGCGTCGCCGTCACGCCGAGCGCCAGAATGCCGGTGATCGAAACGGATTGCAGGATGAAGACCGCCGCCTGCGGCGAGGTGAAGCCACGCGTCGCAAGCGAGAAGAAAATGATCAGCCCCACAAGCAGGCTCAAAAAGCCATAGCGGATTGCCAGCTCGCGCAGCGAGCGGCCGTCCTTCGGCTGCGCCAGCGCCTCAGCCGGGGTTTCAACCGGGGTCTTGTCCGCCGTACGGCTGTCCATTCTTTAAACGCTCCCTGCGGGTTCCAGACGCTGGCCGGCAACTTCGGCCAGCAGCCGGTCCATATCCACGTCGGCATTGCGATGCTCGCCGACAATCGTGTTTTCGGACATGACGAGGATACGGTCCGCCGTCTCCAGCGCCTCGTCCAGTTCGGTCAAAAAGACCAGTGTTGCGCGGTCGCGGGCGCTTTCGCGCAGCTTGGCCGCAATGTCATGACGCGCGGCAATGTCCACGCCCTGAAACGGCTCGTCCAGGATCAGAAGCCGCGAGGGCTGTGTCAGCCAGCGCGCCACCGTGACCTTCTGCTGGTTGCCGCCCGAAAGGGTCGCAAGATCGTCGCGCTCGGAGCGGCACACGATCTTGAGGTCCGCAATCTGCTCCCGCGCGGTCTGCCGTTCGGCCCGCCGCCGCGTCACGCTCATGTTCGAGAAGCGCGGCAGAAACGGCAGGCTCATATTCTCGTAGATGTTGAATTCCGGCACGATGCCGGTGGAGGCGCGGTCCTTGGCGACAAGAAACACGCCGTCCCTGATAGCGCTGGCCGGCGTCCTGGGCGCATAGGCCCGGCCATCGAGCTGCATGGAGCCGGCAAGCGGTGGATGAATGCCGAACAGCGTTTCGGCAAGCCGCGTCTTGCCGACGCCCACAAGCCCCGTTACCGCCACCACCTCGCCCGCGCCCAGTTCCATGGAAAGCGGCTTTGCGCCCGGTGCGATGCGCAGATCGCGGGCCGAGAAAACCGGCGCCCCGGCAGCGCGCGCATCAATGCTGTGCAGGCCGAGATTCTGGCCCAGCATCGCGTTGACCGCGCCCTCATAATCGAGCGGCTTTTCATCGAACTGCCCGACAATGGCCCCGTCGCGCAGGCTGACAATACGGTCGGCCAGACGCCGGATATCCGACATGCGGTGTGAAATGTAGAGAATGGCGACGCCGCGCGCCCTGAGCCGGTCGATCAGCGCAAAGAGCCGTTCTGCCTCATTGCTGGAAAGCGAAGAGGTGGGCTCGTCGAGGATCATCACCTGCGGTTCATGCGCCATGGCGCGCGCAATGGCCACCATCTGGCGGTCGGCGAGCGGCAGGTCGGTCACCTCGGCGCTGAGGTCGATCCCCAGCCCCATGCGCTCGGCCACCTCACGCGCCTCGCGCCGCACCTTTCGCGGGTTGAAGAAGAAGCCGCTGCCCGCGCCATTCAGCCGGTCGAGTACCAGATTGCTGGCCACGTCGAGCGCACCCACCACACCGTCATTGATGTTTTGATGCACCGTCACCACGCCGGCGCGCATCGCTTCTGCCGGGGTGGCAGGAGAGAAGGGCCTGTCGCCCAGCATCATCACGCCACGGTCGGCGCGGTGAACGCCGCTCATGACCTTCACGAGCGTCGACTTGCCGGCGCCGTTGGCGCCCATCAGAACCGTTACCTCGCCGGCGCGCAGGTCGAGCCCCACTCCACGCAACACGGCGTTGGGTCCGAACGCCTTGGTCAGGCCGGCTATGCGAAAAATCGCGGTGTCGCCCATGCTCTCCTCCCAAGGTGACGCTAACAGGTAACAAGCATTTGTCAACATGATTGACAAATGACAGAGCCTTGGTAGCGTGACGCAAGAACCGGTGGTGCAAACATGAAGACCATCGCCCTTCTCGCCCGCGTGCGGGAGAAGGCGATGGCGGGCGGATGAGGAGCGAACGCCATGATTTGCGCGCACCGGCGCGAACGGGAGGAGACAGAGACATGAAAGAGAACGCCTTTGAGGCCCTGACGGTGGCAACCCTGCCGGCGCGCCTGGGCAGCATCCCGGAAATCGCCGACCGGCTTGGCGGCGCGCCCACGGACTGGGATGTCCGCGAAGTGGGCGACGGAAATCTCAATCTCGTCTTCATCGTCGAGGGCGGCAGCGAAACGCTCATCATCAAGCAGGCGCTCCCCTATGTGCGGCTCGTCGGCGACAGCTGGCCCCTGCCGCTGAAGCGCTCCTTCTTCGAATATCACGCGCTCACCCGCCAGGAGCAGCGCGCGCCCGGCACCGTGCCCGCCATCCATTATTTCGATGAGACGCAGGCGCTGATCGCCATGGAGTTCCTGTCGCCGCACATCATCCTGCGCCGCGCCCTCATCGAAGGCCAGGAGCTGCCGAAGATCGGCCGGGATCTCGGCCTGTTCATGGCCCGCACCCTGTTCCGCGGCTCCGACCTTTCCATGAAGGCATCGGAACGCAAGGCCGACCTCGCGCTCTTCTCCGACAATGTCGAACTCTGCGACATCACCGAAAACCTCGTTTTCTCCGATCCCTATTTCGAAGCGCCGATGAACCGGCACACGCCGGGTCTCGACGCGGTGGTGAAAGAGCTTCGCGCCGACCGCGACCTGAAAGTCGAGGCCCAGCGCATGAAGCACGCCTTCGCCTCGCGGGCGGAAACCATGGTGCATGGCGACCTGCATTCCGGCTCCGTCATGGTGACGCCCGACGACACGCGCATCATCGATCCGGAATTCGCCTTCTACGGTCCCATGGCCTTCGACGTGGGCATGCTGATCGCCAATTACTGGATGGCCTATTTCTCGCAGCGCGGGCACGAGCAGAATGGCAGCCGCGCCTCCATGCGCACCTATCTCCTGCGCGTCATCGACGAGACATGGAACACGTTCCGCGACGAGTTCGCCCATCTCTGGCGCACGGAACGCGGCGGCATGCTTTATCAGGCCGCCCTCTATGAAGATCAGGAGGATGGGCTCGCCGCCGAACAGGCGCTCAACCATGTCATCCACGATCTGTGGACCGACATGCTGGGCTTTGCCGGCATCGAGATGCACCGCCGCATTCTGGGCCTTGCGCACAATGCCGATTTCGAGGACATCGCCGACGAAGATCTGCGCGCCTCCTGCGAAACGACAGCGCTCAAATTCGGCCGGCACATCGTCGTCAACCGCAACAGAATTCAATCGCTGGCCGAACTTGATCGGCTGGCCGAGGCACTGGACCAGGGGAAACTGTCATGAAGGTCGCAGACAAGCACTACCGCACCATCTGGGTGAACGAGGATGGCTGGTCCGTCGATCTCATCGACCAGCGCTGGCTGCCCCATGAGCTGCGCGTGGAAACCGTCAGCACCGTTGACGGCATCGCCACCGCGATCCGCGACATGTGGGTGCGCGGCGCACCACTGATCGGCGTCACCGCCGCCTATGGCGTCGCCCTGCGCATGCGCGAGGACGCATCCGACGCGGCCCTTGATGCGGTCTGGGAAACGCTGCACGAAACGCGGCCCACGGCCATCAACCTGCGCTGGGCGCTGGACGAGATGCGCGGCCTTCTGGGCAAACTGCCCGAGAGCGAACGCGCCGAGGCCGCCTACAAACGCGCAGCCGAGATCGCCAACGAGGATGTCGAGCTCAACCGCAGCATCGGCCGTCACGGACTGGAAATCATTCGCGAAATCGCCGCGCGCAAGAAGCCCGGCGAAACGGTCAACATCCTCACCCACTGCAACGCCGGCTGGCTCGCCACCGTCGATTTCGGCACCGCCACCTCGCCCATCTACCACGCGGTGGAAGAAGGCATTCCGGTGCATGTCTATGTGGACGAAACACGCCCGCGCAATCAGGGCGCACAGCTCACCGCCTGGGAGATGGCCGGCCACGGCGTTCCGCACACGCTGGTGGTGGACAATGCCGGCGGACATCTGATGCAGCATGGCATGGTCGACATGGTGATCGTCGGCACCGACCGCACCACCGCCGATGGCGATGTGTGCAACAAGATCGGCACTTATCTGAAGGCGCTGGCGGCAAGCGACAATGGCGTCCCCTTCTATGTCGCTCTGCCCTCGCCCACCATCGACTGGACCGTGCGCGACGGGGTGAAGGAGATCCCCATCGAGGAACGCTCGGGCGACGAAGTCTCGCTTGTCTGGGGCAAGGACGAGAGCGGCCAGGTGCGCCAGGTGCGCATTTCGCCGGACGCGACGCCCGCCGGCAACCCGGCCTTCGACGTGACGCCGGCGCGGCTTGTCACCGGCCTGATAACCGAGCGCGGCATTGCCGACGCCTCACCCGAAGGGCTCGCCAAACTCTTCCCTGAACGGGCGAATGCAGACGCTGCGTGAATTTCAGAAAACGATTCAGAAATGGCCTGAAATGCGCTGATTTTGAATCGTTTTCCGCCAAACCGGACCAAAACAAACAAAAAGGCTGACCTCACGGTCAGCCCCAGTCTGGCATCAAACGAGCGTACACTCCGTCAGGCCTGCATCTCGCGAATTTTGTAAGCGACCTCGGTTCTGTTGGTCGCGTTCAGCTTCTTCATGATGTTGCGAATGTGCACCTTCACGGTGCTCTCGCAGAGCTGAAGTTCATAGGCGATGATCTTGTTTGCCTTGCCGCGCCGGAGCGCTTCCGCCACTTCGGCTTCGCGGGCAGTGAACAGATTGCCAAGCCCGACAACACGACTGCTGTTCGAGTTGATGACATCTCGCATGGCAAGCACACCGCTTGCCGGCACGAACACACCGCCTGCCCGGGCCAGAAGGATCGCCTCGGCGGCGACATCGACCCCGACATTGCTCGGAATATAGCCTTTCGCGCCGGCTTCCAGCGCCTTGAGGATCTGTCCCAGATCATCCGTATCGGCGATCACGATCACCGGCTGTTCTTCGAATTCCTCGGCCAGGTCATGAATTTCCGCGCAGATCCCCTGTTCGGAAATCTTGCGGCTCCCGACAATCAGGAGAACGGCCTCTGGATGACGTCCTCCGGAGGCCTTGTGCCATTCTTCCGAAGAACCGACTGCAACAATTTCAAGAGAAGGATTTTGAGTTTCCAGGCTGCGGGCCAGGCATTCCCGGTCCAGCACCCGGGGATCGATCAAAAGAACAAGTTCGCGATCAGCGTCCTTGTCCACTGCGTCCCAGTCCTTTCGTGACGATGCCGCAAGTGCACCGCCGGACGCATTCATGATCCCGTGTAAATCACTGCTATGTCCTACCTTTGCCTGTTCCATTTCAAATGCTCCCCAACACTCACTCAAACCAAGCCCCAGTGACATCGGAAAAGCGCTATATTTATTGTTTGCACACCCCGCCCGCCCCGCCGATGAACTATCGGCAGAATGAAACCTCCCCAAGAGGCTTCCATCAGGACTATCACTTGGAGATTTATTATCCTCACAATTGGGGATAATTTGCATTAACATGGATCAATGCATTTAAAGAATCATTCAAAATGATTATGCTTGCAAAATAGATACTTAAAGTTGCAATCAGATGATAAATTCGCGCCATTCGCGAATTTGGTTCTCTTCATTTCATAACCACTGCGCTCCGCACAGGGCATATGGCGCATACATCTGAAGTCTAATACTGATTATATCAAATGCGCTTCGCATTGCGGCAATCACGATTATGGGAGCCGCGCGAATACCCCTTCCGTGAGTGCCCGAGGGGTCAATTATCCACAGGCGCGGCATCCGCATCGGAAAGAGCCAGATAGGCATCGTCGAAGCCGGTGGCCGTGATCAGGCCGGCGCGGTTCTGAAACGTCACCACCCCGCCCCGGAAGGAGACATACCCGCCCTCGCGCAATTTGCGCAGAACGCGATTGACGTGAACCACCGAAAGGCCGAGCGCATCGCCCAGATCGACCTGGGTAAGCGGACAGGCGAAGGAACTGGCTCCCTGCCCCTCATAGAGGCCGACACGGAAGGACAGTTCGAGCAGAAGATGCGCAACCCGCTCGAATGCGCCACGGCGGCTGATATTCACGAAATGCTCGGCCGCACGGGCGTACCGCCGGGCCATTCCCTTGAGAACGAACTCGCGCACATGCCGGGGATAGGTGGAAAGGTTTTCGTAGATCGCACCGGGAAATTCGAACAGCGTCACCGATGTCAGCGCCCGCACCTCCTCACGCGACCACTCGGTTGATCCCACGGTGATCACGTCACCGGTCAGCGAGAAATCGACCACGGTTCTGGAGCCGTCTTCCAGCTCCTTTCCGTTTGCCACCCAGCCCGAAACGACCAGAAGAACGGCGCGCTTTTGCCCATCCATGTCGGCAATCGTGTCGCCACTCGCGTAAAGACGCTTTCGCAGAGCCGAGCCGTTTGCCTTGCCAGCGCCCATTCCAAACAGGCCCCGCGCCGTCTCAGCCTCCAGGTAGTGCAGTATTTCTCTATAATTATCGGAGCCCCGAGCCCGCATACTTCCCCGCTCTTTGCGCCACTTCTGGCCACCAGGCTGACCGGTATGTCGACCAGAGGCAGTCATGTGGCTTCTAACCACGAACTAAACGCCCTGTTCGCAAACCCGGTTCCATAAAACTGCTTTCGCAGTCGCAGACCCCGCCCCACGATCAGGAGACACGCGGATAAGTCTCTAATTAACATGGTATTCTGCCCTAATCACAAATATGTCAGCCAGCCCCAATTTCACCGAATAATGATTATTTCTTCGATTGAGAGCCGGATTGACCAATTCGCACGCCGATTTACAGCGAAGCATCACGCTGAAGCGCGATCCGCGGCGGGCGCCGGCATCTTCATGTCGCGCGTGAGTCTGAGGATCGCTCCCCGTGCTCCGGCAACGCAAAGACGGTGTGTTTCTGGGTCGATCCCCTGTTCCAGCGCCGCCAGCACGCGCTTCGCGATGGCTGCTTCATCTTCTTGGTGCGCTGAAACGAAGAAGGGTTCACGGGCGGTGAGCCGGAAGAAGCCCTTCACCTTCTGGTCCCATCCAAGCCCCACGGCAGGAATGCCGAGTGCATAGGCCGTGATGCAGGCATGCAGCCGATGGGCCACGAGCCCGTCGAGACTGCCGATAAGGGCAATCAGTTCGTCGGGAGTTGATGGCCGCGCGACAACACCGCACCGCCCCGTCATGCGCCCGTCGGTCTCGGGAAGGTCAATCCGGATCCGCTCCAGAAAAGCCTGATCCTCCAGCGCGCCATTGGTGAAGAGCACCACATCGCAGCCCGCGTTCAAAAGTTGCCCGGACAGCGCCCGGTAGCTGGCGACCGAAGCAAGGGGAATGGCCTGCGCATCGCCGCTTGCATGCCGGTGCAGAACGACCGGATGGGTGACGCACAGGCCGACCAGCGGGCGCACCCGGTGGCCGTGTCCATGGGATTGTTCCGTCCGCTCCAGCGTCAATGCGGGATCGGGCGCGAGGCTCGCATCCCGCCAGTCGGAAAAATGCGCCTGCCAGTTCTGCAAAGCGCCCGCATCGCGCACCGATGCATGAAAGACCCGGCACTCCCGCAGGCGACCGAACAGCGTCGCCGCGCGCGGCGACCAGTGGCTGCTGACGCCCACGGCAAAGACGCCCACCGGCGTGTCCGTCTCCCGGCAGAGGTCCAGCACCTGCCCGACCTTCAGCGGAAAATTGAGATCGTCGTCCTGAAAGAGATTGCCGCCGCCGATGACAACGAAATCGGCGTTCTCGATCCTGCGTTTCCAGACCGGGCGCAGCGCCACGAGACGGCGGCCAAGCACGCGCTCCACGACCATGCGACGCACCGGCCCGGGCATCGCCCCCAACAGGCGCAGAACACCGAAGCGCCGGCTGTCCGCAGCGCCATAAGCGTCGCGCCCGGCAAGATCCACCGTCTCGACCCCAGCGCCAGGCAGGGCCTTTGCAAGCTCGCGCTCAAGGCATTCGGCCAGAATGCCGTCCCCCAGATTGGGGCTGTAGCGCACATTGAAGACCACGACCCTCACGAGACCGTCTCCAGACGGGTCCTGCTGCCGGCGCCGGCCGCCACCGGCTCGCTGCGCAGGGCGGCGGCAGATCCGGCAAGGATGAAGAATAAAAGCCCCAGATCGTAGACGGTGCCTGAAATCATGGCCTCGCAGAGACCGGCAAACACGCCGGCCTTTGCCGCCCGCGTGGCGGCCCGCTCATCGCGCCCGGCATCGCTGCGCAGCATCAGCGTATTGCCGACGAACAGCGCAAACAGGATCGCGCCGATGAGACCGACATTGGACAGGAGAACCAGCGCATAGCTGGAAGCGCGCGCGCTTCCGAGCCCCGCACCCCAGCCCCAGGTATCAAGGAAGACCTGAAACGCGACCGCATTCCACTGCATGCGCTCCCGCGCCGACTGGCTGCTGAGCTTGGAATAGAGTGTCTCGTCGAGGAACGACTGAACGCCATCGGCAAATCCCGGCGCGAAGACCAGAACAAGCATGGAGCAGAGTGGGACGCTGAGGAGAGCGAGCGCTATCGCCGCCGGTCGACCGGTGACGCCATGAGGACCGGTTGCCGGCAGCGCGCGCCATGACAGGAAGACCATGACGGCGGCAAGGCTTACCAGCGCCGTGGTCGAGGTCGATAGAAGAAGCGCCAGGAGGAGAAGGCCCGCAATGACGCCTGTTGTCATGGAGCGCATGCGGTCGAGCCACAGGCTGGCGGTGAAGGCGAAGAGAACGATGGTGTAGCCCGCAAAGGCCGATGCTTCGGGAAAGGTGCCCGAAATCCGCTTGAAGCCCGCTTTTTCCGAGCCGGTCAGGAGCGCGTAATTCGCCGTGCGGATGAAATCGAAGAGATGGGCCGTGCCCGTGCGATAGGTGACGACGTCGAGCAGCGCAAAGACGAGATTGGCAACCGCCAGAACCAGCATCGCATTCACCACATCCCGCGCCGTACCGCCGCGTTTCAGATAGGCATAGGTGAAGGCGAAGCAGAAAAGCCCGCCCAGCGCATAGACCGTTTGGGTGATGTTGTTGCTGGAGAACGACAATGGCGTGAGATCGATGATCCGGTGCCCTGCGGAGGAGCGCAGCACGATCATCGTTTCTGTGACGCCTTGAAGAATGCGCGGGAAGAAAAGCGCGGAAAAGACACCATAGACCGTGAGCAGAAGCAGCCAGATGCCGGGCGAAGATGAGGAGACGGCTGCGAAGACCGGTCGCTCGCCATGCGCCATGAAGAGACGCAGGCAGAAAAAGGCCAGAAGCAGGCTCGGCACGAGCACCGAAGCGCCGCCCAGACCCGGCACGCCAAAGGCTGCCGCAGCGCCAAAAAGCGTGGAAAGGACGATGACGTAGAATGCCATGCGCGGCGGCGCCAGAAGGACCACCCCACCGAGAACAAGCGACAATAAACCCAGTAATTCGATGCGCATGGCGCGCCTCGCCCTTTAGCCGCACAAGCGGCGTAAACCCGGTTGAGGATACCACGCATGCAATGGAGCGTCCCTGTTTCAGGGATACCTCTTATGGACAGTGGGACCGCGATTGGCTGAATTCCGGGATTGGCAGATGCAGTGATAATCTGCCGCCCGGGAGGTTACCGCATTGCCGTTTTCCTCAGATACATCACGCGCTTCTGGCGCATCACGGATCTCGGCGAAACGCCGGTTCCTTGTGTTCGGGTTTGCCACGGTCCTCACGCTCGGCATGCTCAAGGCCAGCGCCAATGACGAACCGGGCACAGAAGCCGACCGGCTGGACATTAACGCGATGCGCCTGTCGTTCGACGAGGATTTCACAAGTCTCGACGTTTCGGCCTGGGGACCGGGCACACGCTGGATCGCGCATACGCCCTGGTCGGGCGATTTCGGCGGTGCGCGCTTTGCCGATCCCGGTCAACGCACGCCTTTCAGCATCGAAGACGGGATGCTGAAGATCGAGGCAAAACGCGACCCCGAGGGCGACTGGCAATCCGGCCTGCTCGCCTCGATGGACCCCAGGGGAAACGGCTTTGCCCAGCAATACGGCTATTTCGAAATGCGCGCGCAACTGCCCGACGGCCCCGGCGTGTGGCCGGCCTTCTGGCTGATCGGCAAGGACCGCTCGCAATCCACCGCAGAGATCGACGTGATCGAATTCTACGGCGACAAGCCGGATGGCTATTCATCGGTCGTGCATGTCTGGCACCGCGACGGACGCCATTATTCGCGCTTTCACCGCAACAATGTCTTCGAGGATGCGCGACCGGGCGACTTCCACACCTATGGCGTCAAGATCGACCGCGACTGGATTCGCTTCTATTTCGACCGGACATTCGTCTGGAAGACCGAAACGCAGGAAGAGCATCGCCAACCACTCTACATCCTGCTCAATCTGGCTCTGGTCGACGGACCGACGAAGGACGAGGCCCCCGACCCCTCGCACATGATCGTCGACTATGTGCGGGCCTACCGCCTTGATTGACGGGCGGCCAATGCCCTTCCGGAGCCGCAAATGCCCCCTCAGAGCCCCGGGGCTTAATGCTTTGGGATAGGCCTTCACCCCCTCCCGCAGGACCCATCGCCGAATGACCTAGATGGGTAAAAACCTAAGACCTCCGGTCGGCGCGGGGCTCATCCAGATGGCCATCTGTTTCTTTGGCCGCCCACGTGGAAGTCTTGGCGTTGAAGGCATGAGAACCAATTTTTCTCCCGCGCCACAACTATAAACAGTGAGCATTTGCAGATGCTTGAAATATAGGCGCGGGCTTTTTCGGGCGGGGCGTCTACATGCATCGAAACCAGAACGACACCGAGCTGTCCATTTCCGGAACGGCCGTTTCTTCCAGTCATCATTCACAGCACAGCGCGGAGCGCGGCTACGACCGCGACGCAACGGTTCACGAAACCGTGGCGGCGCTGGCGCGCCAGCGCCCCGATGCGATTGCGGTCGGCTTCGACGACGAGCGCCTGACCTATGCGGAACTCGACCGGCTGGCCGCAAAACTTGCCGCCCGCCTCACCGCGATGGGCGTGCGCAGGGGCGACATAGTGGGCCTGCTTCTGCCACGCGCGCTGAAGACGCTGGTTGCCAAGCTGGCGATCCTCAAGGCGGGCGCTGCCTATGCGCCGTTCGACCCGGCCTATCCTCTGGAACACCTTTCCTACATGACGCAGGATTGCGCGCCGCGCGCCCTGATGATCGACGCCGAAAGCGCAGATCTCGCAGCCAGACTTCCCATAAGTGCAGAGCGCCTCATCGACATTGACGCGGCCATGGCCGGGCTGGCTGAGGACAATGCGCCGACCGGCAGCGCCGTGGCCGTCTCGGGCGGTGACGCTGCCTATGTCATGTACACGTCGGGCTCGACCGGGCGGCCCAAGGGCGTGGTCATTCCGCATCGTGGCATTGTGCGGCTGGTGCGCGCGCAGAACTATGTCGACTTCCGCCCGGACGATGTGGTGCTGCACACGGCGACAATCTCTTTCGACGCCGCCACATTCGAGATCTGGGGCGCGCTGCTCAACGGGGCGCGGCTCGCCGGCATTGGCGACCGCACGCTTTCCATGCAGCGCATCGCGAAAACGATTGATGACGAGCGCGTCTCGGTGATGCTGCTCACCACGGGGCTGTTCAACCTTCTGGTCGATCATCCGGGCGGCAGGCTCACCTCGCTTCGGCATGTGTTTTTCGGCGGTGAAGTGGCGTCAGCGGATCATGCGCGGCGGTTTCTCGCCGCTCACCCCACATGCCGCCTGACCAACGCCTATGGGCCGACCGAGGTGACCGTCATCGCCTCGACTTTTGAGGTTCCGGCCGAGTTCCGGGACGACGCGATGCCGATCGGCCACTCCATCGCGCATAGCGGCGTTCACATTCTTGATGATGATCTTCGCGCGCTGCCGCCCGGCCAGGAAGGACAGCTTGCGGTTTCCGGCGACGGGCTCGCCATCGGCTATCTGAACCGGCCGGAGCTGACGCAGGAGCGTTTCGTGACGATCCGCACCGCAGACGGCGAAAGCCTGCGCGTCTATCTGACCGGCGACATGGCGGTGATGGAGGCGGACGGGCTCCTGCATTTTCGCGGTCGCCGCGACCGGCAGGTCAAGATCGACGGCAAGCGCATCGAGCTGGACGAGATCGAGACGGCGCTGCGCCGTGACGCGCATCTGGCAGACGCCGTGGTGCAGTGTCATCAGGCTGGAACGGCCAAACGGCTGGTCGCTTATCTGCGCCCGCGCCCGGAGGGCGGAGCCATAAACGGTTATGACGAGTTGGGCTTTGCGGCTGCGGTTCTCGGGCGGCTGAAGGGCGTCCTGCCGGCCCATATGGTGCCGGGCCGGGCCATTGTTCTGAACGAATTCCCCATGAACCGCGCCGGCAAGGTGGACCGTGCGCGCCTGCCGAACCCGGCTGATGCGCCGGCTTCCGCACCGACTGCGGCAACGCCCCCTGAAGAGGGCATGGAGGCCGTCGTCGCGCGGCACTGGCGCAGCGTTCTTGGAACCGACGCCATCGGCCCGGACCAGAACTTCTTCGACCTCGGAGGCACGTCGATGCAGCTGATGCGCATTCACGCAGCACTCGAACAGGAACTTGGCCGCAGCATCGATGTGGTGACCCTCTTTGAGCACCCGAAAATCCGCATCCTCGCGTGCTTTCTCGAGAAGCAGGCGGCGGACGGCCCGCAGACCGCCGCCGCCCAGAGCCGCGCCGCGAGGCAGAGACAGGTCATGTCGCAATTCCGCCGGAGCAGAGCATGAACGGGCAGAGCACGAAAGAGCACACGACGCCAAACGAACACGCACCGATGGCGGAAGACGATGCGGGCATTGGCAGCATCGCCATCATCGGCATGGCCGGGCGTTTTCCCGGCGCGCCCTCGGTCGATGCGCTGTGGCAGATGGCGCGCGAAGGGCGGCATGCCTTCCGCACCTTTGCGCCCGACGAGATCGAAGACGCCTATGACGACGCCACCCGCGCGTCGCCCGACTATGTGCCCTCGCGGCCCTGTCTGGACGATGTGGGCATGTTCGATGCGGAGTTCTTCGGCATGTATCCGCGCGAAGCGGCGGTGCTCGACCCGCAGTTCCGTCTGTTTCTGGAGCTTTGCTGGGAAGCGCTGGAGAGTGCGGGCTGCGATCCCTTCGCAGCGAAGGACGCCATCGGCGTTTTCGCCGGATCGTCGCTGAGCACCTATCTCATCAACAACATCCTGTCCGACCGGAAGAAGGCGGAGGCCTTCACCTCCGGCTATCAGGTGGACATGTTCAACGAGCTGGTGGGCGCGATCAACGACACGCTGGCAACGCGCGTGGCCTACAAGCTCGACCTGAAAGGGCCTGCTTTCACCATCCAGTCGGCCTGCTCCACATCGCTTCTGGCGGTGACGCAGGCCTGTCAGAATCTCCTGACCTATGGCTGCGACATGGCGCTGGCCGGTGGTGTTTCGATCTCGGTGCCGCAGAAGCGCGGCTACATCCACATGGAAGGCGGCATGGTTTCGCCGGACGGGTTCTGCCGCCCCTTCGATGCGCAGGCGGGCGGCACGGTGTTCGGCAATGGCGGCGGGGTGGTGCTTCTGAAACGGCTGGAAGACGCCATCGCGGATGGCGACACGATCCACGCCGTCATTCGTGGCTATGGCGTCAACAATGATGGCGCGGACAAGGTGGGCTACACCGCGCCCAGCGTGTCCGGTCAGGCCGAAGCCATTGCGATGGCGCTTGCAAGTGCGGGCGTCGATCCGGCGAGCGTTGGTTATATGGAGTGCCACGGCACCGCCACGCCACTCGGCGATCCCATCGAGTTCAACGGCCTGATGAACGCCTTTGGCAGCGCCGGCCCCGAAGGGCACTGCGCGCTGGGCTCCGTCAAAGGCAATATCGGCCATCTGGATGCGGGCGCTGGCGTGACCGGGCTCATCAAGGCGGCGCTCGTGGTGCGCGATGGTGAAATCCCGCCGGTGGCGAATTTCGTGTCGCCCAACCCGCACATGGCGCTCAAAGGCAGCCCCTTCCGCATCCCGACAGGGCTAACGCCATGGAAGGCGCAAGGCGCGACACGCCGCGCCGGCGTCAGTTCCTTCGGGGTTGGCGGCACCAATGCGCATGTGGTTCTGGAACAGGCTCCAGAAACCAGCACGCTGGAAGACCACACCGCCCGGCCGCTCATCCTGCCCCTTTCGGCGCGCAATGAAGCAGCGCTCGCCGCCATGCGTCAGAACCTGGCCGATGCGCTGCGCAAAGGCGCACAGCCGCTCGCCGCCGTGGCGCACACGCTTCAGGAAGGAAGGCACGCTTTTGCCCATCGCTCAGCGGTCGTCGCACGCACGCGCGACGAGGCGATCGCCGGGCTGGAGGCCGAACGCCCGATCAGTGGCGAAGCAGCACCGGAAGCCCCGCCCGTGGTCTTCATGTTTCCGGGCCAGGGCGCACAGCATGTGGGCATGGGCGGCGCGCTTTATGAAAGTGAGCCTGCCTTTGCCGAATGGATCGACCGGGGCGCTGCACTTCTGGAACCGCTGATCGGCCGCGACATCCGCGATTTCATCCGCCTGCCCCAGAACTGCGCGGCAGAAGAGCTTGCCGAAGCGCTGCGCGACACGCAGATCGCGCAGCCTGCGCTGTTCCTCGTTGAATATGCGACGGCGAAACTCTGGATGAGCCGTGGGCTGATGCCCGACGCCATGATCGGCCATAGCGTTGGCGAATTCGTCGCCGCGACGCTTTCAGGCACGATGCGGTTTGAGGACGCGCTGCGTCTGGTGGCTGCGCGCGGAAGGCTGATGCAGGACCAGCCCAGGGGGGCCATGGTTTCGGTGCGCGCCGATGCCGAAACGGCTGCCGCACATTTGACCGACGGGGTGGAGATCGCCGCCGTCAACGCGCCGAAGCTCAGCGTCATCTCCGGCACGTTCGAGGCCATGGACACGACATGCGCCGCGCTCGACGTCGCGGGCATTGCCTATAGCCGGCTGCACACCTCGCACGCCTTCCACTCGGCCATGATGGACGAGGCGGCGCAAGCGCTGGAAGAAGAAACGGCGAAGGTTGAATATGGTCCGGCGACCATCCCTTACATTTCCTGCGTCAGTGGCGACTGGCAGACCGATGCGCAGGGCGCGTCACCCGCCTACTGGGCGCGCCACTGCCGCGACGCCGTGCGCTTTGCCGATGGCATTCAGGCCATCGCGCGCGACCGCCAGCCGGTGTTCATCGAAGTTGGCCCCGGCCGCACGCTTTCGGTCTTCACCGCGCAGACGCTGAAGCGCGACGCCATTGCCGCCATCATCCAGTCCCTGCCCGAACACGACCGCGCGTCCTTCGGTGAAGAAGCCTTCGCCGGGGCGCATGCGCGGTCGTGGATCGCCGGCTGCGCGCTGGACTGGCCGGCCCTGCCGGAAACGGCGCGGCGGAAGATCCCGCTGCCAACCTATCCATTCCAGCGCCAGATGCACTGGATCGACGCACCGAAGCCGGAAAACCGGGCGAGCGCCGCGACCGATGCGCCGCAGGCAGCCCCTCAGCCCGTGGCCCAGACCCAGGCCCCGGCCCAGAGCCAGACAACCATGACAGACGGAACGAGCCCAATGACCGCTGCACCTTCGACAACCGACCGGCCAGCCATGCTGGAAAGCGCCCTGATTGCCCTTCTCGCCGACCTTTCGGGCGAGGAGATGCCTGACGACGCGGCCGGCGCGACCTTCCTCGAGCTTGGCTTCGATTCACTCTTCATCGGCCAGTTCGCGCAGAAGGTGGAGAAGGAATATCGGATCAAGCTCTCCTTCCGCGAATTGCTCGGCAACATTCCGACCATTCATGACTTGGCGCGACACCTGGATGCCGAACTGCCGGCAGATGCCTTGCAGACGGCGTCTCCCCCTCCGGTGAAACAGGTCCCCCCCACGCCGGACGTCGCGCCCGCTGCGCCATCTACCTCGGTGAATGGAACCCCACAGCCGCCTCTCGGGCTCGAGGCGCTGTTCCAGTCTCAGTTGCAGATGGCGCAGCAACTTTTTGCGCAGCAGATGCAGACCATCCAGTCGCTGGGCGGCACGGCGGCAGCGGCAATGCCGCCCCCCGCCGCACAGGAGGCCGCGCCCCCTGCGCCAGCGCCGTCCCCTGCCCCGACACCCGAAACAACCGGTGATGAAAGCGAAATCGGCGGCAGCCGCATCCGTGTCTACAAGCCCGGCGCACAGGCCGGCGATCAGACGCTTTCGCCCGAAAAACGCGCCTTCATCGACGATCTGGTGACGCGTTATTGTGCGAAGAACGCAGGCTCCAGGGCGTTCACGCAAAAGCACCGGCCGCATCTGGCCGATCCGCGCGCAGCCTCGGGCTTCCGCTCCGACTGGAAAGAAATGGTGTTTCCCGTCGTCTCCGACCGGTCAAAGGGATCGCGCATCTGGGACATAGACGGCAATGAGTATATCGACCTCGTGAACGGCATGGGCCAGACGGCCTTCGGCCATGCCCCCGATTTCGTGACCGAGGCGATCCGCGCGCAGGTGGACAAAGGCTTCGCCATCGGGCCGCAGACGCCGCTTGCCGGCGAGGTGGCCGATCTTATCAGCGAGCTGACCGGACACCAGCGCGTGACCTTCTGCAACACCGGTTCCGAAGCGGTGATGGCCGCCATGCGGGTTGCCCGCACGGTGACGGGCCGCGACCGCATCGTCGTATTCGGCAATGATTATCACGGCCAGTTCGACGAGGTTCTGGTGAAGGGGCGCAGCCGCGCGGGACAGCACCGGACGCTGCCGATTGCGGCAGGCATTCCCTCGGATTCGCTCTCGAACATGACCGTTCTGCCCTATGGCGCAGCGGAGAGCCTCGACTGGATCCGCGCCAATGCGGAGGACATCGCCGCCGTCATCATCGAGCCGGTGCAGAGCCGGCATCCCGAATTGCAGCCCGTCGAGTTCGTGCGCGCGCTGCGCGCGGTGGCGACGGAACGCGATTTCGCGCTGGTCTTCGACGAGGTGGTAACCGGCTTCCGCGTCGACCCCGGCGGCATTCAGGCCGTGTGGGGCATTCGCGGAGACCTGGCGACCTATGGCAAGGTGCTGGGCGGCGGCATGCCCATCGGCGTTCTGGCCGGCGACAGCCGCTACATGGATGCGCTGGACGGCGGCAGCTGGGACTATGGCGATGACAGCGTGCCCATGGTCGCGCCGACCTTTTTCGCCGGCACCTTTGTGCGGCATCCGGTGGTGCTGGCCGCAACCCGCGCCGTGCTGCAACACATCAAGGGCGAAGGCCGCGCGCTTTATGACCGGGTGGCCGGTCGCACGGAGCAGCTGGTCACACAGCTCAACACCCAGCTTTCCGAGCGTGGCATCGCCATGCCGATCCACGGCTACAAGAGCTGGTTCGTGACCGATTTCGGCAATGCCGATCCGCTCGGCTCACTGTTCTCCCCCCATGCGCGCCTTCAGGGCCTGCATGTGCAGGACGGCTATCCCTGTTTCCTGACGACCGCGCATTCGGAGGAGGATTTTCAGCGCATTGCCGCCGTGTTCGCAAACACGCTTGATGCCTTGCAGGGGGCCGGCATTCTTCGTGGTGAAGATGCGCAGAGCGCCCCTCTTTCAAAGCCCGCGCCGGAAGTGACGAAAACGGAAACCCCGCCCGCTCCCGCGCAGGCCCCGCTGACCGAAGCGCAGAAGGAAATCTGGCTTGCCGCGCAGGCGGGCGATGAAGCCTCGTGCTCGTTCAACGAATCCTTCAATCTCACGCTCGATGGCGCGCTGGACGAAGCCGCTTTCCGTCGGGCGCTCGATCTGGTGGTGGCGCGGCACAATGCGCTCCACATCAGATTTGCGCGCACCGGCGAACATTTCGAGGTGATGCCCGATTTCCGCATCGACATGCCTCTGACCGGGCTTCCCGATGAAGCGGCGCTGGCCGCGATCATGGACCGCGAGGCCCGCACTGCCTTCGATCTGGTCAATGGACCGCTGGCGCGCGCGGAACTCGTGAAGCTTTCGGCAGACCGGCACGTGCTTGTGTTCACCGCGCACCACATCGTCTGCGATGGCTGGTCGGTGAATGTGCTGGTGGAAGAACTGGCCGAAGCCTATTCGGCGCTCGTGAAGGGCGCGACGCCCGACCTGCCTCCGGCGCTGGCCTTCTCGGCCTATGCGCAGGACCGGGCGAACCGGCCCGGGGCGAGCAGCGAGACGGAACAGTTCTGGCTTTCGCAGTTTGAGACCGTGCCGGATCTGCCAGACATGCCCACCGACCGGCCACGGCCGGAACGGCGCAGCTTTGCCGGCGGCACCTGCACCGCGCATATCGGTGAGGACACCTGCAAGCGGCTGAAGAAGGCCGGCGCAAAGAGCGGCGCGACGCTGTTCTCGACCCTGCTGTCAGCGCTGCAGGTGATGGTGTCGCGCCTTTCCGGCAGCAACGACATCGTGATCGCCGTGCCTTCTGCGGGCCAGAGCCTTGTCGGCGAAGAAACGCTGGTCGGCCATTGCGTGAACCTCTTGCCGCTGCGCCAGACGCTTGACGAGGACCGCGCCTTCTCCGCCCATCTGAAGGACACACAGACGCTCGTTCTGCAGGCCTTCGAGCATCAGGACTACACCTATGGAACGCTGGTGCGGAAACTCGGGCTGAAGCGTGACCCGAGCCGCCTGCCGCTCACCGAAATCCAGTTCAACCTGGAGCGCATGAGCAAGGGGCTCGACTTTGGCGGACTGTCGGCGAACGTGACGCCCAATCCCAAGGCGTTTTCCAATTTCGACATGTTCCTCAACATGATCGAGAGCAGCGACGGTATCCGCATTGATGTCGATTACAATGGCGATGTGTTCGACCCGGAGACCATTGAGCGCTGGCTCGGTCACTTCGCCACGCTGGCGGCGGCGCTGGCCGACGACATCGATGCGCGGATCGAACGCCTGCCGCTTCTCTCGAATGATGAGGCGGCATGGCTGACCCATGGTCTGAACCAGACCGAGACGCCCTGTGAAAGCGAGCGCTTCGCCTTCGAACTTTTCGGCGACCGGGCTGCTGAGACACCTGACGCCATCGCAGCCATGCATGGCGATGAAACGATCACCTATGGCGAACTGGATGCGCGAAGCTGGCAGCTTGCCCGCCTGCTTCAGGAAAAGCTCTTCATCCCCGGCCGTCGCATCGCGGTGGCGCTGGACCGGTCCATCGACATGCTGGTCACGCTGCTGGCGATCATGAAGGCAGATCACATCTATGTGCCGCTCGACCCGGATCATCCCGAAGCGCGTCTCAGCCAGACCATGGACGCAGCCCACATCGCCGCCTTGATCTGCCGGGATCAACGCATTGCCGCGCTTGCAAGCCACGATGTGCTGCCGATCCGGCTGGATCAAGAACGTGCGGCCATTGCCGCACAGGATGCCGCACCGCTTCAGATCCGCGCACATGGCACATCGCAGGCGGCCTATATCATCTTCACATCCGGCTCGACCGGTGTGCCCAAAGGGGTGGAAGTGCCCCACAGCGCGCTGGTAAACTTCCTCACCTCCATGGCGAAGGAACCCGGCTTCACGGCGCAGGACACGCTTCTGGCCGTCACCACCATCTCCTTCGACATTGCTGCACTCGAACTGTATCTGCCGCTCATCTGCGGCGGGCGGGTGGTGATCGCCGACCGGCTGCAGGTGCAGGACGGGTTCCAGCTCGTGCACCTTCTGAACGCGTGCGGGGCGAGCGTGCTCCAGGCGACGCCGACGCTCTGGCAGATGCTGATCGAGGCGGGGCTTGGCGAACGTCCGGCGCTCAAAATGCTGTGCGGCGGTGAGCCCCTGCCACCGGCGCTGGCGCGCAGCCTGATCGAAACCGGCGGCGAATTGTGGAACATGTACGGGCCGACGGAAACGACGATCTGGTCGTCCGTGGCGCGCATCGATGATGCGGATGCGCCCATCACCATCGGCCATCCGATCGCCAACACGCAGCTTCACATACTCGATGCGCGGGGCCGGATCGCGCCGGTTGGCGTGACGGGCGAGCTGAACATTGGCGGCGACGGCCTCGCCATCGGCTATTTCGAGAATGGCGAACAGACCCATGCGGCCTTCCGCAACGTCTCCATTGGCGGCGTTCCGCAACGGCTCTATAAGACGGGCGATGTGGGGCGGCGCATGCCTGACGGCTCGCTCCAGCTTCTGGGCCGCCGCGACAACCAGATCAAGCTGCGCGGCTTCCGCATCGAACTTGGCGACATCGAGGCGGTGGTTTCGGCGGCGGAGGGCGTGCGGCAGTGCGCCGTGGCCGCACCCGTGAACCGAAATGGCGATCGGCAGCTTGTCTGTCATTTGGTGCCCGATGATCCAGCGAACCCGCCACGCCCGGATGCGCTGAGCGCGCATGCAAAGGCGCATCTTCCGGGCCACATGGTCCCCGCCTTCTGGGTCGAGGCCGAAGCGCTTCCGCAGACGGCCAATGGCAAACTCGACCGCAAGACGCTGGAACAAAAGGGCATTCCGCGTCAGGAAGCGGCCATCATCCGAACCGCGCCGCGCACACCGATGGAGGAGAAGCTCTCGGCCATCTGGCGCGACGTGCTGAACATTCCCGAGATCGGCGTCGAGGAAAACCTCTACGCGCTGGGCGCGGATTCGCTCAGCATCTTCCGCATCGCCGCAAGGATGATCGACGCCGGCCTGCCGCTGGAGGCGCGGCATCTTCTTCAGCACCCGACCATCGGCGAACTGGCGCTGATCGCCGAGGAAGCGGGCGATGAGCCGGTCAATGGCGTGCAGCCGCACGTGCCCTCGCTCAAGGATTTCCGGCATGGCGCACGCCGCCGCATGGAGGCGCACTGATGACCGACACGGAGCACCGCCCGCTTGCCGAGGGGGCAGACGAGATCATCGGCGAATTCCCCTGCACGCAGACGCAATTGCGCTGCTGGTTTCTGGACCGCTTGAGCCCGGGAAACCCGGCGCTCAACGTGGCCGTGCGTTGGGAAATCCGGGGTGATTTCAAGACCGAGAGCATCGAAACGGCCTTTCGGCAGATCATCGACAGGCACGAGATCCTGAGAACGCGCTTTATCGAAATGGGCGGGCAGCCCGTGCAGCAGGTGGTGCGGGCGGTCTCGTTTCGCATGCCGGTGATCGATCTGCGCCATGTGCCGGCCGACCAGCGCGAGGCGCGCGTCCAGTCGATCAGCAAGGAGACGGCGGCGGCACCCTTCGATCTTGGCCAGGCGGGGCTCTTCCGCGTCACGCTCCTGATGGTGGAGAACCGGCGCGGCTTCATCCTGATCACCGCGCATCAGTCCTGCTTCGATGGCTGGTCGATCCGGGTTCTGGGGCGCGAGCTTGGCGAACTGGCTGCCGCCATCGACGCCGAACGCCCGGCGCAGCTGCCGGAACTTGCGCTGCAATATGGCGACTTCGCGCTCTGGCAGGACGAGTACCGCAACAGCTATGGTTTCGAGACCGAGAAGACCTATTGGCGCGAACAGCTGCGCGATGCGCCCTATTTCGAGATCCCGCCCGACCGGCCGCGCGGACGCGTGAAGACCAGCCGTGGCGAAATCCTCTCCGCCGTGCTTCCGATGGAGCTCGGCGAGCGGATCGAGGCGGCGGCGCGGGCGCAGCATGTTTCGCTGTTCAGCTATGGCGCGGCGGTGATCAGCGCAGCGCTGCATCACTATTCCGGCAGCCGCGAAATCCTGTTCGGAACGCAGATCGCCGGGCGCGAGGATGTGGATCTGGAAAGCCTGATCGGCGTCTTCATCAACAATCTTGTGCTGCGCTTCGACATTGCCGACGATCTGAGCTTCGCCGATCACCTGGCGCGGGTGAGCGCCACGGTGGGGGCCGCGCTCAATCATCAGAAAATGCCGTTCAACAATCTGGTGGAGCTGGTCAATCCGGCACGCGATCCCTCGCGCAATCCGCTGGTTTCGCTGAACTTCAACCAGCAGAAGGCGTTTCTGGAAGACACGCGCTATGGCGATTTCGAGCTGATCAGCGCGCCCTCGCAGTCGCCGGGCGTCATCTACGATCTGAACTTCATCATGATTGGCCGCCCGACCGGCTGGCGCATGTCGGTGGAATACAACACCGATCTGTTCGATGAGGCGACGGCGCAGGAACTGCTCGACCTCTGGCGGAAGGCCTATGCCTTCGCGCTGGCCGACCCGCAGGCGAAGATCGGCGACATGAAAGGCCCCGTGCGCGCACCCGCTTCACCGCAGGAGACGCGCGCAGAACCGGCTTCGCGCGTGGAAGCCCTGCTTCTTGCGCATCGTGACGTGGCCGATGCGGCGGTCAGGCGCGATGCCTCCGGTGCGTCTCACGCCTATGCGGCGCCGGCTGCCGGCCTTGCCACACCGCTTGAAACGCTGCCGGCGCATCTCACCGCCTATCTGGCAGAACGGCTGCCTGACGACGAGATGCCGGCGGGCATAAGCATTCTGCTTGCCCTGCCGCGTCGGGCTGACGGCGCGCTTGATGATGCAGCACTTCCCATGCCCGACCCCATGCCTGCGCCCGTCGCTCCGCCAGCAGCACGCAAGGTATCGCCACCAGCGGATCGGGAGGCGGAGCTTGGCCGGGTGTGGGCGCGCGTTCTCGCTGTGCCGCAGGTGCAGGGAAGTGATGATTTCTTTGCGCTCGGCGGCCATTCGCTTCTGGCGCTGCGCATGTTCTCGGCAATGCGCGAGACCTTCGGCGTGCAGCCGGACCTGGCGGTGCTTTTCAAGGAGCCGACGCTTTCAGGCTTTGCCCGCGCGGTCTTCGGTGAGGCGGAAGCGCCTGTCTCGGACCCGACACCCGCTGCGCCGCCTGATGTGGAAACGGCGGAGCAGAACCCGGCGATCATCGACTGGGAAACCACCATCTACCGGCAGGGCAGTGGCGATTGCGCGATCTACACGCTCAATCACCCCTTCCTCTATTACCGGATGGCCAAAACGCTTCCCGGCCACGCCTCGGTCGTGAACCTGCACATGTTCAACGCCCGGATCGATGCGGAAACGGAAAACCTGTCGCTGGAGCAGATCGCCGGCGATGCGGTGGACGCCATGCAGCTTGGCGACCGGCCCAAAACGGTGGCGCTGGTGGGCCTTTGCGTGAACGGCATTCTGGCGGCGGAGATGACGCGGCAGATCCGCCTCAAGGGCCATGATGTGAGCTTTGTGGCGCTGATCGACAGCTGGGCTCCGGGCTATGTACGCTCGCAGCCACGCTTCACCCGCTGGCGCTGGAACACCGAGAAACGCGCCAAGCGCCTGCTCTACTTCACCGGCAAGCTGATCCGCGGCCGCATTTCGATGATGACCTATCTGAAAGAGTTCAGCTTTTCGCTGAAGCTGGTGGAGCGCTATGCGCCGGACCGGGCGCTGAACCCCGAGGAAGAGGCAAACGAGGCGGTGACGCAGTTTCTGGTGCGGGCAGCGCGGCGCTACACCCCGCGCGCGCTCACAGGCGAAACGGTGCTCCTGTTCCGCAGCCAGGCGAACCATCCGCGCGCCAAGCCGCTCCTGTTTGGCTGGCGCGGTTTCGTGCCGGATGATTCACCCGTGTTCGACCTGCGTGGCTGGCATGAGGATTCGCTCAGCGACAGCGGCATCGACAAGCTCTCGACCGTGCTCGGCGAGCGCCTTGAACTGGGAGGCGGCTCTGAACGCTAAGGGAAAACCGGCCAGCAACAGGAAGCCGCAGGCGCGTCCCCTGCGGATCGGGATTGTGCGCGCCATCGGGCAGACCTTCGAAAACTGGGAACTGCTTTTGATCGAGCGCCTGCTCTCGGACCGGCGCTTCAGGCTGGTCGCGTTCCTCACCGATCCCGCTCCACACCATGCGGCCCGACCCGGCCTTCTGGCCGGAACGGTGGCGCGGATCGACAATTCGCTTTTCGCGCGCCAGCCCGCCTATCGCGCACGCCGCTTCGAGCGCGCGCGCAGTTCCATCGTGAGCATTCCGCTGGACGAAACCGGAGAGAACAGCGACCGCCACAGGCTGGAGCTCGATCTGGTGCTGCGCCATTGCGAGGGCGCGCTGCCGGAAACGCTGACCGAAAGCCTTCGTTTCGGCATTTGGTCGCTCAGCCATGTCTTCACCCAGTCCGGACCCGTGAACTGGGAGGGCATGGGCGATGTGGCCGAAGGCGCGCCGACGAGCCATCTCTCGCTGTTCGTCGAGACTGCGCGCCAGCCGGATCGGCGCGCGATTGCGGAGGCGGAGTTCAATGTGAAGTTCAGCGCCGCGCGCAACAACGCCTTCATGAAGGAGAAATCGGTTCTGCTTCTGGTTCGGGAACTGCGGCGGCTGGCCGAGACCCGGAAACTGCCGAAACCACTGAAAGCGGCTGACAGTGTTCAACCTGCTGCACCGCCCGGCCTTCTGACGACCGGTCGCTATGCGGCAGCACTTGCGAAGAACGTGACGCAGCGGGCGCTGAAATCCGTGCGCCGCTCCTCCCATCAGGACACGGCGGTGTGGACGCTCTACAGCGGGCGCGGGTCCATTGACGATTTCGATCCGAGCGAGGCTACGGAAATCCCGCCAACGGACACGGCCATCAAGGCCGATCCCTTTCTCTTTCACCATCAGGGAAAGACCTATCTGTTCTACGAGAATTACGGGCGCGGCGACACAAGAGCGCATATCGCGGTTGGCGAGATCACGCGGCGCGGCTTCGAGCCCATCGGCATTGCGCTTGGCGGTGAGGAACACCTCTCGTTTCCCTTCGTTTTCAAGCATGGGGACGAGATTTTCATGATGCCGGAAACGCATCAGCGAAAGCGCATCGAAATCTGGCGCGCGGTTAGCTTTCCGCTGATCTGGGAGCCCTATTCGCGGGCGCTCGAAGGCTGGTCGGCCGCTGACAGCACGCTGTTCCACCATCGCGGCCAGTGGTGGCTTTTCACCAATCTGTCAGAGCATCACGCTTTCGAAGATCATTGCTCGGCGCTCTACGCTTTCCAGGTCGATGGCCCGGAACTCAACCGGCTTGTGTCGCACCGGCGCAACCCGGTGGTGATCGGCAGCGCCACGGCGCGCAATGGTGGCCGCATCTTCTCGCGCCATCGCCGCCTCTACCGGCCCGCGCAATACAATGCCCATGGCATTTACGGATACGGTCTCAACATCATGGAGATCGAGCATCTGGACATGGAAGACTATCGGGAAACCTGCGTGCGGCGCATCCTGCCCGACTTCAAGCCGGGCCTGAGCGGCTGCCACCATTTCGATGCCAGCGGCTCCCGCTACATTCTGGATGCACGCCTCAACGCCTGAGAGCGCTCAAGGCGAGCGCCCGGATGCCAGGCGCCGCGCGTTTCGCGCCCCGGAGCCGGTTGCCGGCGACCGCGATAGTTGAGCGCAACGGCGTTGCCGGCCGTCATCGCGGCCACCGCACCGATATAGCCGCGCGGCAGCGCAAGGTTGGCAAGCCGCCACTGGGCCGGTGCATCGGCAACGCCATCCAGCCTCAGAAGCCGCGGCTGACCTTCCGGGTCGATGGTGACATCGAAGGATTCAAGCGGCAGCGAAAGCCCTGCCCCGTGCGCTTTCACGAAGGCTTCCTTGCGGGTCCAGCAGCGGAAGAACGCTCCCAGATAATCCTGCGAGGGAACCGCGGCGAGCGCCTCGTTCTCTGCCGGCGAAAAGAAATGCGCGGCCAGGTTTTCCCGAAACGGCAGAACCCGCTCGATGTCGATGCCCAGCCGGTAGCGGTCCGATACGGCGAGCACCGCCATGCCCCCGCTATGGCTCAGGTTGAAGTGAAGCGGTGGTTCGCCGCGTCCGGCCAGCCGTGGTTTGCCAAAGGCATTGTAACTGAAGGAAAGACGCCTTGCGGGAACACCGAGATACGCCCCCAGAATGGCCCGCAGCCGGCCCCGCCCGGCGATGAAGCGCAGGCGGTGCCTCTCATGCACGAAGCGTCCTGCGCGTGCGAATTCCGCCTCATCGAGAGCGGAGACGAGCTGCGGCAGCGCATCTAGGGGAACATCAAGCGACCATTGCCAGACATCAATCGTGCTGGCGCCAATACCGATCGGTTTAAGATGCATAGGACAACCGCCTTTCCTGTGAACTCTGGCCGGCCATGCGGCGGGCAAGATAGGCCATGAGCGCCGTCGGATAGTTCTCGCCAAGGCTGATGCGGCAGGTGCGCTTGAGAATGTCGAGCGAGCGGGCGCACATGTCCGGCCCGTAATCCACGCTGGCCTTTGCCCAGCCATAGGGGTTCATGGCCGGATGGAAGGCGCGCTTTTCAAGGATCGGCGTCCAGTGGGTGCAGACATGACGGCTGGAATCGAAGACCCGATACACGCCGCGCCTGTGTTTTGCGGCAAACGTCTTCGCCTCCTCTTCGGTCTCGAAAAGAAGGTGAAGGCCAACCGCATTCTGCGGATCATTGTGCGGCCCCAGCCGGAAGGCGTCGCAGCCCGACAGGATGCGCGCCATGACCTGATGCCGCCGGCGCATGCGCTTCAGCATCGGGTCGAGTTTCGCGAGCTGCACATTCAGCATCGCGCCCTGGATCTGGCTTGCCTTGAAGTTCACGCCGAAGAAACTGGGCTCGTTGTAATTGTCGAGATGGCCGCGAAAGAGCTCGCCCACGTCATGATACATGCGCGCGCGGGCAAAGAAGCGGTCGCTCTGCGAGGCTACCGCCCCGCCCTCGCCGATATTGATGTTCTTGAACTGGTTGAAGCTGAACGCGCCAATGTCGCCAATGGTGCCCACACGCCGGTCACGATAGGTGAGACCGACCGCCTGGCACGCATCCTCGATGACAAGCAGGCCATGCTTTCGCGCCAGCGCCATGATCGCTTCCATGTCGCAGACCATGTTGGCCATGTGCACGGGCAGGATCGCGCGGGTGCGCGGCGTGATCCGGCGCTCGATGTCGTCGGGGTCCATGGTCAGCGTTTCGTCGATGTCGACAATCACCGGCACGGCCCCAACCGCAAGCACGGCGGCGGCGGTGGCGATCCACGTATAGGCGGGCACCAGAACCTCATCGCCCGGCCCCACGCCTGAAGCTGCAAGGCCGCAGATCAGCGCCCCGGTGCCGCTGCTGACGGTGAGCACATGCCTGATGTCGAACTGTTGCGAAAACGCCTTCTCGAACCGGTCGAGCGGCCCTTCGCCCGGTCCCCCATAACGCGCCAGACGACCAGAGGCGATGACCCTTCCGATGGCCAGCCACTCACGCAAACCAACCTTTGCCATAGTGTTTTCCCGCTTTGCCGGCGGGCGGCTTCATGCCCGGTCTGCGCGGTGCGCAGAAGGGGCACGTCGCTTGCGCCGCGGCGCCCCATTTACGCTTCGAGCCTATGCCGCGCCCAAGGGGTTTTCAAATAATCCAATCATCCGAAACAGGGGCGCTGCGGCCCTACCCGGCCATGGCCAAAACCCTTAGCAAGTAGCCCCTTCTATGCAATTTGGATGAATTCGGCCTGGGCCGTGTTTTTGCTAGCCTTGCTGCGGGGTTTTCACGGCGCGGCAAGCCGTTTTGTCCATGGCTGAGCCGCCCTCTCAGGTGGCAATGTGTCCGATATAGACTTGCGAACCATGCCTTCCGGCACTCAGTTCGAAGCCGATCTCGCCCTTGTGGGCGCGGGACCGGCAGGGCTGGCGATTGCCCGCGAGTTTGCCGACACGCCCGTAAAGGTTCTGCTGATCGAAAGCGGCGGCACGGATTTCGAACCGGACGCGCAGACACTGAACCGGGTGGAAAATGTCGGCGACCCGAATGCGCGGGACGCCATGCCGCTCCAGCGCGGCTATACGGGCGATCTCGCCTGGCTCAACGATATTCCCGCCTTCGAACTGCGCAACCGTCTGGTCGGCGGCAGCACCCACACCTGGGTGGGCAAATGCGCCGCCTTCGATGACATCGATTTCGACATGCGCAAATGGGTTCCCGGCTCCGGCTGGCCCTTTCCGCGCCGCGATCTCGCCGGCGAGCTGGACCGTGCGGCGGAACTGCTCAATCTCGGCCCCAACATCTATGACAGGGCGCTTTATCACCGGCTGGTCTCGCCGCCGGCAGAAATAGATCTGAACGACGATCTGGTGCGCACCTTCTTCTGGCAGTTCAGCCACAGGACGGGCAGCAGCGAGCCGCTGCGTTTTGCCGACATCGCGGCCAGGCTGACGGCGAAGAACATTGACATTCTCACCCATGCGACCGTCACCCGCATCGGCCTTTCCGAAAATGGACGGCGGATCGAGACGCTCGACCTGAAGAGCCTTTCGGGCGTCGAGGCGAGCGTGCGGGCGCGCAAGGTGGTTCTGTGCTGCGGCGGCATCGAGAATGCGCGGCTTCTGCTTGCCTCGAACGACGTGGCGAAAGAGGGCATCGGCAATGAACGCGACTGCGTGGGTCGGTATCTTGCCGATCATCCGCGCACCGTGATCGCCCGGTTCGGCAGGGACACGCTGCAGGACGTGGCCGAGCATTTCGGCTTTTACGGCCTGACGCACAATCACCGCACGCATTTCTATCTGCGCGGACTGGCGCTGAGCCCGCGTCTTCAGGCCCGCGAAGGGCTGCTCAACTGCGCCACCTATCCGGTGCAGATGCTTGCACCGACCGACCCGTGGGTGGCGCTCAAGCGCTTTTATGCCGGCAGGCAGCGGTTTCGGCTCAGCGATCTGCGCACGGCCCTTGCCGCGCCCGGCGGGCTGGCGGCTGGCCTGCACCGCCGGCTCATCATGAAACGCGGCCTGCCGCGCCAGATGACGGAACTGCGCTTCGACGCAATGGTCGAGCAGCGTCCCAACCGCGAAAGCCGGGTGGCGCTTTCATCGCGGC
The DNA here is from genome assembly GCF_050877045.1 of Nitratireductor sp. PBL-C9. Lineage (NCBI taxonomy): Bacteria > Pseudomonadati > Pseudomonadota > Alphaproteobacteria > Hyphomicrobiales > Phyllobacteriaceae > Nitratireductor > Nitratireductor sp. PBL-C9. The sequence continues at coordinate 274,734 of NZ_JBPAXW010000008.1, forward strand.
GCGATCCGCTTGGCATCCCCATGCCGCGCGTCAACTGGAAGATAGGCTGGGCGGAAACGGCCAGCGTGGCGCGGCTTGCCGAGTTGATCTCGGCGGAGTTCTGGCGGGTGGGCCTGCCGCAGCCAGGTCTTGAACAATGGGTTCTGGACGAAGACTTCAAACACGCGCCCTTTGCCGACATGGCGCATCCCGCCTGCACCACCCGCATGGGCGAAGACCCGTCGTCCAGCGTGGTCGACCGCAATGCGCAAATTCATGGCGTCGAAGGGCTTTATGTGGCAGGAAGCTCCGTCTTTCCAACGCCCGGCCATGCGAACCCGACGCTGATGATCCTCGCGCTGACCCTGCGGCTGGCAGACCACCTGAAAGCACGGCTCTTGCGCTGAAGGCCCCTGCCGGGGTTTCCTCTAGCCTTCGGACTTCAGCCAGCCGGTCCATTTCCAGCTTGCATAGAGAACGCTCAGATAGATCAGTGCGCCGACGAGCACCTGAACGGCCATCTGCGAATAACTGGGCAGATGCGCTTCGGCGGGCCAGTGCGCAAGCGACGAGACACCCACGAACATGACCGCAGCAGCGAGCCCGATCAGACCGCTATTGGCCGCGATGCGGGACCAGTCGAGCCGGCCATAGCGCGCCTGATACCAGATCGAGAGCCCGCCGGCGAAGACAGCCGCCACGCATTGACCGAGCGCCGCATAGACAAGCCCGAAAGGCGCAAGCGCAACCATCATGCCGATGGAGGTGACACTGATCATCAGCGAGAGCGGCCAGAGCCGGCTCACCTCGCCACGCACCGAAAGCAGCGGTTCGGTCACATAACCCTGGAACATGAGCAATTGCCGAACGGCGAGGATCTTCACCACCAGCGCCACCGGCGCCCAGCCGCTGCCAAGCGCGATATCCACCAGATTGGTCGCCACCAGAAGAAGGCCGACATAGACAGGGGCAGCCACGGCGAAAAGCACCGGCAGGAAGACGTTGCCCGCCCGCGTGATCGCATCGTCACCCGTCCCTGCATCCTGATTGCCGGCACGGCGGAAGATCACCCAGGCGAGAAGACGCGCCGGCTCGCCGACGAGTTCGGAAAAGGCAGCGACGATGCGCTCGGCCGCCCGGTAATAGCCCGCATCGGCAAGGCCAAGCAGGCTGCCCACAAGCAGCGTTCCCGAATAGGCGCGGCCGAAAACGATGAGCCGCACGCTCACAATGTAGCGCGCGAAGTGGATCACTTCGGCCAGCACGCTGCGGTCCGGCAAGCGCGGGGCGATCCAGCCCAGCACCCAGATGCCGCCAAGGACATTGAGGAGGTTCGTGACAAGACGACCGATTACCAGCGCGACGATGTTCCAGCCCGCCCAGAGGCCGAACAGCGCCACCACCAGACCGCCCGCCTCGCTGATCATGCGGATGATCGCCTGACGGTTGAGCATATGGCGATGAACGAGCGTGCCGTCATAGACCGTGTTAAGCGCGGCGGGCACGAACCACAGTGTGAAGAGCGCGAACAGCCAGGATTGCCACACCGGGAACCACAGCCCGCCAACGATCAGAACGCTCCAGAGGCCAAGCAGCGTGAAGCCGCTGCCGCTCAGGAGTGCGATTGCCGCAAGCTCGGGAAGCCTTTGCTCGCCATGTTCGGAGCGCATGATGAACTCGGCCCACCCGCCTTCGCTGACCACGACCAGCAGAAACGCGATGGCCGAGACGAAGGCGAAGAGGCCGAATTCGGCCGGTTCCAGCACATGGGCGGCAGCCACGAAAACGGCAAGCTGCGCCACCTGCGCGAACAGCCGGGCCACCATGACCCAGACCCCGCCGCCCAGCAATGTGGAGAGCGGCAGACCGAGAAAGCCGGCGGGCTGTGTGTCATCCTGCCGAGGTTTGTGATCCGGTTTCACCTGCCGTTCCCCCCGCCGCTATTCACCTGCGCGGGCGCATCAGCTACGCTTTCCTTGAAATGACCGATGATTCGCCGTCTCTGGCGGTGCATAAATCGGAAGTGCGGTTGCATGGATTTCGATGCCCGATCTCGGTGCGGCCCGGCGTTGAGACAGGGGCTGCAGATGGTTGCGGTTCCTCGTGAGCGGTTACAGCTTTGGTGCTTTTCGGCGAACAACGAGCAGACAGTGCGAGACGCGAGTAAAGAAGACCAGATGAACCAGGGTTTCCTGGCCCGGCCCTTCAAGGCGATCAGCGCAAAGATCGCCACGCGTTGGATTGTTATTGCCTTCTGTCTTGTCGTCTGGCTGGCCGTTGTCTTTCTCTACCTCCTCTAGAATTCCCGTGTGCGCTCTGCGCTAGAGCAATTCCAGGAAAAGCGGGAACCGGTTTTCCGTCCGGAATTGCGCAGGAAACGCCCTAACAACCATTGTGATCGAACAGGAACACGCCGACCGTGCGCCAGACGATCTTGAGATCGAGCCAGGTCGTGCGGTTCTGGAAATAGTGGACATCAAGCCCGACGCGCTGGTCGTAAGACGTGTCGTTGCGCCCTGAAACCTGCCACAGCCCGGTGATGCCCGGCTTCATCAGCAGATAATCATTGATGCGTTCGCCATAGCGCACCATCTCGTCTTCCACGATCGGGCGCGGCCCGACGACGCTCATCTCGCCTTTCAGCACGTTGACGAACTGCGGCAGCTCATCGAGGCTCGAAACCCGAAGGAAACGGCCAATGGGATGGATGCGCGGGTCGTCGCGCAGTTTCTGGCAGGCGCGCCATTCCTGAAGAAGCACCGGATTTCTGTCCAGAAGCTCCTTGAGCAGCCGGTCGGCGTCGCGCCGCATCGTGCGGAACTTGAGACAGTCGAAAACGCGCCCGTCGCGACCGATGCGCTTCTGCCGATAGAAGACCGGCCTTCCGTCGCTGATAAGGATGCACAGGGAGATCGCGGCGAAAGCCGGCAAAAGAAAAAAGAGAACAAGAATACTGAAGACGATGTCGAATGTTCTCTTGAAAACAAAATAGGAGCGGAAATGTCTTACTTTCCGCAGCTCCAATTCCTGTTTTACGGAACTATCGTATGCGTACAGCATGAACCCGCCCCTGGGTGTTGTTCTGTGTGCCTCGCCGTCGATCATTATAAAGCCGCGCAAACCGCGTGATATAACTCCATCGGGGTAGTGGACGGCGCTATTTAGGTGCAATCCACCGAACAATCGGACCATCCCTACTCCCGCAAAGCCGCCGGTCTAATCGGCATCATTTGAGTTGCTGGGCGGCTGGCCAAAAGCATTAGCGCTCCAGACTTGTGCGATGGAGGGAGCGCCCTGTTTCGGTTGCGGCGGCCTTTGCACACGTGGCCCGCAGAATGCGGCGTCCGTGCTCTGCACTGGCGCGCTCCAGCACGCTTCCATAAAGCGCAAGCAGCGCAGAAAGCCATGTCTGCGCCGTGTTGGCGATGAGCGGCGCAACGGCAAGCGCATCGTCGCTCATCGCCGCGACCAGCCCGTCATCATCGGCGAGCCGGCGCAGCGTGGCGGCCAGCGCCTCGATGCCGCCGGTCGGAAAAGTGAAGGCTGCGCCCGCCTGCGTCAGCTCCCGCCCCAGAAGCGCGTGGCCGGGCAGCACGACCGGAATGCCGCTGCCCACCGCTTCGAGCGCCGCCAGCCCGAACGGCTCGGGCACACGCGAGGAAATGACCACGCAGCGCGCAGTGCGCATCAGCTCCGCGATGCGGGCGCGGTTGCACCAGCCGTGCAGCGTGACTTCCGGATAGCGGCTTTCAAGAACGGTGCGCCCTGCCCCTTCGCCGATGACGTGAAGCGGGACGCCGGCCAGACGGGCAGCCTGTGCCGCGTCTTCAAAGCCCTTTTCCGGTTCCAGCCGCCCGACGAAGAAGAAATCACGCATCGCTTGCGGCCGCGCGCCCGACCGCAGGAAGGGCTCGACCGGGTTGCGGATGGTCACCATGCGGCTGTCATCGATGCCCGAACGGGCGAAGTAATCCCGCATCGCCTCATGCACGAGAACGATATTGGCCGGCTGGCTGTGAAGCGCGAAGAAGCGTTGCATCATCATATGCCGTGCCGAGCGCCAGGCCTTTTGATGAAAGCCGCGCTTGTCGCATTGCGTGGTCAGGCAGCGCAGCGACATGGGCGCAAGCTTGCACACCGACGCCATCGGGTAGTTGATGAAGCCGCCATTCGGGCAGGCCAGAAAATAGTCATGCGCGTGCAGCACGACACGCCCGCGCACCGCCATCAGCGCGCGGAAAATGGAGGGTGACAGGATCTTCGACCACCCATGCACGTGATAGATGGTCGAGGGTCGGTCGTGCGCCTCGATCCAGCCTCTGAGTGCGGCATGGGCGTTGCGATTGTAGAGCCCGCCGGCAAAGGCCGCGATCCGCCCGCGCTCCACGAGCGGCCTGTCGCCCAGATGCACCGCGTCTGGCTGGCCTGCCTGCGCAGGACTGTCGCCGGCAAAGAAGGTGACCGGCACGCCGGCCTCGCGCAACAGGCGCGCGGACAGGCACGAAAGGTTGGATGCGCCACCGATCTCGGCTGACCTGTCATTGATGATGACGACACGTCCCGGACGCATGGCTGGCTCCTATTCCAGAACGGTGACGTTTTGCGGCGCAAGCCGGCCACGCACGAGATCCGCCAGCGCGCGCATATTGCCCGAGAGCCGGCCACGCCGGTCCACCCAGGGTTCTGGCCGGAAGATCTTCACCGTGTTGGCGACAAGATTGCGCATGATCTGCGGCGCGGCATGGCGCGGGCTCATGGTCTTCTTGCGCATCAGATAGACAGGGTTGGCGATCTGCGAATAGCCAAGCCGGATGCCCGATGTGCGCCCCGTCTTGGTGCCCAGATGCACCCCGCGCAGCCTTTGTGAGCGCACGATGCGTCCATGGCGCGCAAGCTGCCGGCTGAAATCCACATCCTCCAGCCAGCCATAGAGCGGCAGGTTTTCATCAAACCTCAGCCCATAACCACGCACCGTCGACATGCGAACGGCCATGTTGCAGCCATAGCCGTTATAGACCGGCTGTTCGCCACCGCGCGGCGGCGCGTCCGACCGGGTGCGGATGATCCGCAGCCCGTCTTCCAGCGGGATTCCCGGCCCCAGAATGCCGTCGGCATCCACCGTTCCCGTGCTCATGACCACATCCGGATACTCCCGGAAGATGCGCACAGTCTCTTCCAAATAGGAGGGGGCGACGAGAAAATCGTCATCCAGAAAGAGCAGGACATCGGCCTTGCCGACGCATTCGAGAATGCGGTTTCGCTGTCGGCAGAGCCCGCGCTCCGAGAAGACCACGCGGGTTCGCCCGGAAAGTGCGCCAAGTGCGGCGGGATCGACGTCATCATCGGCAGCCGCGCAAATGACGATCTCGTCGACCGGCTGCGACTGGTGCAGAAGATGCGGCAGGACAGAATGAAGGATCGGCCGTCGGCCAGTGGTCGCGATGCCCACGGCCACCCGATAGTGCATGTGTCGATGAAACCGTTCAAACGCCATGACGCTCTCCCGCTCCAACCGTGTTTCTGCTGGAAGGTCGCCACCACTGCCCCGATTTGCGCTTGTTGAAGACCACGCCCAGAATGCCGACGCGCGACTTGCCGAAGGTGGAAAGCGCATTCGCCAGCCACTCCACAGTCATGTTGCGGCGGTTTCCGAGCACGAGAAGAATGCCGTCGACATAGGCGCTCGCCGCGCGCGCATCGGCGGACGTCGCGAAGGTGGAGAGGTCGACGATGATCACGTCATAGTCGTGCCGGAGCTCTTCCAGCTTCTTCTTCAGCGCCGGCAGATGGCCGAAGCGGTGCCCCGGATGCGCGGCCTTTCGTATCTGGTCGACGGTCAGGACGGGAAGGATCGGCGCTTCATCGTGACGGACCTGCTTGTCGCCCTTGCGCTTGCCGTCGACAGGCTCGTCCAATTCCAGATCGTCGCGATAGATCGCAAGCCCTGCTTTCGGGCCTGCACTGGCGGCCTGAATGCTGAGATAGGGCTTTTTGAAATTGGCATCGACCAGCACCACCCGCAGCCCTTCATTGGCGTAGAGCTGGCCGAGATTGGCCGCAATGGTGCTCTTGCCCTCGCCGCCACCGACCGAAGTGAGGCCGACGACGATCGGCCCACCTGCAGGAAAGGCCGCGTCAATGGAGCTTTTCACGCCGCGCAGCGCCTCGGAGAAACCCGAATAGGGCGCATCCAGAACGAAGCGCAGCGCGCCCTTGCTGCCGGGGGCCTGGAAACGCGTGAAGGGCACATAGCCAAGCGTGGGCAGGCCCAGTTCGCGCCCCAGCCGCTCCCCGGAGCTGATGCGCCGGTCGAGCACGTCGCGCAGACCCGCAAGCCCTAGCCCGCCGGCAAAGCCAAGCATCAGCGCCATCGGCATGATGAGGGTCGTCTTCGGCCAGTTCTTCGCGAGCGGCGGCGTGGCCGCCGTCACCATGCGCGCATCACCAATCGGGAAAGACTGTTTCTGCAATGTGCTGATGAGCTGCTGGAGAACGCTTTCATACATGCGGCGATAGGTGGTCGCGCGGCTTTCAAGCTCCGTCAGTTCGACCCGTGCGAGGTTCTTTTCCGACACATTGCCCTTGATCGCATCGAGCTGCTTCTGAAGAAGCTGTTCGCGCGCCTCAGCCGTGTCGAGATTGGATTTGTAGACCCCCTGAATGCGCACCAGCTCGGTGGTGATGAGACCTTCAAGACGCGCGATCTCGGCCTTCGCCGCAAGCGTCGGCTCACTTTCTGCGCCATAGCGCGTCTGCTGCGCCTCAAGCCGGGTGCGGGCGGCGCCTAATTCGCTGCGCAGCCGGTTGATCTCGGTGTTGTTCAATGCCTCGCCGACATAGCTGTCCGGCAGTTCACCGGCGAGCATGCGGTTGATCGTGGCAAGCCGCGCGGCCTCACCCGCTTTTGCAGCCTGCGCGGACAGCAACTGACTGCTGATCTCGGTAAGCTGCTGCTGGTCGAGACCGGACGCGCCCACCTGGGCGATGTCGTTGCGGTTTCTGTATTCCTCGGCGCTGAGGGCGGCCTCATGCGCCTGCTGGCCGACCTCGACCAGCCGGTCCTCAATCCATTGCGCGCCCCGCGCGATGATCTGCGATTTGGCGTCGAGGCTCGACTGCATATAGGTGTTGGCAATGGCGTTGGCCGCCCGCGCCGCCTTGTCCGGATCGGTGGAGGTGTAGCCGATCTCAAGCACATAGGACTGGCCCACGCGCCGAACCGAAACGCGCCCCAGAAAACCCGCCATGGTGCGGCGCATGATGTCTTCTTCATCGGGTTCGCCTGCGGCCGCAGCGCCTTCATCCCCCTGATCGAACACCGACAACAGGGCGGAGATCGCACCGCGCACCGCAGACCGCCATGAAGAGCTGGTCTGTATCTCCGGATCTTCGGTCAGGTTGAGCTGCTTGATCACCGAACGGGCGATGGCCTCAGACTTGACGATTTCCACCTCGCTGGCGATTTCCGCCGTCTCGATGATGATGGTGCCGGTGGAAGCATCCTGCGACGCGATGCGGGCCTGTTCGCGGTCGATCACGATGCGCGCGATGGAGGTGTAGGTGGGCTGGGTCTTGGCGATGTAGAGCGCACCAAGCGCAAGCCCCGCCGCCGAGGCCAGCGCGAGGATGAAGAAATGCCGGCGCAGAAACGCCCATATGTCGCGGAATGAAATGTAGTCCTGTTGCTGCCGGCTTTCCCTGGACGCCATGTCCGTCCCGGTCAGCTTTCTGATTTCCTGCACCACCATGTCCTGTCCCGCCCCGTCTTGTAGCGCCGCCTGAAGGCACGGCGATCTAGCGCGACTGCGCCTGCATGATTCCGTTTTCCAGCGAAGCGCGCGGCGTTGCGGCGCGCAGCAGATCGAGCTGCACGTCAAGAACGTCGCCCGGCTCCAGACGCGTCGTCTCGCTTGCCTCGACCCGCATTGCCTGATCACCGCCACGCAACACGCTGAAGCGCAGCGGCTGCTGTTCCACCGCGCGCTCACCGCGCCGCAGGAGCGAAGCGCCCGTTGCCTGAAGAAGCTGCTCCGTTACCCCGCGACGCAGTTCCAGATCGTCGATTTCCAGATTGACCTTCTGCAGTTCCGCGCCGATTTCGGTGCGCCGCACGCCTTCAAGGCTGAGCGCGTCGCGCTCGGTCTCGCTCAGCCGCTGCTGCGCGCGCATCGAGGCGACCGCCAGATCGAGGCGGCTTGCCTGCAGATCCGCCACGATGCGTTCAAGCCCGGTTTCGCGCGATTTCGTGACCGTGCCCTTCTTGACGAGCTGGGCCACATTGCCAAGCTCGTCCTGCGCGATCTGGATCTGCCGGTCCTGCGCGACCATCTTCTCGCCGAGGATCTTGATCTCCTCGCGGAAGAGCGTTCCAAGCTCCGAAAGCGAATTGTGTTGACGCTGATAGGCATTGCGCCGGGCCTCGAAGATGGCCTGCTCGTCCCGCACGAACTGGGCTGCATGACCCGCCAGCGGACGGCCCTGCAACGCCGTCTCGAAATCGACCTCGGCGTTCTCGACCAGCTCCGCCTCAAGGCGCGCACGGCGTGTTGAAAGCTGGAGAAGCTGAAGATCGATGCGGCCGATCTCGCCGGCGTAACGGATCTGTTCAAGCTCCGAATAGCCGCCGGACTGGTCGGATCTGCGCACCCGCCCGCCCGCCATGGCGAGCGCCTGCAGCACGCTGAGCCCCGGTTTGAACTCGAACTCGCCCGGCCGCTCGACGCTGCCGGTGACGAAGACGGACGGATAGCGCACCACCTCCACCGTGGTGTCGGGCGGCGCGAGTAGACCGGTCTTTTCCTGAAGCGCCGCCGCAATCTCTCCGGCCAGCGCCTGCGGTGTCCGGCCTTCGGCCTCCATCGGACCGACCAGCGGCAGCGCAATGCGGCCCGAAGGCGAGATCGCATATTCGCCATTGAGCGCCGTCCATTCGCGATATTCGCCCTGCGCCTCCACCCACTCGACCACCGCGATCTTCACCCGCGTCTGCGGCAGGAGCCGAAACTCCTCGGAAGCGCGGGAAGGAGTGCCCGGCAGGAGAAGGAGAAGAGAAGCGAGGAGAAGCATGAGGGCCGCGATGACGCGCCCTGACAGATGGTCGGTGGAGACTGTGCACTTGATGCTGCGCTGCTTCATCCTGCCCGTTCCGAATAGATGCGGTTCTGGATCGATACGGTTCCGGGGAAGACGCGAGACCTCCTCCCCCACCGTCGATCATCGGGCGAAACGGCGTCAGGTAAATTCGGTTGAAATGCTGTGCGGCTAGTTCCTTTCGGCTAGGGCGTCTAAGCCCATTGGGCTTTTGAGGCAGAGCGGGCAGCCCCGCCCCTTTGCAACCGTCCGATCGGATGATGACCTAGCCCGTTTGCGCGTGGCGCTCCCTCGTTCAGACATGCCTTAAACCGTATTGTCGGCGTGCCCGCGCGCGCGCTTTCACAGCAATATCCCGGAAGACAAATCCGGGAGGAGCACCGTGCGCGTCGCCATTGTCCATTACTGGCTGGTCTCCATGCGTGGAGGCGAAAAGGTCGTCGAAGCCCTGTGCGACATGTATCCCGATGCGGACATCTTCACGCTGGTCTATGACGAGAGCCGGGTTTCGGAGAAGATCCGGCGGCACCGGGTCATCCCCTCGTTTTTGCAGAAAATCCCGGGCTCGCGCCGGCACTACCAGTCGCTTCTGCCGCTGATGCCGTTTGCGCTGGAGAGCCTTGATGTGTCCGGCTACGACCTGGTGATTTCCAGTGAATCCGGCCCGGCCAAGGGCATCACGCCGGGGCCGCAGGCTACCCATGTCTGCTATTGTCACTCGCCCATGCGCTATGTGTGGGATCACTATCATTTCTACCGCGCCAATGCCCGGCCGCTGGCCCGCCTCATGATGCCGTGGATCGCGCCGGCGCTGCGCACCTGGGATGTCACCACCGCCGCGCGCGTGGACGCATTTGTCGCCAATTCGCGCCATGTGGCCGACCGGATCGGAAAATACTATCGGCGCCGCGCAACCGTGCTCAATCCACCGGTGAGCGTCGATGATTTCGCGCCGGCTGCAAATCTTGGCGATCACTATCTCGTTGCCGGCCAGCTCGTCGGCTACAAGCGGGTGGATCTGGCCGTGCGCGCCTTCACCACGATGGGGCGCAAGCTCGTCGTCATCGGCGAAGGGCCGGAGACAGAGGCGCTGAAACGGCTTGCCGGTCCCACGATCACATTCCTCGGCCGCGCGCCCTTCCCGCAACTGAAGGAGATGCTGGCGACCTGTCGCGCACTCGTTTTTCCAGGCACCGAGGATTTCGGCATCGTGCCCGTGGAAGCGATGGCAAGCGGCAGACCCGTGATCGCCCATGCCAGCGGCGGCGTGCTCGATTCCATCGTGCCCGACCGCACCGGCCTTCTGTTCGAAGACCAGTCCGAGGCCGGGCTGATCGACGCCGTGCATCGTTTCGAAGCGATGGAGAGCGCCTTCCGGCCAGACCTGATCCGCCAGCATGCCGAACGCTTCAGCGACAGGCATTTCAAGGCGCGCCTCCAGAAAATCATCGATGACGAGATCGCACGGCGAAAGCCCGCGCCCGTTTCGCCGATGCCGGCGCGACGCCCGCGCACACCGCTTCATCCAAGGCTTGCCGGCGTGAAGATGCAACGGGACACCCATTTGAGAAACGGAGCGTGACGGGACCATGTTTTCAGCTCTGCGCATACGCAACACAGAGCCCGACCGGGACAGCGATGCGGCGCGGTTCGCGCAGCTTCTGGCGAATCTTGAGGAACTCGAGGCGGCTTTGCGGCACGAGCGACAGGGCCTCAAGGAACGCTGCGAGCGCGTGGCGGCCACTGCCGCCTTTGCGCAGGAGCGTTTCGAGGATCACCCCCGTGAGGCACGGCTCTCCACGCAGATCGATGACATGACCTGCGCCATGAAAAGCTACACGCGGCGCATGGCGGCGCTGCAACGCCAGATCGGCCTTGTCGGGCAGCTTCGGCTGATGGCGCAGAGCTTTGTCGCCGACCATGACGAGACACCGTCCTACACGCTGGCGCGACCAGAACTGCGCCACTGAACCGGCGTCCAGACCATGCCTTTCAAAATGATTAGAGGAGAACCGCCGATACGCTGACAAGATGAAAGGCATAAGACCTAAGCGCAGGGGATTTGCACCAACGTTCTATCTGCACGGCGCGCGCGGGCTTTTATGATTTCAGGCAGTTGCAGGCATTGCACAACACAAGTCATTGGGTGTTAAGCCACCGCCTTCATTGAGGTTTTCAGGGAGGCTTTCAGGCTTGACGCAATAGATAAACGAGGCTCCGGATCGTCACGCCGAGGCAATGGCGAGGGATGTCTCCCGGTTCAAACGGAGAGGAGCGAACCGGGGGAGCGGGAGGATATGCGAAACGATGGCAGTGAGCCGGTGTCGGCCAACCAGGCACCGGACGGCGGACCAGGAAAGGTCGGTGAACCGGGCAGAATTCTCATGACAAGCAGTGGCAGTTCAGAACGCGCAACTCAACAAACCGACACAGCCGACATGCTCGCGCTCATCGAAGAGAACATTCGCACCTTCGAGCTGAGCCTGTCGGGAATGCGCGTTGTGGTTCCCGTCGACAACGGGCTTCTGGCCGCCACCGCCACCATAGCACTCATGGCCGGGGCAAGCGCCGTCACCGCCATCACCCCGCCCGCCACGCGTTTCCAGCCTGCTGAAGAAGCAGCAGACGCAACGCGTGCGCTGGCCGAAGCAGCCGGACTTGCAGACGCCCTCTCCATTGAAGAGCGCATAGACGACGAGACCTGTCGAACCACCAACATTCTGGTGAACGGCCCATCCATTCGCCCCATCACAAGGTCCCTGATCGAGCGCATGCACGAACACTCGGTCGTGGCGCTTCTCCACGAAGCATGGATGACGCTGACCGGCGAGGTGGATGTGGAAGCCTGTCTCGAACATGAGGTGCTCATTTCCGCCGTCAATGAATCCCACCCCCTCGTGGGCGGCAGGGAATACCAGAGCGCGCTTTGCCAGGCGCTTTTCAGGGATGCCGAAATTCCGCTGGAGGATGCGGACATCGTGCTCATCTGTGACAATCCCCTCTCCGACAATCTGGAACAGGGCCTGCGCCGGGCCGGTGCGCAGGTGGCTGTCGTGGCCCATGCCAACCAGATATTCGAACACAGCTGGGACGCCATCCTTCTTGCCAAGCGGCCGCATGACGAACCCCGGCTGGGCATTCAGGATCTCGGCTGGATCGCCAAGAGCGCTCCCAATGCAACGGTGATCCAGTATTGGGGCGATGTGGACCGGAAGGCGGCGCGCTACTTCGAACTGAAGGTCTGGCCGCAGCGCACGCCTGGCAAGGGACAATGGGGCCTGCCGCTTGATACGCTCGGCCCCAGTCCGATGCTGCGGCGCATCACAGGTGGCCTGAAAGCGGCCCAGACCGTGCTCGCCGGCCAACCGATCGCACCGGGTGATCTGGCGCAAACCCTTACATCTCCCGACATTTTCAATGGCGATTGACATTCGCCAATCTGCGCCTCACGCCTTCGCAACTGCGAAAAACTGTGTCATATCCCTGTCGCTATCGCACGGATGCGACCCTTTCCGGATCGTCTGGCGAAAGCGAAGGGAGGAGTATATTGAGCGCCACCGCAAGAACTGCGGCTCTCACGCCGCCTGACATTCTGGCGAGAAAGGGGGGCGAACCGCTTGTCTGCCTCACCGCCTACACCACGCCCCTCGCCCGCATCGTGGACAGGCATTGCGACATCATCCTTGTCGGCGACAGCGTGGGCATGGTTCTTCACGGTCTGCCAAGCACGCTCGGCGTTACCCTCGACATGATGATCATGCACGGGAAGGCCGTACGGCGGGGCGTGGAACGCGCTCTGCTCGTGGTCGACATGCCCTTCGGCTCCTACGAGGAATCGCCGGAGCAGGCCTTTCGCAATGCCGCCCGCATCATGGCCGAAACGGGCTGTTCCGCCGTCAAGCTGGAGGGCGGTGAGACGATGGAAAGGACCATCCGCTTCCTCACCCGCCACGGCATTCCCGTCATGGGGCATATCGGCCTGACCCCGCAGGCGGTGAACAGTTTCGGCGGCTACAAGGTGCAGGGGCGCGGCGATGACGCCTTCCACATTCTGCGTGACGCGGAAGCCGTGGCGGACGCCGGCGCGTTTTCCGTAGTGCTGGAGAAGGTCCCGGCCGCACTTGCCGACCGGATCACCGCCACCACCCCCATCCCCACGATCGGCATCGGCGCATCCGCGTCCTGCGACGGCCAGATCCTCGTCGTCGACGACATGCTCGGGATGTTCGATACGTTCCGGCCGAAATTCGTGAAGCGGTTCGCAGAGCTCGGTCAGACAGCGGATGAAGCCATTGCCGACTATGCGCGCGATGTGCGCGCAAGGCGCTTCCCCGCCGCCGAACATGTTTTCTCCGACACCGTCCCGGCGCTCCACAAGGGAAAGACCGAATGAGCCTCAGCATTCTCCGCACCGTTGCCGATCTGCGCGACCGGGTTCAGACGTGGCGGCGCGCCGGCGAGCGCGTAGCGGTGGTGCCCACCATGGGGGCGCTGCACGAAGGCCATCTGAGCCTGGTGCGGGCCGGCAGGGAGCGCGCGGAACGCGTGATCGTGACGCTCTTCGTCAATCCCAAACAGTTCAACAACGCCTCGGATCTGGCAGCCTATCCGCGCACCGAGGCTGACGACGCGGCGAAGCTTGCGCCATTCGGCGTCGATGTTCTGTTCGCGCCCGGCGTTGAGGAAATGTATGGCAACGGCTTCGCCACTACCGTTTCGGTCTCCGGCGTCAGCGAGGGCCTGTGCGGTGCTCACCGCCCCGGACATTTCGACGGCGTCGCCACCGTGGTCAGCAAGCTTCTGCTGCAAAGCGGCGCGGACTGCGCGCTCTTCGGCGAAAAGGATTTTCAGCAGCTTCTGGTGGTGCGCCGGCTTGTCGCCGACCTCAACATCCCGACAGAGATAATCGGCTGCCCGACCGTGCGCGAGGCCGACGGGCTTGCCCTCTCGTCGCGCAATGTGCGCCTGACGCCGGAAGAACGCCGCACGGCCCCCGCCATCGCCAATGTCCTGCGGGAGACCGCCGAACGTCTCGCCTCTGGCATGCTGGCCGCGCCCGCGCTCGAGGCGGCGCGTTCGGCACTGGAAGCTGCCGGTTTCGACCGTGTCGAATATTTCGACCTGAGGGACGCAGAAACCCTGCTTCCGATCGAGCGCGTCGATCAACCCGCAAGGCTGCTCGCCGCCGCCTGGCTGGGTGAAACACGCCTCATCGACAATCTGCCGGTGATACCTCTGGGGAATTGAAGACCGGCTTTTGCTGATACGGATTTTGCAACAGCGTTTCCGTCACAGCTGCGTGATTTTCAATCCCAACCACTTGATTTCACAGTGATCGCCCGCCCTGCGATACTCCGCGCTTCGGCAAGCGTAAGATCGCGCCGAAGTCCGTAAAAAATCACCATCTACAGGGAGGTCGTTATGAAAACCCTCATTCTGACGGCATTGGCAACGCTGTTTCTCGCCGCACCTTCAGTCGCCGTGGAACCGATCAAGGGAAGCCTGAATTACGAAACCAGCATGTCAACGCTGGACAACACCCCTATCGGCTCGGTGACCTTCAATGACTTCTACAACAGGGGTACCCACTACCGCGAAATCTACATCGTCGGTCCGGACCGTCGCCTGAACCTGGTCAACCGCACGGTGGTCAGCGATTGATGCAACATTGTCTGTTTCCCAGCTAAAACGGCCCTGACATTCAGGGCCGTTTTTTTGTGCGCCCTGCACGCTTTTTCCTGTCCGCCCCGTCTTCATCCTTGAGACGATGGGACAAGATGGCGGTGGCGACGGTGGTGGCCGTGGCCACGAAGACACCGAGGCCAATCAGCACATAGACGATGGTGAACATCTTGCCTGCAAAGGTTTGCGGGGAGAAGTCTCCATAGCCCACGGTCGAGATGGTGATGACCGAGAAATAGACTGCATCCAGAAAAGACCAGTCTTCAGCCCAGGAATAGAAGATCGCGGCACACAGAACGATGGTGCATGTGAAAGCCATCAGGCTCAGAACATTCCTGTCGGAAAAGGCCGCACGCACCCCCCGCCAGAGTTCCGCGATCATCCTCATTTTTCTTCGCCGTTTTGCAGCACCGCCTGCACGTCTTCGGCAAGAAGGAGTGCAATCGGCCGCGTGCCCTCGAAGTTTGCCAGAATGATTGCAAACATCGAAGTGAGCGGAATGGCCAGAATGGCGCCCGGAATGCCCCACAGGGACGACCAGAGCGCAAGCGACACAAGCACCACGAAAGGCGACATGTTGATCCGCCGCCCGATCATTCGCGGCTCCAGAGAATTGCCGACCCACATCTGCGCACCCGTGAGCAGGATCGCAACAACAACCGTCGTCTGGATCGAACCGAACTGCGCAAGCGTCAGAAGCACGGGGAAGACCACGCCAAGCAGCGACCCCACATAGGGGATGTAGTTCAAGAGGCCGATAAGCACCGCCCAGAACAGCGCAAAATCGACGCCAAACAGCTTGAGGACCGTAAAGGACATGACGCCCAGAATGACGTTCACAAGCGTTTTGACGGTAAGGTATTCGCCGATATTGCGGTTGATGTCGCGCACCATCATATGCGCCTGGCTGGCCCGCTCCTGAGGCAGGACAGCAGCGATCTTGCGCGCAAAGCCGCCACGCTCGGCCATCAGAAAGGTGGAATAGATCACGGCCATGAAGATCACGCCGGCCAGCGAGCCGACCGAGCCGATGCCGACAGCCGCAATCCGCTGCAGGTTGATCCGCCCCCAGAGCGTCTCGATCAGCGTGCTGAGATTGGGAATTTCTTCAATCTCGAAGCGGGCCGATATGCTCTCCAGCATATCCGTCAGGTTCTTCTGGTAGACGGGCAGGCGCGCCATCACCTGCTCTGCCGTGCCGACCAGAACGCTCGCCAGAAGCAGCAGCACCAGAACGAAAATCGCCAGCACAACGCCCCTGAGCGCCCATTCCGGCAACAGGCCGATCAGCGGCACCCGGGCAAGCGCCGCTGTCGCGGTGAGCAGGACATAGACGGAAATGATCGCGATGAAGATCGGCATCAGAACCGATTTCCCGACCACAAGTATCCACCCGATCAGGACCGCCAGTACGACGGCCATGACCAGTGTGGTGAAGGCACGAAGCGGATCAGCCTTTTGGAGCATGTTGTCTCAGACGCAGCGACAGAAGCACGAGTGCAGCGCCGCTTGCGAGCAGTTCGAGTGCAACGATCAGCCCGAAATTGAGGCTGAGGCCCATGAGCACGATCAGGCCGAGAACGGCCGATACGCCGCCCGCCACGAGCAGCGCGGGGAAAACCGTGTCACCGCGCAGGCTGCGCCCCATCCACACCTTGCCGAGGCCCGACGCGAGCAGGAACACACCCAGCAGGACGCGCAGTATGCTGCCATCGCCAAACGGTCCGAACAGAAGCGACACGCCGAGAAAAAGCGCGGCTGCCGCCAGCAGCCCTGCGCCGGTCATCGTGCGAACGTCCTTCGCCTTATAGGCTGCCCAGCCCTGAAGGGCGCCGACGATGACCAGCGCCCAGCCACCCAGCGTGATCGTCAGGTTTGAGGCCGAGTTCAGGTTGAACAGGGCAGCCAGGCCACCGACCAGCGCCACAACGCCGGCCAGGAGCCACAACATCCAGTGCTTCATTTTATCCTCTCACGCTGCCGGGCTTTTGCGGGAAAGCGCCAGCACAATCAGGGACACGCCATTGGAGATCAGTTCCACGGCGAGGAAAATGCCCAGAACGACCAGCGCCGACTGCGGGAAGTTCGCGAGAATCATGCCACCGAGCACCAGCGAGACGATGCCGGCCAGGATCATGATCCAGCGCAGACGCGAATCCGATGCGCCAATGCCCAGGAAAATGCGCATCACGCCCATGGCCAGAAGCATCGCAGCGACCACGAAGGTCAGCGAGACCATGCCGCCGAGCGGGTTCGCGATCAGGCTCACGCCAACGAAAAGCAGCGCCAGCCCCAGCAGGATGGACAGAAGCCGTCCGCCCCACCCCTGATCGTTGAACACCGACAGGATCGTCAGAATGCCCACAACGATAAACACCCAGCCGGCCAGAAGCTCGGCCGTGAGCGTTGCGGCCAATGGATTGGCCAGCGCGATAAAACCACCGACAAGCGAGATAATGCCCGCGAGCAACCACCAGAACCAGTTCTTCATTTTACTCTCCTTGAGGCCGCCTAGAGCAGCCATTCCACCGGCAACCAGCCGATAACAACTGTAGCAATCTGCTGGAACCATGTAGCGCCAGGTTCTTCCTGATAGATTACCGGATCGCCCTGCCGCTTCTCCTCTACCCAGATCATCTTGTTTTCCGGTGTGAGTTCAGGCTGATAGCTTACCAGATCGAGCGGACCATCAAAGCCGGCGCTCACCTGCTGCGCCATGGACGGACTGTCGATCAGGAAACCCATCTCGCAATTCAGCATCGCCGAGCGCGGATCGAAGTTGAACGACCCGATAAAGATGCGCTCGCCATCCATCGCGAAGGTCTTCGCGTGCAGGCTCGCGCCCGAAAGCCCCAGCGGCTTCAACTGGATCGCCGATTCAGGCGTCACCCCGCCACGCAGCTTCAGCTCATAAAGATTGACGCCGGCCTCCAGAAGCTCGCGCCGGTATTTGGCATAGCCGCTGTGAACGAGAAGCACATCCGTGGTGTTGAGCGCGTTGGTCAGGATGTTCACCTGCCTGTCGGTGCGCGCCAGATCCCCGAAATAGGCGGCCCCGATCTTTCCCGGCACGAAATAGGCCGAGATCAGATCAAGCCGCTCGCGCGTTTCGCCGAGAAGCGCGCCCAGCCGCATGATCATGAGTTGATCGCGCGTGGCGATGCCCTGCCCCTTGACCGGATCGTCGGCCACGAGCTGCACATTGGTCCATTCAAGCGCCTCGCCGCCCCCGGCATAACGCGCCGCACTGCTTTCCAGTTCGGCCAGAACCGCGCGGGCTTCCTCGCTGCCCTCCACCTCCGCGACACGCGTCTCGAAGTTGGCCATGTCGCCCGAACCATTGATGATCGTCTCGACGCCGAACACGGAAGCGCTGTTCCAGTATTGATCGAACACGGCCGCCGTCTGCGGCAGCACATGGCCCGTCGCCAGCACGTCCATGTCCACATAGAAGGCGTCGCCGATCTGGAAATATTCATCGCCGATGTTGCGGCCGCCGATAATCGCCGCCGCACCGTCCGCGATCAGTGCCTTGTTGTGCATGCGCCGGTTCATGCGGAAAAAGTCGAACGTATATCCGAAGAGCTTTGGCCGGCGCACCGTGGAAGGATTGAACAGCCGGATATCGAAATTCGGCAGCGTGTTCAGCGCGGCCATGTAGCCGTCGAGCCCCGGCACGCCATTGTCGTCGAGCAGGAGGCGCACCCGCACACCGCGGTCGGCGGCCTCTTTCAGAGCTGCCAGAAGCAGGATGCCGGACGTATCGTCATGCCAGATGTAATATTGCGCATCGATGGAGACTTCGGCCCGCTCGATCAGCGCGAGCCGGCTCGCCAGCGCATCCTTGCCATCGGCCAGCGGAAGAACGCCGGTTTTGCCGGGGTGGCTTGAGGCTCCCTGCGCCATCAACCGCCCCAGCGGTGTGGCGGGATCGACCGCAATCGTCTTTTCCGGCGCGCGATTGGAAATGTCTGGAAGCGGGAACAGCAGGCGCAGAATGATCACCGCCACGGTGGCCGCGATCGCGATGGAAATCAGAGTGAGTATCACCCGCTTCATGCGCAAGGAGCTCCCGGCCGCGTGGATAGAAGCCCCAATGTATCCCAACTATATGAAGAATTGGCAAGAAACCGGCTTTGCGTGTCGAGAATCGGAATGAAAAAGGGGCTCTCGCCGGTGCGGGAGCCCCTTGTCTTTCTCGCCGGTGCGCCTTCGTTCAGGAGGCGAAGGCGGTCTCGTAGATTTCGGGCTTGAAGCCAAGGATGCGCTGATCGCCGAGATCCAGAACCGGGCGCTTGATCATGCTGGGCTGCTCCAGCATCAGCTTGACGGCTTTGTCGGCGTCGAGATCCGCCTTGTCCGCATCGGACAGTTTGCGGAACGTCGTGCCGGCGCGGTTGAGAACCTTTTCCCAGCCCAGCTCGCGGACCCAGGCTTCCAGCCGCTCACGGTCGATGCCGGCGGATTTGTAGTCGTGAAACGCATGCGCAACGTCATGCGCCTCAAGCCAGGACCGCGCCTTCTTCATCGTGTCGCAGTTCTTGATGCCGTAGATCACGACAGGGTTCGAAGCGTTCATCGCCGGATCACTCCCACTCGATGGTGCCGGGCGGCTTGGACGTCACGTCGTAAACGACGCGGTTGATGCCCTTCACCTCGTTGATGATGCGGGTCGCCGCGCGGCCGAGGAATTCCATGTCGTAATGGTAGAAATCGGCGGTCATGCCGTCGACCGACGTTACCGCGCGCAGCGCGCAGACGAACTCATAGGTGCGTCCATCGCCCATAACGCCCACGGTCTGCACCGGCAGAAGCACGGCGAAGGCCTGCCAGATCGCGTCGTAGAGACCGGCCTTGCGGATTTCGTCCAGATAGATCGCATCGGCGGAGCGCAGGATCTCGAGCTTCTCGCGGGTCACGCCGCCGGGGCAGCGGATGGCGAGGCCCGGTCCCGGGAAGGGATGGCGGCCGATGAAGCTGTCGGGCAGGCCCAGCTCCTTGCCGAGCACGCGCACTTCGTCCTTGAAGAGCTCGCGCAGCGGCTCCACCAGGCTCATGTTCATGCGCTCGGGCAGACCGCCCACATTGTGGTGCGACTTGATGGTGACCGAGGGACCGCCGGTGAACGAGACGCTCTCGATCACGTCGGGATAAAGCGTGCCCTGCACCAGGAAGTCGGCGCCGCCGAGCTTCTTTGCCTCTTCCTCGAACACTTCGATGAACAGGCGGCCAATGGTCTTGCGCTTCGTCTCCGGGTCGCTCTCGCCTTCCAGAGCGCCGATGAAGCGGTCGGAGGCGTCCACCAGGATGAGCGGGAGATTGTAGTGCTCGCGGAACATGGCGACGACTTCCGCCGCCTCGTTCTTACGCATCAGGCCGTGATCGACCAGAATGCAGGTGAGCTGATCGCCAATGGCTTCATGGGTGAGCAGCGCGGCCACGGAGGAATCGACGCCGCCGGAAAGCGCGCAGATCACCTTGCCGTCGCCAACCTGCTTGCGGATGGCTTCGACGGCCTGCTCGCGATAGGCGGCCATCGTCCAGTCGCCCTGAAGGCCGGCAATGTTGTTCACGAAATTCGAAAGAAGCTTCGCGCCATCCGGCGTGTGCACCACTTCGGGGTGGAACTGCACGCCGTAATATTTGCGCTCCTCATTGGCGATGGCCGCAAACGGCGCGCCCGTGGAGGTGCCGACAACGCGGAAGCCCGGCGGAATGGCCGTCACGCGGTCGCCATGGCTCATCCAAACCTGATGGCGCGTGCCCTTGGCCCAGATGCCTTCGAACAGCGGGCAATCGTCCTCGATTTCGAGGAAGGCGCGACCGAATTCACGGTGATCGCTGCCTTCGACCTTGCCGCCGAGCTGGGCGCACATGGTCTGCTCGCCATAGCAGATGCCGAGCACCGGAAGACCGGAATCGAAGATCACCTGCGGCGCGCGCGGGCTGCCGATATCGACCGTCGAGGCCGGGCTGCCGGAGAGGATGACCGCCTTGGGCGCAAGGCGCTCAAACGCCTCTTCCGCCGACTGGAACGGTGCGATTTCGCAATAGACTCCGGCTTCGCGCACCCGTCGCGCAATGAGCTGCGTGACCTGGCTGCCGAAATCAACGATGAGAACTGTGTCGGGATGGGATGTCGTTTTCATGGCGAGCCTTTAGAGAAAGATACGGGTGGGCGCAAGCGGGCGGGCAAAGTTTTCCCGGTGCCGAAACGCCGCATCCGGGCCTGAAGCGGCTGGTCTGTTTGTACTGAAAATCATGCAGCGCGCCATCACAAAAGCCCCTTGGCGAGGGCTTCTTCCAACTGATCCACGGCCGATGCGAGCTTCTCGTCGATGACGTGCAGATACTCCGTCCAGTCGGCCACGTGCTGCAGTTCGGCAGCGCCATCGGAGATGCCGCGCAGCGCCACCAGACCGAGACCGAAGCGCTGGCAGGCGCGCAGCGCCGCAAACGTCTCCATGTCCACCATCTCGGCGTCGATGGCGTCATAGGCCGCGCCCGAAACGATATTCGCGCCGGTCGAAAGCGTTGCCTCGCGAATGCCGGGAATGCGATGCGGCAGGGGCATGACCGCCGGATGATCGAGGAACGGCGTCACGCCCTTCTCGAAACCGAGCGGCGAGGCATCCATGTCGCGGTAGGACACGGCGGTCGCCTGATAAACCTCGGTCTGCTCCAGCGAGCGGCTGCCGGCCGAGCCAAGCGACACGAGCAGGTCGGGCAACTGCCCTTCCGCGTCAAGCAGCGCAAGCTCGGCGCCCAGAACAACACCGGCCTCGACCGGGCCGATGCCGGTCATCAGCGGTGTGAAGCGCTTCTTGAGATGCGGGCCATATTCGGCATCCGCCGCCATCACGAAGAGAACGCGCTTGCCGGAGAGGATGGCCGGTTCCACGGGAGCCCGCGTCATCCTTCCAGCCCTTCCCGTCCGACGATGGTCATCATGGTTCCGGTCATGGTGGCGATCAACTTGGCATCTCCTTCAGAAGAATAGGCATAGGCCTGGCCGTCAGCGACAATGATGGTGCGGCCGGGCTTGGTGACCTCGCCGCGAAACAGAAAGCGCTCTCCGCGCCCCGGCGCAAGCAGATTGACCTTGAATTCGATGGTCAGCACCGCAGCATCCACCGGCATCAGCGAAAAGGCGGCATAACCGCAGGCAGAATCGAGCGCTGTCGAAATCACGCCCGCATGCAGAAAGCCGTGCTGCTGGGTCAGCCCTTCGGCATGAGGCATCTCGATCTCGACAATGCCCGGCGTCACGAGCGTCAGCTCCGCGCCGATGGTCTGCATCATCTTCTGGCGGGCAAAGCTTGCGCGCACCCGCGCTTCGACATCCGTGGGATTGGTCTCGTTGGGATTGGTCCCGTTCATAAGCAGACCTCCTGTGCCGCGGTTCCGGCCTCTCTCAGACGCGCTCCAGAGCGGCGAAGTGGAAACCGTCCGTTGCAGTGCGGTGGGGCGAAAGCGCGATGCCGGTCGCCCGGTCTATTCTTGCCCTGGCCGCCTTGCCGGGGAAGTGCCTTTCCCAGAGCGCCTCATGGTCCACCGGGCGAAACGCCGGATTTGCCTCAATGAAGGCGCGGACCTGATCTTCGTTCTCTTCGGCAAAAACCGAGCATGTAATGTAGGCGAGACGACCGCCGGGACGCACGAAACGCGCGGCCTTGGCGAGAATTTCGGCCTGCTCGGCCTGACGCTGTTCCAGCTGCTTCTCACCCAGCCGCCATTTGGCGTCGGGCCTGCGCCGCCAGGTGCCGGCCCCGGTGCAGGGCGCATCGACCACGACCAGATCGAGCCGTCCCTCGAAGGGCGCAAGGGCAGCCTCATCCGCCACCGCCTGCACATTGCGGCACCCTGCCCGCTTCAGCCGGTCGATGATGGGGGCAAGCCGTTTCCTGTCTGCATCGAATGCGTGGATCTGGCCGGTATTGCCCATGGCTGCGGACATGGCGAGCGACTTGCCGCCCGCGCCGGCGCAGAAATCGAGCACCTGCATGCCCGGCGTCGCATCCGTCAGCTCTGCGACGATCTGTGACCCCTCGTCCTGCACTTCGAACCAGCCATCGCGGAAAGCCTGCTCGGACTGCACATTGGGATGCCGCCCCTGCCCTTCGATGGCCGGGACGCGCAGGCCCTGCGGCGCGAGATCGCAGGGCAGCGCACCGGCGCTGGCAAGCGCCTTTGCAACCTGATCGCGCGTGGCCCGGAGCGTGTTGGTTCGCATGTCGAGCGGCGGGCGTTCCGAAAGCGCTGCGGCTTCCGCCACCCAGTCATCGCCCCAGGTGCGCTTCAAAAGCGGCTCGCACCATTCAGGGCTTTCCGCACGCACGCCATCGGGCGCGGCATCAAGCGGGTGATCCGCAATGCGGGCAATTTCATCGGTGGAGAGCAGCGGCGGCGCGAAACTGTCTTCCGCCAGCGCGGCGTTGAGCATGTCCGGCGTGCAATCGCCCTGCAAAAGCAGAGCGCCGAAGGCCAGCGCGCGTGGCGTTTCTTCCTGAAAAATCCAGCCGGCAGAGCGTTTGCGGCGCAGCGCATCGTAAACGATGTTGCCGATGGCGGCGCGATCCTTGGAGCCAGCGAAACGGTGGGACAGTCCCCAGTCTCTCAGCGCATCCGCTGCCGGCCTGTATCGCCGGTCGATATCGTCCAGAATCTCAATGGCCGCAGCCAGCCGTCCGCCAAGTCGCATGTCTTACCTTTGCCGGTTACCCGAATGGCGAACAGCTAGCCGGTACAGGCCATTTGCACAAGTGAAACGGGCGTGGATCGCTCCACGCCCGTCACTTATCCCCGGTACTGATCCGAGCCTTTTGCCGGTTTTCTATTCCGCAGCGTGCTGCGGTGTCTTGCCGGTCACCGGAACCGCATTGGCCTCATAGCCGTGCGCTTCCTTCAGCGCCTTGCGCACGCCGTTCCCGTAATCGGGATGCACCTTGTCGAAATGCGCGAGCTGGCGCTCGATGATTTCGCCTGGCACCCCGCCCATGGCGGCGGCGATGTTGGAGAACAGCCGGTTTTTCTCGCCCTCGTCGAAGAGGTTGAAGAGCGCGCGCGGCTGGCCGTAATCATCATTGCCGATGCGGTGGTTATAGCGATCCGCATCGCCCGAGATCCTGAGCGGCGGCTCCTTCGCAGCCGGGCTTTCCACCGGACCGCCAAAGGAATTGGGCTCATAGAATGCATCCGGATTGCCGGTCTTGATGCCGCCGAACGTGTTCATCTCGCCATCACGGTGATAGTGGTGAACCGGGCATTTCGGCTGGTTTACCGGGATCGTCTCATAATGCGTGCCCAGCCGGTAGCGGTGCGCATCGGCGTAGGAGAAGATGCGCGCCTGCAGCATCTTGTCCGGCGAGTAGCTGATGCCCGGCACGATGTTGGAGGGCGAGAACGCCGCGTTCTCGATCTCGGTGAAGTAGTTGTCCGGGTTGCGGTTCAGCTCCATCACACCGATGTCGATGGGCGGATAGTCCGCGTGCGGCCATACCTTGGTGAGATCGAACGGATTGTACTCGGTCTTCTCCGCATCGGCCTCGGGCATGATCTGCACCTGCACCTTCCACTTGGGGAATTCGCCGCGCTCAATCGTGCCGAACAGGGCTTCCTGATAGCTTTCGCGGGTCTTCCCGACCACCTCTTCAGCCTCGGCATTGGTGTAATGCTTGTGGCCCTGCATGGTCTTGAAGTGGAATTTCACCCAGAAGCGCTCACCCTTGTCATTCCACAGCGAATAGGTGTGCGAGCCGTAGCCGTTCATGTACATCGGCGCGACCGGCAGGCCGCGGTCGGACATGAGGATGGTCACCTGATGCAGGCTTTCCGGCGACAGCGACCAGAAATCCCACATCGCCGTGGGCGACCGCAGATTGGTGCGCGGGTGACGCTTCTGCGTGTGAATGAAGTCCGGGAATTTCAGCGCATCGCGGACGAAGAACACGGGCGTGTTGTTGCCCACCAGGTCCCAGTTGCCGTCCTCGGTGTAGAATTTGAGTGCAAAGCCGCGCACGTCGCGCTCGGCGTCGGCTGCGCCCGCCTCGCCCGCAACGGTGGAGAAGCGCGCCAGCATCGGCGTTTCAGCGCCCGGCTGCAGCGCCTTGGCGATGGTGTATTTCGAAATGTCGCCGGTGATCTTCAGCACGCCATGCGCGCCCCAGCCCTTGGCGTGCACCACGCGCTCGGGAATGCGTTCGCGGTTCTGGTGCGCAAGCTTTTCGATGAGCTGGTAATCCTGAAGGAGAACCGGTCCGCGCTCACCCGCAGTCACGGAATTCTGGTTGTCGCTGACGGGGGCGCCAGCGGACGTGGTCATCGTGGGTTTGTCTGCCATGAAAGATACTCCCTTGCTTGCTCTCCGGTGCCTGACCGGTTGCCGGTTGGACTGCGGCATGGCTTGGAACAAATTGAAGGTAGTCACACCGCCTCATAAATTCCAATTGTCTTTCATATTCGATGCGATAATCTGAAGTTATGATACGCCTCACCATCAGACAGATGCAGTATTTCGAGCGACTGGCCGAAACGCTTCATTTCGGACGCGCGGCCACGAGCTGCGGCGTGACGCAGCCTGCCCTTTCGGCGCAGATTTCCGAAATGGAGGCGCAGCTCGGTTTCAAGCTGTTCGAACGCGGCAGCGGGGCCGTGCGCCTGACCGCCGAGGCCCATACGCTGCTTCCGCGCGTGGTGCGCATTCTCTCCGAGATCCGGGAGCTGGAGGGCGAGGCCCGGCGCGAGCGCAAGGCGCTTGAAGGCCGTTTCCGCCTTGGCGTCATCCCCACGATTGCGCCTTACCTGCTGCCCGAGCTTCTGCCGCTTCTCAAACAGCGGTTTCCCAAACTGCGGCTTGAGGTGCGCGAGGCGGTTACCGAGACGCTGGCCGAGGACACGGCGACCGGCAGGCTCGATGCCATGATCGCGGCGCGGCCCATCGATGACAACCGGTTGCTGCCCGAAGCGCTTTTTGACGACCCCTTCTATCTCGCCGTGCCGAGCGAAGACGCCGAACGCCTTGCCCCGCCCGTGGCGCAGGAGAGCATGGCGCTCGAACGGCTGATGCTTCTGGAAGACGGGCACTGCATGCGCGGACAGGCGCTGGAAATCTGCGGCAAGGTGAAACCGGTCACCATGGAGACCTTCGGCGCAACCAGCCTGACGACGCTTTTGCACATGGTGTCGCATGGGATGGGCGTGACCCTCATACCGCAAATGGCGCGCGCTTCGGCAAAGCTCCTGCCCTCCGTCAGCGTGCTGCCGTTTCTCGCCCCCGGCCCTTCCCGCAGCATATGCCTGGCTGGCCGAAAGTCCAATCCGCGCAAGGCCGATTTCGCGGCCCTGCACGAGGCGATCCTGCAGGCTCACACGGCACTTCTCGCGCGCGGCTGAACCTCAGATCGCCAGCCGCAGGGCGAGCAGAAGCCACATTGCGCCAAGCGCGAAGAACCCCAGCACAAACAGCGGCTGGCGGTGGCGTATCCTGTTCGACGTAACATGCACATAAGCATGACCGCAGCGCGACAGAACGAAGACCCAGGCCAGCGAGACCGCCGCCACGCCGGCACCCCCGGTCACGAAAAGCGCCAGGCAGACCGCATAAAAGAGCACCGGCAGCTCGAACTGATTGGCCAGATTGTTGCGCACATAGAGGCTTTCCGCCGGCTCATCGCGGTTTTCGCGAAACTGCGAGACCGTGGCGCTGCCGCTTTCCACCGCCTTCTTCCGCCGCATGCCGATCAGCAGATAAACCGCATAGACCAGCGCCACCTGCGCGATCATCGGCCAGAAAATGGCGGTCTGGGACATGGTCTTCCCCCTGTGTGAACTGTGAATCCTGATTTCCCCATCAGCTCCTAAATCCAGAGCCTTTGCAAGGTTGCCCACATTGCAAGGATCGAATCATGAAAGCTTATGCCGCCGAGTGTTTCGGCACGTTCTGCCTCGTCTTTCTGGGCTGTGCGAGCATCATCGCCGGGGGATTCGGCAATCTTCTGCCGCTGGGCGGCATCGGCATCGCCCTGTCATTCGGCGTTGCCGTCATTGCCATGGCCTATGCCATCGGCCCCGTTTCCGGCGCGCATATGAACCCGGCAGTCACCGCCGGCGTTTTTCTTTCGGGGCGCATGCCGGCCCGCGACGTGCTTCCCTACATTCTGGCGCAGATTGTCGGCGGAACGCTCGCCGCAGCAGCCCTCTGGGGCATTGCGCAGGGCAACAACGCGGTCGCTCCCGTTTCACGCGCCGCAAACGGCTGGGAATCCGCCGGACTTTACCCCACACCCACCGCCTTCGCGCTTG
This sequence comes from Nitratireductor sp. PBL-C9, assembly GCF_050877045.1. Classification (NCBI taxonomy): domain Bacteria; kingdom Pseudomonadati; phylum Pseudomonadota; class Alphaproteobacteria; order Hyphomicrobiales; family Phyllobacteriaceae; genus Nitratireductor; species Nitratireductor sp. PBL-C9. Next base: position 301,785 of record NZ_JBPAXW010000008.1, read on the forward strand.
AAGCGCTCGGCACCTTCATTTTCGTGACGGTCATTCTGGGGGTAACCGCCAAGAAACACCGCACCGCGCTTTCCGGCATGGTGATCGGACTGACGCTTGCGGTCCTTCACCTGTGCCTCATCCCGGTGACGGGCACGTCCATCAATCCCGCGCGCTCAATCGGCCCCGCCCTGTTTGCCGGCGCGCGCGAGATGAACCAGCTCTGGCTGTTCATCGCCGCACCGCTTACCGGGGCGATCCTCGCCGGCATTCTGGGAAGAACAGGATACCTGGAGCGCGCCTGACGCAATAAAAAAGGGCCTGAGCGGCCCTTTTCCAAACGCGTAGATGCCTGAAGCGCTCACACGCCGCCCGGATAATTCGGGCTTTCACGGGTGATCGTGACGTCATGCGCGTGGCTTTCACGCAGGCCCGCACCGGAGATGCGCACAAAGGTCGCCTTGCGGCGGAACTCTTCCAGATTGGCCGCGCCGACATAACCCATGGCCGCCTTCAGACCACCGGTGAGCTGGTGCAGAACACCGCCAGCCGGTCCCTTGTAGGGCACCTGGCCTTCGATGCCCTCAGGCACGAGCTTCAGCGTATCGCGCACTTCCGCCTGGAAGTAGCGATCCGCCGACCCGCGCGCCATCGCGCCAACCGAACCCATGCCGCGATACGCCTTGTAGGAACGGCCCTGGTGCAGATAGACCTCGCCCGGGCTTTCATCCGTGCCGGCGAGCAGCGAACCAACCATTGCCGCCGATGCACCGGCGGCAAGCGCCTTGGCGAGATCGCCGGAGAACTTGATGCCGCCATCGGCGATCAGCGAAACGCCCGCCTTGTCCGCCACTTCCACCGCCGACATGATGGCCGAGAGCTGCGGCACGCCCACACCGGCGACGATGCGCGTGGTGCAGATGGAGCCCGGCCCGATGCCGATCTTCACGCCATCCGCACCGGCGTCGATGAGCGCCTGTGTGCCTTCGGCGGTTGCGACGTTACCGGCAATGATGCGCACATTGCTGGAGAGCTTCTTGGCCCGCGCCACTGCGTCGAGCACGCGCTGGGAGTGGCCGTGGGCGGTATCGATCACAAGAAGGTCGACGCCGGCATCGATCAGGCGCTCGGCGCGCTCGAAACCATCCTCGCCGACGCTGGTTGCGGCGGCGGCGCGAAGGCGGCCCTGCGCATCCTTGGAAGCATGCGGGTTGAGCTGCGACTTCTCGATGTCCTTGACGGTGATGAGGCCGACGCAGTTGGACGCGTCATCAACCACGAGAAGTTTTTCGATGCGGTGCTGGTGGAGAAGGCGCTTGGCCTCGTCCTGAGCGACGCCTTCCTGCACGGTGACAAGATCCTGATGCGTCATCAGCTCGCGCACACGCTGCTCGGGATCGGAAGCGAAACGCACGTCGCGGTTTGTCAGGATACCGGCAAGACGACCCGTTGTGTGACCGCCAGCGCCGCCATTCTCGACAACCGGAATGCCCGAAATTCCATGGGCGCGCATCAGCGCCTGCGCCTCGGCCAGCGTTGCGTCAGGGCCGATTGTGATGGGGTTCACCACCATGCCCGACTCGAACTTCTTGACCTGGCGCACTTCCTCGGCCTGCTCGATGGGCGAGAGGTTGCGGTGAATGACGCCGATGCCGCCGGCCTGCGCCATGGCGATGGCGAGACGCGCTTCCGTCACCGTGTCCATGGCGGCGGAAAGGATCGGAATGTTGAGATCGATGTCGCCGGCAATGCGCGTGCGCACGTCCGTCTGGCCGGGCATCACTTCCGAGTGGCCGGGCTGCAGGAGCACGTCGTCGAAAGTAAGCGCCTCGGCGCCGGTTGCAGTCTCGATGATTTTAGCCATGGCCGACCCTTTGGAATAAGAGGACACGCGACCTCGCCACTCAAAAGCAAGGCCTCGTCTGTGTGATTCCCTTTCAGGATTGGCGCTGGCTGGTACCACGTCAGCGCCGACTTGAAAAGGTGGTGCTTTGTAAGCGTAACAATTGTTGTCCACATGACATGACAGCACCAACACAGCTCCGCCACTGCCACAGGACAGGCCGCACGCGCCGTGCTAAAGCCTCCAACGCTGATCCGGTCTGCCCACAATTCCCCCTCTCCGCGGCCCCTTCCCGCGACAGACCGGCACAGGAACATAAAGCCTTGAACCGCACACTGCCGCTCATACTCGCCGTCGCGCTCTTCATGGAGCAGATGGATTCCACCGTCATCGCCACCTCGCTGCCGGCCATCGCTGCCGACCTCGACACCAGCCCGGTCACGCTGAAACTCGCGCTGACCAGCTATCTCGTCTCGCTGGCGATTTTCATTCCCATCAGCGGCTTCATGGCAGACCGCTACGGCGCAAAGCGGGTCTTCCGCATCGCCATCGGCGTGTTCGTGATCGGCTCCATCGCCTGCGCCTTTTCCAATTCGCTGGCTTCGTTCGTTCTGGCGCGCTTCCTGCAGGGTATGGGCGGCGCAATGATGACGCCCGTCGCACGGCTGGTGCTGGTGCGCGCCGTGCCGCGCGAAAAGCTCGTCAGCGCCATGGCGTGGCTCGCCGCCCCCGCGCTGATCGGCCCCGTGGCCGGCCCGCCGCTGGGCGGCTTCATCACCACCTATTTTTCCTGGCACTGGATCTTTCTGATCAATGTGCCCATCGGCCTTCTGGGCATCTATGTCTCGGGCCGCGTGCTGCCGGAGTTTCCCAAACAGGAGACCGGCCGGCTGGACACGATCGGCTTCATGCTCTCAAGCATCGCCGCCTCCGGTCTGGTGTTCGGCCTTTCGGTCATCAGCCTGCCCGCCCTGCCGCCGATTGTCGGTGTCTGCACCGTGCTCATCGGCGCGCTTGCAGCCGTGCTTTACGTGCGTCATGCACGGCGCACCTCGCATCCGGTTCTCAATCTCGGCCTGTTCGCCAACCGCGCCTTCCGCTCGTCGATCATCGGCGGCTCGCTGTTCCGCATCGGCGTCGGCGCAGTGCCGTTCCTGCTGCCGCTGATGTTCCAGGTCGTGTTCGGGCTCACGCCCTTCCAGTCCGGCCTTCTGACATTCGCTTCGGCCTTTGGGGCCATTGCCATGAAGTTCATCGCCAGCACGGCGCTGCGCCTTGGCGGCTTCCGCGTCGTTTTGGTCACCGCATCCCTGCTGGGTGCGGCCAGCATCGGCGTCAACGCCTTCTTCACGCCGCAGACATCGCACTGGACCATCATCACGGTTCTGGTGTTTTCAGGCCTTCTGCGCTCGCTCTTCTTCACGTCATCCAACGCGCTCACATTCTCAGAGCTCGGCGACCGGGAGGCCAGTCAGGCCGCCACGCTTTCTGCGGCTTTCCAGCAGGTGAGCATTGCAATGGGCGTGGCCGTGGGCGGCGGCATTCTTGAGGCAACCGCGCTTGTCACCGGCACCGCTCTGGGCATCGATGCGTTCTTCAACGCCTTCCTGATCGTGGCTGGTCTTTCAGCACTGGCGGCCATTCCGTTCCTCAGCCTCCCGCCAGAGACGGGCAGCAGGGTGTCGGGCCACAAACGCCGCAGAAGCGCCGCATCAGCGACGCCGGCTCCCGCAGCAGAGTAAGGCGTTTTGCGCCTTACGCTTCGTCTTCGGGTTCTTCCTTCTTGCGGCCCTTGAAGCCCTTGGCGAGCAGATAAAGCTCCACCGATTCCGCCCGCGAGGCCTGCGGCTTCACATGATGAACCGACTTGAAGTTGCGCTTCAGCTGATCGAGCAGGCCGGTTTCCGCACCGCCCTGAAAGGCCTTGCAAAGGAAGTGGCCGCCGGGCTTGAGCACTGACAGGGCGAAATCCGCCGCCGTCTCGCACAGATGCATGGTGCGCAGATGATCTGTCTGACGGTGCCCGGTTGTCGGCGCGGCCATGTCGGAGATCACCAGATCCGGCTCTGCGCCAAGCGTCTCCATCAGGCGCTCTGGCGCATCATCATCCAGAAAGTCCATTTCCAGAACGATGGCGCCCGGCACCGCATCCATGCCCAGATAATCGATACCGACCACCAGCGGGTTCTCCGGCGTCGAGTTGACGCGCTCGGCCGCCACCTGACACCAGCCACCGGGAGCCGCCCCCAGATCGATAACCCGCGCGCCCGGAAACAGGAGCTTGTGGCGGTCATCGATCTCGGTCAGCTTGTAAGCCGCGCGCGAGCGCATGCCCTCGGCCTGCGCCTTGTGCACATAGGGATCGTTCAGATGGCGTTCGAGCCAGCGGCGCGACGAATTCTTGAGCTTGGTCTTCTTGATGCGCGTCTTGAGCGCGCGTGCGCCACCGCTCTTGCCTGCCGGTTTCTTGGTCATGCACTCCGTCCCGTCCGCCGCCGGCGACGCCAAGCGCCATCGGCCGCCATCATTTCACTCAACATGCCTTCGCGCAGGCCCCGGTCGGCCACTCTCAGCCGTTCCGAGGGCCAGCGGCGGCGTATCGCCTCAAGGATCGCGCAGCCGCCAAGCACCAGATCCGCCCGGTCCGCGCCGATGCAGGGATTGGCCTTGCGCTGCTCGAAATCCCACGAAAGCAGCGTGTCGATCATGCGGTCTACATTGTCCCGCTCCATCCACAAACCGTCGACCTGGCGGCGGTCATAGCGCGCCAGCCCCAGATGAACGCCCGCAAGCGTCGTCACCGTTCCGGAGGTGCCGATCAGGTGGAAGCGCCCGCCGGCGGCGACCTGCGCCAGCCGCCCGCCATCATCGAACCGGTCGAGCATCTCGCTCACCGCATCGACCATCGCAGCAAAGCTCTCGGGCGTCACATGGTGTCCGCCAAAGCGTTCGGCAAGCGACACCACGCCCACCGGCAACGATGTCCAGGCGACGATGTGATCGGCGAGCCGTGGCGTGCGGTGGCGCGAAATGTCCACCAGCGCGATTTCCGACGAGCCGCCGCCAATGTCGAACAGGACCACGCCTTCCGTGCCACGCTCGACCAGCGTGCTGCAACCGGCCACCGCCAGGCGGGCCTCGGTCTGCCGGTCGATGATTTCGAGCCTGAGCCCGGTTTCCTTCTTCACGCGCTCAATGAAGGCCGCGCCATTCTGCGCCGAGCGACAGGCTTCCGTCGCGATCAGCCGCATGCGCTTGGGCCGGCGATTGCCGAGCTTGTCGGCGCAGACGCTGAGCGCCGAGACCGCGCGATCCATGGCAGCGTCACTCAGGCGGCCTTCGATCGAAAGCCCCTCGCCCAGGCGAACGATTCGCGAAAAGGCGTCGACGACACGAAAATATCCCGGCCGCGTGGGCGTCGCCACGAGAAGCCGGCAATTGTTCGTGCCCAGATCGAGCGCCGCATAGGAGGCGCGCTGGCTTTCCTGCGATGATTCGCGTCGACGGGCCTGTTGCGGGCGTTTTGGTTTTTTGGGTTCGCTTTGGGGCGCTTCCTGTGCGGCGACGCCTTCCTGCGCATCACGCACGAAAGCCCGGCGTTTCCGCCGTTTTCTGCGCTTCCGCTTGCGCACGGGCTCATCGCCATCGCGCACATCCGCGCTGCCGGATGATGCAGACGCACCATCCCTGCATGCAGAGGGGCCGGCCGACCGATCGTCGAAGCCGAGGGTTGATCCCCCATCCGACGCGGCATCCCGGACGACCCTCTCAACCGGCGAAACATCGCCGTGGTCGTGGTTTTCCACCGCTATTCCTTCGCCGCCGCGCAAGCCTCGGGGGCGCGTCAGGCAGCTTATTTCGTTTAGTTGCCGCCAACGTATCAGCCGGCGTCGATTTCACCAATAGCGGTGTTTGCCTGAAACGCACTGTTCGATGATTACAAAGAAAATTGCGCAATCCCGAAATTGAATACGCCTGTGCCCTTGACTATGAAATTCAGCTTGTTAAATAGCGTGTCGAAAGCGGCCACCGCCGCCCGCTGGGGAATAGGTTAACGGTAGACCCACGGACTCTGACTCCGTTAGTCCTGGTTCGAATCCAGGTTCCCCAGCCATTTCTTCCCAAACATTGATATGCACCGCTTTATCGCGCTGTTTTGCGTGACATTGCAGCGGCTTGCGCGGCCGTCGGGCAGACGGAGACAGTGTTCCCCGCCCAAACCGAGGCCGGAATGGCCCGCAGTCTCACCAGACTCATTGGACGTTGCCGACCCGACACTCGACAAGGCCATGCTGCAGGACGTTCTTGCAAAAAAGCTCTGAAGCCTGCTCGCCGCCGCCTTCTTGTGGATGAGGTTCGTCAGGACTGGAAGGTATCGATCCGTCGTGCCTGCGCCTGCCTGAGGGTTGATACCTCGCTTTATCACTACAAGTCGAAACGTGGCGACGAGGCTGCCTTGAAGGCAAGGATCAAGGAGATCACGGCAACGCGGGTGCGCTACGGCTACCGGGGAGAAGATGTCGTGGCGACGCTGGAACGGACATGTCGGCTGGTCGGCTACCCGAAGACGATCCGGGTTGACCAGGACTCGGAGTTCATCTCCCGTGATCTTGACCTATGGGCCTATCAGCGTGGCGTCGATCTCGACATTCGCGTCCGGGAAGCCCACGGACAATGCGTTCATCGAGTCCTTCAATAGCAAGTTCAGGACGGAGTGCCTCAATGCGCACTGGTTCCTGACGCTTGACGACGCCCGCTCGAAAATGGAGGAATGGCGTAAGGACTACAACAATGTCCGCCCGCACAGCGCAATCGGCAACAAGCCGCCGATATCGCTCATGAAAGGCTCATCGGCACATCCTGCCGCCTGAGCTAGCCCCCCCCCCCCCGCGGAAGTTCCGGTTCGGACCGGTCCAAAAACGGGGTGCGCGTCACTCAGCCTCAGAGTCTTTTGAAACCCGTAACGGCTCCGTGCAGATGCAAAAAACCTCGGCGTCCCGATCCCCTGCATTGACGTAGGCATGCCCCATTGTGCTGTCGAGATAGATGCTCTCGCCAGGTCCCAGCCTCACAGGTGCATAGAACTCCGAATGCACAACGACCTCCCCATCGATAACGACCAGAAACTCTTCGCCGCCATGCTTCTCCAGCGGGCCAAACTCCTTGATGGATGATGCTTTGATGCGCGCGTGAATGGGAACCATTCTCTTGTTGGTCAACTCTCCACAAAGATATCTGTACACATAGTTCTTGGTATCGATCACAACACCATCGCCATCCCTCGACGGTGCGAAGCGGCTATTGGGCGACGACTTCTCGCTTTTGTCATCCCCGATCAACTGCCCGATTGTCAGGTCAAGCCCCTCCGCCAGGCGCAGGACTTTGTCCAGCGTCGGGGAAAGCGCGCCATTTTCAATTTTGGAGATTGTGGAAACGGCAACGCCCGAGAGTGAAGCAAGGTCACTGAGCGTCAATTGACGGGACTTGCGCAAGTGTCTGAGCCGTGCCCCCAGTGCCTGGGTGGTGGTCATGAGCCGGTGTTCCTCTTTCAATCTCAGATGGTTGTATCAAGCCTCCAGTCGATTGGAAATTATTTTCGCATAGGAAAACTTTTGTTGATTTCCGAAAATTCTTCGATAGCGTTGGGGCAATGGAATAGCTGTGGAAGGGCTAACACTACATGCCGGATCGCTCCGTTTCAGCAGACGCAATCGTCATCGGTGCAGGCATTGCAGGCGCTTCTGTGGCCGCCGGGCTTTCAAGAACCATGCAGACGGTATTGGTCGAAATGGAGGCACAGCCGGGATACCACACGACCGGGCGATCCGCTGCCGTGTTTGCCCCCAGTTACGGTCCGCAAAGCGTCCGTGCCCTGACCCGGGCTTCCCGAAGCTTTTTCGGCGCCCCTCCAGACGGATTCACGGACAATCCGCTTCTGACCCCGCGAGAGATCCTGATGCTCGCAAGGGAGGATCAGCTGGAGGCGCTTGACAGACTGATCGACACGGCATCCAGCGAGACAAGAGTGGAACGATTGGTTCCTGAGGCGCTAAGAGCGCTTCAACCCCTCGTACGAGCGGGCTACGCAGCAGCCGGAATGCTGGATAAGGATGGCCAGGATATTGATGTTGCCGCGCTCCATCAGGGATTTCTGCGCGTTTTCAAGGCCCGCGGCGGCCAGCTTCTAAACAATGCGCCGGTGCAGGCGCTTGAGCGCATCGGCAATGGCTGGGAAATTCAAACAAAGATCGGCACTCTCACCGCGCCTTTGGTGATTAATGCCGCCGGCGCTTGGGCGGAAGAGATCGGCCAACTCGCCGGCGCTGAGCGCATCGGGCTCGTTCCGAAGCAGCGCACTGCAATGGTCGTGGCCGAACCGGAAGGTTTCACGCGTCGCGATGCTCCAATCACTATCGATGTCGAAGAACAGTTCTACCTCAAACCGGATGCAGGACGCCTGCTGATCTCCCCCGCCGACGAGACGCCGACGGTTCCGTGCGATGCGCAGCCTGAGGAGATTGACGTCGCAATCTGCGCAGACCGGATCATGACGGCCTTCGATCTCGATATTCGTCGGATCGATAACAAATGGGCGGGGCTGCGCAGCTTCGTTTCGGACAAGGAGCCGGTAATCGGTTACTCAAAGGTGGCGCCCGGCTTCTTCTGGATGGCAGGACAGGGAGGGTATGGCATCCAGTCCGCTCCTGCGGCAGCGGAGTTGGCAACCGCCCTGGTGCAGGGCACGACCCTTCCGGCCCATATTCTCGATCAGGGACTTGACCCTCTCTGCATCAAGCCCGACCGCATGGCGTATTCGGCATGATCTGGCTCATCCCGATAGTTGCCATTGCAATGTTGGCTGCTGGGCTGGCACTGGCCTACGTCATCGGCGGCGCGGCTGTGATGACCTTCATTCTGACCGACAACACCCGCTATCTGGCAGTCCTGCCACAGAAGGTCTTTTCGCAGATCAGCGTTTTCTCGCTTCTGGCGATGCCGCTCTTCATTCTGGCCGGCGAGTTGATGAACCGCGGCGGCGTCACAAAGTCACTGATCGACCTTTCAATGGCGTTGATCGGGCGCCTGCGCGGAGGATTGGGACATGTGAACATCATGACCTCCGTGTTCTTTGCAGGCATCTCGGGTTCGGCTGTCGCTGACGCAGCGGCACTCTCCAACACGCTCGTTCCGGAAATGCGCGAACGAGGCTATACGGCAGAGTACGCGGGAGCTGTCACGGCAGCCTCATCCATCATCGGCCCAATCGTGCCACCGTCGATCATCCTGATCTTCTACGGTGCCCTGATGCAGACTTCGGTGGCGGCACTTTTTGTGGCCGGCATCGTTCCGGGCTTGCTCCTTGCCGCCGCTCTGTTCGTCGTGAACGGCTGGTACGCATGGCGTGAAGATCATCCGCGCGTCGAGAAGTCTGATACGCGACCTTTGTTGCCAGCGATTGTTGCTGCGATACCGGCGTTATGCCTGCCGCTAATCATCGTCGGCGGGATCATCTTGGGCTGGATGACGCCTACGGAAGCAGCAGCAGTCGCCGTGTTCGCAGCTGCAATCGCTGCCTTCTTTTATTCGCCGCTCACGCGCCAGGACATCTGGGAGAGCTTTTCACGATGTGCCGTTCTGACGGGATCGATCTTCATGATCCTTTGCGCTGTCGCCGCTTTCGGCCATCTGGCCGCGCTGGAACGCATCCCTCAGGCCATCGCAGGACTGGTTGAGGAAATGGGGCTTGGGCCGATCGGGTTTCTGATCGCGATGAACCTGCTCTTCATAGTGGCAGGCATGATCATGGACGTGCCAGTTGCACTGGCGCTTCTCGTACCCCTTCTGGCCCCTGTCGCCCTGGCCAACGGCGCTGACCCGGTCCATCTGGGCATCATGATCTGCTTCAACTTGTGCATCGGCCTGGTAACCCCTCCGCTAGGAGGCTGCCTCCTGATCGTGTCGACGGTCACGGGTGTCAATTACTGGAAGCTGGCCCGCGCCGTCGTTCCCTTCATCATTGCAGAGATCATTGTATTAGGAGTGCTTGTTTACGCCCCGGAGATCAGCCTTTGGCTGCCCCGAACCCTGGGACTTTGGGAGTGATGCAAGAACCAATTCACTGGGAGGAATACCATGCTGAAACTGACCAACGTCCTCAAGGCATCGGCAGTTAGCCTCGCGCTGACATTTCCGGCCGTGGCGGAAGTGAAGATCGCCCTTGACAGCCCACCGGATCTGGAAAATTCCGGAACATACATGTGGGCCCACACCTTTGGCGAATATCTCAATGAAAATGGCATAGAAGCCGTGGAGTTCGAGCGGAACTCCCTGGGAGAAGAAGCTGAACGTCTCGATCAGGTCAGCCAGGGCCTGCTCGAAGTATCGATGTCGGACGCAAAATCTGCCGGCACACTGGATGGAACGATCTTCGGCGCGATGATGCCCTACTTCTTTGAAGATCTCGCACAATTGGACAAGGCGCTTGGCGAAGGCGGAATGCTGGCCAGGATGAACGAAGGCACGACACCCAAAGGTGTTCGCATACTGGACGTTGTGATGACCGGCACCCCCACGGGCATCTTCACCACGGAGGTTCCGATCCGCACCTTCGACGATATCAAAGGCGTTCGCATGCGAGCGCTCGATGAGGTGCAGATCAACACCTTTGAGCAATGGGGCTCGAAAGGAACTATTGTCTCCTGGTCGGAGGTGCCAAACGCGCTGCAGACCGGTGTCGCCGGAGGCTATATCAACCCTGCCTTCGTGCCAGTGACCTACGGGCATACGGCCTTCATCAATTATTTCACCAACGCGCGACTGAGCCAGTCTGTCCGCGTCGCGATTGCGTCGGAAGACTGGTACCAGAGCCTTACGGACGAAGAGCGCGAAATCGTCCAGCAGGCGGTCGAGAAGGCTCACAAAGCCAATCGCAAGCTGGTGTCTGACGACACGGCCGTTCTGAAGCAGCTGGAAGAAGCCGGGATCGAAGTGATCGAACTTCCGGTTGAGGAACGCGCAAAATTCCGTGAAGCCAGTCAGCCCATCTACGATTCAACGGATATGCCAGAAGGCGCTCTGGAGGCATGGAACAAAGCGGTGGGGCGCTGACAGTGACGGCGATCGCGGACGGGCTGAACTGGTTCTCCTGGCGTCTGAACCGACTGGCACTCCTTGGCGCAACACTTGCTGTGGCAATCATGCTTGCCGCAGCCGGTTGGCAGGTGATCGCCCGCTACCTCTTGAACCAACCTCCCATCTGGACGGAGGAGCTTGCAAGATTTTCGATGGTCTGGGGCGGACTTCTGGGCGCGTCCTGCGCCTACCGCTTTCGTCGCGACCCCAATCTGTTTCCAGATGCACTGGAAGCCTCCGGGTTTCGGGGGCTGGCGTTTTCTCTTACACGCTCGTTCGGCGTGCTGTGCTTCATCCTGCCTATTCTGTGGTTCAGCTTTATGGGGCTGGGTGCCGACCCGGCACGGAGCTATATCGCGCGCCTCGCCGGTCGACAGACCGAGACAATGGATCTGCCCATGGTGGTGTTCGGCATTGCAATCCCCCTGGCCTTTGCGGTGATCCTTTTCCATGTTCTGGCGGATATTGCGACTGCGCTGGCAAATTTCGGGAACAAAGAATGAAACTTTTCATGGCGTCGCTGGCGACGGAAACCAATTCTTTTTCGCCTATCCCCACTGGCTGGAGTGGGTTCAAGGAACACCTTTACACCAAGTCCGCGTCTCACGGTGAGGCGGGGCTTTACGCGGCGGCTGTGACCCGTTGGCGTGCAATGGCAGAGGCTCGAAGCTGGGAGGTTGTCGAGGGGCTTTGCACGTATGCACAACCCGCCGGCCCGACTGTGCGCGCCGTATACGAGACGATGCGTGACGATATCCTCAGCGACTTGCGTGCGGCCATGCCGGTGGACATCGTCCTCATGTCCATGCACGGAGCAATGATCGCGCAAGGCTACGACGATTGCGAAGGCGACATGATGGCCCGTGTGCGGGAAATCGTGGGTCCCGACGCCATCATAGGACTGGAGCTTGACCCGCACTGTCACCTGACGAACCAAATGCTGGACAATGCGACCGCGATTGTCTGTTACAAGGAATACCCGCACGTCGATGTTGTCGAACGGGCGGAAGACCTTTTCATACTCTGTGCCGAGGCTGCTGCAGGCAGGGTGATACCGGTCATGCGGGACTACGACTGCCGCATGATGGCGATGTATCACACCCCTTTCGAACCTATCCGCGGCTACGTCGACCGCATGTCCGCCATGGAGGGCAAGGACGGCATTCTCTCCGTCTCACTGGTGCACGGTTTCCCATGGGGAGACAGCCCGCGCTGCGGCACCCGTACGCTGGTCATCGCAGACGGGAACGCCAGCCTGGCCGAGCGTCGCGCCAGAGAACTGGGACAGGAGCTCTGGGGGATGCGCAGCGATCTGCGACGCTTCCCCAACATGGAGGATGGTCTTGATCTGGCGGTGAAGCTCGATACCAATCCGGTTGTCCTTGCCGATTTCGCGGACAATGCGGGTGGCGGCGCACCCTCAGATTCGACATTTGTCCTGCGGGCGGCACTGGCACGTGGCCTCAGGGATATCGCGTTCGCAACATTCTGGGACCCGGTGCTGGTCGCCATGTGCATGGACGCGGGGGTCGGTTCTGAAATGGCTGTACGCCTGGGCGGGAAGATCGGGCCGATGTCGGGAGACCCGGTGGACTTGACAGTGACCGTGCGCGGGATCGTCACCAACGCCGTACAGCATTTGGGTACAGCAGAAATGAACATGGGCGACTGCGTCTGGCTGGAAGCTGACGGTGTTCATATCGTGATCAACACGCTGCGCACGCAGACCTTCCATCCAGAGGCTTTCGAGAATTTGGGTATCGACCTCTCCAAAATGAAATATGTGGTCGTGAAGTCGTCGCAACATTTCTATGACGGGTTTGCGCCCATTGCAGCGGAGGTCATACATCTGGCAACGCCCGGTGCGATCATCCCGGATTACACCATCGTGCCCTACACCAGGCGGGACGGAAACTTCTGGCCCAAGACGGAAACCCCCTTTGCCGAAAAGGACGTCGCACCGTGACCGAAACCTATGACATCATACTGCGCAACGGTCGCGTGATGGACCCTGAAACCGGATTGGACAGGGTTTGCGACGTAGCGATTTCAGCCCACAAGATTGCCAGAATTGGACATTTCGAAGGTAACGCTGCCCGCGAAATCGACGCCACCGGACTGATCGTGGCACCCGGTTTCCTCGACCTGCATGCTCATGGGCAATCCGTAGCCGCAGACCGGATGCAGGCCTTTGATGGTGTGACTACCACTCTGGAGCTCGAAGTCGGCGCGCTGCCGGTAGCGGGATGGTATGAAAGACAGGCCACGCTGCCCCGTGCACTGAATTACGGCACTGCTGCCGCCTGGATATTCGCACGCAAGGTCGCCTTCGGCGCAATCGAGCTCGATGCAGATGTGCATCCAATCGACCAGATGGGTGCCGGTTCGGAAGATATGTGCTGGTCCACGGAAGCTGCCGATGCCCAGCAGACGGACGAGATCGTTTCCCTGGTGCGACAGGGGCTTGATGAAGGGGCTATCGGCATCGGATTGCCCAACGGCTACGCCCCCGGTGCCGGGGTGAAGGAGATGGCGGATATCTGCGATCTCGCCTTTCAGTACGGGACGCCGACCTTCACGCACATCGCATATCTAAGCAATATCGACCCGAAAAGCTCCGTCGACAGTTATGTCCGCCTGATAGGGCTGGCCGGCGCTACCGGAGCGCACATGCATATCTGTCACCTTAACTCAACCTCGTTGATGGATATCGAGCGCGTGGTCGAGTTGGTCAGCAAGGCGCAGGAGCAGAATCTACCGATCACGACAGAGGCGTATCCTTATGGCACCGGTGCGACCGTGGTCAGCGCAGGGTTCTTCATGGAACCCGATTTCGTCAAACGCACCGGAAGCAACTACTCGAACATCGAACTGATCCGCAATCATCACCGCTTCACCGGGCGAGAAGATATGCGTCGGGCCAGAGAAACATCTCCTACGGATCTGGTGATGTGGCACTTTCTGGATGTGGATGCCAATGACGAGCATCGCCGTCTTCTTGATCTGTCGGTCACCTACCCCGGTGGTTCCATCGCTTCGGATGCCATGCCTTGGATAAATGAAGACGGCAGCATTTACGAAGGCCTCGAATGGCCGCTACCCGATGATCTCTCCGCTCATCCCAGATCGTCCGGAACCTTTACCCGGTTCCTGCGGGAACATGTCCGCGAACGCAGGACCATGTCCTTGATGGATGCATTGGCCAAATGCACTATCCTGCCCGGCAAGGTAATCGAACGCTGCGCCCCGCAGATCGCAAAAAAGGTGCGCCTTCAGGAAGGCTGCGACGCGGACATTGTGGTCTTCGATCTTGAGACCCTCACGGACAGAGCAGAATTCAATGCGATGAACAGACCATCGGAAGGTGTTCGGCAGCTCCTGGTCAACGGTCAGTTCGTTATTCTGAACGGGGAATTGGACACCGGCGCTGCGCCCGGACAGCCGATCCGACGTGAGATGCCGTGAGTGTTCCTGTTCTTCTGGTTACCGGGTTTCTGGGCGCAGGCAAGACGACCTTCATTAATCGGCTGCTTCAGGCAGATCACGGGCTGCGCATCGCGGCCATCGTCAACGACTTCGGCTCGATCAACATCGACGCCGAACTGCTCGCCCAGACGAGCGAGGATGTTATTGGCCTGAAGAACGGCTGCATCTGCTGCTCCTTGCAGGGCGATCTCATGCGCACACTCAAGGTGGTTCTGTCCCGCACGCCGAAACCCGAGTTAATCATGATTGAGGCGAGTGGCGTCGCGGACCCGGCCGGCATCGTCCAGTCGCTCATGGATCCGGTCATCTGGAAGGAAGCACGTCTGGAAACCGTGATCGGCGTTGTTGACGCTCCCGATTCGGCCTGGCGTGCAGATGACCCGCTTTGGCAGGCACAGCTGCGGGGCTCTGATATCCTGCTCCTGTCTAAGACTGCGGAATGCTCGCACGATGAACTCAAGGCGCTTCGCGCTGATATGGCCTCATACGGAAAAAACTGCATCCTCGACATGGATGATGCACCCGTCCCGCTGAGCGCCCTTTTCATTAAAGACGACAATCCCCGCGCGATGCTGGAAGCAGACCTCCAGGATGACGGCCGGTTCCTCCACGTGGAGTGGGAGTTCGAAGCCCCCCTGGATCTGCACGCCTTTCAAGAAGCGATTTTACGGATCTCCGACACCGCGCTGCGCGGCAAAGGCCTTCTAAGCTTTGCAGGTCGACACGGCAGGCATGTTTTCCAGCTCGTTGGAAAACGCGCCACCCTATCCTCTGCACCATGGGATCAGGAGAAAGGCTGCAGGCTGATACTCATTGGGGAACGCAACACATTCGACGCCGACGCAGTATTGCGCAAACTAAACGAGCTGCGAATGAGTGCACCTGACGTCTAAAGCCCCTGCCACAGCCACGTAAATTGTCCCCAATGGTCGATAAATCCGCCATGCATTAAGACTGAAACCGGACCACCTCATAGAGGAAGGCCACGGCCACACCTCATAGCCAAGCGCCATAATCTCGCAATCCGAAGAATACTCCGACGCGGAACCTTCCATTCCGACCGGGCACGGCGGTAGCGCCGAGAAGAACTTCAGCACCCCATTGCGTCGTAGCCTGCTGACGTTGCCCCAGTGAATTAATCCAGGTTGAAGTAGGCTCTGGCCCCACGCGAAGGACCAGAGATGAAGCGCAACCGATTTTCCGAAGAACAGATCATAGGCATATTGAAGGAGCACGAGGCCGGTGTTCCGGTTGCGGATTTGTGCCGCAAGCACGGCGTCAGCAACGCCAGCATCTACAAGTGGAAAGCCAAGTATGGCGGCATGGACATCAGCGAGGCGAAGCGGCTGAAGACGCTTGAAGACGAGAACGCCAAGCTGAAGAGGCTCCTTGCCGACAGCATGCTCGACAACGCTGCGCTGAAAGACCTTCTGTCAAAAAAATGGTGACGCCCGCCGTCGAGCGAGAGGCCGTCGCACATCTCCAGATCGCGTTTGGAATGAGCGAGCGGCGGGCGTGCAAGATCCTTGGCTGTTGCCGCATGACGATGCGCTATCAGACCAGGAGAACCGAAGACGTGGTTCTGCGCGAGCGGATGAAGGCGATTGCCCATGAGCGGCGACGGTTCGGCTATCGACGGCTACACGTCCTGCTGCGCCGCGAAGGGCATGTGGTCAATCATAAGCGCCTGTTCCGCATCTACCGGGAAGAGAGGCTGTCGGTACGTCGACGAGGTGGCCGGAAACGGGCAATGGGCACAAGGCGGCCGATGCTGATCCCCATGGCCCCGAACGAGAGATGGTCGCTCGACTTCGTCTCGGACCAGTTGACCGACAGCCGGCGCTTCCGGGTCCTGACAATCGTGGATGACTGCACCCGCGAGTGTCTGGCCTTGGTCGCCGACACATCGCTCTCGGGTCTTCGCGTAGCCCGCGAACTGGAAGCGCTCCTGGCACGGCGCGGCAAGCCGAAGATGGCGGTCAGCGATAACGGGACCGAGTTCACCTCGAACGCCATCCTGGGCTTCGCTGATCGAATGCAGATCGACTGGCACTACATTGCGCCGGGAAAGCCCATGCAAAACGGCTTCATCGAGAGCTTCAATGGCCGGCTGAGGGACGAACTGCTGAACGAAACGCTGTTCCCGTCGCTCTCGCACGCCCGAGCAACTCTTCAGGCCTGGAGGAACGACTACAACCTCAACCGCCCACACTCCCGGCTCGGTTGGCTGACCCCGACCGAGTATGCCGACACCTTGAACCCGAAACGGGATCTGCCGCTCCGCTCGCTCGCGAGCTCCGCGTCAGACCCCGTCAATAGCCCCGGCCATATCGGCCAAACCCACCGCCAGAGTCTCCGTCAAACTGGATAAAACTTGGGGGCAACGTCA
>NZ_JBPAXW010000009.1:0-302622 GCF_050877045.1 Nitratireductor sp. PBL-C9
CGTAACTTCTGATTAGAAGTTGCGCTGGAAGCGGATGAAGCCGCTCCAGTGGTCGTCCATGATCGGAGTACCAGCCGGCGCATCAATGTTGGTGTAGTTGACTGCGAGCTTCGCGTCGAAGTTCTCGACGATCTCGTAATCCACGGTCAGACCAGCGTTGATGACATCAACGTCGCCGCCTGCGAGGTTCGAGATGAAGTCATGACCAACGGCGTCGTAGTACTGAGCACCGATAGAAGCCTTCAGCTTCGGCGTGAACTTGTAGCCGATGAGGCCGCCAACGGACCACTCCGAACCGAAGCGAGCAACGTTCGGCGTGCCGAAGCCGCCGAGATCGAACGGATCGGTCGAGTAGAAGTTGATGCCGCTTTCGTAGATCGCCATTGCCTGTGCAAACAGACGCTCGGTCAGGTCAGCCTTGACGATTGCCTTAAGAGCGAACTCTTCTGCAGTTGCGTCGTAAGCAGCGTAGAAGTCTGCAGTGCCCCAACCCTGAGCAACGCCAACCTTACCGACGAAGTTCGGCGTGTAGTCGTAGTTGCTGTCAGCCTCTTCGAGAGCGAGCGTGGCGGTGAAGCCGTTGCCTGCTGCGAAGGTGTAGTTGATGAAGTGAACGCGATCACCACCGCCATTGTCGAACTCACCCGAGATGGATGCGTCGTACAGCGTGTCGGAGAGACCCATGGAGAGGCCGCCGAGCGAGATGATTGCCTGCTGCAGACCAACGGTCGAGCCAACACCCGTGGAGTAGGCGTTGCCGTCGTTGACGTCCCAAGCAGCCGGGAACGTAGCGGTCGCACCGGTCGTGGACGTTGCGCGCAGCTTGATGAAGCCGCCGAGCGTGCCGTATTCGGTCTCGGAGCGGGCGTCGATGTTGAGCTCGCCGCGAGCGTACTTGCGCCAGCCGTCGTCGTTCTCGTTCCAGTTGATCTGGTAACGGACCATGCCGCCGATCTTCAGGCAGGTTTCGGTGCCCGGGATGTAGAAGAAGCCTGCGCCGTAGACGTCGCAAACGCGAACGTATTCCATCGGCTCCGGCTCGGGAACGACAATCGGGTCGGCTGCTTTTGCGCCGGTGGCAGCAGCTGCGAGAGCTGCGGAGCCGATGAGAAGGCTCTTGAGTTTCATGTGTGACCTCCAAAGTCAAACTTACAAACGAAAGCGAAGAGCCTGTAACTCAGACCCCCGTGAAAAGACGTGTGATTCACCCCTCTTTCCGGGAGCATTAATCATCCCGTCATAGAGATAGGCAAGCGCGTAGAGGCCAATTTGACGCCAGTTAGGTGGGTATGTGGCGAGGGCGTGGCAAAAATGCTACACAAGTGCTGGTCACGTTAATCTTCTGTTTACACATTGATCTCCACCGAAATTCAAATCCAGGTGGACCGGAGAACTTCCTTCTGTTTAATTGCGGTTCTCGATCTCCAGTCGAGAGTTGCCCTCAGTCAACGGCTCCAATTCCTGCGGGGCTGCTGGCTGGGTGGCGCTGCCGACATAATGGGGGTGGCGTCTCCTCCGATAACGCGTTGACTCTTGTTGCTGCGGCGCGGTGGCGTACATAGTTTCCTACCTTGCAAAACTTGCGGTGAAGTCTCCATTCTTCGAAATCGCTTCGAAGGTGAGAGCTCGTACTCAACACAATGCAGCGCTCGCAGATCGCAGCTGACCACGATTGTATCTGGCTGAAAGAAATGAAGCCGTCACGCCGTTCTAGACAAATCCAAGAAGTGGTTTGAGAGGTTTCGGGCGCCCTGAGTTGGTTCCGGGTTCGACTAAAATGTTCGCAGTCTAGGCTATCCGCAATTCACCGACGCAATGCTGGATGGCGGTAGTTTCTGATTTGAGTAATCGTTCAGTGACCAATTCAAGGGGCCGGTTCGTCTGAGGTTGGTCAGGGCGCGGTTGCTGAATATGGCGGCAGAGAAGCTTGGTCACCTGTTCAAAGTGAGTGAGTCTCGTCAGCCTGACGCGACGTGCGCGTATTAATTGCCAATCAGAATGTCGACACTTCACGCAATGATCTTCGGTACGAAGAGGGCGAATCTATGTTGCGTCCATGTCGCGTGGAGTAGCCGAGTGCCGCCGGAAGTCCTTGGAAATCAAGGATAGCCAGTTGCAACACAGTGCAACATGGTTTTTGGGGTTGGTTTTGATAAAGCATTGAATTTATTGGCGATCCCGACAGGATTCGAACCTGTGACCCTCAGATTAGGAATCTGATGCTCTATCCTGCTGAGCTACGGGACCGCTGACGCCTCTCATAACGCGATGAGGCCGCTTCGCCAAGAATGAAATGGCATGATCCCCCTGTGGCAGGCATTGCCTGCCACAGCCTTTATGGTCATGCGCTTTTCAGGAGCTTCAGGCCGCGAGCGCCTTTTCGGCGAGGCGCACCCAATAGCTCACGCCATGGGGGATCACTTCGTCGTTGAAGTCGTAGCGCGTGTTGTGAAGTGCTGCGCTGTCGCCGTTTCCGATGAAGATGAACGCGCCGGGGCGCGCCTCCAGCATGTAGGAAAAATCCTCGCCGCCCATGGTCGGGGTGACATTGGTGTCGACCTGCGCCGCACCCGCCACGTCGCTGGCGACGCCGCTGGCGAAAACCGTTTCCTCGGCATGGTTGAAGGTCACGGGATAGTTGGAGTCATAATACACATCCACCTCCGCGCCATGGGCGGCGGCAACGCCTTCGCAGATGGTGCGCATGCGCTTTTCGGCGTCCGCGTTCACCTCTTTCTTGAGGGTGCGTACGGTGCCGGCAAGCTCCACCGTGTCGGGGATGACGTTCAGCGCATCGCCGGCATGGAACTTCGTCACAGACACGACGACCGAATCAAGCGGATGCACATTGCGCGATGCGATGCTCTGCAGCGCCGTCACGATCTGGCTGGCCGCCAGGATCGGATCAACCACCGTATGCGGCATGGCGGCGTGTCCGCCGCGCCCTTTCACCGTGATCACGAACTCGGCCGTCGCCGCCATGATCGGGCCGGGGCAGATGGCGAACTCGCCGACCGGCAGTCCCGGCAGATTGTGCATGCCGAACACGCGCTCAATGGCGAAACGGTCCATCATCCCGTCCTTCACCATTTCGTTGCCGCCGCCGCCGCCTTCTTCGGCGGGCTGGAAGATCACCGCCACGCGGCCTTTGAAATTGCGCGTCTCGCTCAGATATTTTGCTGCGCCCAGAAGCATGGCCGTGTGCCCGTCATGGCCGCAGGCATGCATCTTGCCGGGCACGGTGGAAGCCCAGGGCTTGCCCGTCATCTCGGTCATCGGCAGGGCATCCATGTCGGCGCGCATGCCGATGGTGGGGCCTTCGCCGAGATTGCCCTGAATGATGCCGACCACGCCCGTCTGGCCGAGCCCGGTCACCACTTCATCGCAGCCGAATTCCGCAAGCTTCTCCGCCACGAAGGCGGCGGTGCGATGCACATCGAAGAGAAGTTCGGGATTGCGATGGAGATCGCGTCGCCATTCGGCGATTTCCGGCTGCAATTCGGCAGAACGGTTCAAAATGGGCATGACTTGCGGTTCCCTTCAAAATTTTGCCTGCATTCGGATTTCATTGTCGGCCGATTGTGGTCGTTCCGTTGGAATGCCGCATGGCGGGCTTTGCGGTGGCGTGGTTGTCGGATGGCGGCGCGCCCTGCCGGGACGTCTTTCCGAGATCGGGAATAGGTAAGATGTGGCGATGCCTGATTGCAAGCCGATCCGTTTGGACCAGACGGGGCTTTGCGTATTCGGGTATCACGGGCGGGTATCGCAGGCATCGGCATTTCGGGCGACGGGATGCACGGTTTTTTGCTATAAGCTTCAGCTTCGCGTTAAATGGCCGGGCTGATCTGGACAGGCCGGACAGGATTGACGCCGCCCGTCGAAAAAGTGTCATCGGCACGTAGGACAACGAGAGCGCCTGACGATGCAGGCGGATATGAAATTCGGATAAAGCGCATGTGTTTCTCAAGGGTGGTCACGCCGATCGTGGCCGGGACTGTGGCCGGGGCAGTGATGGGGATGGTGGCGGCAGTCGCACCGGCATCCGCCGGGCCGACGATCGTGATCGACGTCAACAGTGGCAGGGTTCTGTCGCATGAAGATGCGTTCCAGCGCTGGTACCCGGCTTCCATCACCAAGCTGATGACGGCCTATGTGGCTTTCGAAGCGGTGCAGAAGGGCGAGCTGCAGTTCAACTCGCCGATCACCATAAGCAAGAAAGCCACCCGCGAGCCGCCGAGCAAGATGGGCTATCCGGCGGGCTCTGTTCTGACCCTCGACAACGCCATCAAGCTGATCATGGTGAAGTCCGCCAACGACGTTTCGACGGCGATTGCCGAGAATGTCGGTGGATCGGTGGGCGCGTTTGCCGAGCGCATGAACGCCGCCGCCCGCAAGCTGGGCATGACCGGCACGAATTATGTGAACCCGCACGGCCTGTTCTCCACCGAGCAATACACGACGGCGCGTGATCTCGCCCTTCTGGTGCGCGCCATTCGCACCGAGTTTCCGCAGCATGCGCATTATTTCTCGATGGAAGCCGTGCGCGCTGGCGACAAGATTCTGCCGAACTACAACTGGCTGGTTGGCCGTTTCCCCGGCGCTGACGGCATGAAGACGGGCTATATCTGCTCGTCCGGTTTCAATCTGGCAGCCACGGCCACGCGCAACGGGCGCACACTGGCGACCATCGTTCTTGGCGCGCCCTCCCAGGTGGAGCGCGGCGAGGAGGCTGCACGCCTTCTGGCTGAAGGGTTCCAGATTCAGGGCGCGGTTGCGCCCTCGCTTCAGAATTTCGCACCCTATGGCAATGGCCGGAACGTCGCTGTCGACCTGCGTCCGCAGATCTGCTCGGAAGCTGCGGTGAAGGCCCGTTATGAGCGCGGTGATGATGATGGCATGCTTGTGCAGCGTTCGCCCTATCTCACGGCGATGGATCATGAGCCGCGCGCCGTGACGATCGGTCTGGGCGGAGCGACCGGCCCTGCGCCTTCGGTGCCGCGTTTTGCAGATGTGCCCATCCCCACGCCACGGCCCGATTACCCGTTCAAGAGCGCCACGGCCGAAACGGGGCAGGGTGGCTGAGGCGATGGCCGCAAAAATAGCGCTCACGCTGGTCACCGGCTTTCTCGGGGCAGGCAAGACGACCCTGATCAACCGGTTGCTGCGCGATCCGGCTCTTTCGGACACGGCCGTCATCGTCAATGAGTTCGGCGCGGTCGGCATCGATCACCTGCTGGTGGAAGAAGCATCCGACGGTGTCATCGAACTCTCCGATGGATGTCTGTGCTGCACCGTGCGCGGGGCGCTGGTGGACACGCTTCTCGGGCTTGATGAGCGCCTGTCGGACGGGCGCGCGGATGCGTTGAAGCGCGTGGTGATCGAGACCACCGGCCTTGCCGATCCGGTGCCTGTGCTGCAGGCGCTGGCGGCGCATCCGGCGTTGGCCGCGCGCTTCCGGCTGGATGGCGTCGTGACGCTGGTTGACGCGGTGCATGGGCTGGAAACCCTGAAAGCGCATGAAGAGGCCCGCCATCAGGTGGCGGTGGCTGACAGGCTGCTCCTGACAAAGGTGGATATGGCCGATGCCGCGACCCTGTCTCGCCTGAAGGCGCAGCTCGCCACGCTTGCGCCCGGGCTCGAACCGCTCATTGCCGCCGAGCTGGAGCCGGTGGCGGTCATCGATTGCAGCGCGCTGGATATCGGTGCGCGCGCCGCCGGGGCGATGCGCCATCATCATACCCATGAGCACCATCACCATGGCCATGATCATCACGACCACGACCACGACCATGATCACGCGCACAGCGCGGCGTTCGATACGATCCTGCTCACGCATGACCGGCCTATCGGCGGCGCGGCGCTTGAAGGTTTTCTCGACCTCCTGCGCAGCCAGTGCGGGGCGCAGATCCTGCGGCTGAAAGGGCTTGTAGAGCTGGTTGAAAATCCGGAAAGGCCGCTCGTGGTGCAGGGCGTTCGTCAGGTGCTGCACGAGCCGCGTTGGCTGCCTGCCTGGCCCGACGAGACACGCGGCGTGCGCCTGGTGATCATCGGAGCCGGACTGGACGAGCGCTATATACGCGGGCTGTTCTCAGCCTTTGTGGGCGAGGCAAGGGTGGATACGCCCGACAGGGCCGCGCTGGAAGACAACCCTCTCGCCATCGCCGGTTTCCGACGCTGACAGGCGGGGCCGGCCTCCGGTGCTCCATCAAACGCTGCTCGTCCCCTGTGGGGCTGAAGATGGTATACGATAAGCGATACGGTGATGCCGTGCGTGGTTCGACAGGCTCACCATGAGGGATGGCGCTGGTTGTGAAACCTGCGGCGACGCCTCTGGTTGAGACGCTCTGTCAGGCTCTCCATCCCTCATGGTGAGCCTGTCGAACCACGCACGGCGATCTACAGCAGTTTCAGGAAAAGTGGGAACCGGTTTTCCGTCCGGAATTGCGCAAAAACAATAAATCAGAGCGTTTTCGCAATTCCAGCAAAAGCGGAAACGCTCTAGCCCCGCTCGATGAGAAAGCGATGCCCGTCCGGCGTCGCTTCGCTCTCCACCAGTAGGTGCCCGCTCTCATTGCAAAAGGCGGGAATGTCGATCACGGCCAGCGGGTCGGTGGTTTCGAGCCACAAATGCTCGCCCGTCGCCATGCCGGCAAGGCGCTTCTTGGCGCGGAGCACCGGCAAGGGGCAATTCAGCCCCTTGAGGTCGTATGTTTCGGCGATGACCGTCACGCTCAGCGGCTGAACAGGTTCTGGATGCGACGGCGCAGCGAGGTGCCCTGGCTGCCCGCTTCGGGAGCCGGGACGGATGCCGTGCGTTCGGGGCTGGTGTTCGGCCGTGGTGCGGGGCTTGGAACCGTGCCCGCAGCCGGCGTCTCGGTCGCAGCGGTTGTCGTCTCTTCCTGCTGCTCTCCTGCCACGGCTTCCAGAGCCGTCTGAAGCCGCGAGGCGGGCTCGGCCGTGTAGGCAGAGGCCGTTGCGGCAACGGCTGGCGTGGGCGCTGCTTCCGGCGCTTCGGCAACAGCAGTTGGCGAAGGAATGTTCGGCGGCAGGCGCGAAACCTTCTCGCCACGCGCGCGGCGCTTGCTCCAGTCAGCCACGAGGCGCGCCTCGCTGTGTCCGGCAATCGTCTCCGACTGCTTGGACGAGGACTGTTTCTTGAGCGCTGCATTGAAGGCGAAGTCGTACTTTGCCTTATGCTGCTTGTAGGCGGTCAGAAGCGATTCCGGCTGGCTCATCGGCGGGCAGGATGCCGCCGGCGAGAACTTGCCGCCATTTGCGGGCTCGCTGTTGAACACGTAGCGTTTGCCGCAGACATCCACCTTTGGCGGAACCTTGGTCAGCTCGAAATGGTCGTAGCCGACCTTGAGCATCTTCCAGAAATCGTAATTCGGGTCGTTGCGGTAGCGCGCCATGTTTTCCGCTGTCATGCGGAAGGGAAACGCCTGAACCTGAAACTCCCGCTGCCCGCCCTTGAAGGAATCGCGGGCAAACGCGTAAATCTCGGAAATCTGTTCGTCGGTCATCGAATAGCAGCCGGCCGAAGAGCAGGCGCCATGCACCATCAGATGCTTGCCGGTGCGGCCGTTCGCCTGGTCATAGGCGTTCGGGAAGCCGATGTTGAAGGCGAGGTAATAGCTGGACTTCGGATTCATCTGCCCCGGACGGACGGTGTAGAAACCTTCCGGCGCCTGGCGGTCACCCTCGGTGAATTTCGGCCCGAGCTGGCCCGACCATTTGCAGATGTCATAGCTGGCGATGACGTCGTAGCGGCCATTCTGCTTGGCCTTCCAGACTTCCAGCTTTCCCTCTTCCTTGAAGATGCGCATCATCACGGGAGAGGTCTTGCTCATCCCCTTGGCCTTCATCGTCTGAACGACGCGAGACGGCAGCTGCCGCTCGGCCTTGGGCGCGATGTCTTCAAGCGTTTCGTTGCAGGCGGTCAGCGCAATCGCTGCCGACATGAGAAAGGCATATTTGATCAGGCGTGTCATGGGTATTTCGTGTCCCGCCTATTGGCCCCCGCGCGGAGAACTTAGATTGGCATTCTGCTTATAGAAAATGAAGCCTTATGCTTTCTAAAAGATTACCGATCGCACCATGCAATGAAGCCATGCTGTGACCATTTCGCGGCATTTTGTCTGTATTTATGGCCTTTTCGCGGCTTTTAGGCGAGGAAAGGCCTGCGTGCAAGCCTTGTCGTTAGCCGACGGTTGTGCGGAAGCCCGGTTGTCTGCGGGTTTGCGTCGCTATTCTGACGTTGAAAATATGCTCGCCGCTCCGCGCATGGTTGGGTGTGTTTTTCTCCATTTTGAAGCTTTCGACAAAATTTTTGCTTTCTGATTTCGCTGTATCGGCGACCCATAGAAAAATCTTCTCCAATCCCTATTTTCCCGGCACTCATCAATCGGATTGGCGCGCAACGCGCCCTGGAGAACTCAATGCGTAAACTGGCATTTGCAGCAGCCGTCCTCGCCGCCACCGTTTCGGCGTCTCATGCCGAGACGATCCGCGTCGGCATGTCCGGCGGCTATTTCCCCTTCACTTTCGTCAAGCAGGACAAGCTGCAGGGCTTCGAGGTCGATGTCCTGAACGCCGTCGCCGAGGAAACGGGCGATGAAGTTGAATTCGTCACGATGAGCTTTTCGGGTCTGATCGGTGCGCTCGAATCCAACCGGATCGACACCATCGCCAATCAGATCACCATCACGCCGGAGCGCGAGGCGAAGTTTGCATTCTCGCAGCCCTATGTGATCGACGGTGCGCAGGTGGTGGTGAAGAAGGGCAACGAGACCGAGATCACCGGACCGGAAAGCCTGAAGGGGCGCACCGTGGCCGTCAACCTGGGCTCCAATTTCGAGGCGCTTCTGCGTGAACTGCCCTATGCCGACGAGATCGACATCAAGACCTATGAGAGCAATCTCGAGCAGGAGACGGCGCTTGGCCGTGTCGACGCTTTCGTCATGGACCGGGTCAGCGCCACCCAGGTGATCAAGGAAACGCCGCTGCCGCTGGCGCTCGCCGGCAAGCCCTTCTCCGAACTGCGCAACGCGCTTCCTTTCCGCAATGACGATGAGGGCAAGGCCCTGCGCGACCGCGTGAATGCGGCCATCGCCACGCTGAAAGAGAACGGCAAGCTCACCGAGATTTCGCAAAAGTGGTTTGCCGCCGACATCACCCGATAGGCGATCAAGCCTGTCTATAGAGCATGAGAGGCGGGGACCATGAGGCCGCTTGATCTCGAATATATGCTGGGGCTCGTCCCCGTGCTTCTCAAATATGTGCCGCTGACGCTTGCCATGGCGTCGGTGGCCATGATCCTCGCGCTGGTGCTTGCCTCGCTCATGGCCGTTGTCCGCGTCATGCGTGTGCCGCTGCTCGATGGTTTCGTACAGTTCTTCATCAGCTTCTTTCGCGGCACGCCGTTACTGGTGCAGCTGTTCCTGTTCTATTACGGCCTGCCGCAGGTCTTCTCGTCGCTGACCGCGATCAATGGCGTGACGGCTGCGATCATGGGCATCACGCTGCATTTCGCCGCCTACATGGCCGAGAGCATCCGCGCCGCCATTCTCGGCGTCGACCGCTCCCAGTGGGAAGCCTCTTTGTCCGTGGGTATGACCACGCCGCAGATGATGCGCCGCATCGTGTTGCCGCAGGCCGCGCGCATCGCCGCGCCCACGCTGGTCAATTACTTCGTCGATATCATCAAGAGCACATCGCTTGCCTTCACGCTGGGCGTGACGGAGCTGATGGGCGCGGCGCAGAAAGAGGCCGCCGGCAGCTTTCTCTATTTCGAGGCCTTCATCCTGGTGGCGCTCATCTACTGGGGGATTGTCGAGGCTCTGACGATCGTTCAGCGGCAGCTTGAGGCGCGGCTCGGAAAGGCGGTGGCGCGATGATTTCGGTCAAGGGGCTCACCAAGCGTTTCGGCGAGAACACCGTTCTCGATGGCATCGATCTCGATATCCAGGCGGGTGAACGGGTTGCCATCATCGGCCCGTCCGGCACCGGCAAGTCCACCCTGCTGCGCTCGCTGAATTTTCTGGAAACGCCCGATGCGGGAACGATCACGGTGGGGCCGGTCACGGTGGATGCGGCCAGCGCAAAGCCTGCCGACAGGCTCGCGCTCAGGCGGCAGACATCCTTCGTGTTCCAGAACTACGCGCTGTTTGCCAACAAGACCGCGCGCGACAACATCGCCGAAGGGCTGATCACGGTTCGCGGCTGGGAAAAGGCGAGGGCATATGCCCGCGCCGAAGAAATCCTCGCGACCATCGGTCTTGCCGACAAGGCGCAGAGCTATCCGGCCTCCCTGTCAGGCGGCCAGCAGCAGCGCGTCGGCATCGGCCGCGCCATGGCGGCGGAAGCCGAGATCATGCTGATCGATGAGCCCACATCGGCGCTTGATCCGGAGTGGGTGGACGAAGTTCTTCAGCTTCTGAAACGCGTCGCGGATGCGCGCCAGACCATGCTGATCGTCACGCATGAGATGCAGTTTGCCCGCGACATTGCAGACCGCATTCTGTTCATGGATGGCGGGCGGATCGTCGAGCAGGGGCCGCCCGAGGCGATCTTCAGCAATCCGAAAGACCCGCGCACCCGCGCATTCCTGCGCAAGGTTTTGCGATAGCCTCGATCCCGAAACCAGAACGGGCCGCGTTTCCATGAAACGCGGCCCGTTCTGTCATTTTCGTATTCACGGGGGGCGGCAGGTGAGGTCGCCTGACCGCCGGGTGTCTTAGAGCGTGCGGCCGATGGCGAGGAACTTCTCGCGGCGGTGCTCGCGGTAGTCCATCTCTTTGCCCGAAAGCTCGGCGAAGCCCTTCTCGATCTGGGCAGCCGTCGCCTCGAGCACCTTCTCAGGTCCGCGATGCGCGCCGCCGATGGGCTCGGGGATGATCCCGTCGATCACCTTCAGGTTCATGAGATCCTGCGCGGTGATCTTCATGTTGGTCGCCGCATCCTTGGCGCGCGATGCATCGCGCCACAGGATCGAGGCCGCGCCCTCGGGCGAGATCACCGAATAGATCGAATGCTCAAGCATGTAGACCTGGTTGGCGGTGGCGATGGCAATCGCGCCACCCGAGCCGCCTTCGCCGATCACGACGGCAATGTTCGGAACCTTGAGGCCAAGGGACCTGGAGGTCGACTGGGCGATGGCTTCGGCCTGGCCGCGCTCTTCCGCGCCAATGCCGGGATAAGCGCCGGTCGTGTCCACGATGCTGATCAGCGGAATGCCGAAGCGGTCGGCCAGGTCCATCACGCGCACCGCCTTGCGGTAGCCTTCGGGACGGGCCATGCCGAAATTGTGCTTCAGGCGGCTCTGCGTGTCATTGCCCTTTTCCTGACCGAGCACCGCAACGGACTCGCCGTTGAACCGGGCAAAGCCGGCGATGACGGCATTGTCTTCGCCATAGGCGCGGTCGCCGGCCAGCGGCGTGAAATCGGTGAACAGGCCGCGCACATAGTCAAGGCAATGCGGCCGGTCGGGATGGCGCGCCACCTGGGCCTTCTGCCACGGCGTCAGGGAGCGGTAGATTTCTATGAGCGCATCCTTGGAGCGCTTCTCAAGGCGTGCGATCTCGTCGGCAACGTCCACCGCTTCACCGCTTTCGGCGAGCTTTTTCAGTTCGAGGATCTGTCCTTCGAGATCGGCAACGGGCTTTTCAAAATCGAGATAGTTGTACATTCACTCGCCAAATCGAACACGAGACACTGCGATAAAGGCATCTCTAGGTTGAACACGGCCTGCCGCCGGTAATGTGACGCTCCACATAACGTTGATGAAGCTAATCGGCAAGCGGATGGTGCTTTTGAACCAGCTCGGCAAGGCGTTTTTCAAGCACATGCGTATAGATTTGCGTCGTTGATATGTCCGAATGGCCGAGCAATTCCTGTACTGCGCGCAGATCTGCGCCATTCTGCAGGAGATGGCTTGCAAAGGCGTGACGCAACACATGCGGAGAGATTTTGGAGGTCTCTATGCCTGCGCGCGCGGCGACTTTCTTCAACTCCCGCGCAAAGACCTGGCGCGGCAGATACCCGCTTTCCGAGCTCGCCGGAAACAGCCAGGTGCTCTCCGCACAGGCCGGTTTTTCAGCCCTAACGGAAAGCCAGGCCTGCATTGCGGTGCGGGCCTTTCCCGAAAGGGGCACGATGCGCTCCTTGCCGCCCTTGCCGCGCACGGCGAAGAAGCGCTCGTCGCGCAGCGCAACGGTTACCGGCAGGCTCACCAGCTCCGAGACACGCAGACCCGAGGCATAGAGCACTTCCAGAAGCGCATGCAGCCTGACGGCGGCAAGATGCTCCGGCGCGCCTTTCGCGGCTTCGCGCGCTTCGGTCTCGGCCTGTTCGAGCAGGCGGCCGGTCTCTTCCTCGCTCAGCGTCTTGGGCAGGCCGCGCCCCTTTTTCGGGCTGTCCAGAACGCCCGTCGGGTCGTCGCCGCGCAGACCTTCCGCATAGAGGAACTGAAAGAACTGCCTGAGCGCGGAGAGCTTTCGCGTCTGCGTCGTGGCGGCAAACCCCTGTGCCGAAAGCGCGCCCAGAAAATCGCGCAGTTCGTCCGCGCCCGCATCCTGAAGGGCGTTTCCACCGGCGGCGATGTGCAGGGCGGCGTCTTCCAGATCGCGGCGATAGGAGGCCAGCGTGTTGTCGCTCGCACCGCGTTCGGCCGCCATCATTTCCAGAAAGGCTTCGATGCGCGCGCCGCTGCCGATCTTCATTGTCATTGCGTGGGGTTTAGCCTGTCCACGGGAACGCGTACGCTCATCTCGCCGGTCTCCGGTTCAACGAATGTCGCAAGTGCAATCATGGCGCCGTAAACAAGGCCAACCAGGATCGCCACGATAACCAAAAGCCGAAAAAGTGTCGGCATGCATCAAGACCCGATCTGTTTCTTCTGCCCCTGCGCGTTTTATGGGGTGCCGGCCCATTCATTGCAAGCATGTGGGAAAGTATCTGGACCGCCAGCCTGTCAATCGCTTGACGGATCACGGCTTTTGTGTCGAAACCGGCGCACAGAGGCGCGAGTATGACAGTCACCGAATACCCTTCCGTTCCCGATCCCGAGAAACTGGCCCGCCGGCTGGGCAGGCGGTCGCTTGTCTTCGTCGGTCTCATGGGCGCCGGCAAGACGGTGATCGGCCGCCGCGTCGCCGATGCGCTGAAACTTCCGTTCATAGACAGCGATCACGAGATCGAAACGGTCTCCCGCATGACGGTGCCGGATCTGTTCGCCACCTATGGCGAGGCCGAGTTCCGCTCGCTGGAGCGGCGCGTGATCGCCCGGCTTCTGAAGAGCGGCCCGCGCGTGGTCTCCACCGGCGGCGGCGCGTTCATGAACCCGCTGACGCGCCGCGCCGTTGCGCGCCGGGGCGTTTCCGTCTGGCTCAAGGCCGATCTGCCCACTTTGATGGAGCGGGTCAGCCGCCGTTCCCACCGGCCGCTCCTGAACAACAGCGATCCCGAAGGCGTGATGCGGCGTCTCATGGAAGAGCGCTATCCACTCTACGAGGAATCCGACATCACCGTGCACTCGCGCGATGAAGCCAAGGATGTCATCGTCAGCGAGGTCATCGCCGCGCTCGATGAGCATCTGCGCGAGCAGGCAAGGCGACGGGAAGAAGAAAAGCAGAAGGAAAGCCGGTCATGAACGATGCCACGAAGGCGCTTGCCACCGTCAATGTTTCGCTTGGTGCGCGCGCCTATGACATCCTGATCGGGCCTGGCCTCCTGCAGAGCGCGGGTGAGGAAATTGCACGCCGCCTTCCGGGCGTGCGCGCCGCCATTGTGACGGACAGCAATGTCGCGGAAGGTCATCTCGCCACGCTGCAGGCCGGGCTTGAAGCGGCCGGCATCGAGGCGACCGCCATCACCGTTGCACCCGGCGAGCGCTCGAAGCGTTTCGCCACGCTTGAAGAGGTGGTGTCCGGCATTCTCGACGCCCGTCTGGAGCGCGGCGATATCGTCATTCCGCTGGGCGGTGGCGTTGTCGGCGATCTCGCGGGCTTCGCCGCAGGCATCGTGCGGCGCGGCATGCACTTCGTTCAGGCCCCGACATCGCTTCTCGCACAGGTGGATTCCTCGGTCGGCGGCAAGACCGGCATCAACACGGCGCATGGCAAGAACCTTGTGGGCGTCTTCCATCAGCCGCAGCTGGTCATCGCCGACACGGCGGTGCTCGACACGCTGCCACCGCGCGAATTCCGCGCCGGCTATGCCGAAGTCGCCAAATACGGGCTGATCGACCGGCCGGATTTCTTCGCCTGGCTGGAGAAGAACTGGCAGGCGGTGTTCGATGGCGGGCCTGAGCGCGTGGAAGCCATTGCGCAGTCCTGTCAGGCAAAGGCCGATGTGGTGGCGCGCGACGAGCTGGAAATGGGCGACCGCGCGCTGCTCAATCTCGGACACACTTTCGGTCACGCGCTGGAAGCGGCCACGGGCTATGACAGCGCGCGTCTGGTGCATGGCGAGGGCGTGGCCATCGGCATGGCGCTGGCGCACCGCTTCTCGGCCAGGCTCAACCTGGCGAGCCCCGACGATGCCGGGCGCGTCGAGGCCCATCTTTCAGCGGTTGGCCTGCCGACCCGGCTTTCCGATGTTCCCGGCGGCCTCCCTGGCGCGGAGCAGCTTTTGACCTATATCGCGCAGGACAAGAAGGTGTCGCGCGGCGCGCTCACCTTCATTCTCACTCGCGGCATCGGCCAGTCTTTCGTGGCGAAAGACGTGCCGACCAGCCAGGTTCTTTCCTTCCTTGAGGAGTCTCTTCCCCAATGACACCAGAGATGTGGATCACCGGCGGCATCATTCTGGGCCTGATCGCGCTCTCTTTCCTGTTTTCAGGAACCGAAACCGGCATGACCGCTGTTTCGCGGGCCAGGCTGCACACTATGGAGGCCAATGGCGACGCGCGCGCCGGTCTTGTCGACCGCCTGATCCAGCGTCGCGACCGGCTTGTCGGCGCATTGCTGATCGGCAACAATCTGGTCAACATCCTTGCCTCGGCGCTCACCACCAGCCTGTTCCTGAAGCTCTTCGGCGATGCCGGCGTGGTCTACGCCACCATCATCATGACCGTGCTTCTGGTGATCTTCGCGGAAATCCTGCCCAAGTCCTGGGCGCTTGCGAAGCCGGAGCAGTTCGCGCTCACCGTGTCGCCCTTCGCGCGCGTCGTGGTGATGATGTTCGGCCTCCTGTCGTCGCTCGCCAACGGCATTGTGCGGCTGCTCCTGTCCATCTTCGGGGTCGATCTGCAAAGCCGCGAATCCATGCTTTCCGCCCATGA
This sequence comes from Nitratireductor sp. PBL-C9, assembly GCF_050877045.1. NCBI lineage: Bacteria > Pseudomonadati > Pseudomonadota > Alphaproteobacteria > Hyphomicrobiales > Phyllobacteriaceae > Nitratireductor > Nitratireductor sp. PBL-C9. Next base: position 15,281 of record NZ_JBPAXW010000009.1, read on the forward strand.
GGAGCTGCGCGGCACCGTCGAGGTTCTGCACCGCGAGGGCGCGGTGGTGAAGCAGGATCGCGACCGCGTTGGCGGTCTGCTCGACCTGCACGAGCTGGAACTTTCCGACGTGATGATCCACCGCACCAACATGCGCTCCGTCAATGCCGACGAAGCGCCGGAAGTGGTGGTGCGTGAAATCCTGCGCAGCCCCTATACGCGCATTCCCATCTGGAAGGGCTCCACGGAAAACATCGTCGGCGTCGTCCACGCCAAGGATCTCCTGCGCGCGCTGGGCGATGTGCAGAACGATTATTCCAGGATCGACATTGCCAAGGTCGCTTCAAAGCCGTGGTTCGTGCCCGACACGACAACCCTGCAAGACCAGCTCAACGCCTTCCTGCGGCGCAAGGCACACATCGCCATCGTCGTCGACGAATATGGCGAGGTGGAAGGCCTGGTCACGCTTGAGGACATCATCGAAGAAATCGTCGGCGATATTGCCGATGAGCACGATGTGGAGGTTCAGGGCGTCAAGCAGGAGGCCGATGGCTCCATCGTGGTGGAAGGCTCCGTGCCGATCCGCGACCTGAACCGCGCGCTCGACTGGAACCTGCCGGACGAGGAGGCAACCACGATTGCCGGTCTCGTCATCCACGAGACGCAGACCATTCCCGACGAGAAGCAGGCCTTCACCTTCTTCGGCAAGCGCTTCATCGTCATGAAGCGCGACAAGAACCGCATCACGAGACTTCGGATCAGGCCGCTTGCCTGATCCGGGCGATTGGACCTGTCAGTGATCGTTGCTCCTAAAATGACCATAGTCATTGCCTATGGTCATTTTCGTTTCTATCTTTCGACAGCAGACGCTGGAGTGTCGATATGACTGTTGAGATATCCAAATCCCGTTTCAAGGCGCGTGCACTTGAGTATTTCCGCGAGGTGGAAAGAACCGGCCAGCCGATAACCATTACGGATCACGGCAGGCCGACACTGGAAATCCGCGCGCTTGAGAAAAAGACAGGTGCGCGCGACGCGCTCGAGCGCCTCAGGGGATCGGTGAAATCCTACGAGCGCCCTTTCGAGCCCGTCGATGAGGCTGACTGGGATGCGTTGAATTGATCGGGATCGACACGCATGTGCTTGTCTGGTGGGCCAATGGCGACACCGACAGACTAAGCCCGGCGGCGCTTGATGCGCTTGATGCTGCTCTGTCGGGCGGAAAAATCTTCATGTCGTCCATTACGGCATGGGAAATCGCCATGCTGGCCGCCCGTGGCAGGCTCCTTCTATCGGAAGATGTCCGCCACTGGCTGGATGTGGTCGCGGAGGTCCCTGCCGTCGAGTTTGTGCCCGTCGACAATGAGATCGCGGTTTTGAGCACCCGCCTCGGGGATGGCTTCCACCGCGATCCCGCAGACCGTTTTATCGTGGCGACATGCCAGAAGCTTGCGGTGCCTCTGGTTACAGCCGATGAGAAAATCAGGCGATACCCGCATCTCACCACAATCTGGTGACAGCGAGCCTTACCAGCGCGTCGGTTCGCCCGGCGCTGCCGGTTCGATGGCGAGTGCGTGCACGCTGTCTTTCAGCTCTTCGGCGAGCAGTTCGTTGACGGCGCGGTGGCGCTCGACGCGGTTCATCTTCGCAAACGCATCGGCGACGATGCGCACGCGGAAATGCGTTTCGCCCGTGCCGTCGAAATGTTCCTGATGGCCCGCATGCAGGTGGCTCTCATTGATCACGGCAAGCCGCTCCGGCGAAAATGCATCCGTGAGCTTGCTTTCTATCGTCGACTGGATGGACAATGACGTCTCCTCACACCATATGGGGGCTATCCCCAAATTCACGTTCGATTCAAGCGCTAGGTCGAACTTTGGCCAAAAGTCAATTCTTGTATCCCGGCGCTGAGCGGCCATACTTCCACACTGATTTGGTGACACGCAGTCCGATATGAAACCCTACTCGAAATATTTCGAGAAAATTCGCATTCGACCCGACCCGCAGGCGGAGGCGAAATCTCGCGCGCCACGCTGCCAGTGGGATGGCTGTGATGAGCCGGGCATGCATCGCGCGCCTGTCGGGCGTCACGCGGAGGGGCAGTATTTCCGCTTCTGCGTCGATCACGCCCGGCAATACAACAAGGGCTACAACTATTTCTCCGGTCTCAGCGATTCCGAGGTCGCGCGCTATCAGAAGGAAGCGCTGACCGGCCACCGTCCGACCTGGAAAATGGGTGGCAGCGGAGAGACACGGGCTGCGGCTGATTTCTCCTCCTATCGGTCGGGCCGCGCGGCTTATCACAACCGGGTGGGTGACCCGTTCAACATGTTTGGCGAGCAGCAGGCCGCGCGCAAGCCGCGCGAAAAGCGGTTGAAGCCGCTTGAGGCCAAGGCGCTCGAAACACTGGGCCTGGGCGCACAAGCGACTGGCGAACAGATCAAGTCGCGGTATAAGAACCTGGTGAAGCAGCACCATCCCGATGCGAATGGTGGCGACCGGGGTTCTGAAGACCGGCTCAGAAGCGTGCTTGAAGCATACCGTCTGTTGAAACAGGCGGGTTTCTGTTAAAGCGGGCGTCTGATAAGACGCGTTGAACAAAGTCTGATGAGACGCTCCGGAAAAACGAACAGTTCAAGCGATGCAGGCAAGGGCCTGGCCGCTGGAGGCATGATGAACAAGATTGACCGCGATATCGCCAATTTGCCCGATACGACCGTTTCGGTGAAAGACACGTTCGGCTTTGAGTCCGACATGGTTGTGCCAGCCTATTCCGTGGCCGATTCCCACGTGCCGGACGTCGATCCCGACTATCTGTTCGACAAGCAGACGACGCTCGCCATTCTGGCGGGCTTTGCGCACAATCGCCGCGTGATGGTTTCCGGTTATCACGGCACCGGCAAGTCGACCCATATCGAGCAGGTCGCCGCGCGTCTCAACTGGCCCTGCGTCCGCATCAATCTCGACAGCCATGTCAGCCGTATCGACCTCGTCGGCAAGGACGCCATCGTGGTCAAGGACGGCAAGCAGGTCACCGAGTTCAAGGACGGTATCCTGCCCTGGGCTTATCAGCACAATGTCGCGCTCGTTTTCGACGAGTATGACGCCGGCCGCCCGGATGTGATGTTCGTCATCCAGCGTGTTCTGGAATCGTCCGGCCGCCTGACCCTGCTCGACCAGAGCCGCGTCATCCGCCCGCATCCCGCCTTCCGCATCTTTGCCACGGCCAACACCGTCGGTCTTGGCGACACGACCGGCCTCTATCACGGCACGCAGCAGATCAACCAGGCGCAGATGGACCGCTGGTCCATCGTCACCACGCTCAACTATCTGCCGCATGACGACGAAGTCGCCATCGTTCAGGCAAAGAACAAGCATTTCCAGAACGAGAAGGGCCGCGAGACGATCTCGCGCATGGTGCGCGTTGCCGACCTCACGCGTTCGGCCTTCATGAATGGCGACCTGTCGACCGTCATGAGCCCGCGTACGGTGATCATGTGGGCCGAAAACGCCGAGATCTTTGGCGATGTCGGCTTCGCCTTCCGTCTCACCTTCCTGAACAAATGCGATGAGCTGGAGCGTGCGCTGGTCGCCGAGTTCTACCAGCGCGCCTTTGGCGAGGAACTGCCGGAGAGCGCTGCCAACGTCGCGCTGAGCTAAGGCTATTCCAGTCAGGTGGAGATACCTGACGCCCGCAAAAATGCGGAAGACAGGTAGTTGGAGCGGAACAGCGTTTCCATGAAACGATGAGCCGCTCCAGAGCATCGGACCGAAAAGTGGGAACCGGTTTTCGGGTTGTTCCGATGCTCCATCAACAGTTTGGATTGTCTTTTATGCGTCCGGATGGATGCACGGCGGTCTAGGAGGGATGATGCATTATCAGGGTGGATGTCATTGCGGCAGCGTGCGCTACAGCGTCGATGTCGATCTCGAAAATCCGATCACCTGCAATTGCTCCTATTGCAGCAAGCGAGGCAGCATTCTCGCTTTTGCGCCCCTGGACAACTTCTCTCTCGAGAAGGGCGGTGAAACCCTGACGGCGTATCGTTTCAACACCAACACGATTGAGCATCTTTTTTGCTCGACCTGTGGGATGGAATCCTTCGCGCGCGGCGCGATGCCGGATGGCACGAAGATGGTGGCCGTGAATGTGCGCTGCCTCGACGGTGTCGACCTGGCGGGGCTCGATCCGCAGGAATATGACGGCCGGGCGCGCTGAGCCGGCCGAGAAAAGACGGACCCGTGAGCCAGACCAACCGCAAGCCCGGACAACCCGCAGACGCACCGCTTGATCCTTTCAAGCGGGCGACCACAGCATGCATGCGCGCCGTTGCCGGCGATCACGAGCTTGAGGTGTCCTTCTCCAAGGACAAGCCATCGCTCACGGGCAGCCGCGCGCGCCTGCCGGACCTGCCCAAGCGGGCGACGGCCGAGGCGCTGACCGTCACGCGCGGCATCGGCGATTCCATGGCGCTGCGCCGCGCCTGCCACGATATCGATCTGCACCGCCGCCTCGCGCCGGAAGGCAATGAGGCGCGCGCCATTTACGACGCCGTCGAGCAGGCCCGCGTCGAGGCCATCGGTTCGATTGCCATGCCGGGCATGGGCGACAACATCGCCGCCATGCTCGAGGACAAATACGAACGCGCCAATCTGGCCGGGGTTTCCGAAAAGGCCGACGCGCCGCTTGAGGAAGCCATTGCGCTGATGGTGCGCGAAAAGCTGACCGGCCGGCCTGTGCCGAAGAGCGGCGAAAAGCTCGTTTCGCTCTGGCGCGACTGGGTTGAGGGCAAGGCCGGGGCCGACATCGACGCGCTTGCCGGGCAGATCGAGGATCAGAACGGCTTCGCCCGCGCCGTGCGGGACCTCCTTTCTTCCATCGATCTCGGCGAGGAGCTTGCCGAGGAAGAGCAGACCGAGGAGAGCGAGGAAGACAGCGACGCGCCCGAGGCCCAGGAACAGGCCGAGCAGAGCGAGGACGACGAGTCCGGCGGCGAGGAAAGCGAGGGCGAGGAGTCCACGGGCGAGAGCGAGGACACTGAGACCGGCGAGAGCGAGGCCGGCGACACCACCGCCGACGATGTTTCCGAGGATGACGAACTGGATTCGGAGACGCCCGGCGAGGCGCGTCGTCCCGACAGCCCGTTCGACCAGGCCGCCCGCGATATCGACTACAAGGTCTTCACCACCGAGTTCGACGAAACGGTCGGCGCCGAAGAGCTTTGCGACGAGGAAGAGCTCGACCGTCTGCGCGCGTTCCTCGACAAGCAGCTTGCCAATCTGCAGGGTGTGGTCGGGCGTCTCGCCAACCGTCTGCAGCGCCGCCTGATGGCGCAGCAGAACCGCTCTTGGGATTTCGATCTGGAAGAGGGCGTGCTCGATACGGCGCGGCTCGTGCGTCTGGTCATCGACCCCATGCAGCCGCTCTCCTTCAAGCAGGAGCGCGACACCAATTTCCGCGATACAGTGGTGACGCTGGTGCTCGACAATTCGGGCTCCATGCGTGGCCGGCCGATCACGGTGGCCGCCACCTGCGCCGACATTCTGGCCCGCACGCTTGAGCGTTGCGGCGTGCGCGTCGAGATCCTCGGCTTCACCACGCGTGCGTGGAAGGGTGGGCAGGCGCGCGAGAAATGGCTCAAGGAAGGCAAGCCCGCCAACCCGGGCCGCCTGAACGATCTGCGCCACATCATCTACAAGAGCGCCGATGCCCCCTGGCGTCGCGCCCGCCGCAATCTCGGCCTGATGATGCGCGAGGGGCTTCTGAAGGAAAACATCGACGGCGAGGCGCTTCTGTGGGCGCACCAGCGCCTGATGGCGCGGCCCGAGCAGCGCAAGATCATGATGATGATCTCCGATGGCGCGCCGGTCGACGATTCCACCCTGTCGGTCAATCCCGGCAACTATCTGGAACGGCATCTGCGCGGGGTCATCGACCTGATCGAGACCCGCTCGCCGGTCGAGCTTCTGGCCATCGGCATCGGCCACGACGTCACGCGCTACTATCGCCGCGCCGTCACCATCGTCGATGCGGAAGAGCTGGCCGGTGCGATGACCGAGCAGCTCGCCTCGCTCTTCGAGGAAGAGGGCGCGCGCCGTAGCGGCGGTGCGATGCGGCGTGCGGGCTAGAGCGTCTGACCGAAAAGCGGAACCCGGTTTTCGGTCATTCCGATGCTCCATCACGCGCGTAGATCATCCTTTGTGCGCCCGGATTGGCGCACGGCCATCCAATCCGTCTGCTTCTAGCCGCCTGCTTCCTGCCTGGCTCGTGCGATCTTTCGGTTTAACGATGCAGGGCGCGTGCCCACACGGCCCTCATGGCGCGCGCCTATACAGCCCCCAACGCGCGCGCCTACGCAGCCCTTATGGCGCGCGTCCACACAGCCCTCATGGTGAGCGCCCACATAGCCCTCATGGTGAGCCTGTCGAACCACGGGGGCGGGGTGAGGGGCTGCGGCACAGCCTGCGCCTCTTCCTTGTGGCACTGGTCTTTGCCCTCGCTGCGCCGGCCTCCGCTCAGGAGCCAGCCATCTCCGTGCCGGTCAAGGCGAGCCCGATCCGTCACTTTGCTGTGGGCTCCCACGAAACCCGTTTTGGCCCGCTGGAATTTGCCGGTGGTCTTTCCATGACCTCGCCGGTCGACCATTTCGGCGCATTCTCCTCCTTCCGCTTCATGTCGCCTGGCGCTGATGTCATCGGCGTTTCCGACACCGGTTTCTGGTTCTTCGGAACGCTCACCCGCGACGCCGAGGGGCGGCCAGCGGGCTTTGCCGATTTCAGCATGCAGCCCATGGTGGACGGCGCAGGCAGTTCCACGCGCGAGAAATGGACCACCGATGCCGAAGGCATTGCGGTGAAGGATGATCTGGCGACGGTCAGCTTCGAGCGCGTGCAGCGCATTGCGGAATTCGGGATCGAGCGCGGATCCATGGGGGCCGCGATCCGCGATCTCGACTTCCTCGTGCCGCGCCACGAGCTGCGCAACAATCGCGGTTTCGAGACCATCGCCTACGCGCCCCCGGCAGGGCGGCTCGACGGTGCGCGTGTCGTCGTGGCCGAGCGCAGCATTGACGAAAACGGCAATTGCTTTGCGGCCATTCTGGAAGGGCCGCACAAGGGCGTCTTCACCGTCGCCCGCTCGGACGGGTTTGACATCACGGATGGCGCATTCCTGCCTGATGGCGATCTGCTCTTGCTGGAGCGGCGCTTCACGCTCGCCCAGGGCGTCGCCATGCGCCTGCGCCGCATCGATGGCGCAACCATCGCGCCGGGCAGCGTCGCCGACGGGCCGGTGCTCTTCACCGCCGGCATGGATTATCAGATCGACAATATGGAAGCGCTGGATGTCTGGCAGCGCGCCGATGGCGCGACCATGGTGTCGCTCATGTCCGACGACAACCATTCGCTCCTGCAGCGCAATCTCTATCTGGAATTCCGGCTGCTTGGGGAGTGAGAGGCGGCTGTTGCTCCCTCGTTCGGGATGCCGGCCCCAACGTTCACGCCCCCTTCCCCGCATGCGGGGAGAGTGGGCGTTTCTGTTGTTCGGTGCCAAGCGTCCTCGCCCTTCGACAGGCTCAGCCCTTCGACAGGCTCAGGATGAGGACTGTTTTGCTGATGACGCCCGCAAATAACGGTTCGGAATGAAGCACCCGCAAGCTCAGTAGCCCTCATCCTGAGCCTGTCGAAGGGCGAGGGCGCTTGGCACTGCCCTCTCAACCGCCGCGCTTCGCCTGCGTGGCCGCTTCGTCCACCGTCATCCCGTCTGCGCTCAGAACAACGCCAAACAGCTCTTCGGCTTCCGCCGCTGTGTAATACCCCAGCGCCACATCCTGCAGCACGCTATCCGGCGCGCGGCGGAGCGGATCGCCATAGCCGCCGCCGCCCGGTGTTCCAACCGCAACACGGTCGCCGGCTTTGAGCGGAATGTCCTGTTCCTTGGAAAGGTGCGGCGGGACATGGGCCGCACCATCCTGCCAGACGGTCACCGCGTTGACCTTGCCGTCCCGCCCGCCAAGCACGCCCTGCGGACCGGTGCGGCCATGGTCCATCACGAAGGAGGCGCGTGCGTTGCCGCGCAGAAGCTCCACCTCGTAGGAAAGGCCGAACCCGCCGCGATGCTCGCCGGCGCCGCCCGAGCCCTCGCGCAGCGCGTAGCGGCGGTAAAGCACGGGGAAAGCCTGTTCCATCACCTCAACCGGAGGCGATTTGGAGATGCCGATGGTGGAGCAGCCATTGGTCAGGCCGTCATGGTCGATATTGCCGCCATAGCCGCCGCCGGAAATCTGGTACATCACGAAATCGCGGCCGCGCGCCGGATCGTGTCCGCCAAGCGCAAAATTTCCGCTGGAGCCGGCGGGCGCGGCGGTGACCTTTTCCGGCAGCGCCTTCACCATTGCGGCGAACACGGCCTCCGCAATGCGCTGCGAGACCTCGGCCGCACAGCCCGACACCGGGCGCGGATAGCGCGCGTCGAGAAACGTGCCTACCGGCCGGTTGATGATCAAGGGCTCGAACGCGCCCGCGCTGAGCGGCACTTCCGGGAAAATGTGGCGCATCGCCAGATAGACGGAGGAAAGCGTGGTGGCGAGCACGCTGTTCATCGGCCCCGCGCAGGGCGGGCTCGATCCCTCGAAGTCGAAGGTCAGCGTGTCGCCCTTCTTTTCGATGGCAAGCGCGATGGTCAGCGGGGCGTCCACCACGCCGTCTGAATCCACGAAAGCCTCGCCGCGATAGACCCCGTCGGGGATCGGCGCAATCAGCGCGCGCATCTGCGTGGCCGCACGCCTGCGCAGCTCCGCAATGGCCTGGCGCACCGTGTCGTCGCCATAGCGGTCGAGCACCTGGGCAAGCCGTTCCGCGCCCACCTCCAGGGCCGCGCCCTGCGCCCGGATATCGCCGATGCGCTGGTCCGCAACGCGGATGTTGGAGCAGATGATCGCGTAGATTTCCGGGTCGAGTTCGCCCTTCTTGAAAAGCTTCACAGGCGGCAGGCGCAGACCTTCCTGCTCCACCGCCGTGGCAGAGGCGGAAAAGCCGCCGGGAACCGCACCGCCAATGTCCGGCCAGTGGCCGGTGTTGGAGAGCCAGCAGAAGATACCGCCATCGCGCCACACGGGCATGGCGAAGCGCACATCCATGAGATGCGTGCCGCCCAGATAGGGGTCGTTGACGATGTAGATGTCGCCGGGTTCGGGCGCTGCCGTCTCACCGCCCGCGATGCGCTCGATGAGCGTGCGCGTGGAATACTGCATCACGCCGACAAAGACCGGCAGCCCGGCCGAGCCCTGCGCGATCAGCGCGCCGTCTTCGGCGGCGTAGATGCCATCCGAACGGTCGTTTGCCTCGGCGATGACGGGAGAGAAGGCGGCGCGTGAGAAGGTCAGGTCCATCTCGTCGCAAACCTGCTGGAGCGCGGCCTGAATGACCGAAAGCGTGATGGCGTCGAGGGCGGGGGTGTTCGTGTCGGTCATCCGTGCCTCTCTTTTGCGTTGCCGCCACGCCCCTCATCTCCCTGCCGGGACCTTCTCCCCGCCTGCGGGGAGAAGGAGGCTTTCATCGGCGTTGCAGCCATCGCCCTTCTCCCCGCAGGCGGGGAGAAGGTGCCGGCAGGCGGATGAGGGGCAGGCGCGGCGTTCATCAGCTTGCTCCCACCGTGATGATGATGTTCCCATCCGCATCGGATGCCGCCCGGTCTCCGGGTTCGATCACCGTTGTCGTGTCGAGCTGTTCGAGGATCGCCGGTCCCTCGATCACCGCATCGAGCGGCAGCTTTTCGCGGGCATAGACCGGGGTGTCATGCCAGGCACCCGAAAACCAGACCCGTCGCGTTTCGCTCAGCGCGTCGGCAAGTGTGGCCACGCGCCCGGCCGGATCGATCAGACTGGCGAGATCGATATCCGCCCGCACACCGATCACGGACGTGTTGAGATTGACGAGATTGGCGCGGATCTCGGGCAGGCGCACCTTGAAGCGTTTGTAATAGGCGTCCTCGAAGAGCGCCTGCAGCCTGTCGCGGTCTATTTCGGGGCCGGGCAGTGGCACGTTGATGAGGTGCGTCTGGCCGACAAACTGCATGTCCGCCGTGTGCACGCATTCGATGCGCTCCGGCTGAACGGTCTCCTGCGCGATCAGCGCTTCGCCCTCGGCGCGCTGTTCATCCAGCACGCTTCTGACCAGCGCCACATCGAGGCTTGCGACAGGGCGGTTTACCGTGCGCACGAAATCGTGCCGCAGATCAGCCACCACGCAGCCAAGCGCATTGGTGATGCCGGGGCGCGCCGGCACCATCACGCGCGGAATGCCCAGTTCACGGGCAAGCGCTGCCGCGTGCAACGGTCCCGCGCCGCCGAAAGCGAACAGCGCAAAGTCGCGCGGGTCGTGTCCCTTGCCGAGCGACACCATGCGGATCGCGCCGGCCATCTTGATGTTGGCGATTTTCAGCACCGCACCGGCTGCTTCCACGCCTGAAAGGCCGAGATCAAACCCGAGTTTCTCGGCAAAGATTTCTTCGACATCGGCAACGGAAACCGGATTGTCGACCGAGAGCAGCTTTTTGGGGTTCAGCCTGCCCAGAAGAAGATTGGCGTCGGAAATGGTCGGCTCCACGCCGCCACGGCCATAGCAGATCGGGCCGGGTTTTGCGCCCGCGCTCTGCGGTCCCACTTCCAGAAGCCCCGCATCGTTGACGCGCGCGATTGAGCCGCCGCCCGCGCCCACCGTATGCACGTCCACCATGGGCACGTGGATCGGCATCGCGTATTCCACCTCGATCTCGTTGGAGACCGCGGGCCGTGCGCCGCGCACCAGCGCCACGTCTGTGGACGTCCCGCCCATGTCGTAGGTGATGAGATTGTCGACGCCCGCTCGCCGCGCGGTGAAGGCGGCGGCCATTACGCCGGAGGCCGGGCCGGACATCACCGTCTTGGCCGCTTCGCGGGCCACATGGGCGGCGGAGATCATGCCGCCATTGCCGTTCATCACCAGGAAGTCGCGCGCATAGCCGAGGCCTCGCAGCTCATTCGAAAGCCGGGCGACATAGCGTTCGAGGATCGGCTGCACCGAGGCGTTGACGGCGGCGGTCACGCCGCGTTCGAATTCGCGCGCTTCCGAGAGCAGGGCGTGTCCAGTGGTGATGTAATCGTTGGGCCAGAGTTCGGCGGCGATTTCGGCTGCGCGCTTCTCATGCGCCGGGTTCGCATAGGCATGCAGGAAATGGATCACCAGCGAAACGCAGCCCGCATCGAGCAGCGCCTTGACCGCTTCGCGCACGCCCTCCTCGTCGAGCGGGGTGAGCACATTGCCGGCAGCGTCCATGCGCTCGCCCACCTCCAGCCGCAGATTGCGCGGCACAACGGGTTTGAACGTGCCCGTCATGCCATAGGCCTGCGGCCGCGTGCGGCGGCCAAGCTCGATGATGTCGCGGAAACCGGCGGTGGTGATCATGCCGGTTCGCGCAAGCTGTCGCTCCAGAACCGCATTGGTCGTGGTGGTCGTGCCGTGCACGATCAGGCCGATTTCGGAGGCCGGTACGCCCGTCTCCCGAATGGCGTTGACGACGCCGAAGGCCTGGTTCTCGATGGTGGTCGGGGTCTTGGCGACACGCACCCGGGGGCCCATATCGCTGCCTGAACGTGTGTCGATCAGGATCAGGTCAGTGAACGTGCCGCCCACATCGATGCCGGCGACCACAGAACCCGAATTGATGCCATTTTTCTCAACCATTGGGAAAATCCGGAATGCGAAACCTTTTTTGACCCGACGATATGAAATAGGTGTCGAACGCTGGAAACTTGACGTCAAATTCATTTGTATACTAATAATCTCGGCAGGCAAGAGCCGCCATTAATGCCGTGATTTGAGTTTGCATCCGCACCCGAAACAGGCATAGAGACTTCCGACCGAACGAGGAAAGTACCGATGGACAGCGCTGCGCTCCGCGAGGCCGAGGCCGAAAAGACAACCGAATTCCCGATTCCCGCCGGCTGTTATGCCGAACGCGTGACGTCGGTGAAACACTACACGGACAAGCTGTTCTCGTTCCGCATCACGCGGCCGCAGAGCTTCCGTTTCCGCTCCGGCGAGTTCGTGATGATCGGTCTTCCCAATGCCGCCAAGCCGGTGTTCCGCGCCTATTCCATCGCCAGCCCCAACTGGGATGAAGAGATTGAATTCTTCTCCATCAAGGTGCCGGATGGTCCGCTGACCCAGCACCTGCAGAAGATCCAGCCGGGCGACACGGTGCTGATGCGCCAGAAGTCCACCGGCACGCTGGTCAACGATGCGCTGACGCCGGCGAAAAACCTCTACATGATCTCCACCGGCACGGGCATTGCGCCTTTCGCAAGCCTGATCCGCGATCCGGAGACCTATGACAAGTTCGAGAACATCATCCTGACCCATACCTGCCGCGAAGTGGCGGAGCTGGAATATGGCAAGGAACTGGTGGCTGCGCTCAAGGACGATCCGCTGATCGGTGAGCTGGTCGAGGGACGTCTGACGCATTTCACCTCCACCACGCGCGAGACCTCGCCTGTCATGGGCCGCATCACGACGCTGATCGAGAATGGCGAGTTGTTCAAGGCGCTCGGCACCGAACCTTTCAACCGCGAAAACGATCGCGTGATGATCTGCGGTTCGATGGAGATGCTGAAGGACGTCAAGGCGCTGACCGAGAAGGCGGGCCTCAAGGAAGGCTCCAACGCCGAGCCGGCCGATTTCGTCGTCGAACGCGCCTTCGTCGGCTAAGTCCTCGTCTGCTGTACTGCCAGCATGACTGATATCCTCCTTGTCTCGACCTGCGGGGAGAATGTCCCGGCAGGGATGAGGGGCGTGCGCCGGCGCTCAAATCCGGCAGTGAGACGTTGCAGAAGCGCGGCGGTTGCGAGGGCAGCGCCAAGCGCCCCGTCCTTCGACAAGCTCAGGATAAGGACTACCGGGCTTGCGGTGTGGTTCATTCCGAACGGTTATTTACGGGCGTCATCAACTCAACAGCCCTCATCCTGAGCTTGTCGAAGGGCGAGGGCGCTTGGCACCGAACAACAGCAACGCTTCCTTCTCCCCGCGTGCGGGGAGAAGGTGCCGGCAGGCGGATGAGGGGTGTGCGCCGGGCTCAAACCCGGCAGTGAGACGTTGCAGAAGCGCGGCGGTTGCGAGGCAGCGCCAAGCGCCCCGTCCTTCGACAGGCTCAGGATGAGGACCACCGGGCTTGCGGTGTGGTTTATTCCGAACTGTTTTATTTACGGGCGTCATCAACTCAACAGCCCTCATCCTGAGCTTGTCGAAGGACGGGGGCGCTTGGCGCTGAACAACAGCAACGCTTCCTTCTCCCCGTGAACGGGGAGAAAGTGCCGGTAGGCGGATGAGGGGCGTGCGCCGGGCTCAAACCCGGCAGTGAGACGTTGCAGAAGCGCGGCGGTTGCGAGGGTTGAGCCAAGCGCCCCCGTCCTTCGACAGGCTCAGGATGAGGACTACCGGGCTTGCGGTGTGGTTCATTCCGAACGGTTGTTTGCGGGCGTCATCAACTCAACAGCCCTCATCCTGAGCCTGTCGAAGGACGGGGGCGCTTGGCGCCGAACAACAGCAACGCTTCCTTCTCCCCGTGTACGGGGAGAAGGTGTCGGCAGGGATGAGGGGCGTGCACCGGCTTCAGTCGGCCCTCTGTCTGCATTGAAGCTTCTTCTTCTTTGAGCCCGTGCGCTGGCCCCTCATCCTCACCTTCTCCCCGTGAACGGGGAGAAGGGGGCATATGCGCCGCGCGCAGTTACACAGCCTCGCGCTGCTTTAGCCGCATGTTTTGTGGACAGGTCCGTTGAGAAAGCCAGCCGACTGTCAGGCAGGTCACCCTTCACATCGCCAGCAAGCAAACCTCCTGCTCCCCAACCCGTCACCCCTTGACCTCACGCATCAGCCATGACAAAAGCCAATCCATAATATCGATAAATCCGGATATTTGGATAATGCAAAAGTCAGAGGCCATCGACGCACTTGCTGCTCTTGGGCAGGAAACCCGTCTCGACGTGTTTCGTCTGCTTGTTCGGACCGGGCCTGAAGGTCTGCCGGCGGGCGAGGTCGCAGCGCGGCTGGGCGTGGTGCAGAACACCGCCTCCACCCATCTCAAGGTTTTGGCTCAGTCCGGCATGATCCGCGCGGAGCGGGAAGGGCGGGTCATTCGCTACAAGGCGGACATGACCGGTTTCCGCGATCTCCTGTCCTTTCTCATGGAAGACTGCTGCAACGGAAATCCGGATCTCTGCCGCCCCGCCATCGAGGCGGCGACCTGCCATTGCTAGGAGGCAAGACCATGCGTGATCAGCCCTTCAACGTGCTTTTCCTGTGCACCGGGAACTCGGCCCGCTCGATCCTTGCGGAAGCGGTCCTGAACCGGGTTGGCGCAGGCCGCTTCAAGGCCTATTCGGCAGGCTCACAGCCCAGGGGTGCGGTGCATCCCTATGCGCTGGAACTGCTGGAGCACATGAACCATGACGTTTCCTTCGCGCGCTCGAAGGACTGGGACGAGTTCGCAACGCCCGATGCGCCGAAGCTGGATTTCGTCTTCACCCTGTGCGATAGCGCCGCCGAGGAGGCCTGTCCGGTCTGGCCGGGCCAGCCGATGACGGCGCACTGGGGCTTGCCGGACCCGGCGGCAGCCACCGGCACCGAGGCTGAGAAGCATCTCGCCTTTGCCGATGCCTATCGCATGCTCAACAACCGCATTTCCATTTTCACGGCGCTGCCGCTCGCCTCGCTCGATCGGCTTTCTCTGCAGCGCCGCCTTGATGATATCGGCCGCACCCCGGCGCATTCCCAATAGGATCCACGAACCATGACTGACCAAACCCTGGACCGCGCGGGCAAACCGGCTGGCGGGATCGGCTTCTTCGAAAAATATCTTTCCGTCTGGGTGGCGCTCTGCATCATTGCTGGCATCGCGCTCGGCAATCTGATGCCCGGCCTGTTCGGCTTTCTTGCCGGGCTTGAATACGCCTCGGTCAATCTGGTCGTTGCCGTGCTTATCTGGGCCATGGTCTTCCCGATGATGGTCAATGTCGATTTTGCGAGCCTCAGCCACATTGGCGACCGGCCGAAGGGCCTCGTTCTGACGCTCTTCGTCAACTGGCTCGTCAAGCCCTTCACCATGGCCGCGCTCGGCGTCCTGTTCTTCGAATATGTCTTTGCCCCGTGGATCGAGCCCGCCGATGCGCAGCAATACATTGCGGGCCTGATCCTTCTGGGCGCAGCGCCCTGCACGGCCATGGTCTTCGTGTGGAGCCAGCTCACCCGCGGCGACGCCACCTACACGCTGGTGCAGGTGTCGCTCAACGATGTGGTGATGATCTTCGCCTTCGCGCCCATCGTCGCCCTGTTGCTCGGCGTGACGGACATCGTCGTGCCATGGGAGACGCTGCTTCTGGCCACAGGCCTCTATGTGGTCATTCCACTGGTCGCCGGCGCCCTGACGCGCAAATGGCTGACCGGCCGCGCCTCTGGCGCAGAGGCTGAAAAGGCGGTCTCAAGCTTCACCGCGTCGCTGAAACCCGTTTCCGTGATCGGCCTTCTGGTCACCGTGGTTCTGCTGTTCGGCTTTCAGGGCCATGTCATCGTTGAACGGCCCATTCTGATCGTGCTGATCGCGGTGCCGCTTCTGATCCAGTCCTATGGCATCTTCTTCCTGACCTATTTCGCGGCCCGCATCTGGAAAGTGCCGTTCAATGTCGCCGCGCCCTGCGCCCTCATCGGCACGTCGAACTTCTTCGAACTTGCGGTGGCTGTGGCCATCAGCCTGTTCGGCTTGAATTCCGGCGCCGCACTTGCCACGGTGGTGGGCGTGCTGGTCGAGGTTCCGGTGATGTTGTCGCTGGTCGCCTTTGCCAACCGCACCCAGGACTGGTTCCCCAAAAGCTGAGCGAGGAAACAATGACCGCAACGATCTATCACAACCCCAAATGCGGCACCTCGCGCAACGTGCTGGCCATGCTTCGCGAAGCCGGTGAAGAGCCGGTGGTGATCGAATATCTCAAGACGCCGCCCGGCCGTGAAAAGCTGGTGTCGCTGATCGCCGCCATGGGCGTGTCGCCGCGCGCGATCCTGCGCCAGAAGGGCACGCCCTATGACGAGCTTGGCCTTGGCGAAGACAAGTGGAGCGATGACGAACTGATCGATTTCATGGTCGAACACCCGATCCTGATGAACCGTCCCATCGTTGAAACCCCGCTTGGGACGAAGCTCTGCCGCCCGTCTGAAACCGTGCTGGAACTCCTGCCGGAAGACGCGGTGAAATCCTTCACCAAGGAAGACGGCGAGGTGGTGAAGTAGCGCGGAAGGTTCGGTAACCGCGCGAAATCCTCCCTTCACCGCTGTACATTTGTCTTCGACGCGCGTAGTACGGCGCAAAAGCGTTGGCAGAATGGCCGCGCTGCGCGCCCGCCAGGCTATCTGCATCAGATGATCTCTTAGAGCGCGCTCATTTCCGAAAGAAGATGAATGACCGAGTTCGAAGGCATTGTGCCGGCGCTTGGCCGGGCGTTGGATAAACGCGGCTATACCGAATTGACCCAGGTGCAGAAGGCTGTGCTGGAACTGGAGCCCGCTGGTGCGGATGCGCTCGTTTCCGCACAGACCGGCTCCGGCAAGACCGTCGCCTTCGGCATCGCGCTGGCGCCCAGCCTGCTCGATGGCGGGGAGCGCTTTGATCGCGCTGCCGCCCCGCTCGGTCTCGCCGTCGCGCCGACCCGCGAACTGGCGCTTCAGGTCAAGCGCGAGCTTGAATGGCTTTACGCCGAGACCGGCGCGGTCATCGCTTCCTGTGTCGGCGGCATGGACATCCGCACCGAGCGCCGTGCGCTTGAGCGCGGTGCGCATATCGTCGTCGGTACGCCGGGTCGCCTGTGCGACCATATCCGCCGCAATGCGCTGGACATGTCGGATCTGCGCGCCGTCGTGCTGGACGAGGCCGACGAGATGCTCGATCTCGGCTTCCGCGAAGATCTGGAGTTCATTCTCGACGCAGCCCCCGCCGAGCGTCGCACGCTGATGTTCTCGGCCACTGTTTCGCGCACCATCGCCAATCTGGCGAAGAACTATCAGCGCGATGCGGTGCGCATCACCACCGCCGCCGAGCAGAGGCAGCATGTCGATATCGATTATCGTGGCTTCCTGGCCGTGCCGCAGGAGCGCGAGAACGCCATCATCAACGTGCTGCGCTATTATGAGGCGCGCAACGCACTGGTGTTCTGCAACACGCGCGCCACCGTCAATCATCTGACCGCGCGCTTCAACAATCGCGGCTTCTCGGTCGTCGCCCTGTCGGGTGAGCTGAGCCAGAGCGAGCGCACCCATGCGCTGCAGGCCATGCGCGACGGACGCGCCCGCGTCTGCGTGGCGACGGATGTTGCCGCCCGTGGCATCGATCTGCCCAATCTGGAGCTGGTGGTTCACGCCGACCTGCCCACCAACACCGAAACGCTTCTGCACCGCAGTGGCCGCACCGGCCGCGCCGGGCGCAAGGGCGTCAGCGCGCTCATCGTTGCCCCCAATGGCCGCCGCCGCGCCGAGCGCCTTCTGCGCGACGCCAAGGTGCGCCTCGAATGGGGCAGCCCGCCCTCCGCTGAAGAGGTTCTGCGCCGCGACGACGAACGTCTCATGGCCGATCCGAACCTTGATGAGCCGATTCAGGAAAACGAGACCGAGTTCGTCGAGGCGCTGCTCGCCAAACATGGCGCGGAGCAGGTGGCGGCGGCTTTCGTGCGCCTTCATCGCGGCAAGCTTTCCGCGCCTGAAGATGTAACAGAAGTCACAATCTTCGATTCAGGCAGCGCGCGTGAAGAGCGCAAGCCGCGCCGTGAGGACTTCGACCAGAGCACCTGGTTCTCGCTGTCCGTCGGACGCAAGCAGAATGCCGAGCCGCGCTGGCTCATCCCGCTTTTGTGCCGTGCCGGCGAACTCACCAAGAGTGAGATCGGCGCGATCAAGATGCAGCAGGACGAGACCTATGTGGAACTTGACGCTGCCTGCGTGCAGCGTTTCCTGTCGACCATCGGTCCGGACGCGCTTCTGGAGCGCAGCATCCGCGTGGTGCAGCTCGATGGCGTTCCGGAGTTTGCGCCGCGCAACGGGCCAAAGCCCTTCGGCGCAAAACGCAGGCCGGCCGGCAAGCCGCATCGCAAGGGCGGTGGCGGCGAGTGGCGTGACGACGCCAAGCCATGGGCCAAGAAGGACGGCAAACCCGGCAAGCCGAAATTCGGCAAGCCCGCCGGCGGCAAGAAGAAGCCCCGCAAGAAACCGGACTGACGGGGCTTTCCTTCAGAGAATCAAGAATGTTGCGCTGCGGAAAGAAATCGGGTTAAACACCGCGCATCCGCTCTGGACCCGGTGAAATTCCGGGTGGCTCTGCCGGCCGCTGATCCGCCGGCGCAACCTTGATAGTTCCTGTCTTGCCCGGCCGCAGAAGACTGACGGTGGCTGGGAAGTCATGTTTTCTGAAGGTTCAATGTTCTCTCTTTCCCATTACCGCGAAGAGTGGTTCGGCAATGTCCGGGCCGATCTCCTTTCCGGGCTGGTCGTCGCTCTGGCGCTCATTCCCGAAGCCATCGCTTTCTCCATCATTGCCGGTGTCGATCCCAAGGTCGGGCTCTACGCCTCCTTTTCCATCGCCGTCATCACCGCAATTGCCGGTGGCCGCCCGGGCATGATCTCGGCCGCCACGGCTGCAACTGCCGTGCTCATGGTCACGCTGGTCAGGGATCACGGCCTGCAATATCTGCTTGCCGCCACAGTTCTGGCCGGCCTTTTGCAGATCGGCGCGGGCCTGCTCAAGCTCGGTTATCTGATGCGCTTCGTGTCGCGTTCGGTCATGACCGGCTTCGTCAACGCGCTGGCCATTCTCATCTTCATGGCGCAGCTGCCCGAGCTGATCGGCGTGCCGAACCTCACCTATGTGATGGTCGCAGCCGGTCTTGCCATCATCTATCTGTTCCCGCGCATCACCAAGGCCGTGCCGTCGCCGCTCATCTGCATCATCGTGCTGACGGCGCTTTCCATCGGCTTCGGTCTCGACGTGCGCACGGTTGGGGACATGGGCGAACTGCCCTCCACGCTGCCGGTCTTCCTGCTGCCGGACATCCCGCTCAATCTGGAAACGCTGCAGATCATCCTGCCCTATTCGGCAGCCGTGGCTGCCGTGGGTCTGCTGGAATCGCTGATGACCGCCTCGCTGGTGGATGAACTCACCGACACGCCAAGCGACAAGAACCAGGAGTGCATCGGCCAGGGCCTTGCCAACACGGCGACCGGCTTCATCGGCGGCATGGCTGGCTGCGCCATGATCGGCCAGTCCATGATCAATGTGAAATCCGGCGGTCGCGGGCGTCTTTCCTGCTTTGCGGCCGGCGTGCTTCTCCTGTTCATGATCGTGATCCTGGGCGACTGGGTGCGCCAGATCCCCATGCCGGCGCTCGTCGCCATCATGATCATGGTGTCCATCGGCACGTTCTCCTGGTCGTCGATCAAGAATTTGCGCGAGCATCCGCTGTCGTCTTCCGTGGTCATGGTCGCCACCGTGGTCTGCGTGGTCTTCACGCACAATCTGGCGATCGGCGTTCTGGTCGGCGTCCTGCTCTCCGGCATCTTCTTTGCCGCCAAGATCGCGCAGATCTTCCGTGTCACCTCCACCCTGTCGGAAGACGGACGTCAGCGCACCTATCGGGTTGAGGGCCAGCTCTTCTTCGCTTCGGTGGAAGACTTCAACGCCGCCTTCGATTTCAAAGAAGCGCTGGACAAGGTCGTCATTGATGTCTCTCACGCGCACATCTGGGACATTTCCAGTGTTGGCGCGCTCGACATGATCGTGCTCAAATTCCGCCGTGACGGCGCAGAGGTCGAACTTGTCGGCATGAACCGGGCGAGCGAGACCATCGTTGACAAGCTCGGCATCCACGACAAGCCGGGTGCGCTTGAAAAACTGATGGGGCATTAGGAGGTAGAGATGTCAAAGATCACTGCATTCATCGACGGCTCCATCTATTCGCAGAGCGTGTGCCAACACGCAGCCTGGATCGCCGGACGGCTCGATGCCTCCGTGGAGCTTCTTCACCTGCTGGGCCGGCACGAAACCGGCAGCGCGCCGTCCGATCTGTCGGGCAACATCGCGCTCGGCGCGCGTTCTTCGCTGCTCAAGGAGCTCTCAGAGCTTGATGAGCAGCGCGCGCGTCTCGCCATGAAGCGTGGCCGCGCCATCCTCGAAGACGGTGAAGCCGCCGTGCGCGCCGCAGGCGTCGAGGCTGTGTCGGGTCGTCTGCGCCATGGCGATGTGGTCGACACGGTCGCCGAGGTTGAGGCCGATTCCGACCTTCTGGTCATCGGCAAGCGCGGTGAGGCGGCGGATTTCGCCAAGCTGCATCTGGGCTCCAATCTCGAGCGTGTCGTTCGCGCAAGTCACAAGCCGGTCTTCGTCGCGGCCCGCGCCTTCAAGCCCATCGAAAAGGTGCTCGTCGCCTATGATGGCGGTGCGAGCAGCATCAAGGCGGTCGACGCCATTTCCCGCTCGCCGCTGTTTGCGGGGCTCACCGTCAAGCTTCTGATGGTCGGAACCGACAACACCGAGGCGCGCAACCGTCTTGCAGAAGCCGAGGCCGTTCTGCGCGGTGCCGGTGTCGCGGTGCAGAGCGAGGTCGTGGCGGGTCAGCCCGAAACCGTCATCTCCGAGCGCGTCGAGAGCGAAAATTTCGGCCTTCTGGTGATGGGAGCCTATGGCCATTCGCGCATCCGCAGCCTGATCATCGGCTCGACCACGACCGAGATGCTGCGCTCCTGCAAAATCCCGGTCATGCTGTTCCGCTAAAGCAAATCCAGGAAAAGCGGGAACCGGTTTTCCGTCCGGAATTGCGTAAGACAATGAATTAGACCGCTTTGCGTCCATACGGACGCACAAATGCACGGATCAACGAGATGACGGGCGCGGCAGCTCTTTCAGCGCCGCGCCCGTCATGTCATGAATGCCAGAACCTCATTCCAAGGAAAGGGCGCAAGCCATGGCCGAAACCTTCGTCATCGCCCAGGGCGGCGGTCCCACCGCCGTCATCAACCAGACCGTCGTTGGCGCAACGCTGGAAGCCATGAAGCGCTATCCCGGCTGTCGTGTGCTCGGTGCGCTGCACGGCGTGCGCGGCATTCGCGATGGACGCTTCGTCACTTTGTCCGATCTCTCTGAGACCGAGCTTCGGCGCATTGCCGCCACGCCAAGTGCTGCGCTGGGCTCCACCCGCGACAAGCCGAATGCGGCCTATTGCGAAGAGATCATGAAGGGGCTGAAAGCCGTCAGCGCGGACGCCTTCATCAACATTGGCGGCAATGACACGTCCGGCACCCAGGCCATCCTGCGCGATGCATCGGGCGGCGGCATGACCTTCATGCATGCTCCCAAGACCATCGACAATGATCTGATGGAAAACGATCACACGCCGGGCTTCATCTCCGCCGGTGAAATGGTGGCCGGCGCGTTCCTGAGCGTCGATCTGGATTTCCGCGCCCTGCCGGGTGTCTATGTGGGCATCGTCATGGGCCGCCATGCGGGCTTTCTCACGGCTGCCGCCGCTGCATGGGCGCTGGATGAGGAGAGCGGTCCGCATCTCGTCTATGTACCCGAGCGCGCCTTCGAGCGCGGTCGTTTCATCGAAGACGTCAAGGCCACGGTCGCCCGCCATGGCCGCTGTGTCGTCGCCATGTCGGAAGGCGTTTCGGACGCCGATGGCCACTCGCTCATCGAAACGCTGGTGCCTGCCGAAATGCAGGAGCGCGATGCGCACGGCAATCTCAAGCTCTCGGGCAGCGATCTCGGTCAGGCCATCGAGCGCATTCTTGCCGAGGATCTCGCCGGTCAGCGCGCCCGTGTCGACACGTTCGGCTATCTGCCGCGCGGCAACATCGCCACGATCAGCGAAACCGATGCGCGCGAAGCCTTCGAGGCCGGTGCATTTGCCGTTGGCTCCGTGGAACAGGGCGATGGCTCTGTCGCCCTGCAGTTCGATGGCGAAAAGACGGTCTGCCGTCTGGTCGATCTCGATGCCGTCGCCGGCAAGACCCGCCACATGCCCGAGAGCTATCTCAAGCCGGATGAGAACCGTCTTTCCGACGAAGGCCTCGCCTATCTGCAGCGCCTCCTGCCGCGCCGCTTCGATCCGGCAAAGCCTTTCGTCTGACGAAAGAAGGCAGGCGGCGCATTTCTGCAGCCGCCTGTTCTTGTTCCAGATTGTAGACCCTGCGCATTTTGCGCTTCCGGAGTTCGATCCGACGGTCGAGTGCTTCAGCGCTTGCGCACGAATTCCGTGCGAAGAACGAGACCCTTGATGCCTTCGTGGCGGCAGTCGATCTCTTCCTTGTTGTCCGTCAGGCGGATCGTCTTGATCACGGTGCCGCGCTTCAGCGTCTGGCCTGCGCCCTTCACCTTCAGATCCTTGATCAGCGTCACGGAATCGCCGTCCGCCAGCGGGTTTCCTTCCGCGTCGACGACCGCGCCGCGCTGTGCTTCAAGAGCGGCCATTTCCGAGGCCGGCATCCATTCGCCGGTCACGTCGTCATATACATAGTCGTCATTGCTGTCGGTCATATCGTGCCTTCTTCTGCACCGGGCCACGGGCCCGGCGCTTCCTCTAACCGGCGGCAGCGTCGTCGGATCTACTTCCGAACGAACGTGCCGTCCTTCAACTGGTCGAAATACTCCACGCGGACCTCTTTGGCCAGATCGCCGTCCATGCTGAACGTGACGGCCGAGACGGAGCCCGCCATGGCGTTCTCGTTGCGCGGGCGGAAAGTGAACGCATCGCCCGTCCAGTGCTCCAGCGGGAAGGTGCTGGACGTGCCTTCCACCTTCATGACGAGGCCGTCCTTGTCTTCCTCGACAATGAGGTTGCCGAAATAGTCATTGGCGAACGTGCCGGTGTAGGCGGCGTGTTCGCGCGCGGGCTTTGCGTCTTCAGGCGCTTTCTGTCCCGCAAGTTCGCCAAACGGCGCCAGCATCGGCGCGAAGGCGATGGGATACATGGCAAGCCAGTCGCGCTGCATCTCGCCAAACTGCACCAGATCCATGAAGCTCATGGAGATGCCTTCAGCCAGGCCGATGGGCTGCGCATTGGTCAGGACCACGATGCCGATATCGGCGGAAGGGATCATGATGAAATTGGTTGCCGCACCGAGGGCAAAAGCGCCCGAATGGCTGATCATGACACGCCCTGCCGGCGAAACGCCGACACCAAAACCGTAACCGTAAAAGCTGGCGCGTGCGGCGGGTGTCGCGGGCTTGCCGGAAACCACCTGCGGGCTGAGAGCCGGCAGGAGAGCCTCGGCGTCGACAATGCTGCGACCGTCATATTCGCCATTGCCGAGCACCATGCGCAGCCATTTCGCCATGTCGTTCACGCTGGCGCTCACACCGCCCGCCGGCGACTGCGCGTCGGGATCACGCTGGAAAAGCACCTCCCACGCATCGCCCTCGCGCATGTGGCCATGGGCGCGGTTGTCGCGCGCCAGAAAATCCTTCAGCCGGGAGGAGGTGCTCTCCATGCCGAGCGGCTTGTAGATGGCATCGTCGCTGAGCGTTGCCCAGTCCTTGCCGGCCACGCCCGCCACGGCCTCTGCCGCAGCCGTCAGGCCGAAATTCGTATAGGCGTATTGCAGGCGGAACGCGCCGACTTTCAGATGCCGGAGCTGTTCCAGGATGACCTGGCGCGGAAAGCCCAGATCTTCGAGATCATCGCCCGCATGGTCGGGCAGGCCCGAGCGGTGCGCGTAAAGATCGCCAACGGTCAGGAGCGCCGTGCTGTCGGGATTGGAAAGCTTGAACCAGGGCAGGATGTCGGCCATCGGCGTGTTCCAGTCGACCACGCCTTCGCCCACCTGTTGCGCCACCACGGTCGCGCCAACGGATTTGGACAGCGAGGCAAGCTGGAACGCCGTGTCGGTGTCGACGGCTGCTTCCTCGCCTGCCTTGCGCACGCCATAGCCCTTGGCGAACAGGACTTCGTCCTTGCGCACCACGGCAACCGCGAGACCCGGCACGCCGGTCTCCTTCATGGCGTTCTGGATGAGGGCGTCGAGCGCCTCGACTGCCTTCTCGATCTGGCCATCGGGAATGGCGACGCCCGCAGTCTGTGCGGGTGGCGGCAGATCGTTGGCCAGCGCGGCTGCCGGCGCGGCGGTCAGGGCCAGCGCGGTTGCGGCTGCGAGAATGCGGGACGCCATGGCGAAATCTCCAGTGTGAACGGGTTGGGCCGCCAGTTGTGGCGACAAGTCTTTAACGAAATAAAAACGCCGGCTTAGCACCTGCCTCTAGCTGAACAGATGCCGCTCTTTTTCCACCAGCTCGCTGATGAAGGCTGCCGCCACCTGAATGCGGCGGGTGGGGCGCATGGATTCATGGTAGACGGTCCAGTAGCTGCGGCGGATCGGTCCCGCCCAGTCAATCGGCACAAGGTCATCGTGCCTGCGCGCGATGAAAGTGTGCAGAATGCCGATGCCCGCGCCGGCGCGCACCGCTTCCACCTGCCCCATGGCCGATGAAACGGCAAAGTCCGTTCTCCAGTTTTCGGAGACCTCGGCGGCGTAATCCAGTGTCGGGCTGAAAACCAGATCGGGCACATATCCCACCAGCCTGTGGGCGGAGAGATCGGCGGCCTGCTTCGGCAGGTCGTGTGCCTGCGCATAGTCTTTCGAAGCATAGAGACCGAGCGTGTAGTCCACCAGCTTTGCGGCCACCAGCCGGCCTTCCGTCGGGCGGTCCACGGTCACTGCAATGTCGGCCTCGCGGCGCGAAAGCGAGAGCGAACGTGGAACGGGCACGAGCTGCACTGAAAGCCCCGGATGCCGCGCGGTCAGCGCGCCCAGCCGGGGCGCAAGAAAGGCAACGCCAAAACCGTCCGGGGCGCCGATCCGCACGGTGCCGGTCACGTCTTCGCTCTCGCCGGCAATCTCGGCGCGCGCGGCGATCATGTCGGCTTCCATGCGTTCCGCCGTTGCCAGCAACTGCTCGCCCGCCGCCGTCAACTCCGTGCCTGTCGTCAGGCGGTGAAAGAGCTTTGCGCCAATCGCATCCTCCAGCGCCGCCACCCGCCTTGAGACGGTTGCGTGATTGAGGCCGAGCCGCTTGGCCGCGCCCAGTATCTGGCCGGCCCGTGCAACGGCGAGAAACACGCGCACATCGTCCCAGTTCATGCCATTCCTCCCGGTTAGGCGTTTTCTGCACGGTATATCCTATTTCGACTTTAATTTTTGCACAACGGTTGCTGTTTGCATCGCGTTGCCAAACAGCCGTCGAGTGAAGACAATGCCGGCGACTTCATAATCAGGGAGAAGCCTCATGGAGGATTTCGGTCATTTCATCGGCGGCAAGCGCGTCGCCGGCACGAGCGGGCGCAGCCAGGACGTCATGCAGCCTATGGATGGCTCGGTGCGTGGCAAGGTCGCCCTTGCGAGCGCAGCCGAGGTGCGCGCCGCTGTCGAGAATGCGAAGGCGGCACAGCCGGGATGGGCGAACACCAATCCGCAGCGTCGCGTGCGCGTGCTGATGAAGTTCCTCGAGCTGGTCCACCGCGAGTATGACGAGCTGGCAGAACTGCTCGCCCGCGAGCATGGCAAGACCATTCCGGACGCCAAGGGCGATATTCAGCGTGGCCTCGAAGTGGTCGAGGTCTGCATCGGCGCGCCGCACATGATGAAGGGCGAATACACCGAAGGCGCAGGCCCCGGCATCGACGTCTATTCCATGCGTCAGCCGCTTGGAGTCGTCGCCGGCATCACGCCGTTTAACTTCCCGGCCATGATCCCGCTCTGGAAGATTGCTCCGGCCATCGCCTGCGGCAATGCCTTCATCCTGAAGCCGTCCGAGCGCGATCCGGGTGTGCCGATGCGCATTGCGGAGCTCTTCCTTGAGGCCGGTCTGCCCGAAGGCATCCTCAATGTCGTCAATGGCGACAAGGAAGCCGTCGATGCGATCCTCGACGATCCGGACATCAAGGCCGTCGGCTTTGTCGGCTCCACGCCCATCGCCCAGTACATCTATGGCCGCGCCACCGCCAACGGCAAGCGCGCCCAGTGCTTTGGCGGCGCGAAGAACCATCTCATCATCATGCCCGATGCCGACATGGACCAGACGGTCGACGCGCTGATCGGCGCTGGCTATGGTTCCGCCGGTGAGCGCTGCATGGCCGTTTCCGTCGCTGTTCCGGTGGGCCAGGAAACCGCCGACCGCCTGATCGAGAAGCTCATTCCGCGCGTCGAAAGCCTGAAGGTCGGTCCGTCGACAGACGCTGCCGCAGACTTCGGCCCGCTCGTCACCCAGCAGGCGCTGGAGCGCGTGAAGGGCTATGTTGATCTCGGCGTCGAGGAAGGTGCGAAGCTCGTCGTCGACGGCCGCGACTTCAAGATGCAGGGCTATGAAAACGGCTACTATATGGGCGGCTGCCTCTTCGACAATGTCACGAAGGACATGCGCATCTACAAGGAAGAGATCTTCGGTCCCGTCCTCTCCGTGGTGCGCGCCAATACTTATGAAGAAGCGCTCGCACTGCCCAACGATCACGAATACGGCAATGGTGTTTCCATCTTCACCCGCGACGGTGATGCCGCCCGTGACTTCGCCGCGCGCGTCAATGTCGGCATGGTGGGTGTGAATGTCCCCATTCCGGTGCCGATTGCGTATTATACTTTCGGAGGATGGAAGGCCTCTGCATTCGGCGATTTGAACCAGCACGGACCGGATGCATTCCGCTTCTACACGAAGACGAAAACGGTCACCTCGCGTTGGCCCTCTGGCGTCAAAGAAGGCGCAGAATTCGTCATTCCGACGATGAATTAGCCTGTTTTTCGCGTTTATCGCTCAATTTTGAAGACACCCGCATCGGTTCCCGGTGCGGGTGTTTTTGCATTTTGAAACAGACGATTTTATCCGGTCATTTTTGTCTCAAACTTGCAATAATGATGCGCGGTAACGGTGAATGCCGGGACGATCCGCCGATTTTTTCAAAATCGCGCCGTTCAATGCGATGACATTGCATTGGTCCAGTGCTAGCTTCCCGCGTCAAGAAGAGCTGGAAAAACCGGCCTCGGTCTGAAACCGGTCGTGGGAACTTTGACATTGCAATCGAATGTCGTTCCACTACGACTACCTAAGGGGAAACAATAAGAAATGCGCTTTACTGGCGACATTTCAGGGGAGTTGCATATCTCATGGAGTATTTTGTCCAGCAGCTTATTAACGGGCTGACGCTGGGTTCCATCTATGGGCTGATCGCCATTGGCTACACCATGGTCTATGGCATCATCGGAATGATCAATTTCGCACATGGCGACGTCTTCATGATCGGCGCGTTCATCGCTCTGGCGATGTTCCTGATCCTGACGACCGTGTTCGGCTTCGTGTTCCTGCCCGTGGTGTTGCTCATTGTGCTGATCGTGGCGATGATCTTCACATCCGCCTGGGGGTGGACGGTTGAACGTCTTGCCTATCGGCCTCTGCGCGGCTCGTTCCGCCTGGCGCCGTTGATCACGGCAATCGGCATGTCGATCGTGCTGCAGAATTTCGTTCAGATCACGCAGGGCGCGCGCGTCAAGCCGCTTCCGCCGCAGATCCAGGGCGGTATCACGCTGATGGAGGGAGGGGCGAACAGCATTTCCGTGCAGCTCTCCTACATGCAGATCATCATCATTCTGACGACCATTGTGCTGATGGCGGGCTTCACGCTTCTCATCACCCGCACCTCGCTTGGCCGCGCGCAGCGCGCCTGCGAGCAGGACCGCAAGATGGCCGCGCTGCTTGGCATCAATGTCGACCGCACCATTTCGCTGACCTTCGTGATGGGCGCGGCGCTGGCCGCCGTGGCCGGCCTGATGTTCCTTCTCCTCTACGGCGTGATCGATTTCTACATCGGCTTCCTCGCCGGGGTTAAGGCCTTCACCGCAGCCGTTCTGGGCGGCATCGGCTCGCTGCCGGGCGCCATGCTGGGCGGTCTCCTGATCGGCCTCATCGAGGTGTTCTGGTCCGGTTACTTCTCGGTCGAGTACAAGGACGTCGCGGCGTTCTCGATCCTCGCAATCGTGCTGATCTTCCTGCCCTCCGGTCTTCTCGGCCAGCCAGAAGTGGAGAAGGTCTGATGGCGATGAACGGTTCCAACAAGGCGGTCGGCACGCAGCCGGCCGACCCGAATTCCTTCGCGGCCTCGGTCAAGGATGCGGCCACCGCCGGCTTCCTGGTCGCGGTGCTCGGGTTCTTCTTCATCGGCGTGCGCACCGACATCGCGCCCGGTGGTCTTGATCTCAAGATGCGCTGGGGCGCGTGGATCGTCTCGATCCTTGTCGTCTTCGCCGGTCGGCTTCTGCTCAATCTGTTCGTCTTCAAGACCAACAGCCCGATCACGCAGAAATTCGCTTCCAGCATGCCCGGCAATGGCCGCTTCGCCGGCGCCGGCAAATGGATGATGCGGGCGCTTTTCGCTTTCGCGCTGATCCTGCCCTTCTTCTTCATCACCTTCTTCCCCAACAAGGACCGTCAGTTCATCGATCTGGCGATCCTGATCATGACCTACATCATGCTCGGCTGGGGGCTGAACATCGTGGTGGGACTGGCGGGTCTGCTCGACCTCGGCTATGTCGCGTTCTATGCGGTTGGCGCATATTCCTTCGCGCTGCTCGCACAGTATCTCGACATCGGCTTCTGGTTCGCGCTGCCGCTCGCCGGCATTCTCGCCGCCTGCTGGGGCATCGTGCTCGGTTTCCCCGTGCTCAGGCTCCGGGGCGACTATCTGGCCATCGTCACGCTGGCCTTCGGTGAGATCATCCGCGTGGTGCTGTTGAACTGGTACGAGTTCACCAATGGACCGGATGGCATTTCGGGCATTCCGAAACCCACCTTCTTCGGTCTGGAACTGAAGCGGGGCGAGGGCGGCTTTGCCGACTTCTTCGGCATCGCCTACGATCCGATCCAGCGCTTCATCTTCCTCTACTACATCATCTTCGTTCTCGCGCTGATCACCAATTTCGTGACCATGCGTCTGCGCAGGCTGCCCATCGGGCGCGCCTGGGAGGCGCTGCGTGAAGATGAAATCGCCTGCCGTTCGCTGGGCATCAACACCCGCAACACGAAGCTGACAGCTTTCTCCATCGGCGCCATGTTCGGTGGCTTCGCCGGGTCCTTCTTCGCAACGCGACAGGGCTTCATTTCGCCGGAGAGCTTCACCTTCCTGGAATCGGCGATCATCCTCGCCATCGTGGTTCTGGGCGGCCTCGGCTCGCAGATCGGCGTTGTCATCGCCTCCATCGTCATGATTGGCGGCATCGAACTACTGCGCAATCTCGGGTTCCTCCAGCAGATCTTCGGTTCGGGTTTCGACCCGGTTCAGTATCGTATGCTGATCTTCGGTCTCGCCATGGTTCTCATCATGGTGTGGAAGCCGCGTGGTCTCATATCGACCCGCGAACCGTCCGTGGCTCTGAAGGAAAAGAAACGCATTGGCGCCGATATGGTGGCTCAGGGTGAGGGACACTGATGGACGCGGCGACGAACATGAACAACAACGCTCAGGCGACGCCCAACTGGGACAAGGACCCGGTGCTCAGCGTCGAACATCTAACCATGCGCTTCGGCGGCCTCGTGGCCGTCGGAGACCTCTCCTTCAATGTCGGCCGGGGTGACATCACTGCCCTGATCGGCCCGAACGGAGCGGGCAAGACCACGGTCTTCAACTGCGTGACCGGCTTCTACAAGCCGACGGAAGGGCGCATCGTCATGCGTCACGGTCCGGGTCGCCAGCAGGAAGACGTGGATGCGTTGACCGATAGCGGCCAGCGCTGGAAGACCACCGGCAACGGCGCGGTCTACCTTCTGGAGCGCATGCCCGATCACGAGATCTCGCACAAGGCCAAGGTGGCGCGCACCTTCCAGAACATCCGCCTGTTCGGCGGCATGACCGTTCTGGAAAACCTGCTCGTTGCCCAGCACAATCCGCTGATGGTTGCGTCCGGTTTCTCGATCGGCGGCATTCTGGGGCTGCCCGGCTACAAGCACGCGCAGCAGGAGGCCATCGACAAGGCGGTCTACTGGCTGGAGCACACGAACCTCGTGGATCGCGCAGACGATCCGGCGGCTGATCTTCCCTATGGCGCGCAGCGCCGACTGGAAATCGCCCGCGCCATGTGCACGAGGCCGCAGCTTCTGTGTCTCGATGAGCCGGCAGCCGGCCTCAACCCGCGTGAATCGGCAGAACTCAACGAACTGCTGAAATACATTCGCGACGAGCACAAAGTGTCGGTTCTCCTGATCGAGCATGACATGGGCGTGGTGATGGAAATCTCCGACCATGTCATCGTGCTGGATTACGGTGTGAAGATCTCCGATGGCCCGGCCGAGTTCGTGAAGAACGA
This sequence comes from Nitratireductor sp. PBL-C9, assembly GCF_050877045.1. Taxonomy (NCBI): domain Bacteria; kingdom Pseudomonadati; phylum Pseudomonadota; class Alphaproteobacteria; order Hyphomicrobiales; family Phyllobacteriaceae; genus Nitratireductor; species Nitratireductor sp. PBL-C9. Next base: position 45,659 of record NZ_JBPAXW010000009.1, read on the forward strand.
TCCGAAGGTCATTGCCGCCTATCTGGGCGTCGATGACGAGGACGAGATCGACATGCCGGAGGTGCGTGAGGATATCGCCAGGGTCTCGAAGGACGAGCAGGCGGGCGATGCAGCCGCGCCCGCAGCCAAAAAGAAGGCGGCGGCGAAGAAGGCGAGCTCAAAGGCTGGATCGACAAAGAAAGCCTCTGCCGCAGGCGCTTCCGGCGCAAAGGCGGCCACGGCCAAGTCTTCACCCAAGGCTTCCGCTGCGGCCAAGCCTGCGGCAGCGAAAAGCAAGGCTGCGAAGCCGGCTCCTGCTGCCAGTGAGGTGAAGATCGCCAATGCCGGAGACTACCCCGGCAGCCAGCCGCACGGCCTCAGGAAGGCGCGCGAGGGCGGGGCCAACAACCTCACCCGCGTGAAGGGCATCGGACCGGCCAGCGAGAAGAAGCTGAACGCGCTCGGGGTCTGGCACTTCGACCAGATCGCGGCGTGGAAGAAAGCCGAGGTGCAGTGGGTCGGTTCCTATCTTGCCTTCCCCGGTCGCATCGAACGGGAGGAGTGGGTCAAGCAGGCCAGGGTTCTCGCCAAGGGTGGCGAAACCGAATTCTCCAAACGCGTTGACAAGGGCGCTGTGCCCTCCAGCGTGCCCGGCAAGCGCGGCGCCAAACCGGCCAGCAAGAAGACCACCGGCAAGGGAGGCAAGGCATGAGCGAGCAGAAGAACCCCTTGCTCTCGGTGCGTGGCGTCGAGACCTATTACGGCAACATCGTCGCGCTGCGTGGCGTCGACATGGATGTGCATCGCGGCGAGATCGTCACGATGATCGGAGCCAATGGCGCCGGCAAGTCGACGCTGATGATGACCATCTGCGGCGACCCGCGCGCCCGCAACGGCCAGATCGTCTATGATGGCGTCGACATCACCCAGATGCCGACGCACGAGATCGTCAGCCTCGGCATCGCGCAATCGCCGGAAGGGCGTCGGATCTTTCCGCGCATGACGGTGATGGAAAACCTGCAGATGGGGGCCGCACTCGTCGATCCCGAATTCTTCGACGAGGATCTCGCCAAGGTATTCAAGCTGTTTCCGCGTTTGAAGGAGCGTATCAGCCAGCGTGGCGGCACGCTCTCTGGTGGTGAGCAGCAGATGCTTGCCATTGCCCGCGCGCTGATGAGCCGGCCGAAGCTTCTGCTGCTGGACGAGCCGTCGCTTGGCCTTGCGCCGTTGATCGTGAAGCAGATCTTCGACGCCATTCGCGAGCTGAACGAAAAGGAAGGGCTTACGGTCTTCCTGGTCGAGCAGAACGCGTTCCACGCGCTGAAGCTCGCCCATCGCGGCTATGTCATGGTCAACGGCAATGTGACCATGAGCGGCACGGGCGCAGAACTTCTCAAGAAGGAAGAAGTCCGCGCTGCTTATCTGGAAGGCGGGAGGCACTGATGGAACACGCAAACGGACTGATCTGGGAAGTCTCTTTCTGGGAGTTCTTCTTTGTCACGGTTCTTCTGGCAGGGAGCGCCGCCTATCTGACGGGACGCGCCATGGCGCGAACCTGGCAGGCCGATGCGCATCTGGCGTTTTACATCGTGCTTCTGACGGCAGCCACGCGCTTCATCCATTTCGCTCTGTTCAGCGGCACGCTTCTGTCGCTGCACTATTACATCGTCGATCTGATCGTTCTGCTGATCATCGCCTTCGTCGGCAAGCGCATCACCCGCGCTGGCCAGATGGCGACACAGTATAGTTTTCAGTATCGGCGTAGTGGACCGCTCGGCTGGGAACGCTCCGGCTGACGGATTCATGGTTAAGCGGCATGAAGCCTTTATTTCTCTTTGGAATTGGGTTTTCATGCCGTTTAAGCGGGCACAATGGTCCGCATAGGCAAAACCGGGAAGCCAAACACCATTTCCGGAAAGCCAAGGGAACTTCTGGTGTTTTAAAGGGAGAAGTCATGAAAAAGGCACTTATGGCTGGCGCTGCACTCAGCCTGATGATGACGGGTTCCGCATGGGCGGACATCACCATCGCCGTTGCAGGCCCGATGACGGGCCAGTACGCCTCCTTCGGTGAGCAGATGAAGGCTGGCGCTGAGCAGGCCGTGGCCGACATCAATGAGGCCGGTGGCGTCAATGGCGAAATGCTGAAGCTGGAAGTGGGCGATGACGCCTGCGATCCCAAGCAGGCTGTCGCGGTCGCCAACCAGTTCGCCGGTTCCGGCGTATCCTTCGTGGCCGGCCACTTCTGCTCGGGTTCCTCGATCCCGGCTTCGTCGGTCTATGCCGAGGAAGGCATCATTCAGATTTCGCCGGCCTCCACCAACCCGGCCTTCACCGACAACCGTCCGGGTCCGGGCGTCTACCGCGTTTGCGGCCGCGATGACCAGCAGGGCGATGTTGCCGGCAAGTTCCTCGTAGAGAACTTCGGCGACAAGAAGGTGGCCTTCGTTCACGACAAGACCGCTTACGGCAAGGGTCTCGCAGACGCCACCATGGCGGCCTATGAGGCTGCAGGCGGCAAGCCGGCTCTGTACGAAGCCTACACCGCCGGTGAAAAGGACTACACGGCGCTCGTCTCCAAGCTGAAGCAGGAAGGCGTTGGCGTTCTCTATGTGGGCGGCTACCACACCGAAGCCGGCCTCATGGCCCGCCAGATGCGCGAGCAGGGCATGGACACCGTTCTCGTTTCCGGTGACGCGCTCGTCACCGACGAGTACTGGGCCATCACCGGCGATGCCGGCGAGGGCACGCTGATGACCTTCTCGCCCGATCCGCGCAAGAACGAGATCGCCAAGCCGGTCGTTGACAAGCTGCTTGCCGCCGGCAAGACGGCTGAAGGCTACGCGCTCTACACCTATGCCGCGATCCAGGCATGGAAGGCAGCCGTAGAGGCAGCCGGTTCCACCGATTACGATCCGGTTGTGGCCGCACTCAACGAAGGCGACTTCGCCACCGTTCTGGGTGACCTGTCCTTCGACGACAAGGGCGATGTCACGCTGCCGGGTTACGTCTTCTACGAGTGGAAGGGCGGCAAGTACGATTACCTCGAGCAGTAAGCTTCTGGCTTGACGAGAGGTTTGAGCGGTCCGGCAGCAATGCCGGGCCGTTTTTCGTTTCAGGGGTGATGAGACAAGCCCGCAGCTGGCCAGGATCAGACGTGCCATATGGTGTTTTCGCACCTGCACAGCTCTCCCAACGTCAAGAAAGTTTGCACTGCAGCATTGTCCACGCTAATCATACCGCGTCTTTTTGGCGCGGGAGGGGAGGCTCGCGTCAGGCAATCCCGCACTCCCTCTCCCCACCCTGGAGCCGTTGCCAGTGCAGATTAAGAAGATCCTCGTCGCAAACCGTTCTGAAATCGCCATCCGCGTCTTTCGCGCAGCCAATGAACTCGACATCCGAACGGTGGCCATCTGGGCCGAAGAGGACAAATATTCACTGCACCGGTTCAAGGCGGATGAATCCTATCAGGTCGGGCGCGGCCCGCATCTGGAGCGTGATCTCGGCCCCATCGAGAGCTATCTTTCCATAGATGAGGTGATCCGCGTCGCCAAACTGTCCGGCGCGGACGCCATCCACCCGGGCTACGGCCTTCTGTCGGAAAGTCCCGAATTCGCCGATGCCTGTGCGGAAAACGGCATCACTTTCATCGGCCCGAAGCCCGAGACCATGCGCCGCCTGGGTAACAAGGTTGCCGCGCGCAATCTGGCCATCGAGGTCGGCGTGCCGGTTGTGCCGGCCACCGAGCCCCTGCCGGATGACATGGCCAAAGTTGCCGAGATGGCTGAAGAGGTCGGCTTCCCGGTCATGCTCAAGGCATCCTGGGGCGGTGGCGGGCGTGGCATGCGCGTCATCCGCAGCCGCGACGATCTCGAAAACGAGGTCACCGAGGCAAAGCGCGAGGCCCGCGCCGCGTTCGGCAAGGACGAGGTCTATCTCGAAAAGCTGGTCGAGCGCGCCCGCCATGTGGAAGTGCAGGTTCTGGGCGACACCCACGGCAACGCCGTGCACCTGTTTGAGCGTGACTGCTCCATTCAGCGCCGCAACCAGAAGGTCGTCGAGCGCGCTCCCGCTCCCTATCTGAACGATGAGAAGCGCGCCGAGCTGTGCGGTTACGCGCTGAAGATCGCCGAGGCGACCGACTATATCGGCGCAGGCACCGTCGAGTTCCTCATGGATGCCGACACCGGCGCGTTCTACTTCATTGAGGTCAATCCGCGCATTCAGGTCGAGCACACGGTCACCGAGGAGGTGACTGGCGTCGATATCGTCAAGGCGCAGATCCACATCCTCGAAGGCAAGAAGATCGGCGACAAGGCGTCGGGTGTGCCGGCACAGGCTGATATCCGCCTCAATGGCGACGCCCTGCAGTGCCGCATCACCACCGAAGACCCGGAGCAGAACTTCATCCCCGATTACGGCCGCATCACCGCCTATCGCGGCGCGACCGGCTTCGGCATCCGGCTCGATGGCGGCACCGCTTATTCGGGCGCGGTCATCACCCGGTTCTACGATCCGCTTCTTGAAAAGGTCACTGCCTGGGCCCCGACGCCGGAAGAAGCGATTGCGCGCATGGACCGCGCGTTACGTGAGTTCCGCATCCGTGGCGTGGCCACGAACCTCACCTTCCTTGAAGCGATCATCAGCCACCCGAAATTCCGCGACGCTTCCTACACGACCCGCTTCATCGACGAGACGCCCGAGCTCTTCACCCAGATGAAGCGGCAGGACCGCGCGACAAAGCTCCTGAACTATCTGGCCGATGTCACCGTCAACGGTCACCCCGAGGCGCGGGGCCGCGCATTGCCCAATGCCGAGGCTGCGGCGCCCAGCGTCCCCTATGTCGACCAGCCCGTGCCGGACGGCTCCAGGCAGGCATTCGACCGGCTGGGGCCGGATGGCTTTGCAAAGTGGATGCGCGAACAGGAGCGGGTGCTTGTCACCGACACCACCATGCGCGATGCGCACCAGTCGCTGCTCGCCACACGCATGCGCACCTTCGACATGGCGCGGATCGCAGGCGTCTATGCGCGTGCGCTGCCCGAGCTTCTGTCGCTGGAGTGCTGGGGCGGGGCGACTTTCGATGTCTCCATGCGCTTCCTGACGGAAGACCCGTGGGAGCGTCTGTCGCGCATTCGCGAGGGCGCGCCGAACCTGCTCTTACAGATGCTCCTGCGCGGGGCCAATGGCGTTGGCTACACCAACTATCCCGACAATGTGGTGCAGCATTTCGTCAAACAGGCGGCGGAAGGCGGCATCGATCTCTTCCGCGTGTTCGACTGCCTCAACTGGGTCGAAAACATGCGCGTGGCGATGGATGCCGTGCGTTCCGAAGGCAAGCTGTGTGAGGCCACGATCTGCTATACGGGCGATCTGCTGGATCCCGACCGCGCCAAGTATGACCTCAAATATTATGTGGGTCTTGCAGGCGAGCTTGAGGCTGCCGGCGCGAACATCATCGCCATCAAGGACATGGCCGGCCTCCTGAAGCCGGGCGCGGCGCGCGTTCTGTTCAAGGCGCTGCGCGAGGCGACGGATCTGCCGCTGCACTTCCACACGCATGACACGTCGGGCATTTCCGCCGCCACCGTCCTTGCCGCGGTGGAAAGCGGCGTCGATGCCGTCGATGCGGCCATGGACGCCTTGTCCGGCAACACCTCGCAGCCCTGCCTTGGCTCCATCGTCGAGGCGCTCAAGGGCGACGCCCGCGACACCGGGCTCGACCGCGAATGGGTGCGCCGCATCTCCTTCTACTGGGAGGCCGTGCGTAACCAGTACGCCGCCTTCGAGAGCGATCTCAAGGGGCCGGCTTCCGAGGTCTATCTGCACGAAATGCCGGGTGGCCAGTTCACCAATCTGAAGGAGCAGGCCCGCTCACTCGGCCTTGAGACCCGCTGGCACGAAGTCGCCCGCGCCTATCACGACGTCAACATGATGTTCGGTGACATCGTGAAGGTGACGCCATCTTCCAAGGTGGTGGGCGACATGGCGCTGATGATGGTTTCGCAGGATCTGACGGTCGCTGATGTCCAGAGCCCGGACAAGGATATCGCCTTCCCGGATTCGGTCGTCTCCATGCTGCATGGCGATCTCGGTCAGCCGCCGGCGGGCTGGCCCCGGGCGTTGCAGAAAAAGGTGCTGAAGAACAGCGAGCCGATCACCGTTCGTCCGGGCTCTCTGCTGGAACCGGCCGATCTGGAGCAGGATCGCAGGGCGCTCGAAGAGAAGCTCGGCCGCGAGGTCAGCGAGTTCGAATTCTCTTCCTGGCTCATGTATCCCAAGGTCTTCACGGACTTTGCGGCGGCCGCAGAGGATTACGGCCCGGTAAGCGTCCTGCCCACGCCGGTCTATTTCTACGGCATGCAGCCGGAGGACGAGATCTTCGTCGATATAGAGCGCGGCAAAACGCTGGTCATCCGCTGTCTTGCGGTGGGCGACGTGGACGAGAAGGGCATGGTCACAGTGTTCTTCGAACTCAACGGCCAGCCACGCCGCGTCAAGGTGCCGGACCGTGCGCATGGCGCATCCGCTGCCGCCGCCCGGCGCAAGGCCGAGGCCGGAAACGAGGCGCATATGGGCGCTCCCATGCCGGGTGTGGTTTCCACGCTGGCGGTCAGCCCCGGCCAGACCGTGAAGTCCGGCGATGTGATCCTGTCCATCGAGGCCATGAAGATGGAGACGGCCCTGCACGCCGAACGCGATGGCACGATTGCCGAAGTTCTGGTCAAGGCGGGCGACCAGATCGACGCGAAGGATCTTCTCGTCGTGTTTGGCGATGGCGACTGAGCCAATGGATTGCCCGGGTCTCAGGATTGATGGGCCTGAGGATTGACGGGCTCTCTTAAACCGATTTAACTGCGGCGCGGTCAGGGCATTCATTCCTGTCGCGCCGTTTCCTTTTGGAGCCCGTTATGTCTTTCCAGAATGCGTCCCTCGGGCGCTGGGCCGTGGCGGCCTGTTTCTTCGTCAATGGGTTCATGGTCGGTAGCTGGGCGCCGCAGATCCCCGTTGTCGCCTCCCGCTTCGAGCTGAGTGAAACGGCGCTTGGCCTTTTGATCCTCGTTTTCGGCTGTGGCGCGGTGTCGGTCATGCCCCTGTGCGGCTATCTGATCGGCCGCCTTGGCTCGCGCCGGGTGCTGCGCGTTGCCGCCGTCGTCTGCGCGCTTTCCTTTGCGGGCCTCGTGGCTGCCACGCAGATCTGGCAGATGGTGGCGGCCCTTTTGTTCTTTGGCGCGTTTCTGGGGGCGATGGACATCTCCATGAACGCCAATGCCGTGGCGGTGGAGCGCTCGCTCGGCCGCGCGGTCATGTCGTCTTCGCATGGGTTCTGGAGCCTTGGCGGCTTCGTCGGCGCAGGCCTCGGCGGCGTGCTTCTGGAGCGCTATGGCTACATGGCGCATGCGGGCATGGTCGTGGCGTTTGCCTTCGTGATCGCGCTCGCCATGCTGCCGTTTCTGATCGTCGAGGCGCGTCCGGTGGCAGGCCAGGCCGGTGGCGCGCGGGCAGGCTTCCCGCGCAACCCGATGGTCTATGTGACGGGCCTGGTGGCGCTCACCTGCATGCTGCCGGAAGGCGCGGTGCTCGACTGGGCGGCCCTCTATCTGCGGCAGGAAATGGGCGCAGGCATTGCCGAGGCAAGCCTCGCCTTCACGGCTTTTTCGGGAACCATGGCGGTGATGCGCTTTGCCGGCGACCGGCTGCGCAACCGTTTCGGTGCAGTGCGCACGCTGCGTTATTCGGGCATCGTGGCGACCATCGGCATGCTGGGGGCGGGGCTTGCGCCCACGCCGTCTCTCGCCATCATCGCCTTCGCGCTGAGCGGCATGGGCATCGCCAACATGGTGCCGATTGTCTTTTCCGCCGCCGGCAATCAGCCGGGGCTTTCGCCCGGCGCGGGGATGAGCGTGGCCACCACGATCGGCTATTCGGGAATGCTGGTTGCGCCATCGCTTGTCGGCTTCATCGCCGAGCGCACCGGTTTTGCGCCCATCTTCCTCGCCTTTTCGGTTCTGCTGGCCCTTGTCCTTTCCATGGCGGGGCTCGTTCGCTCGGCAGACACCATCGCGGCGCACACCTGAAAATCCTGACCCTAGATACTGCCCATCAACATCAGGATGAGCACGATCACGAGGAGAAGGCCGAGTATGCCGGATGGGCCATAACCCCAGCCGCGTGAATAGGGCCAGGCCGGGATGGCCCCCAGCAGGATCAGAATCAGGATGACAATGAGGATTGTCCCAAGCGACATGATGTTCTCCTCGCATTCTTGAAAACCGTGCAATTCAACGCATTTGGCGCGTGCTGGTTCCCTGAAAATGCAAACGGGCTGCCATGCGGTTCAGTGCATGGCGGCCCGTCTGTCTGTCTGCCCTGGATGCTGCCTATTCGGCGGCTTTCGTAAATGTCTCTCCGGGCATATCGGTGTTTGCGGGGTCGTGTTCCTCGTTCTTCCGGCGGCGGAAGAGACGTGCAAAGAGGCCCCGGCGCTGATGGCCTGCAGGCAGCGTTTCGCGCGTGAACACCATCAGCGCCGAGGGCGTGACGATCAGCGTGAGCGCCGTTGCAAAGGTCAGGCCGAAGACAATCGCGCTCGACAGCGAGACCCACCACTGCGTCGAGGGCGCGCCGATGGTCACCTCCTGATGAAACAGCTCAAGCCCAAGCCCGAAGGCGATGGGCAGAACGCCCAGAACGGCGGAGATGGCTGTCAGCATCACCGGGCGCGCACGCTCGCGGCAGGTCTGCAGAATGGCTTCCTGCTTCTTCCAGCCCTCGCGCCGCAACCGGTCATAGGTGTCGATCAGAACGATGTTGTTGTTCACCACGACGCCGGCCAGCGCGATGACGCCGATGCCCGACATGACGATGCCGAATGGCTGCCCGGTGATGAGCAGGCCAAGGAACACGCCGATGGTCGCCATCACCACGGTCATCAGCACCAGGAAAACACTGGTGAACTTGTTGAACTGGGCAAGCAGCACCACGAAGATCAGGAAGATCGCCGCGCCGAACGCCTTCATGAGGAAGGCGCTTGCCTCTTCGCTTTCTTCGTTCGAACCGGCAAGCTTCCAGCGGCTCTCGCCCAGATCCATGTCGCTCAGGGCGTTGATCACCTCCGCCTGCACGGCAGCGACCTGATAGCCGCTCGCCACATTGGCGCTGATCACGATGGTGCGCTGGCCGTCGATGCGGTTGAGCGTGCCGGTGGCGCGCTCCGGCTCGCGGGTCACGAAGTTGGAAATCGGCACCGGCCCCTGCGCCGTCTGCACGCGCAGCTGGTCGAGTGTCGAAAGCGTGCGCCGGTCTTCCGGCAGGCGCAGGCGAATGTCGACCGCGTCATCGACGCCGGCAGGGCGGTATTCCGAGAGCTTCAGACCATTGGTCACGAGCTGCACGACCGTGCCCACCGAGACGGGGCTGATGCCATATTGCGCGGCCTTCGCCCGGTCCACCTTGATCGCCCAGTCGATGCCGGGCGGGGGCAGGCCGTCGGAAATGTCGATCACACCCGGCACCTTTGCGATGGCCTGCGCGATTTCCGCAGCCTGATCGTTCAGGGGCGCCGGATCGGCAGCCGAAAGGCGGATCTGGATCGGCTGTCCGGTGGGCGGACCGGCATCGGGCACGCGAACCTCGATCTCGACGCCCGGCGTGCCGGCAAGCTCCTTGCGCAGATCGTCGAGAATCTCGCTTGCCGGTGCACGCTCGCGCCAGTCGATGAACTCGTACTGGATGACGCTGATGACATCCTCGTCGATATCCTGCCCGCCACCCTGTGTCTTGCCGACGCGCGTGTAGACGGATTCGATGCCCGGCCAGTTGAGCAGTTTTTCTTCAGCCGGCCTTGTCAGGCGGTCCATTTCTTCAAGCGAAATGTTGCCCCGCGCGTGGACATACATCAGGCCGTATTCGGGTTCGACGGAGGGGAAGAATTCAATGCCCGCACCGTATTCGCCATAGAAGTGAATGATGCCGCCGAGCAGCGCGATGGTCAGAAGCAGAACGGTTTTCGGGAACCGCACCGCCTGCTTGACGAGACCCATATACCAGCCGTCCGGCTTCTCCTCTTCCTCGACATGCGCCTTGGCGAAGAGCGCGCCGAGCGTGGGCGTGAAGATCAGCGCATAGATCATCGAAGCGCTCAGCGTCACGATCAGCGTGATCGGCAGATATTTCATGAACTCGCCGACAATGCCCGGCCAGAACAGAAGCGGCGAGAAGGCGGCGATGCGGGTCATGGTGGCGGCGATCACCGGGCCGGCCATGCGCTTGGCGGCCAGCTCGAAGGCCTGCGCCTTGTCCATGCCTTCCGACATGCGCCGCTCTGCGAATTCGGTCACGATGATGGCGTCGTCCACCAGCATGCCCACGGCCAGAATGAGGCTGAACAGCACCACCATGTTGACGGTGAAACCGCCCAGAGAAAGCGCGTAGATGCCCATCAGGAAGGACGCGGGAACGGCGAGGCCGATCAGCAGCGAGGCCCGCCCCGACAGCGTGTAGAGAACGACGATGAAGACCAGGATCACGGCGATCAGCACGTGGTTCTGCAGGTCTTTCAGCATGTCGCGGATCATCACCGATTTGTCCTGGCTGTAAGACACGGTGATGTTGGCGTCGCTGCCTTCCTGGAACGTCGTGGCGATGGCCTTCACAGCGTCCACGGTCTCCACAAGATTTGCGCCGACGCGCTTCTTGACCTCAATGGCGATGGCGTTCTGGCCATTGAGACGGGTGATGGTGCTCGCATCCTTGAAGGTGGAGCGAATGTCCGCCAGATCGCGTGCGCGCACCACCGCGTCGGGGCTCGAGACGATGGGCAGATTGGCCACGTCTTCCACCGTTTCGATCAGCGAAGGCACTTTCACGGCGTAGCGCCCGGCCTGACCTTCCAGCGAGCCGGCGGCAACAAGGCTGTTGGACGCGCCGACACCGGCGATCATCTGGTCGAGCTGAAGATTGTAGGAAGAGAGCTTCATCGGATCGATGAGCACTTCCACCAGCTCGTCGCGCGAGCCCTGCAGCGTGCCTTCCAGAACGCCTGGAATTTCCTCGATCTGGTCACGCAGTTCGCGGGCGGCCGTAGAAAGAACCCGCTCCGGCACATTGCCGGCCAGCGTCACGACGAGGATCGGGAATTCCGAAATGTTGACCTCGTGGACGGATGGTTCGTCAGCGCCCTGCGGCAGCTCGCGCCGCGCATCGGCAACCTTGGCCCGCACGTCCTCGATGGCGTTGGAGAAGTCGTAGCCCGCCTGAAACTCGACCAGCACGAAGCCGCCGCTCTGGAAGGCGGAGGAGCGCATCTCCTTCACGCCTTCAAGGCTTTTCAGCCGCGTTTCGATGGGGCGCAGCAGCAGGCGCTCGGAATCCTCCGGCGAAATGCCCTGATAGCCGAGGCTGACATAGATGATCGGGATCGGAACGTCAGGCTCGGCTTCCTTCGGGATGCTGACATAGGCAAGCGCGCCGGCGATCACGAAGAAAAGCAGGATCGATAAGGTCAGCCTGGCGTTTTGTATTGCAATGCGGACGATGTCCATCGGGCAGTCCTGTCTTGTCCCGTCGGAGCGCAGCCATCAATCTGCGGCGTGGGTGCACCCGGTCTTGTTGTTCCTGCAGTCTCGGGCGGAGATTGCCTCCGCCAACGGGGCTGCCCTAACGGCCGGTCATCTCGGAAGCGAGGACGTCCGCCCATTGCTCGATAAGCTTCTTGTCCGCCGGCTCGGGCTTCACGACATCGCCTTCCGTCACCAGATCCTGTCCGGACACGATGATGTTGGCGTCGGCGGGAATGCCGGCGAGGAAGAGCGCGCGCGGCGTGTCGTCCAGCAGGTCGATGGGATAGAAGATGACCTTGCTGTCCCCATCGACAGCGCGCACGCCCAGCTCCCCGTGCCGGTTCAGCGTCACCACCGAACGCGGCAGCGCAACAGCCTGCACCGGCTCGGCGTGAATGCTGATCTCGGCCGTCATGCCGGCGGGAATTTTCCTGTCGGGGTTCGGGATCGCCACTTCCACGCGGAAGGTGCGGGTCTGCTGCGATGCCTCGCGGCTGACAAAACGAACCGTTCCCTTGACCGTGGAGCCGTTGACCAGCCGCACATCGGCTGCATCGCCCACGTCCACCGAACCCAGATTGTTTTCGCTCACCTCGCCGACCGCGATCACCGGATCGAGCTTGATCAGCGTTGCAATCTCCTGCCCCTGCTGAACCGATGCGCCGAGCTCCACATCGACCCTGTCGATGATGCCGGCAAAGGGGGCGCTTACGGTGATGCGGGCAAGGTCGGCTTCTGCCGCTTCAAGCTGTGAGCGCGCCGTGGCCAGAGCAGAGCGTGCGCCATCAAGCTGAAGGCGGGCCAGATTGCCGGATTTGGCGAGCCGGTCTGCGGCTTCGGCTTCAGCCTCGCGCTGCGCCAGAACCTGGCGCGCTGACTCAACCGCCGATTCCTTGCCCTCGGTCTCAAGCCGCAGGATCAGGTCGCCGGTGGAAAGCAGGTCACCCTTGGAAACCGGCAGTTCGGCAACAATGCCGCTCGCCCTCAGGGCAAGCTCGGAACGCTTGTCCGCCGCAGTCCGTCCCGAAATGCGGATGGTGCGCGAATGATCGACCTGCGGTGCGGACGCAACGATCACGACCTGGGCTTCCGCCGGTTTGTTTTCGGGCCTCTCGGCAACCGTCTGTGCTTCTTCGCTTGCGCTGCCGACCGACGAGAATTTGCCTGTGGCGACCCATGCTGTCGTCGCGACCAGAACGGCAATCGCGGCAATCTTATGCAACCTGAACTTCGGCATGTTGTTTTCCGATGCGGTAAGCCGGCCCGTCGATGAAGGACTGGCGCGATAGTGAGACGATCCGCGCAGAGGTCAATTCACAAAGGCAGTTCCTTGCGGCAAAAGCACGCTCCTATATCGCACGCACGGGCTTTACAAAAGCCAAACGGCTATTGCTCCTGACATCAACGAACGTCGGTCTGGAGCCGAAAAGCACGCGCGCACGACAGCTCTGGCGAGCTGGGTGCGCACCAATTGGGACATGTTGACAAAATTCGTAATTATGTCAACAGTGAAAGAAAAATGAGAGAGCGCAGGCAATGAATCTGATCGCCGGATGCACGGAAGACCCCAAGCGAGAGCGCATCCTCAATGGCGCCATGAAGGTCTTTCTCGCCTATGGTTTCGCGCGGACGACCATGGATGACATCGCCCGTTCGGCAGAGGTTTCGCGCCCGGCGCTTTATCTTCTCTTCCGCAACAAGGCGGATATCTTCCGGGCCATCGGCGTCTGCATTCTCGAGCAGTCGCTTGAGGGCGCGCGTGCGGGGCTGAAGGAAGAGGGCACTTTCGGCGAGCGGATCATGGCGTCGCTCGAGCGCGCCCTTTTCGGCCTGATCGAGATGGTCGACCAGTCGGCGCACGGTCAGGAAATTCTGGATATCGAGAACAAGCTTGCCGCAGACATCATCGCCGAATGGCGTGAAAGGCTGAGTGGCATTGTCGAGGCTGCGGTGGCCGAGGAGGCGGAGCGCTCCAAAGCGGATCTGGAGGCGCTTGGCCTTTCTGCGCGCGGGCTGGCCGACATCCTGCTCGATGGCCTTGACGGCATGCGGGTGCGCGGCATCTGCGGCAAGCCGGCGATTGACGGTGCGCGCCGGCTTGTACGGGTGATGGAGATTTCCCTTCTGGCAGCGCGCCCGGAAGCGCGCATCTGACGAAAGAATTCGGGTTACTGCGCCGTCCAGCCGCCATCCATGGGCAGGGCGGAGCCGGTCATCTGGCTTGCATTGTCGGATGCAAGAAACACCACGAACGCGCCCAGCTCCTCAACGGTGACGAACTCACGTGTCGGCTGTTTGGCGAGCATCACTTCGCGCACCACCGTATCGCGGTCCATGCCGTGCACCTTCATCTGATCGGGGATCTGCGCCTCGACGAGCGGTGTCAGCACATAGCCCGGACAGATGGCGTTACAGGTGATGCCCGTCTCGGCCAGTTCAAGCGCAACCGTCTTGGTCAGGCCGACAACGCCGTGCTTGGCGGCCACATAGGCCGACTTGAACGGTGAGGCGCGCAGGCCGTGCGCCGAGGCGATGTTGACGATGCGGCCCTTGCCGGCGGCTTTCATGTGCGGCGTTGCGGCGGCAATGGTGTGAAAGGATGACGAAAGATTGATCGCCAGAATGGCGTTCCATTTCTCAATCGGGAAATCCTCGACCGGCGCCACGTGCTGAATGCCGGCATTGTTGACCAGCACATCAATGCGGCCGAAACGCTCTACCGCCCGTTCCACGAGCGCGCGGCAGGCTTCAGGCTTCGACATGTCAGCGCTGATATAGACGGCCTCGACACCGTGTTTGGCGGCCAGTTTCCCGGCAGCCGCATGGTCTTCCGGCGTGTCGGAAAAAGAGTTGAGCACGATGTTGCAGCCGTCTGCGGCAAGAGCCTCGGCCACGCCCAGCCCGATACCGGAAGTGGAGCCCGTAATGACGGCTGTCCGGTTCTTTTGGTTCGATGCGCTGTTCATGGAGGTGGCCCTTTGTATCGCAAGACGTTATGTTGCGACGCAGCAAAGCGATGGGCGCCGGTGCTGTCAAGCAGGCTGATCGCTGCAAATGGGCGTTCGCGCCATTGACATTCCGGCCGCTGTCGGCCACCTCAAGCGCGACACGGCTGAAAACGGGACAGTTCCCCCATGACCGGAACATTCACGGCCAGCAAATCTATGAGCGGCTATTTTTCTTCGCCCTTTCCGCGGCGTGATGCGGTTGGCGTTGCTGTGGGCAATGTGATCGTCGGTGGTGATGCGCCGGTGGTCGTGCAGTCCATGACCAACACGGACACTGCCGACGTGGATCGCACGGTCGCGCAGGTGGCCGCGCTTCATCGCGCAGGCTCCGAAATGGTGCGCATAACGGTTGACCGCGACGAGGCGGCCGCCGCCGTTCCGCGCATCCGCGAGCGGCTTGAGCGCGTCGGCATTTTCGTGCCGATCGTCGGTGACTTCCATTACATCGGCCACAAGCTTCTTGCCGATCACCCGTCCTGCGCGGAAGCGCTTGCGAAATATCGCATCAATCCGGGCAATGTCGGCTTCAAGGACAAGAAGGACCGGCAGTTCGCCGCCATCATCGAAATGGCGATCAAATACGACAAGCCGGTGCGCATCGGCGTCAACTGGGGCTCGCTCGATCAGGAGTTGCTCACGCGCCTGATGGATGAGAACCAGGAGCGCGGTGCGCCGATGACGGCGCAGGAGGTGACGCGCGAGGCCATCGTGCAGTCGGCGCTGCTTTCCGCCGAGCTGGCGGAAGAGATCGGGCTTGGCCGCGACCGCATCATCCTGTCGGCAAAGGTCAGCCAGGTGCAGGACCTGATCGCCGTCTACACGGAGCTGGCCCGCCGTTCCAACCATGCGCTGCATCTCGGCCTCACCGAGGCGGGCATGGGCACCAAGGGCATCGTCGCCTCGTCTGCCGCCATGGGCATTCTGCTTCAGCAGGGCATTGGCGACACGATCCGCATTTCGCTCACGCCGGAGCCCGGCGGCGACCGCACCCGCGAGGTGCAGGTGGCGCAGGAGCTTCTGCAGACCATGGGCTTCCGCCAGTTTCTGCCGGTGGTTGCCGCATGTCCCGGCTGCGGCCGCACCACGTCGACCGTGTTCCAGGAGCTCGCCCAGAAGATCGAGGGCGATCTGCGCAAGAACATGCCGGTCTGGCGCAAGAAATATCCGGGCGTGGAAGCGCTCAAGGTTGCGGTCATGGGCTGCATCGTCAACGGGCCGGGCGAATCCAAACATGCCGATATCGGCATTTCGCTGCCGGGAACCGGTGAAACGCCGGCTGCCCCCGTCTTCATCGACGGCAAGAAGGCTGCAACGCTGCGCGGCGAAGCCATCGCCGAGGAATTCGAGCAGATGGTCGGGGCCTATATCGAGCAGCGTTTCGGCGCGCGCAACGACGCCGAATAACCCCATCAAAGAACATCTTGAGGGCGCACGCCGTACCGGGTGCGCCCTTTGCTTTTCGGCCTGCCCTCAGGCCGTTGCAGCCAGCTTCTGCTCGCAACTGCGCCAGTGGGTGATCTTGTCCGCCAGTTTCTGCGGGGAGATCGGTTTGGGCAGATAATCGTCCATGCCGGCTTCGAGGCACTTCTCCCGGTCGCCCTTGAGCGCATGTGCCGTGATGCCGATGATCGGCGTACGGTCGCCGGTGATGGCTTCCAGCTCGCGGATCGCGGCCGTGGCTTCGTAGCCGTTCATCTCGGGCATGGAGACATCCATCAGAATGATGGAAGGCTTCAGCGCGCGGTGCATCTCGGCGGCCGTCTTGCCATTGCCGGCAATCCGGTACTTTAGGCCGAGCCCGTCCAGAACCTGGCTGAACACCAGCTGGTTGACCTCATTGTCCTCCGCCACCAGCACATCCAGCGCGCCATTCGCGCTGCGTGAGCTTGAGAGCCCGCGTTCGATGGGCGAGGAGGCGTGGATCTGGATCGGCTTGGCCGGAACCCTGACTTCCGGTTCGGGTGCAGCCGGTTCCGCCGGGCTCGCCTTTGCCGCACGGCTGCGTTGCATCACCGAGACGAGCGTTTCCAGCAGCATGGAGGAGCGGGTGGGTTTGTTCAGATGCGCGGCGATCCCGCACTCATTCACCAGCCGCGCCGTATCGTTCTGGTCGACGGATGTCAGAAGCACCAGCGGAATGTCCGCAAGCGCCGGGTCCGCCTTGATCATCTTGGCGACATCCGCGCCGTTCATGTCGGGCATCTGGTAATCGAGGATCACGCAGTCGACGCGGGCGTCGAGCTTGGCGGAATGCTGCAGGAAGGCGAGCCCCACCGCGCCGCTCTCGGCTGCGGCGCACTCAAAGTCCCAGCTCTTCAGCTGTTCCTGCAGGATCTCGCGGTTGATCGGGTTGTCGTCGATGACAAAGACGCGCGCACCCGAAACGTCCACCGGCGCGGTCGCCTGCGGGGCTTCCGTGCGGTCGACGGTCAGTGGTACGACGAAGGAGAACACCGAGCCCTTGCCCACTTCGCTGGTGGCCGTCATCGCGCCGCCCATCAGTTCGACAAGCCGCGTGGCGATGGCCAGACCGAGGCCTGTTCCCTCATGGCGACGGGTGGAGGAGGTGTCCACCTGCGCGAATTTCTCAAAAACCGCATCGAGCTTGTCCTGCGGAATGCCGATGCCGGTGTCCTCGACGCGCACGGACACTTTCGTGATGTCGCCCTCGATGCGCCCGGAAACGTCGATCAGAACATGGCCGCGCTCGGTGAACTTCACCGCATTGCCGACGAGATTGGTCACGACCTGCCGGAAACGCCCCGCATCACCCATGAAGGAGCTCGGCAGCTCCGGGTCCACGCGCACGATCAGTTCCAGATCCTTCTCCGATACCTGCGAGGACACGAGCGCCGCCACGTCTTCGATGGCTTCGCCCAGCCGGAAGGACGACTCATCGAGCTGGAGCTGGCCGGCGTCGATCTTGGAGAAGTCGAGAATGTCATTGATGATGGTCAGCAGCGCCGTGCCCGACTTGACGATCACGTCGACGAACATGCTCTGCCGCTTGTCCAGTTCGGTGCGCGCGAGCAGTTCGGCCATGCCCATAACGCCATTCATCGGCGTGCGGATTTCATGGCTCATATTGGCCAGGAATTCAGACTTGGTGCGGTCTGCGGACTGCGCTTTGATCTTCTCCGCCGCCAGCGAGATATTGGCGCTGTGCAGCTCCTGATGCGCACGCGAAATGCGATACATCATCGGCACGAAGATGCGCATCGCCAGAAGAAGGCTCGCTGCGATCATCGCGATGGCGACGCCGATCAGGCCCAGCTGCAGCGTCCCGTGGCTTTCGATCATCTGCGCGTTGAGCATGTCGGAGATGCGTTTCAGTTCCGGGCGCACCTGTGTGTTGGCGAGCGCCTGCAGCTCCCTGAACACGCGCTGGGCGGTGGCGTTCTGATAGTCGTTGAAGACTTCCAGCCGGTTTGCCTGCGAGATGACATCGCGGATCTGTGTGCGCAGCGCCTTGTCGCCATCTTCGCCAAGCCAGATGCGCCTGACGGTTTCCGGCACCGCGTGGCCGGTAATGTCGGTGGCGAGCGATCCGCTCTGCAGCACCGGCGCCACTGTTGTTCCGCCGACCTGCCGATAGGTCAGGCGCTGGCTCTCCATCGTAGTCACTTCGCCGCTGATGGCGAAGTCCAGCGCCTCATAGGCGTCGCTGAGCTGATCGAGCGCGTATTCCAGTTCGTCATGGGTGAGGTCCGCCTGGGCGCTGTTCTGCGGGCGAAGCTCTGCCTGTTCGAGGCGCAGCGCATTGTGGATCACGTCATTGGTCACATCGGCCATGTGGCTGATGAATGCACTGAAACGCACCTGGTTCTTCGTGGCCTGCGTTTGCCATAGCAGGATCCCCGTTCCGGCCATGACTGCCATCACAAACCCCACCAGCACGACAATGAGGCGCGCACGCATATACTGCTGTGTAGCTACTGTAGGCATTACTCTTCCCAAGACGTCCCCCAATTCCCGTAAGAATTGAGCATCTGGATTAATGCCCGATTAACGCTAAAAAGATGTGTTTTTCATTCTGCTGATGCTCAACACAAGCAAAGAGAAGCGTGTTTAGAAAGAAAAGATGCAGTTCAGGCCCGGCAATGCGTGGTCTCTTGTCTCCGGTTAAGATGTGCCTGAGCCAAGAAACGCGCGCAAAAGAGCACAACCCGGCGCAGAGCGCGCGGGCGTAAAAAAGAAAAAACGGGTTGAACCTGGTTTAGCTCTGGCGTTCGGCGACGAAACGCGCGGCCTGTTTCAGCGTGTCTGCGCGTTCGCCGAAAGGCTCCAGAATATCCTCGGCCTGGGCAACAAGCCCCCTGAGCTGCTGGCGTGTCCAGTCGATCCCGTGAAGGCTCGCAAGCGTCGCCTTGCCGGCGGCGGCGTCCTTGCCGGTTGCCTTGCCCATCGCTTCGCTGCTGGCCGTCAGGTCGAGCAGATCGTCGGCAAGCTGGAAGGCGAGCCCGATGGCCGCGCCGAATTCGCCGAGGCGTTCGATGTCCGCGTCCTGTGCGCTGCCGATCACGGCGCCCGCCTCGCAGGCAAAGCGGATCAGCGCGCCCGTCTTCATCGCCTGAAGCCGCAGAATTTCGTCTTCGCTGAGGCTGCTGCCCTCTGCGGCCAGATCCAGCGCCTGACCACCGGCCATGCCGCCCATGCCCGAAGCGCGGGCGAGCCTGTTGACCAGCGTGATCTTGGCTTCAGCGGGCAGCGCCGTTTCAGGCGCGCTCACAATGTCGAACGCATAGGTCAGGAGACTGTCGCCGGCGAGAATGGCTGCTGCCTCGTCAAACGCGCGGTGAACGGTCGGCTTGCCGCGGCGCAGGTCGTCATCGTCCATTGCCGGCAAATCGTCATGGACCAGAGAATAGCAATGGATGCACTCGAGCGCTGCCGCAACGCGCAGCGCAGCCGTGTCGTCCGTCGCCTCAAACAGCGCTGCCGTCTCGAGCACGAGGAACGGCCGCAGCCGTTTGCCGCCATTCAGAACGCCGTGGCGCATGGCTTTCAAAAGGCGGTCGGGGCGGTAAAGTTCGCCTTCCAGCGGTCGCGTGTCGAGCAGTCGGCGCAGTTCGCCTTCCACCATATCCGCGCCAGCGGCAAGTTTCACTTCAAACGGCAGTGTCATCGTCTCGTCCATGCCGGGAGCGATGCCGTCAAAGGGCGTCCGGGTCAAGTCCGTTTGTTTGCGCCATTGCGCCGAAAGCCCCTGGCGGCTATGCGAAAGGCTGGTTTTGAGGCGTAACGTCACACTGAGGGAAAAACAGGTTTGAGCGGCCCCACAGTCGACCCGGAGAAAAGGACGACGAACAGGCGTGGCGGGCGCCGCGGTCGCAGGGCGGCCGGGCGGCGCGCAGGCGGTCGGGCGTGGCTCGGCTGGTTTGCCCGGCGTGTTCTGCTCGTTCTTGTGGTGCTGGCGCTCATTCCCGCGCTTCTGACGCTTCTCTATCGTGTGCCGGTGGTACACCCCATATCGACATTGATGATGCGCGATCTGGTCACCTTCACCGGCTATGACCGCGACTGGAAGTCTCTCGAAGAAATGGGGGATCTGGTCCCGCATTCGGTGATGATGTCGGAAGACGGTCAGTTCTGCGCCCATGATGGCATCGACTGGGCTGCGCTCAACCTCGTCATCAACGACGCGCTTTCGGGCGAGAAGACGCGGGGCGCATCCACCATCCCCATGCAGACGGTGAAGAACCTCTATCTCTGGCAGGGCCGCTCCTTCGTGCGCAAGGGGTTGGAACTGCCGCTGGCGATCTATCTGGATCTGGTGCTGCCGAAACGGCGGATCATGGAGATCTATCTCAACATCGTTGAATGGGGGCCGAACATCTACGGCGCTGAAGCCGCCGCGCAGCATTACTTCGGTCGCCCGGCATCGCAGCTTTCGCGCCGGCAGGCGGCGCTTCTTGCGGTCACGCTGCCCAATCCGCTGGAGCGCAATCCGGCCAAACCCTCAAGCGGGTTGAACCGGCTTGCCGCGAAGATTGAACAGCGTGCGCGCAAGGCCGGCGGGTATGTGGGGTGTTTGAAGCCCTGATCATGCGCTTTCGTTGAAAAAAGCGATGCGCCCCACTGGCCAAAACCTCTTTGGACGTGTATAGGCACGCCGACTTCCAATTCCCGGCCGAAATGCTGGGCCTCTGGATTGAAGGGGCCGCAACGGCCTTTGACCGATTAGCGGAGCAGGACCATGGCTGTACCAAAAAGGAAAACGACGCCTTCGAAGCGCGGCATGCGCCGCTCGGCCGACGCCATCAAGGCGCCGACCTATGTCGAAGACAAGAATTCGGGCGAACTGCGTCGTCCCCATCACATCGACCTGAAGACCGGCATGTACCGCGGTCGCCAGGTTCTGGAGCCGAAGGACGCATAAGCGCCTTTCCTCCTCTGGATGCAAAAAAGACCGGTCATTGACCGGTCTTTTTTTGTTTCAGATGTCCTTGCCGGCTTTTGCCCGTCGCTGCAGCGCCTGCAGGATCGAAAGTGCCTTCTCGGCCATCTCTTCCGGCACGAAGACATGATCGTGATGGTAGGCGGCGACCACGTTGCAGGGGATGGCTTCATCCGCCAGCGCCGTCGCCACACCGGCCGTCAGCCCCACGCCGTCGAGCGCGGAATAGACTTCAAGGACGATCCGGCGCATCGGCATCTGCGTGTCGAAACCAAGCGTTTCTGCGCGCGCCAGCGGCAGCACGAGCGTCGTGCCTTCCTCTTCCTGAAAAACACCTTCCGCTTCCGCATAAAGCGTTGCGGCGCGGTCCCGCTCCACGCAGCAGAAAACGAAAACGCCCGTCGTAAGAACGGGCGTCATTCCTGCCAGCATGGCCTGCGTATCACGAACGGTCCGGGGCATGTCTCTGGCGCTTCAGTCTGTGTTTGCTCCGGGGAAGGGCGGTCAGGAACCGCCCAGGGAGTTGATCTTGCGCTGCATGTCGGCGATCTGCTCACGTAACTCCTTCAAATCGTCGGAGCGCGGTGCCTCTTCGCCGGCATTGTCTTCGCGCGCTGCGCCCTGATTTGGGGCAGGGGGCGTGGGCGCGAACATGCGCATGGCGTTCTGGAACATCTCGATGTTGCGGCGGGTCTGCTCCTCGACCATCTTCATCGGGGCCGACATGCCCATCATGTCCATGGATGATCCGCCGAACGCTTTGTCCATCTGCTCGCGCATGCGTTCCTGCTCCTTGGAGAAGGCCATCATGGATTGTTCGAGGAAGCTCGGCACGACCATCTGCATCTGGTCGCCGTAAAAGGCGATGAGCTGACGCAGAAACGAGATCGGCAGCATGTTCTGCCCGTTGCGGTCGTTCTCCAGCTCGAAAATGATCTGGGTCAGGACCGCATGGGTGATGTCTTCGCCGGATTTGGCGTCCTGCACGACGAAATTCTCGTCGCGCTTTACCATCTCGGCCAGGTCTTCCAGGGTCACATAGGTGCTGGTGCCCGTGTTGTAGAGGCGGCGATTGGCGTATTTCTTGATGACGATCGGGTCGTCCTTGGCTGGCATTACTGACCTCCCCGTAGCACGGTTGTCTGTGGCATCGCGCCCGGACGTCTCCTGCGTCGTCCGGTTTTCGATGCCTTGGATTCAAGGACTGAGGGCTTTGCAAGACGCCACTGCGCCGTTCCACCGCCCCGTTGCCGGGGCCGTCGGCGCGCACCCCCTGCATTTGCCGGTGTCAGGATATGCGCAAAATCCCATTGAATGAAAGCGCTTTTCGCAGTGGCGAAGAGCGCGGCGCTCCTGTTCGGCGGTGCGCAAGCTTTGTTGCGCTGCACACAACCGTTTGACTCGCCCCTGATTAGCCGCAACAAATGTGAATGAGAGCAGTCCGTCACAAGGGCTGCACATTTGCACGTGTATGCAATTTTCCAAGGGAGAGCCTTTCATGTCGTCAGCCGAAGCCATTGTCGTTGCCAGCGCCGCCCGCACCCCGGTCGGCTCGTTCAACGGTTCCTTCGCCACCGTGCCAGCGCATGAGCTTGGTGCAACCGCCATTCGCGAGGCGCTTTCGCGCGCCGGCGTCGCGCCGGAAGAGGTGAACGAGGTGATTCTCGGTCAGGTGCTCACGGCCGGCCAGGGACAGAACCCCGCGCGCCAGGCGGCTGTCGCCGCCGGTCTGCCGGAAGAAGCCACCGCCTGGGGGCTCAACCAGGTCTGCGGTTCGGGCCTGCGCACCATCGCCATCGGCATGCAGCAGATCGCCTGCGGCGATGCCGACATCATTGTTGCCGGCGGTCAGGAATCCATGACGCTCTCCACCCATTGCGCCTATCTGCGCGCCGGCGTGAAGATGGGCGATTATGCCATGATCGACACGATGATCCGCGATGGTCTGTGGGATGCCTTTAACGGCTACCACATGGGCATCACCGCAGAAAACGTTGCCCGCAAGTTCCAGATCACCCGTGACGAGCAGGACGCTTTTGCGCTCGCTTCGCAGAACAAGGCCGAGGCCGCCCAGAAGGCCGGGCGCTTCAAGGATGAAATCGTCCCGGTCACCGTGAAGAGCCGCAAGGGCGAAACCGTGGTCTCGGACGATGAGTACATCCGTCATGGCGTGACCATCGAGGGCATGCAGAAGCTGCGTCCGGCCTTCGACAAGGAGGGCACGGTCACTGCCGCCAATGCGTCGGGCATCAATGACGGTGCGGCCGCCGTGGTGCTGATGCGCGAGAGCGAAGCCCAGCGCCGTGGTCTGACGCCGCTGGTGCGGATCGCCTCCTGGGCGACGGCTGGCGTCGATCCGGCAATCATGGGCACGGGGCCGATCCCGGCATCGCGCCGCGCGCTGGAGAAAGCCGGCTGGAAGGCCGAGGATCTCGATCTGGTCGAGGCCAACGAAGCCTTCGCCGCACAGGCCTGTGCGGTCAACAGGGACATGGGCTGGAACCCGGATATCGTGAACGTGAATGGCGGCGCCATCGCGATCGGCCATCCGATTGGCGCTTCGGGTACCCGCATTTTCAACACGCTGGCCTTCGAGATGCGCCGCCGTGGCGCGAAGAAGGGACTGGCCACGCTTTGCATCGGTGGCGGCATGGGCGTCGCCATGTGCGTGGAAGCGTTGTAGGCTTTGAGCTGGCGCGCGGCGTTTGTGCCGTGCGCCAGCCGGATTATCGCCCGGTCTCAACAGGGCGAAGGCGGCGGGGAACACTCACCTGAGGGAGACGAACTGCATGAAAACGGCACTTGTTACGGGTGGAACACGCGGCATCGGCGCGGCGATAGCGATGGCTCTGAAAGAGGCGGGCTATCAGGTCGCGGCCAATTATGCTGGCAACGATGAGGCTGCCGCGCGCTTTACCGAAGAAACGGGCATAGCCTCCTACAAATGGTCGATTGCCGATTACGACGCCTGTGCGGACGGTGTGGGCCGGGTCGAGGCCGATCTCGGGCCGGTTGACGTTCTGGTCAACAATGCCGGCATCACGCGGGACGTGATGTTTCACAAGATGACGCCAGAAGACTGGCGTGCCGTGGTGGATGTGAACCTGAACGGCGTCTTCAACATGACCCATCAGGTCTTCGCCGGCATGCGCTCGCGCAAGTTCGGCCGCATCATCAGCATTTCGTCCATCAATGGTCAGAAGGGCCAGATGGGCCAGACCAACTATTCCGCCGCCAAGGCGGGAGAGATTGGCTTCACCAAGGCGCTGGCGCAGGAAGGCGCGCGCTTCAACGTGACGGTCAATGCGGTCTGCCCCGGCTACATCGCCACCGACATGGTGATGGCGGTGCCGGAAGTGGTGCGCGAGAAGATCATTTCGCAGATCCCGGTGGGGCGTCTCGGCGAGGCGTCTGAAATCGCCCGTTCCGTGCTGTTCCTGGCCTCCGACGATGCGGGCTTCGTCACGGGCTCCACGCTCACTGTCAATGGCGGTCAGTACTTCATCTGACGAAAAGCCACGTCCTGTGCATTCATTTTTCGGGGCGCTGTGGGTAACCCGCAGCGCCCTGTTTCGTTAAAATGCGTATCAATTTGAAACAGCTTCGTTAACGCGGCATTCAGGCTGCGCGGCTGCGTTTGTGGATAAACTGTGCGCTGTCTGCCCGGAACCGGTGGAAACCACCAGATGTTGCGGTGAACGTAGCAGGAACATCCGGATATCAGTGATTCGTAGCCGATTCGTTCCGGGTTTGGTCGAAGTGTTAACGCCATGCGGCATGGCGGGGCCGTAACCCGTTAACGGCTTCGCAAAAAATCCTAACAAAATCTTATGCTTGCACCGTTGCCTGGCAGGCCCGTCGCGCTTCCCGCGCAAATCCTTAACGCGCGCCACGCGTTTTCCGGCTTTGCGGAACATGCCCGATTCAGCATTTGGGTGTCTTTACGTTGCGTCATACTCTATCTTGTGGTGAACAAAACGGGAAACAACGCAGGTCAGTGATTCGTAGCCGATTCGTTCCAGACTCGTTCCAAATCTTAATGGCCGGAAACGGTTTGGGTCATTTTTGGCAGTCTTTGTCGGTGGAGCGGCAGTCTTGCCTTGGAATGCGCATGCAAAGCATGCTAACCCGTGTGCTCGCCTTTTTTCGCTGAGGTAGACGGCTTTTCAGGCCCTATGAATTTCCAAAAACAGAATGCCAAGCCGAGAGTGTTGTCGGGTCGTGACGTAACGGCCATCCTCGGGCCAACAAATACCGGCAAGACGCACCTGGCCATTGAGCGCATGGTTGCGCATGGCACGGGCGTGATTGGCCTGCCGCTGCGGCTGCTTGCGCGCGAAGTCTATTCCCGCGTCGTCGCCAAGGTCGGCGAGCAGAATGTCGCGCTTGTCACCGGCGAAGAAAAAATCTCGCCGCCCGGCGCGCGCTATTCGGTGTGCACGGTCGAGGCCATGCCGCGCGAGACCGACGCCGCCTTCGTGGCGATCGATGAGGTGCAGCTCGCCGCCGATCTGGAGCGCGGCCACATCTTCACCGACCGCATTCTGCATCTGCGCGGCCGTCAGGAAACGCTGCTTCTGGGCGCGGGCACCATGCGCGGCATTCTTGAAAAGCTGCTGCCGGGCCTCTCCGTCATCACCCGTCCGCGCATGTCGGTGCTCAGCTATGCCGGTTCGCGCAAGATCACGCGCCTGCCGCGCCGCTCGGCCATCGTGGCCTTCTCGTCGGACGAGGTTTACGCCATTGGCGAGCTGATCCGCCGCCAGCGCGGCGGGGTGGCTGTCGTGCTTGGCGCGCTCAGCCCGCGCACGCGCAACGCGCAGGTAGCCCTCTACCAGTCGGGTGATGTGGACTATCTCGTGGCGACCGACGCCATCGGCATGGGCCTGAACCTCGATGTCGATCATGTCGCCTTCGCGCAGAACCGCAAATTCGACGGTTTCCAGTATCGCGACCTCAACCCTGCGGAGCTCGGGCAGATCGCCGGCCGCGCCGGCCGTCACCTGCGTGACGGCACGTTTGGCGTCACCGGCCAGGTCGATCCCCTTTCCGATGAACTCGTTCACCGCATCGAGGCGCATGATTTCGACCCGGTGAAAGTGCTGCAATGGCGCTCCGCCGCGTTTGATTTCTCCAGCGTCGATGCGCTCAAAGCCTCGCTCGACGTTACGCCCCCCGTGGAAGGTCTTACCCGCGCTCTGCCCGCTGCCGACGCCAAGGTGCTCGAATTCCTGTCGCGTGACGGGGATGTGCGTGCGCTGGCCGACGCCCGCGAGCGTGTGGCCCTCCTGTGGGACGCCTGTGCGCTGCCGGACTACCGGCGCATCGCACCGGCCCACCACGCAGAAATTGTTGGTGCAGTCTTTTCTGATCTGGCGCGAACGGGCCATGTCGATGAAGACTACATGGCTGAGCAGGTTCAGCGCGCCTCGTCCACCGAGGGGGACATCGACACACTGTCGCAGCGTATTGCGCAGATCAGAACATGGACATTTGTCTCGCACCGGCCTGGATGGCTGGCCGATGCGACACACTGGCAAGAAAAAACACGAGAGATAGAGGACAGTTTGTCCGATGCGTTGCATGAGCGATTGACGAAACGCTTTGTGGACCGCAGGACATCCGTGCTCATGAAGCGCCTGAGAGAGAATGCAATGCCGGAAGCAGAAATCAGCCCCGTTGGCGAAGTCCTTGTCGAGGGGCATCACGTTGGTGAGATGCTAGGGTTCCGTTTCACCGCCGACCGCTCTGCGGAAGGTGAGGACGCGCGCGCCGTCAAGGCTGCCGCCCAGAAAGCACTCGCTGCCGAATTCGAAACGCGGGCAGACCGCTTTGCCGCTTCCGGCAATGGCGATCTGGCGCTGGATTCCGAGGGCCTTCTGCGCTGGCTCGGCCAACCGGTGGCGACGCTGGTTTCCGGTGAGGAAGCGCTGCGCCCGCGCGTCGTGCTTCTGGCCGACGAGCAGCTGACCGGCCCGGCGCGCGACAAGGTCGCCGCCCGCGCCGAGCGTTTCGTGAACTATCAGATCGAATCGCTTCTGAAGCCGCTGGTCGATCTGCGCGATGCCGAGAGCCTTTCGGGCATGGCGCGCGGGATCGCGTTTCAGGTTGTCGAGAGCTTCGGCCTTCTGAACCGCCGCACCGTGGCAGAGGATGTGCGTGCGCTCGATCAGGACGCCCGCGCTTCGCTGCGTCGCCTCGGCGTGCGCTTTGGCGCTTACCACATTTTCGTGCCGGCGCTGATCAAGCCTGCGCCTGCCGGCCTTCTCACCCTGCTCTGGGCGCTCAAGAACGATGCCAAGGACAAGCCGGGCTATGGCGATGTGGTCAATGCGCTTGCCGCCGGCCGCACCTCCATCGTGTCCGATCCGGCTTTTGAAAAGGCATTCTATGGCCTTGCCGGCTATCGCAATCTGGGTCGCCGCGCCGTGCGTGTCGATATTCTCGAGCGCCTTGCCGACCTGATCCGTCCCGCACTTTCGTGGAAGCCGGGTTCCGGCGCACGTCCCGAGGGCGGTTATGATGGCGCGGCCTTTGTGGTCACGCCGGCCATGATGTCCATTCTCGGCGCGACCGCCGATGATATGGAAGCCATCCTCAAGGGGCTGGGCTACCGCGGCGAGGCGAAGCCGGCCGAAGAGGTTGCAACGCATCTGAAGTCGCTGGACGACGCTGCTGCCGAGAAGGCTGCTGCACCGGCCCAGGCTGCCGATGCTGCCGCTCCCGCCGAGGCCGAAGCCGAAGCCGCCGCGAAGACGGACGACGCGCCCGCCGATGCAGAGAAGCCTGCTGAAGCTGAAGCGCCAGCCGAGGAAGCGAAGCCCGAAGCCGAGGCGAAGCCGGAAGCTGATGCCAAGCCGGAAGTTGAGACGCCGGCTGCTGCTGAGGCACCGGCTGAAAAGGCCGCTGACGAAGAGGAAGAGCCCAAGCCCGTCATGATCTGGCGTCAGGCCCGTTTCGACGGTCGCAAGCGTCAGGGCGGCGGCAAGGGCAACAATCAGCGTCAGCAGGGACGTGGTGGCCGTCAGGAGCGCGAAGGCGCACCGCATCGCGGCAAGCCTAACCGCAGCAAGGATGGCGACAAGCAGGGCTTCAAGCGCAAGGGTGGCGCAGGCCGTCCGCGCGAAGAGCGTCCGGCGCGCATCGATCCCGATTCGCCCTTCGCCAAGCTCGCTGCCCTCAAGGATCAGCTGAAGAAGTAGCGACATGCGATGAGCGGCACGGTCCTGGAACGCCAGCGTATCGACAAGTGGCTGTTCTTCGCACGGGTGGTGAAATCCCGCTCGCTTGCCGCAAAGCTCGCTCAGGCGGGCCGTGTGCGGGTCAATCGCAACAAGATCGAGCAGGCCGCCTACCAGATCAAGGTGGGCGACGTGCTCACCATTTCCCTTGAGCGGCAGGTGCTCGTCTATCGGGTTCTGGCTCCGGGGGCGCGGCGCGGCCCGGCAGAGGAAGCCCGCACGCTCTACGAGGATCTGACCCCGCCGGCGCCACCCAGGGACGCTGTCGTCAAGGCGTCGGCGCCACGGCGCGACGCCGGGGCAGGGCGTCCCACCAAGAAGGAACGCCGCGCGCTTGATCGCTGGCGTGACGACCCGTGATGGCGATGTTTGCGCCGTTTGAGATTGGAATGGGATTCCGCCTGCGACGATTGCCGCGCAACAACGGGCCTTGCAACCGCCGTTTAAAGGGGCTACCTCACCACTCGACATTTTAAGAAGCTGTCAGCCGAGAACACCCATGACCTATATCGTCACCGACAATTGCATCAAGTGCAAGTACATGGACTGTATAGAAGTCTGCCCGGTGGACTGTTTCTACGAAGGCGAAAACATGCTCGTCATCCACCCGGATGAGTGCATCGATTGCGGTGTCTGCGAACCGGAATGCCCGGCCGAAGCCATCAAGCCCGACACCGAGCCGGGTCTGGACAACTGGCTTCAGCTCAATTCCGAGTATGCCGAAAAATGGCCCAATATCACCGCTAAGAAAGAGCCTCCGGCAGACGCCAAGGAATTCGACGGCGTCGAAAACAAGCTGGAGCAGTACTTCTCGCCGGAACCCGGTGAGGGAGACTAGATCGCCGCGCGCCCATCGGGGCGCACAAACGACGATCTTGATGATTGACGGAGCATCGGATTAGCCCGAAACCCGAATTCCACTTTTCGGTCCGGTGCTCTGAGCCCACAATTTGACGTGGGACATAATGCGAATAGATGGGGCGGTCGCGCAGGAAACTGCGGCGACATATTCGCACATGCGGCAAAATCTTGATTCTTTCGGCTTTTTGTGGTAGCTTCACAAAATCATGCCGGTGACAACACGTCTAATTATGGCGCACACACACTAATCACTGAAAGGTGGGGCTCCAAATCCAGGCCAGGGCAATCTGGGTCAGGATGTTTTGGTTTGCGTGGCGGGCCTTCGGTGCAGGCGCAGTCACCATCTTCCGGAGCTTGAACTCTTTCATGCACACGACAAGCCGGCAGGCGTTTTTGGGTACGGGGCATCGCCGAGGCGAGGCGTTGCTCACATACCCCTTTAGAACAGGAGTGTTAGGCGGATGACCACCCAGCAGAAAAAATCGGCGCAGCGCCAGGGTTTCAAGACTGGCGAATACATCGTTTACCCGGCGCATGGCGTCGGCCAGATCGTTACGATCGAAGAGCAGGAAGTCGCCGGTCACAAGCTGGAATTGTTCGTCATCGATTTCGAGAAAGACAAGATGCGCCTCAAGGTGCCGGTCGCCAAGGCGACGTCCATCGGCATGCGCAAGCTTTCCGAAACCGATTATGTTGATCGCGCACTCAAGGTCGTTCAGGGCCGTGCCCGCGTGAAGCGCACCATGTGGTCGCGCCGCGCGCAGGAATACGATGCGAAGATCAACTCGGGCGACCTGATCTCCATCTCGGAAGTCGTGCGTGACCTTTACCGCGCCGACAACCAGCCGGAGCAGTCCTATTCGGAGCGTCAGCTTTATGAAGCCGCGCTCGACCGCATGGCGCGCGAGATCGCAGCCGTCAACCGCATGTCGGAGACGGAGGCTGTCCGCCTGATCGAGACCAACCTCAACAAGGGCCCGCGCCGCGGTGCGAAGGCCGACAATGAGGAAGCCGAAGAGAAGGAAGAAGCTGCATAAGCTTCCCACCTCATCTGTTTTGAAAAACCCGGCTGTTTCAGCCGGGTTTTTTATTGCCGGCTACTAAACTGTAATCGGCTGGAACTTTTTTCGTCTGCGACTCGTTACTCTAGGTGATGTCTCGTTTCTTCGGTCGAGATCACCGCTTTTTGCAAAGCCTGGTCGGGGTCCCGGGATGTCCGTCATTGGCGTGTTTCTGCACCAGCAGATGCCGCGTCAGGGCGCTCTGACACGTGTAACCGCGCATCGGCAATTGGGCCTGTGCGTATGGGCTGACCGGCTTGGAATCCTCTCCTTAAGAAAGGGGCCAAGCCAGAGCATCGGACCGAAAAGTGGGAACCGGTTTTCGGATCATCCGATGCTCCATCAATGGTTTGGATCGTCCTTTATGCGTCCGGACGGACGCGTGGCGATCCAGAAACGCGGGAGAGCATCATGCAAGACCGGGCGGAACGCAAACTCATCGAAAAGGCCATGAAGGCGCCTTATCTGGCGCTGGAGGAAGAGCAGGACCTCGCACAGCGCTGGCACAAGAAGCAGGACCAGCAGGCGCTTCATCATTTAACAGTGGCGCATATGCGGCTTGTCATTGCCATGGCGTCGCGCTTCAGGAATTTCGGATTGCCCGCTGCCGACCTCATTCAGGAGGGGCATATCGGCCTTCTGGAAGCGGCGGCCCGGTTCGACCCGGAGCGGGGTGTGCGCTTCTCCACCTATGCCACCTGGTGGATACGCGCCTCGATGCAGGATTATGTCCTGCGCAACTGGTCCATCGTGCGTGGCGGCACGAGTTCAGCGCAGAAGTCGCTGTTTTTCAAATACCGCCGGCTGAGGGCCAAATTGCAGAAAAGCATGGGCTCACCCAGCGAAATTCATCAGGAAGCGGCCAAGCTTCTCGGCGTTTCGCCTGCGGATGTGGCGATGATGGACGCGCGGCTTTCCGGCCCGGATCTGTCGCTTAACGCGCCGGTGCGGGATGAAGGCGAGGCTTCAGCCGAGCGCATGGATTTCCTGCCCTCCGATGAGGCCCCGGTCGACGAGACGGTCGAACACATGATCGATGAGGAACGGCGGGCGCTCTGGCTGACCGACGCACTCGATGTTCTGGACAGGCGCGAGCTGAAGATCATCCGCGAGCGGCGTCTGGCAGAAGATGGCGCAACGCTTGAAGCGCTCGGTTCGGCGCTGGGCATCTCCAAGGAGCGTGTGCGGCAGATCGAGACGCGGGCCATGGAAAAACTGCGCACGGTGCTCACGCGCGAGCATCCCGCGCTGTCCGGCAGCACGGCCTGAACGGCTGGCCTTGCGCCAGCCGTAATTTAGCGATCAGTGACGATCTTGACCTTGCTCCCGGCCGACGGCGTTGCGCCGGGGCCAAGTGCGTTGAGGAGCCGGAAAAGCTCCACCTTGCGGTCCACACCGCGCATCTGCGATGCCAGCGAACCGAGCGTTTCTCCCGGCTGAACCGTCACGACACGCACGCGCAGCGGCTTGAGCGCAGCGCGCTCCGCCTGATTGAGAATGCGGAAGCTCTGCCCGACGGAATTGGCAACCCGTTCCAGATCGTTGCTCGTCGCAGGCGCTGCCGTCAGCAGGCGGTAAACCTGCCCACCGGAGCGGATCACCGTCACGTCGAACTGCCAGCCATCGGCGCTCGCGCGTCCCTTGGCTGCCGGATATCCATTGATCGTGAACGTGCGGATGGTTTCGGGCTCCAGACCCGCAACCCAGCCGCTCGTCAGATAATCCGTCAGCGAAGTGCGCTGGGGCACCGTCGCCCCGTCGAAGCGCACCGCGATGTCGTCCGGCCCGACAGCCGTCACCGCCTTGGTGGAATTGTCGATGATGAAGCCTTCGGGCACCTGGAAGGCGACGCCCAGACCCGGATGCAGGAAGTCGCGCCCGCGCACATAGCCCTCTTCCGGCGAATCCCCGTAGATCATGCCGTCAATGCCGGCGAGGAAGGAATCGCGGTCGCGCTTGCCTGCGGCGTCCGGCTGCTGCATCTCGCGCGCATGGCGCTGCGCGAGTTCGATGCGCCGTGGCGCATTGGGGTGACTGGCCAGGAAGTCGAGGCTGGCGTCGGTCGCGCCGCTCACACTGCGGAAGCCCTGATAGGCGTCCATGGCCTGCAGGAAGCGCGCAGCCGCAAACGCATCATAGCCCGCATGGGTTGTGGTGCGGATGCCCAGACGGTCCGCTTCCAGCTCCTGATTGCGCGAGAACTGCGCGAGCCTCAACTTGCCGCGTACCAGCGCTGCCTGCGCCGCCTGATCGCGCCCGTCGATCACCTCGCTCACCACTTTCGAGGCGAACTTTTCCTGCGCTTCGAGCTTCTGCCGCTCGATGCCGTGATTGGCTGTGACGTGCGCCATTTCATGCGCGATGACCGCTGCAAGCTCAGCCGAATCATTGGCGAGCGCCAGGAGGCCGCGCGTGACATAGAGATAGCCGCCCGGCAGCGCGAATGCGTTGACGTTGGGCGAATTCAGAATGGTGACCGTGTAGGCCGCGCCGGTGTTCTGCTCATCCAGCGTCAGAGACCCCACCACCTTGGCGACCATGCGCTCCAGCTTCGGATCGGAGTATTCGCCGCCATAGGTCTGCAGAATGCGGGGATGCTGCTGGCGTGCAAGCCGTGCAAGACGGTTGCCGCGCGTCACCGAATCGACCGTGACCGGGTTCGACGACGGCATGAAGCTGCCCGTGTCCGTGGGTACCATCTGGCAGCCCGACAGGAGGACTGTGAGCGCTACGGCGAGAATGGCTTTGCGCGGTATGGCTCGCGCTGATGGCTGGAAATTCATGGTAGCGGGCGCTTCATTGGACAGGGTCGTGTCCTTCCGGTTGATTTTGTCCAAAGCATGACCGTCATTAATGCCCAAGTCACGCACTTGGTTCCCTCAACATGGCGTGATGTCCCGTCCGAGCCACGGTCTAGCGCATAAGCTGCAACAGTGGAATCAATTTGTTGTAGAGTAATTTATTTCCCGCCGTGCGCCTATGTAGCGATTGAAGGCTTCTGAGGCATCGCCGGCGATGAACGCTGCGGTTGTGCCGGTCGCGGCGACCTGCCCCTCTTCAACAAAGATCATCGTCCTGCAAAGCCGTTCCGCGTCGCGCGGGTCATGCGTTGCCATCAGCACCGTCATGTGCTGTTCCGCATGCAGGGCGCGGATCAGGTCCAGCATCTCGTCGCGCAGCGCCGGTCCGAGCGAGGCGAAGGGTTCGTCCATCAGGAGCACCGGACGCTTGCGGATTAAAACACGCGCCAGCGCCACCCGCTGGCGTTCACCGCCCGAAAGCGCCCGTGGCAGCCGGTCTTCCTTGCCGGCAAGCCCGGTTCTGGCAAGCGCATCGGAGACCGCCGCGCGGTCTTCCTCCGTCAGCTTCAGCGCAGGCGAGCGCCCCAGCCCCACATTCTGTGCGACCGTGAGGTGCGCGAAGAGATTGTTTTCCTGAAACACCATGGAGACGGGCCGGCGATGCGGCGTCAGCCCGGAAACATCCTTTCCGTCGATCATGATGCGGCCGGAGGTCGGTGTCTCGAAGCCGGCGATCAGGCTGAGAAGCGTCGATTTGCCAGAGCCGCTCGGGCCCATCACGGCGACGATGTCGGACGGGGAGATGGTCAGGTCGAACGCCATTTCGCTCCCGCCCGGATAGGCAAAGCGCAGCTTTTCGAGTGTGATCCCCGCGCCGTGTGCGGCGTCAGCCTTGGTCATGTCTTCTCCTTGCCGAGACGGTCGGCCACGAACATCAATGCCAGACAAAGAAGCCCCAGAAAAAGGGCAATGCCTGCGGCATCCGCCGTGCGATAGCTGCCCATGCGCTGCAACAGAAGATAGGGCAGCGTCTGCACCTGATCGGAGCCGAACAGCGCGATCACGCCGAGGTCGCCGAGCGAAAGAGCGGCGGCGAAGGCGAGCGCGGTCGCGGCAGGGCGGCGCAGCGCCGGCCAGTCGACGAGGCGTAGTCGTGTCCAGCCAGTGATCCCCAGCGACAGGCAGAGCCGCTCATGGCGGGCGCTGGCAGCGTCATAGGCCGGGCGGATTGCGCGGATTGCAAACGGCATCGCCAT
The DNA here is from genome assembly GCF_050877045.1 of Nitratireductor sp. PBL-C9. NCBI lineage: Bacteria > Pseudomonadati > Pseudomonadota > Alphaproteobacteria > Hyphomicrobiales > Phyllobacteriaceae > Nitratireductor > Nitratireductor sp. PBL-C9. The sequence goes on from NZ_JBPAXW010000009.1 coordinate 79,823, forward strand.
CACCGCGTTGACGGTGACGACCATCGCCGGTGCAAAGGCGAACACATCGCCCACATGCCGCAGCAGAATGAACCAGCCGGCACCGATCACCAGCGGCGGAATGATGAGCACCATCGCCGCCCCGCTGTCGGTGGCGCGTTCAAGCAGGCCCGCAGGCAGCGCGCCGCGCTTCATTTCGAGCGCCCGGCGTGCCGCCACCAGCGCCAGCGAGAGAACCAGACATAAAAGCGCGGAGAGGCTGGCGAAAAGCAGGCTGGTTGTTGTGGCCGAGAACACCGCGCTCTCGGTGGCAAGCCGCGCCAGATCCGCCTTCAGACCGGCGATCACGGTCGCGGCCATCGGTCCGGCGACGAAGAGCAGCCCCGCGACGATGATGACGGTGTTGAGAACCGTCTCCAATGGCGTGTGCCAGACAATGCGGCGCGGTGCGACGGGCAGGTTGGCATCGCCGCTGAGCGACGCGCCGAGCCGGCTTAACGCCAGAACAACGCCGCCGGCCAGCACCAGCTGCACCAGCGTCAGCACCAGCGCGCGGGCCGGATCGAAGTCGAACCGCAGCGCCTGATAGATCGCCACTTCCAGCGTTGTCGCGCGGGGTCCGCCGCCAAGCAGCAGGACGATGGTAAACGAGGTCACGCACAGCATGAAGACGAGGCCGGCAATGCCGGGAAGGGCCGCGCGCATGGCCGGCCATTCGAGAAACCGGAACGAGGCGCGCGCGCCCATGCCGAGCTGGGCCGCAAGACGCCACTGGTCGGCGGGCACGCTTTCCAGCGCGTTCAGGAACAGGCGCGTGGCCAGCGGCAGATTGAAGAAGACATGGGCGACCAGAATGCCCGAAAGCCCGTAAATGCCGGGCCAGTGCTCATTGAAGAGCACGGACAGGAAAGGCGCGAAAATCCCCGCTCTTCCCAGAAGCGCCAGAATGCCGAGCGCCGCCACAATGGCGGGGAGCGCAAGCGGCACGGCAAACAGGCGCAGAATGAAGGCGCGCCCCACAAATGCGGGATGGCGCGCCAGCGCGCGCGCCAGAAGGATCGCCGGCACGACTGATAAAAGCGTCGATAACAGCGCCTGCCAGAGCGTGAAGCGGGCGATCCGCAGCAGATAGGCGTCGAAAGCTGCAAACGCGCCCGTACCCTGTTGCAGGGCCTCCACGGCAAGGCCCGCAAAGGCCCCGCCGATCAGCAGGCCGACAGCGGCCAGCGCAAGCCGTCCCGCTGCGATACGCCTGTCCATCAGGGGGCGTCTTTCCATGTCGGGCGCGCGCGAAACGGTCAGCGGCTCATCACCGAAAGCCACTCATCGACCCAGGCCTTGCGGTTTTCCGCCACCTCTTTCGATGAGAATTCGAGCGTCTCGCCCGGCTTCACCAGAGTGTCGAACACCGGGTTGAGCGGCTCCGATGTCTCGCCGGCCGGGAACATCCAGTTGGTTTCGGGAATCGCGTCCTGAAAGCCGGGACCGGTCATGAAGGCGAGGAATTTCTGCGCCAGCGGGTTTTCCGCGCCCTTCACGGTCTGTGCGGCCACTTCCACCTGAAGATAATGCCCTTCTTCAAAGCCCGCCGCCTTGTAGCGCTCGGAATCTTCGGCAATCTGGTGATAGGCGGGCGAGGTGGTGTAGGACAGCACCATCGGCGCTTCGCCGCTGGTGAACAGGCCATAGGCCTCGCTCCAGCCCGGCGTCACCGTCAGCACCTTGTCCTGCAGTTTGCCCCAGGCGTCCGCTGTGTCGTCGCCATAGACGGCCTTCATCCAGAGCAGCAGTCCGAGGCCCGGCGTGGAGGTGCGCGGGTCCTGAATGGCGATCTTCAGATTGCTGTCGCTCTCCACCAGCTCCTTCAGGCTTGCCGGCGGGGTCTCGATGGCCTCGGTGTCATAGACAAAGGCGAAATAGCCGTAGTCGAACGGAACGAACGTGTCGTCCTCGAAGCCGCCCGGCACGTTCACCCTGCCCATGTCGACGCCATGCGGCGCAAACAGGCCGGTCTCGCGGGCCTCGTGCACGAGGTTGTTGTCGAGACCGAGCACGATGTCGGCCTTGGTCGATTTGCCTTCGAGCTTCACGCGGTTCAGAAGCGCCACGCCATCGGCCACGGAAACGAAATCCACGTCGCAGCCGCATTCCGCTTCGAACGCCTTCTCCACCGCCGGGCCGGGGCCCCAGTCGGAGGTGAAGCTCTCATAGGTGTAGACGGTGAGCTTGTCTTCGGCCGCCGCATGGCCGGCCATGGCCAGCGTGCCAAGCGCTATGGTGGAAAGCAGGGTGGTCGCGCGCATCTGCGCCTCCTCTCGTTTGGTTGGGGAATGAGGCGCTGTGCGAAAAGCGTCTAATCCCTCCGCCGGTGCAAACCGGATCAGGTTCAGCGGGTTGGCCGGGTTCCACTGATGCGGCTTTCCTTTGTTCAGGGAAAAGCTGCATCCGTTTCAACCACTGGGCCTCTCAGCCGGCAATCCGCCGGCACCCCGTTAGAGCGACCGGGAAAATAGGGCGCGGCAGGGGCCGGCGCAAGAGGCGGAATGGCGCGAACGCCGTTGGCGCTTGCCCGCCGGCATGATATGGGCCTCGACCATGAGCCTGTTTACCCTTCTCCTGGGCGGAGATCTCACACGCACGCCGGCACTCGATGCCGAAATCGCCGACAGCCGCATCATCGCGGCTGATTCAGGCATGCGCCACGCAGCGCTTCTGGGCGTTATGCCGGAGCTGTGGGTCGGCGATTTCGATTCCGAGCCGGACGGCATGGCCGAGGCCTATGCCCGGGTGCCGCGCCGCGCCTTTTCCGCCGACAAGGACAAGACGGACGGGGAACTCGCCATCGCCGCAGCGCTGGAAGCGGGCGCGACGAGCCTCGTTCTCGTGGGTGCTTTCGGCGGCGCGCGGCCCGACCACATGTTCCTGCATCTCGCGCAGGCGCTTCAGCTTTCAGAACAGGGCATTAAGACGCGGCTGACAAGCGGCGTGCAGGAAGGCGTGCCGCTGCTGCCCGGCAAACGCCATCGCTTCGACTATCCGCAGAAAACGCTGTTTTCGATCCTCGGCTTTTCGGCCCTTTCCGGCCTCACCGTGGAAGGGGCCAAATGGCCGCTCGATGCGGTCGAGGTTCCTTTCGGCTCGTCGCTGACCCTTTCCAATGTGGTCGATGGCGAACTCGCGGTTACCCTCAAAGAGGGCAGGGCGCTTCTGGTCGCCCATCTTTCCAACGACGGAGAACACTGATCCATGGCGCCGCCTCTCTTAAAGCTTGATGGCATTCGCCTGACCTTCGGCGGCACGCCGCTGCTCGATGGCGCATCGCTGATGGTCGGCCCCGGCGAGCGGCTGGCGCTGGTCGGGCGCAACGGCTCCGGCAAGTCGACACTTCTGAAGATCGCCGCCGGCCTCGTGGAGCCGCAGGATGGCGAGGTGTTCCGCCAGCCGACGGCGACCGTGCGCTATCTGCCCCAGTCGCCCGACTGGCAGGGTTTTTCGACCGTGCGCGCCTATGTGGAGGCCGGTCTCGGCCCGGCGGACGACATCAACCGCGTGGCGCTGGTCATCGACCGGCTGGGCCTGTCCGGCGATGAAGACCCGGCAACGCTGTCGGGCGGCGAGGCGCGCCGTGCCGCGCTCGCCCGGGTGCTTGCGCCCGAGCCTGATCTGCTGTTGCTGGACGAGCCGACCAACCATCTCGACCTCGCCACCATCGAATGGCTGGAAGAAGAGCTGCAGCGCACGTCTTCAGCCCTTGTCACCATCTCGCATGACCGTCGTTTTCTCGAACGCGTGAGCCGCGCAACCGTCTGGCTCGACCGTGGCGTGACGCGCAGGCTCGACAAGGGCTTTGCCCATTTCGAGGACTGGCGCGATCAGGTGCTCGAAGAGGAAGAGCGCGACCAGCACAAGCTTGCCCGCAAGATCGAGCGCGAGGAGCACTGGCTGCGCTATGGCGTCACCGCGCGCCGCAAGCGCAATGTGCGCCGTCTGGGCGAGCTGCATGCGCTGCGCGAAAAGCACCGCAGCCATCGCGGTGCGGAAGGCGTGGCCACCATGACGGCCAGCGACGCCGCCGAATCCGGCAAGCTGGTCATCGAGGCAAAGGGCCTCGCCAAGTCCTATGACGGGCTTCAGGTGGTGAAGGATTTCTCCACGCGCATCCTGCGCGGCGACCGTGTTGGCCTTGTCGGCCCCAATGGAGCCGGCAAGACGACGCTGATCAATCTTCTGACCGGCAAGCTCGAGCCGGACGAAGGCTCGCTGCGGCTGGGCGCAAATCTGGAAATCGCAATTCTGGACCAGAAACGTGCACTGGACCCGCTGGAGACCCTGTCTCATTTCCTCACCGATGGCCGTGGCGACAGCGTCGTGGTCAACGGGCAGGAGCGGCATGTCGTCTCCTACATGAAGGACTTCCTGTTCAAGCCCGAGCAGGCCCGCACGCCGATCCGCGAGCTTTCCGGTGGCGAGCGCGCGCGGCTTGTGCTCGCCCGCCTTCTGGCCCGCCCGGCCAATCTTCTCGTGCTCGATGAGCCGACCAACGATCTCGACATGGAAACGCTCGATCTCCTGCAGGAGCTTGTCGAGGGCTTCCCCGGCACCGTGCTGCTCGTCAGCCATGACCGCGACTTCCTCGACCGCACGGTCACGAGCACCATCGCGCCGGCCGGCGATGGCCGCTGGATCGAATATGCCGGCGGCTATGCCGACATGATGGCGCAGCGCAAGGGCGAGGAGCTGGAGCGGCGCAAGGCGCGCACGGCAGAGCAGCAGAAGACCAGGTCAGCCGGCAATGCAGGTGCGCCCAGGGCAGCTTCGAAGAAGCTCTCCTACAAGCAGAAATTCGCACTGGAGACCCTGCCGAAGAAGCTCGATGAGCTGGCTGACGAAATTGCGGCTCTGGAGAAAAAGCTCGCCGATCCCAACCTCTACACGCGCGATGCCGCCGCCTTTCAGCGCTTTTCCAAGGAGCTGGACGACGCGCGCGCCAGCAGCGAGAAGATGGAAGAAGAGTGGCTGGAACTCGAAATGCTGCGCGAGGAAATCGAAGGCGCTTAGCGGTTTTTGCTGAAGCACCAACTTCAAGGCCCCCTTCTCCCCGCATGCGGGGAGAAGGTGAGGATGAGGGGCGAGCGCCAACCTTTCCGAACCCAACACCCTGCGAGCTTGTCAAGCGCAGCGTCAGCCCCTCATCCCCCTGCCGGGACCTTCTCCCCGCATGCGGGGAGAAGGAAGCTGTCATCCCGCACGCCTTCACCGGCTGCTAACCAGACTGGTTCACAATGCTTCCCATGAACCAGGAATTTCTCGTTTCCGCAAAGCCCGACCTTCAAAAGGCCCGCACCGCATGGCTTGCCACGCTTGCCGGTGAGCGGCGTCTCTCCGCGCTCACCGTCGATGCCTATGAGCGCGATACGCGGCAGTTTCTGCAATTCCTGACCGGCCATTGCGGCGATGCGCCGGGCCTCTCCGATATTGCCGAACTGCGCCCGGCGGATCTGCGCGCCTTCCTCGCCTTTCGGCGTGGCAATGGAGCCGGCGCGCGCACGCTCGGTCGCGGCCTTGCCGGGGTCCGCTCCTTCCTGCGCTACCTTGAGCGCCGCGGGCTTGTGAATGCGGCCGCCGCAGCAGCACTCAAAGCGCCGCGCGCACCCCGTGCATTGCCCAAGCCACTGACGGCGGTCGATGCCCGCAAGGTCGCTTCCGGCGCCGGGCAACTGGCCGAAGAGCCGTGGATCGCCGCGCGCAATGCAGCCGTCTTCACGCTGCTTTACGGCGCGGGGCTGCGCATTTCCGAGGCGCTGGGGCTTCTGTGCAGTCAGGTTGCCGACATGCGCCAGGGTGCGCTGCGCATCACCGGCAAGGGCGGCAAGACGCGGCTCGTGCCCGTCCTGCCCGTCACGGTCGAGGCGGTCGCCGAATACCAGCGTCTCTGCCCCTGGCATGGTGAGGCCGACAAGCCGCTCTTTCGCGGCGCGCGCGGCGGCGCGTTGCAACCGGCCATCATTCAGCGCGAGATGAAGCGCATGCGCTCGGCGCTCAACCTGCCGGAGACGGCCACACCCCACGCACTGCGGCATTCCTTCGCCACCCATCTTCTGGGGCGTGGCGGCGATCTGCGCGCAATACAGGAACTGCTCGGTCACGCCAGCCTCTCCACCACGCAGGTCTATACCGGTGTGGACACGGCGCGGCTTCTGGAAATCTACGATGCGGCCCACCCGCGCGCCTGAAACATTCCCCCGCAACCACTGGGTTCCCACGAAACCGCGCGGTTCGATTAACGCTTTGGCCGTGATTTGCGTCTAGCGTGGCCGCATGAAAACGCACGTCAAAGCCACCGCCATTCCCATGGCCGAACGGTTCGCAGATCGCCTCTTCCAGCTGGCGACTGCCTTTCCGTTGCTTCTCCTTCTCGCGCTTGTCGTCGGCCTCGTCACCGCCACCCCGGCGAAGTCCAGAGAGATTGTCTGCGCGGGCAAGAACCTTCTGACCGAACTCGCAACGGACGATCCCGCAGCGCTCGAAGAGGTGCGGCGGCAGGCAGCCGAAACGCCCAATGGCAGTGGCCTTCTGTGGCGGGTCGAAAAGGAGGGCGTGGAGCCCTCTTATCTTTTCGGCACCATGCATATGAGCGATCCGCGTGTCGTGACGCTGACGGAAGACGCGCAGGCGGCTTTCGATGCCTCCGAGCGTGTCGTGATCGAGACGACCGACATTCTCGACCAGTCCAAAATGGCGGCCGCCATGTTCAAGCGGCCTGAACTGATGATGTTCACCGGCGACGAAACGTTGGCCGATCATCTGAGCGAGGAAGACCGCAAAGCGGTTTCACAGGCGCTGGCCGAGCGCGGCGTGCCCTTTTCCAGCGTCCAGAAGATGAAACCCTGGATGCTGATTTCGCTGGTCGCCCTGCCGGGCTGTGAGCTTGAGCGCAAGGAAGCGGGCATGCCTATCCTCGACATCAAGCTTGCCGCCGATGCGGAAGCCTCCGGCAAGGAAGTGCTTGGTCTCGAATCCGCTGTCGAACAGCTCGACGCCATGGCTTCGCTGCCGCTCGACCTGCATATGCGCGGTCTGGTGGAAACGCTGGCGCTCGGCGATGGCCTTGATGACGTGATGGAGACCATGGTCGCGCTCTATGCGCAGGGTGAGACGGGTATGTTCTGGCCGCTCATCCGCGTCGCCATTCCTCAAGAGGAAAGCGCCGGCGACGACTATGCCGCGTTCGATGAGGCGATGATCAAGGTGCGCAATGGAACCATGGCCGAGCGCGCCGCGCCGATCCTCGACCGGGGCAGGGCGTTCATCGCCGTTGGCGCACTGCATCTGCCCGGTGAGGAAGGTCTCATCGAATTGCTCCGCGCCGAGGGCTATGCGGTCGAACCCGTTCTGTAATTCCAGGGTTCCGGCTAACTAATTGCATGTTATCGTCTGGCCAGCGCTGGGGAGCGCCATCTGGAGTGCGATCATGCGCGACGACAATGATAATGAAAAAACCGGGGATAATGAAAAACCCGTGCGTCATTCCGCCGGGTCGGCCGGGGCGGTGAGATCGGAAGGAACGCGCGGCTTCGTGCTCGGTGCAGTGGGCGCCGCGATCATCATCCTCGTCATCATGGCGTTTTCCGGCACCGGCTTTTTCGGCGGGGAAGACGCTCCGACTGCCGACGATGCGGGTGTCGTGCCCTTGGGCGATGGCGGCTAAGGGGCTTTCTGTCCGGCGAGATGCCTGACACGGCACACATCAAAACTCGTAAACCCGACCTGAAACGAAAAAGCCCCGCAGCTTGCGCCACGGGGCCTTTGTCTCACGCAAATGCGCGGGATCGGATCACATGTGGATCGGCTTGGCGAAGGTCGCGAGAGCCGCTTCCTTGACCGTTTCCGACATGGTCGGGTGGGCGTGGCAGGTGCGCGCCAGGTCTTCCGAGGAACCACCGAACTCCATGAGAACAGCAGCCTCGTGGATCATTTCGCCAGCACCAAAGCCGACGATGTGAACACCCAGAACACGGTCCGTCTTCTTGTCGGCAAGCACCTTCACGAAGCCGTCCGTCTTCAGCATGGAGCGCGCGCGTCCATTGGCCGAGAAGGGGAATTTGCCGGCGTTGTAGTCCACGCCAGCCTTCTTCAGCTCTTCCTCGGTCTTGCCGACGGAAGCGACTTCCGGGCTCGTGTAGACCACGCCGGGGATCACGTCATAGTTCACGTGTCCGGCCTGACCCGCAAGGATCTCGGCCACGGCAACGCCTTCATCCTCGGCCTTGTGCGCAAGCATCGGCCCGGCAATCACGTCGCCGATGGCGTAGACGCCCTCGACATTGGTGCGGAAGTGACCGTCGGTCTTCACGCGGCCGCGCTCATCAAGCTCGACGCCAACCGTGTCGAGGCCGAGACCATCGGTGTAGGGCTTGCGGCCCGTCGCCACCAGAACGACGTCGGCTTCCAGCGTTTCGGCGTCGCCGCCCTTTGCCGGCTCGAAGGTCACCTTCGCGCCCTTGCCGGCCTTGGCCACATCCGTGACCTTCGCGCCGAGCTTGAACTCGAAGCCCTGCTTGCCCAGCATGCGCTGGAACTGTTTGGCCACTTCGCCGTCCATGCCGCCGAGGATCGTGTCGAGATACTCGACCACCGTCACCTTGGCGCCCAGACGCGCCCAGACGGAGCCAAGCTCGAGACCGATCACGCCGCCGCCGACAACGATCATGCGCTCCGGCACCTTGGAGAGTTCCAGCGCACCGGTGGAGGAGACGATCACCTTCTCGTCGAACGTCACGTCGACGCCCGGAATGCCGGCCACGGCTGAGCCCGTGGCGATGACGATGTTCTTCGCCTCCACGGTCTCTTCCTTGCCGTCATCGGCCTTCACGGTCACCTTGCCTTTGCCGGCAATGCTTCCGAAGCCGCGATAGATGTCGATCTTGTTCTTCTTCATCAGGAAGTCGAGACCCTTGGTGTTCTGCTCGACTGTCTTGACGCGGTGCTCCATCATCTTCTTGAGATTGAGCTTCGGCTTGCTCACCTCGACGCCGAGATCGGCAAGACCATGTCCCGCCTCCTCGAACATCTCCGTGGCGTGCAGCAGCGCCTTGGAAGGGATGCAGCCCACATTGACGCAGGTGCCGCCATGGGTGGGCAGCTTCTCGACCACGGCCGTCTTGAGGCCAAGCTGCGCCGCCTTGATGGCGCAGACATAGCCGCCGGGGCCGGTGCCGATCACGACGAGATCATAGGTGTTGGACATGGGTCTTTTGCCTTTTTCTGCTCGGTGATCGCCTAGAGGTCGAGAACCAGACGCTCGGGATCCTCAAGCACGTCCTTGATGCGCACGAGGAAGGTCACGGCTTCCTTGCCGTCCACGATGCGGTGATCGTAGGAGAGGGCGAGATACATCATCGGGCGGACGACGATCTGGCCGCCGACCACCATCGGCCGCTCCTGGATCTTGTGCATGCCCAGAATGCCCGACTGCGGGGCGTTCAGGATCGGGGTCGACATCAGCGAGCCGTACACACCGCCATTGGAGATGGTGAAGGTGCCGCCCTGCATGTCGGCCATGGAAAGCTTGCCGTCGCGGGCAGCGAGACCCAGACGACCGATTTCCTTCTCCACCTCGGCAATCGACATCTGGTCGGCATCGCGCACCACCGGCACGACGAGGCCGCGGTCGGTGCCGACGGCAACGCCGATATGGCAGAAGTTCTTGTAGATGATGTCCGTGCCGTCGATCTCGGCGTTAACGGCCGGGATTTCCTTCAGCGCATGGGTCACCGCCTTGGTGAAGAAGCCCATGAAGCCAAGCTTGACGCCGTGCTTCTTCTCGAAGAGCTCCTTGTACTTCTTGCGCAGCTCCATCACGGCCGTCATGTCCACCTCGTTGAAGGTGGTCAGCATGGCGGCTGAGTCCTGCGCGTCCTTCAGGCGGCGCGCAATGGTCTGGCGCAGACGCGTCATCTTCACGCGCTCTTCGCGAACCTCGTCCTCGGCCGGGGAGGCCGGGCGGGCTGCCTTGGGCGCTTCGGTGCGGGCGCTGGACGATCCGCCTTCAATGGCGGCGATCACGTCGCCCTTGAGCACCTGGCCACCCTTGCCGGAGCCGGCAACGTCGGAAGCCTTGATGCCCTTTTCGGTCATCATCTTCTGGGCCGAAGGCGCAGCCGGGCGGCCGCCGTCTTCGTCCTTCTTCGCAGCAGGTGCTGCCTCGGCCGGCTTGTCGGCCTTGGGAGCTGCGGCAGAAGCGGTTGCGCCCTGCTCGATGCGCAGCAGCAGTGCGCCGACTGCAACTTCATCACCCGTGGTAACCACCATTTCGGTGATCACGCCGTCGACCGGAGACATCACTTCCTGTGCTGCCTTGTCGGTCTCGAGCTCGAGAAGCGCTTCGTCGGTCTTCACCGCGTCGCCGACCTTCTTGAAGATCTCGCCGACCTCGGCCTCGGTGACGGACTCGCCCGCCGATGGAACATTCACCTCGACGATTTTTCCGCCGGCCATGGTTGCCTCCTGATTTTCAGAGCTGCCGGACGAAGCTTCGCCGGACTGTTTGGTTTCTGCTTTTGCTTTGCTGGCGCTACCGCCTGCGGCAATCATGCCGAGCAGCGCGCCGACTTCGACGGTTTCGCCTTCCTTGACCACGATCTCGTCAAGCGTGCCGGCTGCGGGAGCCGGCACCTCGATGGAAACCTTGTCGGTTTCCAGTTCGACGATCGCTTCGTCGGTGGCGATGGTGTCGCCCACCGATTTCATCCAGCGGGCGATGGTTGCCTCGGTTACGGACTCGCCCAGAGTGGGAACCCGAATCTCGGTCGCCATGTGGTTTTTCTCCGTCGCTTGCTATTCGCCAAGCGCATCTTCGAGGAATGCCTCGAGCTGCGCCAGGTGTTTCGACATGAGGCCCGTCGCCGGCGATGCGGCGGCCGGACGGCCCGTGTAGCGAACGCGGGTGTTCTTTGCCTCGATGTGCTGCAGAACCCACTCAAGATAGGGCTCGATGAAGGACCAGGCGCCCATGTTCTTGGGCTCTTCCTGACACCACACCATTTCCGCGTTCTTGAAGCGCGAAAGCTCGTTGATCAGAGCCTTGGCCGGGAACGGGTAGAGCTGCTCGACGCGCAGCAGGTAGACATCGTCCAGCCCGCGCTTCTCGCGCTCTTCATAGAGGTCGTAATAGACCTTGCCCGTGCACAGCACGACGCGGCGGATCTTCGAATCCTTCACCAGCTTGACGCTGTTCGCATCCTGATGCTCCGCATCGTCCCACAGCAGACGGTGGAACGCGCTCTCGCCGGAGAGTTCGGCCAGCGTCGAGACGCAGCGCTTGTGGCGCAGCAGCGACTTCGGCGTCATCAGGATCAGCGGCTTGCGGAAGTCGCGCTTCAGCTGACGGCGCAGGATGTGGAAGTAGTTCGCCGGCGTCGAGCAGTATGCGACCTGCATGTTGTCCTCGGCGCACATCTGCAGCCAGCGTTCGAGGCGGGCGGAGGAGTGCTCCGGACCCTGGCCCTCATAGCCGTGCGGCAGCAGGCACACGAGACCCGACATGCGCAGCCACTTGCGCTCACCAGACGAGATGAACTGGTCGAACACCACCTGTGCGCCGTTGGCGAAGTCGCCGAACTGGGCTTCCCACAGCGTCAGCGCCCGCGGTTCTGCAAGCGAGAAGCCATATTCGAAGCCGAGCACGGCTTCTTCCGAAAGCATCGAGTTGATGACTTCGTAATAGGCCTGCTGCGGTCCCATATTGTTGAGCGGGATGTAGCGGTTCTCGTCGCGCTGGTCGTAAAGCACCGAGTGGCGCTGCGAGAAGGTGCCGCGCTCGGAGTCCTGACCGGAAAGGCGAACCGGGTTGCCTTCGAGCAGGATCGAGCCGAAGGCAAGCGCCTCGGCCGTCGCCCAGTCGATGCCCGCGCCCTCGTCGATCATGCCCTTGCGGTTCTTCATGAAGCGCTGGATCGTGCGGTGGGCTTCAAAGTCCTCCGGCACTTCGGTCAGCTTCTTGCCGATCTCCTTCAGCGTCTTCACCGGCACGGCGGTCTTGCCCCGGCGCTGCTCGTCCGCATGGTCGGCCTTCTTCAGACCCGACCACACGCCGTCCAGCCAGTCGGCCTTGTTCGGCTTGTAGGCCTGGCCCGCATCGAACTCCGTCTCCAGGTTCGAGCGCCATCCAGCACGCATCTCTTCGATGTCGGCTTCGGTAACGAGGCCTTCGGCCAGCATCTTCTTCGCGTAGATTTCGCTGGTCGTGGGGTGCTTGCGGATGTTGCTGTACATCAGCGGCTGCGTGAACGCCGGCTCGTCGCCCTCATTGTGGCCGTAGCGGCGGTAGCAGAACATGTCGATGACCACCGGCTTGTGGAAGGTCATGCGGAATTCGGTCGCAACCTTTGCCGCATAGACCACCGCTTCCGGGTCGTCGCCGTTCACGTGGAAGATCGGCGCTTCGATCATCTTCGCCACATCCGAAGGATAGGGCGAGGAGCGCGAGAAGCGCGGATTGGTCGTGAAGCCGATCTGGTTGTTGATGATGAAGTGCACGGTGCCGGCAACGCGGTGTCCGCGAAGGCCCGAAAGACCGAAACACTCCGCCACCACGCCCTGGCCGGCAAAGGCGGCGTCGCCGTGCAGGAGCAGCGGCATGACGCGCGCGCGCTCTTCCGGCGGCACGATCTCTTCGCGCTTGCGGCCAAACACCTGATCCTGCTTGGCGCGGGCCTTGCCCATCACCACCGGGTTCACGATTTCCAGGTGAGACGGGTTGGCGGTCAGCGACAGGTGAACATTGTTGCCGTCGAACGCACGGTCGGAGGAAGCGCCGAGATGGTACTTCACATCGCCCGAACCTTCCACGTCGTCAGGTGCGAAGGAGCCGCCCTTGAACTCGTGGAAGATGGCGCGGTGCGGCTTTTCCATGACCTGTGCGAGCACGTTCAGGCGGCCACGGTGGGCCATGCCGAGAACGATTTCCTTCAGGCCCATCTGGCCGCCGCGCTTGATGATCTGCTCGAGCGCAGGGATCAGCGCTTCACCGCCGTCGAGGCCAAAGCGCTTGGTGCCCTTGTACTTGACGTCGATGAACTGCTCGAAGCCTTCGGCCTCGATCAGCTTCTGCAGGATCGCCTTCTTGCCGTTGGCGGTGAATTCGACGCCCTTGTCCGGACCCTCTATGCGCTCCTGAATCCAGGCCTTTTCGGCGGGGTTGGAGATGTGCATGAACTCGACGCCCAGCGTCGAGCAATAGGTCCGCTTGAGGATGTCGAGCATCTCGCGGATGGTCGCCGTCTCCAGACCAAGCACATGGTCTATAAAGATCGGACGGTCGTAGTCTGCCTCGGTGAAGCCATAGGCCTCGGGCGACAGCTCGTTGTAATCTTCCAGCGGCTTGGCAATGCCAAGCGGGTCGAGATCGGCATGCAGATGGCCGCGCATGCGATAGGCGCGGATCATCATGATGGCGCGCACGGAATCGCGGGTCGCCTGCAGCGTCTCTTCGGGAGAGAGCTTGGCCCCGGCCTTCGCAGCCTTGTCCTTGATTTTGCCGTCGAAGTGTTTTTCGACCGCGCCCCAGTCGCCATCAAGCGCCGAGACGAGTTCGCCATTGGCGGCCTGCGGCCAGCCCTTCTTCTTCCAGGACGCGCCGGCGGCGTTCTTCTTCACATCGGCTGCGTCGTCCTTGAGCGCGCCGAAGAAGTCCCGCCAGTCCTCGCTGACCGAGGCTGGATTGTCCTGATAGCTGGCGTAAAGCTCCTCGATGTAGGCGGCATTGCCGCCATACAGGAACGAGGTGAGCGACATTTGGTCGTTGGCCTGATCTTGCCGTGCCATATCACTTCCCGGAACGACGGTTCCGGCTCCTTGGTCGCCGGCAATAAAAGCCGGACAGTCACATTGTTCCCGGCTGCCACTTGTGTGGCAAGCCGGGATTGATCGTCCTCAACCCTTGATCGCTTCGACGAGCGTCTGGCCAAGGCGCGCCGGGGAGGGCGATACCTTGATGCCAGCAGCTTCCATCGCTGCAATCTTGTCTTCTGCGCCACCCTTGCCGCCGGAAATCACGGCGCCTGCGTGGCCCATGGTGCGTCCGGGAGGAGCCGTACGGCCCGCGATGAAGCCGGCCATCGGCTTCTTGCGGCCCTTCTTGGCCTCGTCGCGCAGGAACTGGGCTGCTTCTTCTTCTGCCGAACCGCCGATCTCACCGATCATGATGATGGATTCGGTCGCGTCGTCGGCAAGGAACATCTCCAGCACGTCGATGAACTCGGTGCCCTTCACCGGGTCGCCGCCGATGCCAACGGCCGTCGTCTGGCCGAGGCCGGCATTGGTCGTCTGGAACACGGCCTCATAGGTGAGCGTGCCCGAGCGTGACACGACGCCAACGGAACCCTTCTGGAAGATGTTGCCCGGCATGATGCCGATCTTGCACTCGTTCGGCGTCAGGACGCCGGGGCAGTTCGGGCCAATCAGGCGCGAGTTGGACTTCTCGAGCTTCGCCTTCACATGGACCATGTCCATCACCGGAATGCCTTCCGTGATGCAGACGATGAGCGGGATTTCCGCCTCGATGGCCTCGATGATGGCCGCGCCTGCGCCTGCCGGCGGAACGTAGATCACGGACGCGTTTGCGCCGGTCTTGTCCTTGCCTTCGGCAACGGATGCGAAGATCGGGAGCTCTTCACCGCCCTGGCCGGTCCAGGTGGAGCCGCCCTTCTTGGGGTGAATGCCGCCGACCATCTGCGTGCCGTGATAGGCGAGCGCCTGTTCGGTGTGGAAGGTGCCGGTCTTGCCGGTCAGGCCCTGCACCAGGACCTTGGTGTCTTTGTTGACGAGAATGGACATCTTGGCTCAGCTTCCCTTAACGGCTGCAACGATCTTCTTGGCGGCGTCGTCGAGATCATCGGCGGCGATCACGTTGAGACCGCTTTCGTTGATGATCTTCTTGCCAAGATCGACATTGGTGCCTTCGAGGCGAACCACCAGCGGAACCTTCAGGCCCACTTCCTTGACGGCAGCGACAACGCCTTCAGCGATGACGTCGCAGCGCATGATGCCGCCGAAGATGTTGACCAGAATGCCTTCCACTGCCGGATCGGCGGTGATGATCTTGAACGCTGCCGTCACCTTCTCCTTGGTGGCGCCGCCACCAACGTCGAGGAAGTTGGCAGGCTCGGCTCCGTAGAGCTTGATGATGTCCATCGTGGCCATCGCAAGACCGGCGCCGTTGACCATGCAGCCGATATTGCCGTCCAGCGCCACATAGGCGAGGTCGTATTTGGAAGCCTCGATTTCCTTCGCGTCTTCCTCGGTCGTGTCGCGCAGGGCAACCACGTCCTCGTGACGGAACAGCGCGTTGCCGTCGAAGGAGACCTTGGCGTCGAGAACGCGCAGACGGCCATTGTCCATGACGATCAGCGGGTTCACTTCCAGAAGGCTCATGTCCTTCTCGGTGAAGGCCTTGTAGAGGATCGGGAACAGCGTCTCGCCGTCCTTCGCCGCGTCGCCCTCGAGCTTCAGCGCCTCGTTGAGCTTCTTCACGTCGTCAGCCGTCACGCCCGTATCCGGGTCGATGGGGAGCGTGAGGATCTTCTCCGGCGTCTCTTCTGCAACGGCCTCGATGTCCATGCCGCCTTCCGTCGAAACGACGAAAGCCGGACGGCCGACCGTGCGGTCGATGAGGATCGAGAGGTAGAGCTCGCGGTCGATGTCCGCACCGTCCTCGATGTAGAGGCGGTTCACCTGCTTGCCGGCCGGGCCGGTCTGCTTGGTGACGAGCGTGTTGCCCAGCATCTCATTGGTGTGAGCGACAACTTCCTCGACGCTCTTCGCCAGGCGCACGCCGCCCTTTGCGTCAGCGCCGAGTTCGGTGAACTTGCCCTTGCCGCGTCCACCGGCGTGGATCTGGCTCTTCACCACATAGAGCGGACCGGGAAGCTGCTTTGCAGCAGCCTCGGCTTCGCCCTTCTCGAACACCGGCACGCCATCGGCCACCGGTGCGCCATAGCTCTTCAGAAGCTGCTTGGCTTGATACTCGTGAATGTTCATGGCGCGGCCTACTCCTACTTTTTCAGGTTGGGCGCGATGTTGGCGCAGGCCTCGCAAAGACCGGCGACGGCCTCGACGGACTGGTCGAACATCTTCTGCTCGTTCTTGTTCAGGTCGATCTCGATGACGCGCTCGACGCCGCCGGCGCCGATCACCGTCGGAACACCGACATACATGTCCTTGACGCCATACTGGCCGGCAAGATGCGCTGCGCAGGGCAGGACGCGCTTCTTGTCCTTCAGGTAGCTCTCGGCCATGAGAATTGCCGAGGAAGCCGGAGCGTAATAGGCGGAGCCGGTCTTCAGCAGGCCGACGATCTCTGCGCCGCCGTCACGGGTGCGCTGTACGATCTGGTCAATCTTTTCGTTGGAGGTCCAGCCCATCTTCACCAGATCCGGGATCGGGATGCCGGCAACGGTGGAGTAGCGCGTCAGCGGAACCATCGAATCGCCGTGGCCGCCCAGCACGAAGGCCGTCACGTCTTCGACGGAGACCTTGAACTCTTCCGACAGGAAGTGGCGGAAACGGGCCGAGTCCAGCACGCCGGCCATGCCGACCACGTGGCTCTTCGGCAGGCCGGAGAACTTCTGCAGCGCCCAGACCATGGCGTCGAGCGGGTTGGTGATGCAGATCACGAAAGCGTTGGGGGCGTATTTCTTGATGCCCGCGCCAACCTGCTCCATGACCTTGAGGTTGATGCCCAGAAGGTCATCGCGGCTCATGCCCGGCTTGCGGGCGACGCCGGCGGTGACGATGCAGACATCCGCGCCTTCAATGGCGGAATAGTCGTTGGCGCCAACCATCTTTGCGTCAAAGCCTTCGACCGGAGCCGACTCGGCGATGTCCAGTCCCTTGCCCTGGGGAATGCCCTCGGCAATGTCGAACAGGACAACGTCGCCCAGTTCTTTCAAGCCCGCCAGATGTGCGAGCGTTCCACCGATCATGCCGGAGCCGATTAGAGCGATCTTGTCGCGTGCCATGTGGATAGAATTCCCCCTTGTGTCGAAAGGATAGGTGGTGAGATTTGTCTAAAGAGAAAATGCGCGCGTCGCGTTTTGCCTGTGCCGTGTCACACCGATGCATTCGGGCCTACGTCCCGCCACGGACCTTTGTTCAAAGGCGCGGCAAATTCGTGGCGTGGCCCGCTCTGTAAGCCTCTCTGGAATAAGCATACTGGCAGGAAAATTCAACCGGTTCTTACACGGCCAGAAATTTCAATCGTTTAGACAGTTTGGGAGTTACGTAAACGTAAAAATTTTGCCCGATTAATGTGCATATCTGCAGACTCTCCGGTGTTCTGGCCGATCTTCTGGCTGCTTTTTCGCGCTGACCGGTCGTCAGTCTTTCTTTCCGGCCTGATCGTCGTCTGTGTCAGTCCGGTCACGGCTTTTCGCGGTGGTCCGCTCAAGCCAGTCCCGGCTCTGCATTTCGATCAGGCGCGAGGCCGTGCGGTCGAACTCGAAGGCTTCCGTGCCGTTGCTTGCCGTATATAGAGCCTCCGGCGCGGCTTCGGCAGAGACAAAGAGCCGCGCTTCGGCGTCATAGAGCGTGTCGATCAGCAGGATGAAGCGCTTCGCCTCGTTGCGGCGCTTCATGTCCATGGTCGGCACATTGTCGATGAAGACCGTGTCGAACGCCCCGGCAATGGCCAGATAGTCGCGCGCGCCCAGCGGCTTTTCGCAGAGATCGGCAAAGGCAAAGCGCGCCGCCGATCCGGAAGCCTGCGGCACCGCCACCGCGCGTCCCTTCACCGTCAGCGTCGCCGGCTCGACGGGCTGCCCGTCCACCACCGTGTTCCAGGCTTCATCCATCTGCTCCCGGGCCGCCGCGTCGTCGGGCGTCATGTAGACGGGAATGCGGTTCAGCTTCTGCATCCGGTAATCGGTATCGATGTCGAGTTCCAGGACGCGGGTGTGATCCTTGAGAATGCCGATGAAGGGCAGGAAAAGGCCGCGATTGAGCCCGTCGCGATAGAGGTTGTCAGGTGCGACATTGGAGGTCGCGACCAGCACCACGCCGCGCTCGAACAACGCCGAGAAAAGCCGCGACAGGATCATCGCGTCGGCAATGTCGGTCACCGTGAATTCGTCGAAGCACAGAACCCATGCTTCCTTCGCAAGGGCGGCTGCAACGGGCAGAATGGGATCCGTTTCCTGCGTCTCGCCGGCCTTCAGCGCCTCGCGGTGCCGGCCGATGCGGTCATGCACATCGGCCATGAAGTCGTTGAAATGCGCGCGTCGCTTGTGTTCCACGGGCACGAGTTCATGGAAAAGGTCCATGAGCATGGTCTTGCCGCGCCCGACGCCGCCATAGACATAGAGCCCGCGCACGGGCTCCTGCACCTTGCGGCGTTTGGCGAACAGCCAGCCAAGCGCGCTCGATTTGCGCGCCAGTCTTTTGTCGCTGATTTCGCCGATCAGCTGGTCGAGCGCGGCCGCGATGGTTTCCTGCGCGGGGTCGCGCGCAATCGCACCGGTCTCGACCAGATGGTCGTAGCGCTTTGTGACGGAGGGATGGGTCACGAGACCGTCACGCAATGTCATGTCAGACTTTCAAGCTTGGCCTTTCGGCCGAAATGTGTTGGCGGTCTTGCTTTAGCGCGACAGCGAAATCGGCTGACCGTTGCTGGTCTGACCGTCGAAACGGCCTGCGCCCGACGAATAGAGCGTTGCCAGCACGCTGCCATTGGCGTCGTAGAAAGCGAGCTGCTTGCCCTCGACATTCCACGATTTCACACCGTCCATCGGTGCGGGGCAGCGCAGCGGGCCGGCGCGGTAGCCGGCGCCGAACTTGGTCTGCGGCGTGGCCACGCGGCAGGACTGGCCGGCCACATTGACGCTCCACACGCCGGCAACGCTGCCGGTGGAAACTTCCGCGGCCGTGTTCGGGTCGATCGCGGCCATCTGCGTCTGCTGTGGCGCTTCGGGGAACTGCGACGGGTCCGTCTGCGTGGCGGAGGGCGGCGGCAGCTGGTTCGACGTCACGACGCCGGACGGCGCGGACGGCAGCGGCTGCGGCGCGGGGCTGTTCATGGATGAGAAGCGGTCGCTCTGACAGCCGGCAAGCGCCAGCGCCATCAGCGATACTGCCAGAATTGCGGTTTTGTTATGCGGCATTCCGTTTCTCCGTTTGCGCGACCAATGCACGAGCATCCACACCGGTTCCATCTAAATGCCCGATCGTGGCAAAGTTTGGCGATTATAACAGCCCACCCATGGTTAAGAACCGGTTTCGAGCATGTCTGTTTGTAACTGTTTCTTATTGGCAACAGTATCCGCGGGCCTCTTTCAACCCCCCGGGAACCAGCCCGGCCTTCCCGCGTTGATGCAGCTCAACAGGCGCTGGAGCGTTTTGCATGCCGGTCACCATGCCAGAAGGCCGGGTGTCGCATGAAGAAAAGCGGCCGCCCGGCGCTGCAAAAGGAGGGCCGAAAATGCTGAAATGGATTCTCATTCTCTTGATCGTTGCCGCCGTCGCGGGTCTGCTGGGCATGAACAGCCTGGCGGGCGCGGCCATGACCGGCGCAAAACTCTTGATCGCCGTGGTGCTGATCCTCTTCCTTCTCGCCGTGTTGGGCATTGTCGTCATAGCCTGACGCCGCGTGCGATTGATGGGCCGTTTGTCTGGTAATTTTGCCTGTCATCAGCCATATAGGCGCCTGAGACACAGGGTTTTGGAGCCACCATGGCGCTTGAGGCAGCATTCGCGAAGATGAACGGCCTCGGCAACGCAATCATCGTTGCCGACATGCGCGGGCGCGCGGACCGGGTTTCGCCCGAGGCCGCCCGCGCCCTCAACGCCGATCCCGCGACCCGGTTCGACCAGATCATGGCCATCCATGATCCGCGCGTCGCCGGCACGCACAATTACATCGAAATTCTCAATTCCGACGGCAGCCAGGCGCAGGCCTGCGGCAATGGCACACGCTGTGTCGTGCAGGCGCTCGCCGCCGAAACGGGACAGAAGGTCTTCACCTTCCAGACCGTTGCCGGCATCCTCAACGCCGAGGAACATGAGGACGGCCTGATCTCGGTCGACATGGGCAAGCCGCGCTTCGGCTGGCAGGACATTCCGCTCGCCGAAGAGTTTCGCGACACGCGCATGATCGAGCTGCAGGTCGGCCCCATCGATGCGCCGGTGCTGCATTCGCCCTCCGTTGCCTCCATGGGCAACCCGCATGCGATCTTCTGGGTCGAGGGCGACGTCAATGATTACGACCTGCCGCGTTTCGGCCCGCTTCTTGAAAATCACCCGATCTTCCCGGAGCGCGCCAACATCTCCATCGCTCAGGTCACCGCCGATGACGCGCTGACGCTGCGCACCTGGGAGCGGGGCGCAGGGCTCACGCGCGCCTGCGGCTCGGCCGCCTGCGCTGCCGCCGTGTCCGCCGCGCGCACCGGACGCACCGGTCGCCATGTCACCGTCACCGTGCCGGGCGGGCCGCTCGATATTCTGTGGCGCGAAGACGATCACGTCATCATGACCGGCCCCGCCGAATGGGAATTCTCCGGCCGTTTCGACCCCGCCACCGGGGCCTGGGAGCGCGAGACCGAGGGAGCAGCCTGAATGGCGGTGGATGTTCTGACATTCGGGTGCCGGCTGAACGCCTACGAGTCCGAGGTCATCAAGCGCGAGGCGAAAGACGCCGGGCTTGAGGAGCTGGCGGGCGGCGCGGTCGTCATCAACACCTGCGCCGTAACCGGCGAGGCGGTGCGTCAGGCCCGCCAGGCGATCCGCAAGGCGCGGCGTGAAAACCCCGATGCCCGCATCATCGTCACCGGCTGCGCCGCACAGACGGAGCCGGGCACTTTCGACGCCATGGATGAGGTTGATCTCGTTCTCGGCAACGAGGAAAAACTAAAGGCCCACAATTACCGCGCCCTGCCGGATTTCGGCGTGAACCAGTTCGAGAAGGTTCGCGTCAACGACATCATGGAAGTGCGCGAGACCGCGTCGCACATGGTCGAATCCATCGAGGGCCGCGCCCGCGCCTTCGTGCAGGTGCAGAATGGCTGCGATCACCGCTGCACCTTCTGCATCATTCCCTATGGCCGGGGCAATTCCCGCTCGGTGCCCATGGGCGCGGTGGTCGATCAGGTGCGCCAGCTTGTCGGCAATGGCTATGGCGAAGTGGTGCTCACCGGCGTGGACCTGACCAGTTTCGGGGCCGATCTGCCGGG
Source organism: Nitratireductor sp. PBL-C9 (assembly GCF_050877045.1). Taxonomy (NCBI): domain Bacteria; kingdom Pseudomonadati; phylum Pseudomonadota; class Alphaproteobacteria; order Hyphomicrobiales; family Phyllobacteriaceae; genus Nitratireductor; species Nitratireductor sp. PBL-C9. Next base: position 101,020 of record NZ_JBPAXW010000009.1, read on the forward strand.
CAGCCCGCGCCTCGGGCGGCTTGTCTCCACGCTTCTGCGTGAAGTGCCGGAGCTTGAGCGCCTGCGTCTCTCCTCCATCGATTCCATCGAGGCGGATGACGAGCTGATGCGCGCCCTGGCGGAAGAGGAGCGGCTGATGCCGCATCTCCACCTTTCGCTTCAGCATGGCGACGACATGATCCTGAAGCGCATGAAGCGCCGCCACCTGCGCGCCGACGCGATCGCATTTTGCGAGCGTGTGCGCACGCTCCGGCCCGACGCCGTGTTCGGCGCAGACATCATCGCCGGTTTCCCGACCGAGACCGACGCGATGTTTGAGAATTCGCTGAAGATCGTCGAGGAATGCGGTCTCACGCATCTCCACGTGTTCCCCTTCAGCCCGCGCGAGGGCACGCCGGCAGCGCGCATGCCGCAGCTCGACCGCGCGCTGGTGAAGGAGCGCGCCGCGCGTCTGCGCGCCGTGGGCGACGCCGCCTATGCGCGGCATCTTGCATCGCTTGACGGCACCCGTCAGCGCATTTTGATCGAGCGGCCAGGGCTTGGCCGCACAGAGGGTTTCACGCTGGCCGCGCTTGAAGGCGGTCAGCCGGGGCAGATTGTCGAGGCGCGGATCACCGGCCACGACGGGGAGCGGCTCACTGCGGTCGCTGTCACACAGGAAGCGGCGTAGCAGGCATGGCATTCGGATTTATCAAGAAGGTCTTCTCGTTCGGCAAGAAAGAGGCCGAGGAGACACCGCCAGAAGAGGTCACCGAGACCGAAACGCCGGACGCCGCCGCTGCGGCGCAACCGGCTGACGCCGCCCCGGCTTCCGAACCGTCCGAACCCTTGACGGAAGAGCCGGCTGCTCCTGAAGTCGTTCCAGAGCCAGAGCCAGAGCCAGAGCCAGAGCCAGAGCCAGAGCCAGAGCCAGAGCCAGAGCCAGAGCCAGAGCCAGAGCCAGAGCCAGAGCCAGAGCCAGAGCCAGAGCCAGAGCCAGAGCCAGAGCCAGAGCCAGAGCCAGAGCCAGAGCCAGAGCCAGAGCCAGAGCCAGAGCCAGAGCCAGAGCCAAAGGTCGAAGTTTCAGACGCAACGCTCGCGCCACCTTCTCCCCGTGAACGGGGAGAAGGTGAGGATGAGGGGCAGCGCGACGCCGACGATAACACGCCTGCAGTAGAAGCCGCGCCGACACCCTCGACCGATGACGCCCGCCCCTCATCCGGTCCTTCGGACCACCTTCTCCCCGCAGGCGGGGAGAAGGAAGCGGAGCCCGTCATTGAGGTTGCGGAAGAGACCGTTGCCGACGAAGCCCCGGAACCGAAGGCCGAAGAACCGGACGCAGCGCCCGCGACTCCTTCTCCCCGCAAGCGGGGAGAAGGTGAGGATGAGGGGCAGCGCGACGTTGACGACATCACGCCGTCACCTGATGCCGCGCAAGCCGCTGCCGCCGGCAAGGTCGCCGTCTCCAAAGCCGTCGAGCGCGTGGAAGAGAAGGCTCCCGAACAGGAAACGCCGCAGCCGCGCAAGCCATGGTTTCAGCGTCTGCGCGAGGGGCTGTCGCGCTCGTCGCGCGAGCTGCGCGATTCCATCGCCGGCGTCTTCACCAAGCGCAAGCTGGACGAAGACACGCTTCAGGATCTCGAAGACGTTCTGCTGCGCGCCGATCTCGGCCTTGAGACCGCCATGCGCGTGACCGATGCGCTGGCGTCGGGCCGCTACGGCAAGGATGTGTCGGGCGAGGAAGTGCAGGCCGTCATGGCCGAGGAAATCGAGAAGGTCCTGGCACCGGTCGCCATGCCGCTCGAACTCGACCTCTCGCACAAACCGCATGTCATTCTCGTGGTTGGCGTCAATGGCACCGGCAAGACGACCACCATCGGCAAGCTGGCTGCAAAGCTCACCGAGGGCGGGCTCAAGGTCACGCTGGGCGCTGGCGACACGTTCCGCGCCGCCGCCATCGAGCAGCTCAAGATCTGGGGCGAACGCACCGGCTCGCCGGTCGTTTCCTCAAAGCTCGGCGCGGATGCGGCGGGTCTTGCCTTCGATGCCTATGAAAAGGCGAAGGAGGCCGGCTCCGACGTGCTGATCATAGACACCGCCGGCCGTCTTCAGAACAAGGCGGAGCTGATGGCGGAGCTTGAGAAGATCGTGCGCGTGCTCGGCAAACATGATCCCGATGCGCCGCACACCGTCCTCCAGACGGTTGACGCGACCACCGGGCAGAACGCCCTTAATCAGGTCGAAATCTTCCGCAATGTTGCGGGCGTGAACGGTCTGGTCATGACCAAGCTCGACGGCACGGCGCGCGGCGGTATCCTTGTTTCCATCGCCGCCAAGCACAAGCTGCCGGTCTATTTCATCGGCGTCGGCGAGCAGGTCGACGATCTCGAACCCTTCTCGGCGAGTGATTTCGCCAAGGCGATTGCAGGAGTTGCATAAGCGTGAGCGAGAAACACATCTTTGAACGCGACCCCGCCGATCCCAAGCGCAAGGAGATCAACCCGATCCTCAAGCTGGCGCTGGAACTGGGGCCGCTCATGGTGTTCTTCTTCGCCAATTCGCGCGGCGAGTGGCTGGTCGGGCGCTTTCCCGCGCTGGCGGAGCTCGGTGGCCCGTTGTTCGTTGCAACCGCGCTCTTCATGGCCGCCACGGCCATTGCGCTCGCCGTTTCCTGGGTCCTCACGCGCACCCTTCCCATCATGCCGCTCGTTTCGGGCGTGGTGGTGTTCGTGTTCGGCGCGCTGACGCTCTACCTGCACAGCGAAATCTTCATCAAGATGAAGCCGACCATCGTCAACACGCTGTTCGGCGTGGTGCTTCTGGGCGGTCTCGCCTTCGGCAAGTCGCTGCTCGGCTATGTGTTCGATTCCGCTTTCAAGCTGGATGCGGAAGGCTGGCGCAAACTCACCCTGCGCTGGGGCCTGTTCTTCATCTTCCTGGCGGTGGTCAACGAAGTGGTGTGGCGGATGTTCTCCACCGACACCTGGGTCGCCTTCAAGGTGTGGGGCATCATGCCGATCACCATTCTCTTCACGATGAGCCAGATGCCGCTCATCATGAAGCACTCGCTGGAAGAGCCCACCAAGTAAGCACGATGCGCAGATTCAACAGGTTAGAGCGTCCTTTGTGCGTCCGAATGGACGCACGGCGCTCTAGCCGGCGGCATCCCGCCTTGCGGCGCTGATGGCGTCGTCCAGCCGGCTGTAGAACCGGAGTGCGGGTGGCCGCATCCCGTGTGTGCGCAGCAGTTTGCGCACCGGCTGGCTCGCCCCCGCGAGATAGACATTGGTTCCCTGCTGGCGCGCCTTGCGCACGAAACCTTCAATGGTCGCGGCCGCCGTGGAATCGAGAAAGCTCACCGAACCGATATCGATGACATAGGCTTTCGGCTGGCCGCCGATCCGGTCGAGCGCCGCCCCCACCGCAGCCGCCGCGCCGAAGAAGAACGCGCCGGCAATGCGGTAGACCACCACATCGTCATCCGTCGCGTTCGCCGCCGAATAGGGGCCTTCGCCGCTGTCTGGCTGGTCGCTCAGCGATGAAACGCCATGCTCCACGCGCACCGCTTCCGACATGCGGTGCAAAAAGAGCAGCGCGCCGAGGCCGAAGCCCACCAGAATGCCCTCTGTCAGGTCGCGGAACACCACCAGCAGGAACGTCACCAGAAGCACCACCGCGTCGCCCCACGATGAGCGCAGCAGTGCTGCAAACTGGTGCTTCTCCGCCATGTTCCACGCCACCACGGCCAGAATGGCAGCAAGGGCTGCAAGCGGGATGAAGCGCGCCAGCGGCGCGGCCACCAGCATGAATGCCAGAAGAAACAGCGAATGCAGCATGCCCGAAACAGGCCCGCGTGCGCCGGCCCGCACATTGGCGGCCGTGCGCGCAATGGTGCCCGTCACACAGAAGCCGCCAAACAGCGCCGAACCGATATTGGCCGCGCCCTGCGCCACCAGTTCGCTGTTGGAGCGGTGCCGCCGGCCGGTCATGGAATCGGCCACCACCGCCGAAAGCAGGCTCTCAATACCGCCCAGAAGCGCAAACGAGAAAGCGGCGGGCAGAACCGCCATGATCTTTTCGGTGCTCAGGTCCGGCAGATGCGGGGCGGGCAGCATTTGCGGAATGCCGCCGAACCGTGAGCCGATGGTTTCCACCGGCAGACCCAGCGCCCAGGCGACCAGCGTGGCCGCCACCACGGCGATCAGAAAGCCCGGCCAGTGCGGCCGCCAGCGGCGCAGCCCGACGATCACGGCCACCGAGCCAAGCGCCAGCAAAAGTGCTGCGGCGTTCACCGTCGGCGCGGCTTCCGCCAGCGCCTGCAATTTGGGGATGAAGGGCCCGGGCTCCGCGCCCGACAGCGTCAGGCCGAAGAAATCCTTGAGCTGGCTCGTCAGGATGATGACAGCGATGCCGGAGGTGAAGCCCACCGTGACCGGGTAGGGCACATATTTGATGAAGGTTCCCAGCCGCAGAAAGCCGATGGCAAGCAGGATGAAGCCGGAGAGGAAGGTGGCGAGGATCAGCCCGTCTATGCCGTGCGCCTGCACCGTTGCGAAAACGAGCACGATGAACGCGCCCGCCGGTCCGCCGATCTGAAACCGGCTGCCGCCAAGCGCTGAAACCAGAAAGCCGCCGACAATGGCCGTGTAGAGTCCGCGCTCCGGCGGCACGCCCGAAGCGATGGCGATGGCCATCGACAGTGGCAGCGCGATGATCGCAACCGTCAGGCCGGCAACAATGTCGGCCTTGAGCGCGGCAGGGCCATAGCCCTCGCGCAGCACGGTCAGCAGTTTGGGCGTGAAAAGAGCAGTGAAACCGGGGCGCGTGGCGCTCGCCTGCATGGGAAAGCCTCATACCATCGGCAGCGGAAGGCCGTCGGCGTCTTGCAGGCGGTCGCCGTTGCATTTCGTCTCAGACGGATTTCACCTTTGCCGGGGTCGGCTCCCTGAAGCGCACGCCGCGGCCGGTGCCGAGGCTGGGCGCATGGTCACCGATCAGCTCGATGCCGGCGGCGCCCAGCGCCTCGACCACCTTGGACAGCGTGTCGACCACGCCGCGCACATTGCCTTCGCTGGCCTCCATTCTCTGAATGGTGGGCAGGGAAACGCCCGCTAACTCGGCCAGCTGTTTCTGGTCGATGCCCAGAAGGGCGCGGGCGGCGCGCATTTGTGCGGCGGTAATCATTGGCGCTCCGTCTTAGGATGCATATAATATCTTTCACTATTGATGTCTAGTACATCACTTTTGATGCTCTGACATCAATTAATGATGTTTGGAGCCTTGGCCCTAGGCACCCGATAACCCGATAATGCCGCCCATGATCAGCGCAACGCCCAGCCAGTGGCCGGCGTCGATCACGCTCAGCGTCCATCCGAAGCCCTGATAGCGCTGGTTGACGACCACGGTTGTCGCCATGAAGCCGAGCCACAGGAATGCGCCCGAGATAATGCCGTTCCAGAATGTTACCTGGCCCAGGCCCAGATGGCCGATCACCCCGGCCAGCACCCACGCCATGATCAGCTCCGCCACAAACGCGGCAATGACGAGTGGGGGCGTCATCTTTGCCTCTTCGGGCTTGATGCGTGCGGCCTTCATCCATGCCGTTCCCAGCGCGCGATAATAGAGCGCTCCGAACAGGCAGGCGGCCACCGCCGCCACAAAAATGGCAAGAAAATTGAGCCCCGCAAAATCCATCGTGTCCTCCTCCTCCGATGTCTTGAGCCGGGATTGAACCCATGCCCCCCGGAGTGGTCAAGTGAATTGCCAGACTGTGGTGCGTTTCACTTCGGCATCTTCCAGCGCGCGTGTCACCGGCACGGTGTAGACGGCGAGTTCGGAAAGGCGCTCGCGCGGCAGGTAGCTGCGGCCGGGATCACCGACAATCACGGTGGAGCCGGCCCGTGAAAGCCGTTCGAACCATGGCGTCAGCGTCTCGGTCATGGCCCTGTCGTAGAAAACGTCGCCCGCCAGCACCACGTCCCATCCGTCCGTCAGTCCGACGAGATCGTCCTGCGTGGTTTCGAACAATACGTGGTTTTCCGCCATGTTCAGCGCGCAGGCCGGTGCGCTGAACGGATCGATATCCGCCGCCGTCACGCGTTTGGCGCCCGCCATTGCAGCGGCGATGGCGACCAGTCCCGAGCCGGTGGCGAAGTCCAGCACGGTGCGGTCGCGCACGGTTTCGGGATGGTCGAGCACATACCGCGCCAGCCCCTGTCCGCCCGCCCAGGCAAAGGCCCAGAAGGGCGGCGGCAGACCGATTTCGGCAAGCTCCTCTTCGGTGCGTTGCCAGAGGTCGTGCGCCTCGTCGGCCAGGTGAAGGGCGATCTCGGGCACATGCGGCGGCCGCGTCAGCGCCGTGTTGGCGCGGATGAACGCCGCCGCATTGTCCGCAGTGATTCGCCTCATGCGCGTTCTCAGGGGATTTTCTTGAGGCCACCCATGCGGCAGATCTCGGCCCATTCGTCCGGCCGCACCGGCTGCACGGAAAGCCTGGAATTGTTGACCAGAACCATTTCCGAAAGCATCGGATTGGCCTTGATCTCCGCCAGTGTCACCGGGCGGGGCATCTCTTCCACCGCGCGAATGTCCACGCATTCCCAGCGCGGGTCATCGGTCGTCGTGTCGGGATGCGCCAGCGCACACACTTCCACGATGCCCACCACGGAGGTTTCCTTGACCGAGTGGTAGAAGAAGCCGCGGTCGCCGATCTTCATCTCGCGCATGTTGTTGCGTGCCTGATAGTTGCGCACGCCGTCCCACTGCTCGCCCTCATCGCCTTTTTTCTTCTGCATCTCCCACGACCAGGTGGAAGGCTCGGACTTGAACAGCCAATAGGCCATCATGCGTTCTCCGGATTGTTGAAGACCCAGTTCCAGGCCCGTATTTCAACGGATTCGAACAGGCCCGCAAGGGCGTAAGGATCGGCTGCGGCGATCAGCTCCGCCGCCGCTTCGTCTTCGGCTTCCACCGCCACAAGGCTGCCGCAGGGCTTGCCCTCGGCGTCGAGGAAGGGACCGGCAAACTTCAGCGCGCCGTTTTCATTGAGCCCGTTCAGATACGCCACATGGTCGGGTCGTGTACCCAGTCTCGTTTCGAGATGGCCTGGCTTGTCCTTGCAGATAATGGCGAAGATCATGGTGTTTCCCTCCGTGTCATGTTTCGCTTTTGAGCGGGCGTGAAAGCAGGGCTTCCATGGCGGCCTGCACGGTCAGCCTGCCTTTGAGAAGCTCTGTCACGCTTTCGATAATGGGTGCCTCGAGGCCGCGTTCGCGCACGATGCGCGCGGCAATCCCCGCCGTATGCGCGCCTTCCGCCAGCGGTCGGCCCTCAAGGCTTTCCCCGCGTCCGAGCGCTGCCCCAAAGGCAAAATTGCGCGATTGTTCCGAGCCGCAGGTCAGGATCAGGTCGCCGAGGCCCGAAAGCCCCATCAGCGTGTCGGGCCGCGCCCCAAAAGCCTCGCCGATCCGCCGCAGCTCCACGAATCCACGAGTGATCAGCGCCGCCGATGCGCTCGCGCCAAGGCCAGCGCCATGGGTCGCGCCGGCGGCGATGGCCAGAACGTTCTTCAACGCGCCGCCAATCTCCACGCCGGTCAGGTCGTCGGTCGAATAGCAGCGAAGGCGCGGCGCGGAGAGCCGTTCGGCGAGCGTCACCGCCAGATCGGCATTCTGCGCCGCAACTGTCACGGCGGTCGGCAGGCCGCTTGCCAGATCGCTGGCAAAGCTTGGGCCGGAGAGGGCGGCCACCGGGTTCTCCGGCAGCGCCTCGGCGGCGATTTCGGACATCAGCCTGCCCGTCTCGCGCTCAATGCCCTTGGCGCAGAGCACAATCGGGACACCCTTTGCCACATGCGGGGCGGCGTCGGCGAGAACCGTGCGCAGCGTCTGCGCCGGCGTCACCGCCAGCACGCAGTCAGCGCCCTCAAGCGCGCTCTGCATTTCGCTTGTCGCCTTAAGCCGGGCATCGAGCGTGATCCCCGGCAGATACCTTCTGTTGACGTGATCGTCATTGATCGAGCGCGCCAGCGCTTCGTCACGGGCCCAGAGCCGGGCGTGATGGCCGCCGGTCAGCATGGTCGCGCCGAGCGCCGTGCCCCATGCGCCCGCGCCCAGAACGGCGATGGTCCATTTCTGGGCCGATGACTTGGATGACGTCTGGGACGATGTCTCGCTCATGCCTTGGCTCCCCGTTTTCCGGTGCCGAAAAGTGGTGTCGCAGCCTGATCCAGCGGCCAGCGCGGGCGTGGCGCGAAGCCGAGCGCATCGTCCTCGCCAAGCTCCGCTTTGAGCCGCTCCAGACCCGCCCAGGCGATCATCGCCGCATTGTCGCCGCACAGCCGGATCGGCGGTGCGATGAGGCGGAAACCGATTTTGTCGCACAGCGTGTCGAGCGCGGTGCGGATTGCCTGGTTGGCCGCCACGCCGCCCGCCACCACAAGCGCCGGCGTTTCGATGTCGGGATGGGTTTCACGGAAGCGTTCCAGACTTCGCTTCACCCGGTCGCTCAGCGTTTCCGTCACCGCCTGCTGGAAGGAGGCGCAGATATCGGCAATGTCGTCCTCGCCGAGCGGGGCCAGCGCAGAGGCTTCGCGCCGCACCGCCGTCTTGAGGCCGGAGAACGAAAAGTCGGGCCGCGCCTCGCCTTTCAGCGGACGCGGAAAGGCAAAGCGCTTGGGGTTGCCGCCTGCGGCCGCCTTTTCCACGCTGGGGCCGCCGGGATAGGACAGGCCAAGCAGCTTTGCCGTCTTGTCGAACGCCTCGCCCAGCGCATCGTCGATGGTGGATGCCCAGCGCTGATAGCGCCCCACACCTTCCACATGAACGATCTGCGTGTGCCCGCCGGAAACGAGCAGAAGCAGATACGGAAATTCGATCCCGTCCGTCAGTCGCGCCGTCAGCGCATGGCCTTCCAGGTGATTGACGGGAACAAGGGGCTTGCCGCTCGCCGCCGCAATCGCCTTGGCGGTGGTCAGGCCCACGATCAGCCCGCCGATCAGGCCCGGCCCCGCCGTTGCCGCGATGGCGTCGATCTCGGTGAGCGACACGCCTGCTTCCTCAAGCGCCGCCTTGATCACGCCGTCCAGCGCCTCCACATGGGCGCGCGCGGCGATCTCCGGCACCACGCCGCCAAAGGCTGCATGGTCGGCAATCTGGCTAAAAACCACATTGGAAAGTATCTCGGTCTTGCCGCCACGATCATCGATCACGGCGGCTGCCGTCTCGTCGCAACTCGTCTCGATGCCAAGGATGCGCGTCATTCAGCCTTACCTGCTCATGTTGCCGTCGCCGCCAATCCCCGTTAGGGGTGTGGTGCATCCGGTTCGGATGCGGGTTAGCACGGACATGACGGCATGCAAACTGATGTGGTGAAGATCGGCACGCGCGGAAGCGCTCTGGCAGTGGCTCAGGCGGCAGAGGTGCGCGCGCGCCTCATGGCGGCGCATGGCCTGCCCGAAGACGCGTTTGAGATCGTCGTCATCTCCACCTCGGGCGACCAGATTCAGGACCGCCCGCTCTCGCAGGCCGGCGGCAAGGGGCTTTTCACCAAGGAAATCGAGGAAGCCATGCTCGATGGCCGGATCGATCTGGCCGTGCATTCCTCCAAGGACATGCCCACCGTTCTGCCCGACGGGCTCGAAATTTCCGCCTTTCTCGAACGCGAAGATGTGCGCGATGTTTTCATCGGCCGCTCCATCGCCAGGCTTGAGGATCTGCCGCAGGGCGCCAAGCTCGGCACATCGTCGCTGCGCCGTCAGGCGCTGGTCCTGCGGCTGCGCCCCGATCTCGAAGTCGGCATGTTCCGCGGCAATGTGCAGACGCGCCTGCGCAAGCTGGATGAGGGCGTTGCCGAGGGCACGCTTCTCGCACTTGCCGGGCTCAACCGGCTGGGCGTGCCGCACATCGCCACCGAAATCATGGACCCCGAACGTTTCCCGCCCGCACTCGGGCAGGGTGCAATCTGCATTGAAAGCCGCATCGGCGATGCGCGCATCGGGCCGATGATTGCCGCGATCCATCATCCCCAAACGGGCGATGCGCTTCTTTGCGAACGCGCTTTTCTCGGCGCGCTGGACGGTTCCTGCCGCACCCCCATTGCCGGCCTTGCCCGCATCGAGGGTGACATGCTGCGCTTTTCCGGTCTGGTGCTGACGCCCGACGGGCGTGAGGTGCATGACATCGAGACCGAAGGCCGGGCAGCGGATGCCGTTCGTCTCGGCGCGGAAGCTGGCGCCGCCGTGCGCGAAAAGGCGGGCACGCGGTTCTTCGACAGCTGGCTCTAGCATGCGGCGGGTGCTGGTCACGCGCCCTGAACCGGGCGCATCGGAAACAGCCAGACGGCTTGCCGAAATGGGTTTCGAGCCGCTCGTCCTGCCGCTCACCGAAACCGTGCCGCTTCCTGCCGCCATACACGCCGAGGCGGTGGATGTGGTGGCTGTCACCAGCCCCAATGCCATCCGCCATGCGCCGCAATCCGTTTTCGACGCGCTGAAGGGCAAGCCCGTCTACGCCGTTGGCCGCCGCACGGGCGATGCCGCACGTGCTGCCGGGCTCCATGTGGTGGATGATGAGGCGGGTGACGCCGAACGGCTTTCCCGGCGCATCGACGCCGCCTTTGCCGCCCCCTGTCATGTGACGGTGCTTTGCGGCCAAGTGCGCCGTGACGTACTCGAAACGCGGCTGATGGAATTCGGCCACAGGCCGCGCCTGATCGAGATCTACGACACGCTGCCGCTTGAGCCTTCCGACGCCGCCGTCCAGTCGCTCATCGGCGACCGTCCGGTCGATGATGTGCTGCTTTATTCGGCCAATGGGGCCGTCCAGCTTGCGCGTCTCATGGCGCGGTCGGGCGTTGGGAAAAAATTAGCGGCTGCGACATATTATTGCCTCTCCGAGCGCATTGCCGAAGCTTTGGGGCCTGATGTCGCAAAAACCGCCCGAATTGCGGATTTTCCGGCGGAAGACCGTTTGCTGCTTCTGCTAAAGACTTAACGTCAATTGCGCTCGCCCCTGTTTTCACCACATGCGGGTGTGATAGGAACTTATATGCACTGCACATAGTGCAGGAACAGCCTTTTGCAGCGGAGTTGCCTGATGGTCAAAACGCCGAGAACGCGTCATTCCAAAACCCAGAAGGAGCCGGTGACCATCGATCTGGATCCCGATCAGGTAAAGCGGGAGAAGGTGGAAACGCCCGACGCGCCCGGCGATACCAGCAAGCAGGAAGCCAAACCGGAAGCGCAGAAGCCTTCTGACGCCGTCAGGGACAGCGCAAAGCCTGAGGCCGCGAAGGCCGAAGCTGCCGCAAAGCCGGCTTCTTCTGCTGCTGCGAAGGACGACAAGGCCTCCACTTCGCCCAAAGACAAGCCCGCGTCGAAGGATGCCGGTTTCGGTCGGGACGCGAAACCCGGCAATGCCGGTGCACGGCAAGACGATCAGGCAGCGAAGTCCGCAAAGCCTGAAGCCTCCACTCCCGCTACTCCCGCCCCGGCCAAGAGCGGCGGCGGCGCGGGTCGCGCCCTTGCCGGCGGTGTTGTCGGTGGCGTCGTTGCGCTCGCCATTGCCGGTGGCCTTCAATGGGCTGGCGTTCTGCCCGCGCTCGACACGAAGAGCAATGCGCCCGACCCGGCGGTCGAGGTGCTTCGCCAGCAGGTTGCAGCACTTGAGAGCAAGCTGAACGAACAGCCCGCCGCCGGAGGCGAAAGCGAAGCCGTCACTGCCGCTTTGAGCGAGGCCAGTGCGCGCGCCGGTGCGACCGAGCAGCGCCTTGCCGAGCTGGGCGATGAGATCACCATCCTGCGCGAATCGATGTCGTCCGGTGCGGCAGGCGAGGGGCCGGGGCTCGAAGCGCTTTCGCAGCGCCTGGCAACGCTTGAAGAGCAGACGGCCAGCCTTTCGGCGTCCGGCGATGCCGGTGCGGCGCTGGAGGGCGTGACCGCGCAGCTTTCCACCATGGAAACCGCCGTTCAGGGCGCGACCGAGGCTGCGCGCGCCGCAAACCAGTCGGCGTCCGGCAATGCGACGACCCTATCCACGCTCAAGAGCGAGCTTGATGCGCTGAAGGCGCAGGTGCAGGAGGCGGACGCCGCGCCGCGCATGGCGCTCGTCATCGCTGCGACCACGCTCAAATCGGCGGTCGAGCGCGGCACGCCCTATGCCAGCGAGCTTGAAACCTACACCGCCATTGCGCCGGCGGGCGAGGCCGAGGCGCTTGCGCCGCTTGAGGCGAACGCCGCATCCGGCGTGCCGAGCCGCGCCACGCTTGCCGCAGAAGCGCCTGCGGTGGCGAGCAGCATCGTCGCCGCCGTCACCCGCGAGGCCGGAGATGGCGGAGGCGGCATCATCGACAATCTGATGGCCAGCGCCCGCTCGCTCGTGGTGGTGCGCCCGGTAGGCAGCGTTGAAGGTGAAGGCCCGGACGCCATCGCCGCGCGCATGGAGGCGGCGGTCGTCGCCAATGATTATGCGAAGGCGCTCGCCGAATATGAGACGCTGCCGGAGGCCGGCAAGCAGGCTGCGGCGGATTTCGCCAACAAGCTTCAGGCGCGTCAGGCCGCCGACCAGATCTTGAACAAGGCGCTCGCCGATGCGCTGAAGGGAGCATAAGCGCAGATGTTCCGTATTCTCTTCTACCTCGTCGTTGTCTTCGTTCTGGGGCTGGGCTTTGCCTGGCTGGCCGAGCGTCCGGGCGACCTGGCAATCACCTTCTCCGGCTACCGCTATGAGGTTTCGCTCATGGTGGCGGCGGTCGGCATCGTGGCCATCGTCGCTGCGGTGATGATCCTGTGGTGGCTGATCCGCAGCATCTGGACGAGCCCTTACACTGTCGCCCGCTATTTCCGGGTGCGCCGCCGCGACCGTGGCTATCAGGCGCTTTCCACCGGCATGATCGCCGCAGGCGCCGGCGATGGCGGTCTGGCCCGTCGCATGAGCCAGCAGGCCGCCAAGCTCATTTCCGCCGATCAGGAACCGCTCATCCACCTGCTCGATGCGCAGGCAGCCCTCCTTGATGGCGACCGTCAGGCGGCGCGCGACAAGTTCACCGCCATGCTGGACGATCCCGAAATGCGCCTTCTGGGCCTGCGCGGGCTTTATCTTGAGGCCGAGCGGCTGGGCGAGCGCGATGCCGCGCGCCACTATGCCGAGCGCGCCGTCGAGGCCGCGCCGCAGCTCGAATGGGCCGTCAATGCTGCGCTTGAGTGCAAGACCGGCGAGGGCGAATGGGATGGCGCGCTGAAGCTGCTCGACAGCCGCAAGGCGACCGGCAAGGACGAGCGCGAGAGCGTCGCCAGCCGCCGCGCCGTACTCCTCACCGCCAAGGCGATGGACGTGCTTGACGCCGACCCGCAGACCGCCCGAACCGCCGCCCTCGAAGCCCACAAGCTTCGGCCCGATTTCGTGCCGGCGGCTGTCACTGCGGCAAGGGCCCTGTTCCGCCAGAACGAGCTGCGCAAGGGCTCCAAGGTTCTGGAGACCGTCTGGAAGAAGGAGCCGCATCCCGAAATCGCGGATGTCTATATCCATGCGCGCCCCGGCGATTCCACGCATGACCGTCTTGCCCGCGCCAAAAAACTCCAGTCGCTGAAGCGCAACAATGTCGAATCGGCGCTGATCGTTGGCCGCGCCGCGCTTGATGCCGGTGAGTTCCAGCTTGCGCGCGAATCCTGCGAGGCCGCAGCCCGTCTCGGCCCGCGCGAGAGCGTCTATCTGCTGATGGCCGATATCGAAGAGGCCGAGACCGGCGATCAGGGGCGTGTGCGCCAGTGGCTCGCCAAGGCCCTGCGCGCGCCGCGCGATCCCGCCTGGGTGGCCGATGGCTATGTGGCCGAACGCTGGGCGCCCATCTCGCCCGTCACCGGCAAGCTCGACGCGTTCGAATGGCGCATGCCGATGGAGCGGCTGGCGCAGGTCGTGGAGAGCGAGGAGGATTTCTCGCCCGCTCCTTCCATTCCCGCGCCGAGGGAAGAGCCTGAAACGGCAGAAGCCGAAACCGTGGTGATCGAGGCCGAAACGGTAAAGCCGGAACCCGCCGCAAAGCCTCAGGAACCGGAAAAGCCCTCGGAACCTTCCCCGGAAACGGCAAAAACCCCGCCGCAGCCCCCCGAACCGCCTGCAACTCCAGCGCCGGTCAACGGGCAGAAAGCTGCGCCGGAGGAGGCCGAAGAGCCCGTCAAACCGCCCATCCCGGATGACCCCGGTGTGGAGCCGGATGACAAGGACGCCTCGACGTCGGGCCGCTTCCGCCTATTCTAATGATCATGCACTGCGATTCGCCCTTTCGGGGCGGATCGCGCTTCCCCCAGGCACCGGATCGCAATCACGCTCATGTTCGACAGCATTCTGTCCTTTCTGAAAGACCTTCCCGGCGGTAGCCGGCAGACCACCCTCAGGCCCGAGGACGACCCGCGCGTCGCCGCTGCCGCGCTGCTCTTCCACGTGCTCGATGCAGACGGCATCCGCGAGGCTTCCGAAGTCGAGAAGCTCAAGGAGACCCTCTCCCAGACCTACAATGTCACGGGTGCGGAGCTGGAAAACCTCCTTGAAGCCGGTGAAAAGGCCGAGCAGGAGGCCATCGACCTCTACGCCTTCACCAGCGTTTTGAAGCGGCATCTCGATGCCGATGCGCGCAAGTCCTTCATCGGTCTCATGTGGGGCATCGTCTTCGCCGATGGCGAGATGCACGAGCTGGAAGACAATCTCGTCTGGCGCGTTGCGGAGCTGATCGGCGTCGACAATCGCGACCGGGTGGTTCTGCGCCAGGAAATGCAAGAGAAGTACAGCAAGTCCTAGCCCCATGGAGACAGACCCGAGCCGTAAGATCCTCATCGTCCTGCATCAGGAAACGTCCAGCGCCGGGCGTGTTGGTCAGGTTTTGCAGGCGAGTGGCTTTTCGCTCGACATTCGCCGCCCGCCGCTCGGTCATCCCTTACCGGAAACGCTGGAAAATCACGCCGGCGTCGTCATGTTCGGCGGCCCGATGAGCGCCAACGACCATGATGAGTTCGTGCGGCGCGAGACGGACTGGCTGTCCGTTCCCCTGCGGGAGAACAAGCCCTTTCTCGGCATCTGCCTCGGCGCGCAATTGCTTGTCAGGCATCTGGGCGGGCAGGTGAGAAGCCATGATGACGGGCTGGTCGAGATCGGCTGGTATCCGCTGCGCGCCACCGAGGCCGGGCGCAGGCTCCTGCACTGGCCCGAGATGGTCTACCAGTTCCACCGCGAAGGTTTTTCGCTGCCGAAGGACGCAACCCTTCTGGCCACTGCCGAACACTATCCCAATCAGGCCTTCCGCTATGGCGAAAACGCCTGGGGCGTGCAGTTCCACGCCGAGCTGACCCGCGCCATGATGCAGCGCTGGGTGGTGCGCGGCGCGCAGCGTTTCGTCATGCCCGGCGCACAGCAGGGCCGCGATCATCTGGGTGGCCGTCTCATCTGGGACCGGCACCTGAAAACCTGGCTGGTTGATTTTCTGGAACTGATCTTCGATTGCGAATGCAAAGGCGCTCTGCACAGCGGTGACGAGGCCACGGGCCAGCACCCCGCCGGCCGCCGCATGGTAGGCCGCCGGGGCCTCGCCTAACCGAAGCCGGCCACCTCAGTGCTTGCGTGAAAGTTCCCGCGTGGCGGCTTCAAGCCCGGCAAGCGTCATCGGGTACATGCGCCCGGAAAAGATCTCCTGAAGCATCTGGACCGAGTGCGTGTAACGCCAGTGCTTTTCCGGCACGGGGTTGAGCCACACCGCGTTCGGCCATTGCTGGAGCACGCGGTTCAGCCACACATGGCCGGCTTCCTCGTTCCAGTGCTCCACCGAACCGCCTGCATAGGCAATCTCGTAAGGGCTCATCGACGCGTCGCCGACGAAGATCACCTTGTAGTCCGGCCCGTATTTGTGCAGCACGTCAAAGGTCGGCGTCACCTCGGAATAGCGCCGCCGATTGTCCCTCCACACGCCTTCATAGAGGCAATTGTGGAAGTAGAAATATTCCATGTGCTTGAACTCGGCGCGCGCCGCCGAAAACAGCTCCTCCACAATGCGGATATGGTCGTCCATCGAGCCGCCCACGTCGAAGAACATCAGAAGCTTCACTGCGTTGCGCCGTTCGGGCCGCGTTTTCACGTCCAGATAGCCGTGCTCCGCCGTCGCCTGCACCGTGCCGGGCAGGTCGAATTCCTCCACCGCGCCCTCGCGCACCCAGCGGCGCAGCCGTTTCAGCGCGACCTTGATGTTGCGCGTGCCAAGCTCCACCGCATCATCGAAATTCTTGAAGTCGCGCTTGTCCCAGACCTTCACCGCCCGCCGGTGGCGCGATTCGTGCTGGCCGATGCGCACGCCTTCCGGGTTGTAGCCATAGGCCCCGAAGGGAGAGGTGCCGGCAGTGCCGATCCACTTGTTGCCGCCCTGGTGGCGGTCCTTCTGTTCGGCCAGCCGCTCCTTCAGCGTCTCCATCAGCTTCTCGAAACCGCCCATGGCTTCGACCAGCTTCTTCTCCTCGTCGCTGAGGTGTTTTTCCGCCAGCCTCCTCAGCCATTCCCCGGGGATCGCCTGCGGGTCTACGCCATCGCCGCCCGACACCGCCTCCACGCCCTTGAAGACCTGCGAGAAAACCTGATCGAAACGGTCGATGTGCCGCTCGTCCTTCACCAGCGCCGCCCGCGCGAGATAGTAAAATCCCTCCACGTCATAGGCGACGAGCCCCTTCTCCATCCCCTCCAGCAGCGAAAGATATTCGCGCAGCGACACCGGAACGCGCGCGGCTTTCAGTTCAAGGAAGAAGGGGATGAACATCTTGCTTAGAATCTTACCGATTGCATTTGGGATCTATTGGAATGTCTCTCATATACGGGATGTCATGGAAACAGACCAACTGCATTCCCTCGTTCGCTCGGCGGAGTCCATTATCGGTCTCTGGTGGCAGGATGACCGCAGGAACTGGTGTGCCTATTGCGGCATTCCCATGCGTCGTCGGGCGGCAACGGGTACCCGTTTGCCACCCACCAAGGCAACGCGCGATCATGTGGTTCCGCGTGTTCACGCCAGCGGACTGCTGACCCTTCCTTGCTGTCTGGAGTGCAATCAGGCCAAGGGTAAGCAGTCGCTGCCGGAGTTCCTGTCGGGGCCATATTTCAATCAGAAACGAATGAAGAAGCACCGCAACCAGTGGCCGCTAGCCCATCTCTGGTTTGTGGCCGGCCTCGCCTATTTCCGAAAAAGCGAATTGATCGCTCAAAAGGCTCGCGGCTCAAGGCGCGTTGCAGGCTAGAGCATCGGCCCGAAAACCGGAATCGATTTTCGGAAAGCACGATGCGCAGATTCAATGGGTTGGAGCGTAACCAGTCGCGGCGTCCTAGCCCCGCTGGTACTTGATGAACGGTGTCAGTTTCGCGATCCGGTCATAGAGCTTGCGGGCGGTCTCGTTGAAGTCCTGCGTCATCCAGTAGACATTGGCGGCGCCCGCCGCATCCGCCTTCTCGTAAACCGCCTCGATCAGCGCCCGGCCAATGCCCTTGCCGCGTATCGCGGGGTCGGCATAGAGATCCTGCAAATAGCAATTGTTGCCCACGGTCCAGCACGTGCGGTGGAACATGTAGTGCACCAGCCCGACCGGTTTCCCGTCCACCTCGGCGATCAGCCCGTTCGGCTCATAGTCGCCATCGTCGAAAAGCCGCTCCCATGTGGTCGCATAGACCTCTTCGGGAACGCTGGTCTTGTAGAACTCCAGATAGGCGGTCCAGAGCCTGCGCCATTCGGGCTCGTCGCTTCTGGCAAGCGGGCGGATGGTGATTTCGGTCATTCGGGTCTCGTCCTCCTCTTTCCCGCACAGTCCGGCCCCGCACTGTTCGGCGTAGCGGTTTCGCCGGCAAGGGCCAGAAAAATGAAGGCTTTGCGCCTGGTAAAGCCGCCCGTCTATTGCCGTCGCGCCATGAAGGCGAGCTTTTCGAAGAGGTGCACGTCCTGTTCGTTCTTCAGGAGCGCGCCGTGCAGGCGGGGCAGGGCGCTTTTCGCATCCCCGCGCAGATCCTCCGGCTGCACATCGTCGGAAACGAGAAGCCTGATCCAGTCCAGCGCCTCAGAGGTCGAGGGCTTCTTTTTCAGTCCCGGCACGTCGCGGATCTCGTAAAACTGGCTGAGCGCGGCAGACACCAGGTTCTTCTTGATACCCGGATAGTGAACCTCGACAATGTCGGCCAGCGTCTCGGCGTCGGGAAAGCGGATATAGTGGAAGAAACAGCGGCGCAGAAAGGCGTCCGGCAGTTCCTTCTCATTGTTCGAGGTGATGATCACGATGGGCCGATGGATCGCCCGCACCGTCTCGCCGGTCTCGTAGACATAGAACTCCATCTTGTCGATTTCCTGCAACAGATCGTTGGGGAACTCGATGTCGGCCTTGTCGATCTCGTCGATCAGAAGAACGGTCCTGCGGTCCGCCGCGAAGGCTTCCCACAGCTTGCCGCGCTTGATGTAGTTCTTGATGTCGTTGAAGCGCTCGTCGCCGAGCTGGCTGTCACGCAGGCGCGACACGGCGTCATACTCGTAAAGCCCCTGCTGGGCGCGTGTGGTGGATTTCACATGCCATTCGATCAGGTCCAGCCCCAGTGCGGCGGCCACCTGCTTGGCAAGCTCGGTCTTGCCGGTGCCGGGCTCGCCCTTCACCAAAAGCGGCCGCTCCAGCGCAATCGCCGCGTTCACCGCCACCATCAGATCCTTGTCGGCGACATAATCCGCCGTGCCTTCGAAGCGCATGCAATCTCTTCCCTGTTCCCGTGCGCAGTGAACCTATTGGCGCGGCATGGCAAGCGCAAGCATCGGCCGGCCAATCTGTGCGCTCTACCGGCTGCACGCGCCGGTTTCGACAAGGGTTCACAGAGCGTTAAGCCGGTCTTTACGGAAAAGAGGGTATTTTAGACATTTCGGCTTTCCCGGTTCTCGGAGTTCTGCGTTGCGTCCACATTTAGCCGCCATTCTGTCCGCGCCTCTGGTTGCGGCGTCCCTCGCTCTCGCCCCCGCTTCCGCACAGGAAGGCGGGTCCGGCAAGAACTTCTGGTCGGGTGACTGGTCGGTGACCGTTGGTGCAAGTGGCGCTTTCCGGCCGGAGTTCGAGGGCTCCAGGAGTCATCTTTTCAGCCTGGTGCCGCTGGTCTCCGTTGGCCGTCAGGGCAATGACAGGCGTTTCTCCTCGCGCAACGACAATGGCTCCTTCGCCCTGTTCGGGGCTCATGGCTTCGAGGCGGGCCTCACCGGCAAGTTTCTCTTCAAGCGCGACGCGGACGACGCCAATGACCTGAAGGGCCTCGACCCGGTCAAATGGGGCGTGGAAGCCGGCGGTTTCGCCGAGGTCTACCCGACCGACTGGTTGCGGGTGCGTGGCGAGTTGCGCCACGGTTTCCGCGCCCATAGCGGTTTCGTTGCCGATGTGGCGGCAGACGCCTTCTACGATGTGACCCCGCATATCCGCATCTCGGGTGGCCCGCGCGCCTCGTTCGCCAGCAAGGACTATTTCGAGACCTATTACGGCGTTAATGCCAGAGAGGCTGCGGCCTCCGGACTGAGCGAGTACCAGCCCGATGGCGGCGGCCTCAAATCGCTTGGTGTGGGCGGTGCGGTGACATGGAAGGTGACCGACGCCTTCACCTCCAGCGTCTTTGCCGAATACGCGTCCCTGAAGGGCGCAGCAGCCGATTCCAGCCTCGTTCGCGAGCGCGGTTCGCGCAATCAGTTCACGATTGGTCTGTCCTCCACCTACCGTTTCGATTTCACGCTCGACTGACGTCACACTTGGTTGTGAAACTTGTGCGCCCGGCGTCAGAATATCTCTGGCGCGGGCCGGGGCTCGTCCCTATATTGCGCGCAGCGATCTGCGCTTCCCGACAGGAATCTTTTTCCCCGGGGCCTTATCGATCCTTAAGGGAGCTGTCCCTGACCTCGCCCGTGGGCTTGGTTACACGGCGCCCACCTACGTTGTAGGTTCCCGGGATCGTGCATTCCATCGGTCGCCGTGGATCGCAGCTTTCTTTTTTCAAATGTCGTCAGCACGCTTCCTTCCGTGCTTCATTCATGGTGATTGAGCCGCATGAGCGACATGATGAACGATCAGGCCTCACAGAAGAAGCAGTTGCGCCGCGAGGCGCTGGCCCGCCGCAATGCGCTCGATCCCGATTGGCGTGCGGAAGTGGCCGAGGCGCTGGCATCGCAGGCGCAGCGGATCGCAGTCGGGTCCGGCACGGTCGTCTCGGGCTTCTGGCCAATGCGCTCTGAAATGGATGTGCGCCCGCTGATGGCGGTGCTGGCTGCGCGCGGGGCGCGGATCGCGCTGCCCGCCATCCTCGACAGGACCACCATCGTTTTCCGGGAATACCGCCCCGACGCGCCTCTGGTCGATATGGGGTTCGGCACATGGGGACCGGATGACAGGGCGGCGGTCCTTGACCCCGAAATCATGCTCGTGCCGCTTGCAGCCTTCGATGCGCGGGGCCACCGCATCGGCTATGGCGCGGGCTATTACGACCGGGCAATCGCGCGGCTGAAGGCGCAGGGGCTTTCGCCCCGGCTCATCGGCATCGCCTTCGATTGCCAGGAGGTCGCGGGCGTGCCCGACGAGCCGCATGACGAGCGTTTGCCCGAGATGCTCACCGAAAGCGGCCTGCGGCAGATTTCCGGTTTTCACGCGCAGAAAAATTGATCTAGGGCGCCGTGCGTCCATTCGGACGCACTACCTTGTTGAATCTGCGAAACGGCCCGAAAATCGATTCCGATTTTCAGACCGATGCGCTAGAAGCGGCCCATGAGATTTTTGTTTCTTGGCGATATGGTCGGTCGCGCCGGCCGCACGGCGGTCTGGGAAAAGCTTCCCGGCCTTATTTCTGATTTCCGGCTCGATTTCGTGGTCGTGAATGGCGAGAACGCGGCAGGCGGTTTCGGCATCACCGAAGAGATCTTCCGCAACACGCTGGATGCGGGCGCCGATGTGGTGACCACGGGCAACCACGTGTGGGACCAGCGCGAGGCGCTGGCCTTTGCGCCGCGCGAGGAGCGTTTCCTGCGCCCGGCGAATTTCCCGAAGGGTACGCCCGGTCGTGGCTCCGGCGTCTACATCGCGCGCAATGGCGCGCGGGTTCTGGTGTCCAACATCATGGGCCGGGTGTTCATGCATCCCGAGCTCGACGATCCCTTCGCCTGTGTTGAAGATGTGCTGGCCGCCTGTCCGCTGGGCGAGCAGGCCGATGCCGTCATTCTCGATTTCCATGCCGAGGCCACGTCCGAGAAGATGTGCTTTGGCCATTTCGTCGATGGCCGCGCGAGCCTTGTCGTGGGCACCCACACGCACCAGCCGACGGCCGATCATCAGATCCTGAACGGCGGCACGGGCTATCTGTCCGATGCCGGCATGTGCGGCGATTACGATTCTTCCCTTGGCATGGACAAGGAAGAGCCCCTCAACCGGTTCACCGCCAAGGTGCCCAAAGGGCGGTTCGAGGCGGCCAGCGGTCCTGCAACGATCTGCGGCGTCGGGCTCGAAATCTCCGACCGCACGGGCCTTTGCGAGAAGATCGCACCGCTCAGGCTTGGTGCGCGCCTTGAGGAAACCGTTCCCGCCTTCTGGCGTTGACGCTGGGCGCGGCTGCGCATAACTCTGCAAAACGCTATATTTTGAACAATTGCCAGCGAGGGGTGCTGCCATGGAATGGCTTGCCGGTCACTTTGAGTTTGTCTCCCATCCGGAAGCCTGGGTCGCGCTCGTGACCCTGGTGGTGCTCGAGATCGTTCTCGGCATCGATAACCTGATCTTCATTTCCATCCTCACCAACAAGCTGCCCAAAGAGCAGCAGGCGCGTGCGCGGCGCATCGGCATCAGCGCCGCGCTGATCCTGCGGCTGGCGCTTCTGGGCACGATCTCGATCATCGTCCAGCTCACCGAGCCGGTGTTCGAGCTGTTCGGCCATGGCTTCTCCTGGCGCGACCTTATCCTCATCGCGGGCGGTCTCTTCCTGGTGTGGAAGGCCACGAAGGAAATCCACCATTCGGTCGATCCCGACGATGGCAAGGAAAACATGATGGGTCAGGTCACGATGTCCGCCGGTGCGGCGATCGTTCAGATCCTGCTGCTCGACCTGGTGTTCTCCATCGACTCCATCATCACCGCCGTTGGCATGACCAACGAGCTCGCCATCATGTTCATCGCCGTCATCTCGGCCGTGACCGTCATGCTCATCGCCGCCGAGCCGCTGTCGCGCTTCATCGCGGCCAACCCGACCGTGGTCATGCTGGCGCTCGCCTTCCTGCTGATGATCGGCATGACGCTGATCGCCGATGGCATGGGCTTCCACGTGCCCAAGGGCTACATTTACGCGGCCATGGGTTTCTCGGCGCTGGTCGAGTCGCTCAACATGCTGGCGCGCCGCAAGCGTGCGCGCGCCAAGGCGCTGCAGGGCGGGGCGGGCAAGTAGCCCTAAACCCCGTTTAGAATAACGATTGTCGGTCGCCGTGGCAGGTTATCCAGCGCCACGGTGATCGACCGTCCCTCACGAAAATCCAGTTCGAACCCACCGCCCATACGGCCCGTGAAGGCGCTGAGCGGTGTCGAATGCCGGTGCATCGGCAGGATCACCGACGAGGAAAGCCGGCGCGCAATCTCGCTCATCCCGTCAAGAGACAGCGTCAGCCCGCCATCGACGGGCACCATCAGCACGTCGAGCCTTCCGATCGCCGCATAATGGCCGTCGTCCAGCCGGTGATGCAGATGGCCCAGATGCCCGATGCACAGCCCCGCGACCTCGAAGATGAAGATCGAATTGGCGTCCGGCTCCATCGCGCCATAGCGGCGGATGTCGGTGGTCACATTGCGGATATAGACGTCTTCAACCAGCAGAGAGTGTTTCACCGGCCCGCCCTCTTCGTTCCAGCCCGGCAGAACATGCTCTATGGCGGGGTCGGGATTGCGCGTGAAGTGCGTGCCATGCGCCCTGTTCATGGTCACGACGCGCGGTGGCGGGTTCGCGCCATAAATGCCCGCGAAGTCCGTGGCGATGGTCACACCGGCCGGCGTCTCGATCAGATAGGTGGAATGGCCCGCATAGGTGATGGTCACCGGGTCGGCCCTTGCAGCGACCGGTGCCACCAGCGAGGCGTAGATCACGCCTGGCAGCGCCTGCGCCATGGCGAGGCAGGTGCTTGGTCGCTCGATCTGCCCGTTTGTCTGTGCAAGGGCTGCAGGCAGCGGAGCGAGCAATAAAGTCAGAATGGCTGCGGTCAGTCGGAAGGCGGTCATCGGCATCTCCCGTGTGTGCAAGAGCCCATGGTAGGGCAAAGCGCGGCTCTGCGCCATGTCCGCCCCCATCGCTGCAGTGCGCGGGTTCTGGACGTTGGCCGGCATTTTCACTATAAGGCCCCGGTATTCCATTGCTTTCAAAAGACCGTGAGAAGGAGCCCCATGGCCGGTCATTCCCAATTCAAGAACATCATGCACCGCAAGGGCCGGCAGGACGCCGTTCGCTCGAAGATGTTTTCCAAACTGGCGCGCGAAATCACAGTCGCTGCCAAGATGGGAATGCCCGACCCGGCGATGAATCCGCGCCTGCGCCTGGCCATCCAGAACGCCAAGGCCCAGTCCATGCCGAAGGACAACATCGAACGCGCCATCAAGAAGGCGTCGGGCGGTGATGCGGAGAACTATGACGAGGTGCGTTACGAGGGCTATGGTCCCGGTGGCGTCGCCGTCATCGTCGAGGCGCTGACCGACAACCGCAACCGTTCCGCTTCCAACATCCGCGCCGCCTTCACCAAGGCAGGCGGATCGCTTGGCGAAACCGGTTCCGTTTCCTTCATGTTCGACCGCGTTGGTGAAATCATCTACCCGGCTGACAAGGGCGATGCCGACACGGTGATGGAAGCCGCCATCGAGGCCGGCGCCGAAGATGTCCAGTCGGACGAAAACGGCCACGTCATCACCTGCGCCTTCGAAGATATCGGCGATGTCACCACGGCGCTGGAAGGCGCTCTGGGCGAAGCCGAGTCCGTCAAGGCGATCTGGCGTCCCCAGACCGGCACGCCGGTCGATGAGGAGCGCGCCCAGTCGATCCTCAAGCTCGTTGCAACCCTCGAAGACGACGATGACGTGCAGAACGTCTACGCCAATTTCGAGGTGGACGACGAAACGCTCGCGAAACTCAGCGCAGCCTGATTGCGCTTCTGCCGGGCTTCAGGCCCGGCAGTTTTTGGCTGTCTGGCAACAAAGGACAGGTTCTCGTGAAACAGCATCGTATCGCGATTACCTACTGCACCCAGTGCCAATGGCTCCTGCGCGCCGCATGGCTCGCGCAGGAGCTTCTCTCCACTTTTTCCACAGAACTGTCGGAAGTCGCGCTGCGTCCGGGCACGGGCGGGGTGTTCGAGATCACGTGCAACGGCATCCTCATCTGGGAGCGCAAGCACGATGGCGGCTTTCCTGACGCCAAGACGCTGAAGCAGCGTGTGCGCGACGTGATCGATCCCGAGCGCGATCTTGGCCACATAGACAAGTAGGCAAGCAGACAACAAAAAACCCGCCTCGATGAGACGGGTCTCTGTAAAAACGCTTTTGCGTTCCGGTCGGCTCTGCCTCTCGGTGTCCGCAAATGCCGGATGACGCCATCCGGCCGCAGGATACCTTAGATGCCGAGGCCCTGGTAACGCTGCTTGAAGCGGGAAACGCGGCCGCCGCGGTCCATCAGGGACTGCTGGTTGCCGGTCCATGCCGGGTGCGTGGACGGGTCGATGTCGAGCTGAAGGGTCTCGCCTTCCTTGCCCCAGGTGGAGCGCGTCTCGTACTCGGTGCCGTCCGTCATGACGACCTTGATCATGTGGTAGTCGGGATGAATTTCGGCTTTCATCGTCTTGTCCTGAGTTCTGGCGGGATGGCAATCTGATCCGCACTTGCGGCAATTGCACCCATCTTGAAAACTTGAAGCCGCGGCCAAGGAAGGCTACGGCTTCGGAATTGGTTGGCGAGCCTATACATCAGGTACGACGACAAGACAAGGCTTGAGCGGCGCACATTTTGCCGCTCCCGAACGAGAATTGAGAAGGGGCAGGCGATGGCGCGCAGGCAAAGGGCGTCCGAAGAGCGGGAACAGGCGGCGAAGCGGCGGTCGTTAAAGCCGCTCAAACGCCTCTTTCCCTATATCGGCCGCTATCGCGGTCTTGCGCTTGGCGCGGCCTTTTTCCTGGTGCTCGCAGCCATCGCGACCCTCACGCTGCCGCTGGCCGTGCGCCGCATGATCGATCACGGGTTTTCCCATTCCGATTCCATCTTCATCGCGAATTACTTCTCGATGCTGGTGGTCATAGCTGCGGTTCTCGCAGCCGCCTCGGCGGGGCGCTATTTCTTCGTCATTACGCTGGGCGAGCGTGTTGTCAGCGACCTGCGGCGCGATGTCTTCGATCACGTCACGCGCCTTTCCCCCGGCTTCTTCGATACGGTCCAGTCCGGTGAAATCGTTTCGCGCATTTCGGCCGACGCCACGCAGGTCAAATCGGCTGTCGGGGCCACCATTTCCCAGGCGCTGCGCAACGTCATCATGGGGCTTGGCGCTGTCGGCATGATGGTCGTCACCAGCCCGCGTCTTTCCCTGCTGGTGGTGGCGGCCATCCCCGTCATCGTTCTGCCGCTGGTCGCCTTTGGCCGCTCGGTGCGCCGTCGCTCGCGTTTTGCGCAGGACACGCTGGCCGACGCCACCGCCTATGCGGGCGAGCAGATCGGCGCGGTGCGCACGCTTCAGGCCTTCACCGGCGAGAACGTGGTGCGCAAGAAATTCTCCGATGCCATCGAGACGGCGTTCTCTGCTGCACGCGCATCCATCTTCGCGCGGTCCTTCCTCACCTTCTTCGCCATCTTCATGACCTTCAGTTCGGTCGTGGCCGTTCTCTGGTTCGGCTCGCGGGCCGTTCTGTCCGGCGAGATGACGCCGGGCACGCTCGGTCAGTTCCTGCTCTACTCGGTTCTGGCCGCTGGCGCTCTCGGCGCCCTGTCAGAGGTCTGGGGCGAGCTCTCGCAGGCCGCCGGCGCTGCCGAGCGCATGAGCGAGCTCCTGTCGGAAGAGCCCGCCATCACCGCGCCCGCCAGCCCCGTGGCGCTGCCGCAGCCGGCGCGCGGCGAAGTGGCGTTCGACAATGTCTCCTTCGCCTATCCGACGCGACCGGATCGCTCTGCGCTTCATGGATTGTCCTTCATCGTAAAACCGGGCGAGACGGTCGCCATTGTCGGTCCCTCGGGCGCGGGCAAAACCACTGTCTTCTCGCTGCTTCTGCGCTATTACGATCCCGATTCCGGTGCGGTGCGCGTCGATGGTGTCGATGCGCGCGAGGCCGATCCGCTGGCGCTGCGCGGACGCATGGCCATCGTTCCGCAGGACGTGACGATCTTTGCCGCCAGCGCGGCCGAGAACATCGCCTTTGGCCGTCCTGACGCCTCCCGCGCCGAGATCGAGGCTGCGGCCCGCGCCGCGCTTGCGCATGATTTCATCACCGATCTGGCGGAAGGCTACGACACGCCGGTCGGCGAGCGCGGCGTCACCCTGTCGGGCGGTCAGCGGCAGCGCATGGCCATTGCGCGCGCGATCCTGCGCGATGCACCGATCCTGTTGCTCGACGAAGCCACCTCCGCCCTCGATTCGCAAAGCGAGACGCTGGTGCAGCAGGCGCTTGAGCACCTGATGAAGGGCCGCACCACGCTCGTCATCGCACATCGTCTCTCAACGGTTCTGAAAGCCGACCGCATTCTCGTCATGGAAGAGGGGCGCATCGTTGAGGAGGGCACACACGCCGCTCTCGTGGCAAAGGGCGGCATCTATGCCGAACTCGCCAGCCTTCAGTTCCAGGCGGGCGCAGAGGCTCTCGGAGACGCTGCGGAATAGTCGCGGAGGGCGGGGTCGGCTCTACTTCTTGCCGACCTTGCCGCCGACCGCATCGATCCTGTCGATGTCGGCCAGCCCCCAGGGCATCTGCCTGTCGCGGAAAATGCGTTTGCCCAGCCTCGGGTAATCGCCCACATCATGCGCAAGCCGCTCGCCAACGACGATGCAGCGCAGCGTTTCATTTCCCGTGTTCTTGATTGAATGGGCCAGCCCGCCCTTTCTGTAGCCGATGAAGTCTCCGGGGCCGATTGCGTGCTCTTCATCGCCGATAAAGGCCGTGGCGGAACCCGCCAGCACGAACACGCATTCGTCTTCGTGGTAATGGCAGTGGTGTTCCGTCGTTTCATAGCCGGGCTCCACTTCGATGATGTGGAAGCCGAAGCCGCTCAGACCCGTGAGGTCGCCAAGAGACTTGTTCAGACGCTGCGCATTGGGGTTGAGAAAGTGGGTCTTCTTCAAACCCTCCATCTCGGCAATTTCGCTGCTTTTAACGAGATATGTCGTGCTCAAAACCATTCCCTCCAGAATTGCTTCGTAGAAACGGGCTGACCCTATTGCATCGGGCAAAAAAGTGGAAATCGGCTCCGGTGTCTGGCCGCTTCTGGAGAAGGTCATGGGTGCCCGGACATGCCGGGCATGGCGAAAGGCGGCATGTGCACCGTTC
Organism: Nitratireductor sp. PBL-C9; assembly: GCF_050877045.1. Lineage (NCBI taxonomy): Bacteria > Pseudomonadati > Pseudomonadota > Alphaproteobacteria > Hyphomicrobiales > Phyllobacteriaceae > Nitratireductor > Nitratireductor sp. PBL-C9. Next base: position 128,548 of record NZ_JBPAXW010000009.1, read on the forward strand.
CATCGAGCGGCTGGCACGAGCCCCTTGCCAGCCATTCGATGCGAAGCCTGCACGTCGCTTTTCGTCATCCTCAAAGAGAGGACCCATGTTCGTTCAGAGCCTTTCGGGAAAGCCGAAACGCCCCGAATGGCTCTGTTGTCCGATGCCTGTACGCGTTGGAGGCGACGCTCAGATGAACGTGGCGATTTCCTCCAGCGGCTTCTTCTCCATTGCGTGTTCGGGAATGGTGGCGTCCTCCTTTGGATAGCCGACCACCATCAGGATATAGGGTTTGTCATGCGGGTCGCGACCGCACAGCTCGTTTAGAAAGCTCATCGGGTTCGGCGTGTGCGTAAGAGTTGCCAGACCTGCCTTGTGCAGGGCTGTAATCAGAAAGCCGGTTGCGATGCTCACGGACTCTGGAACGTAGTAGTTCTTGCGCTTCACGCCATCGGCCGAGCGGCTGCGGCGTTCGCCGAAAACGCAGATGAGCCAGGGCGCTTCTTCCAGAAACGGCTTGCTTGCATCGGTGCCGAGCGGGGCCAGCGCATGAAGCCATTCTTCACCCGCGCGTCCTTCGTAAAACGCTTTCTCCTCGGCCTCCGCCGCCTCGCGGATCTGTTTCTTTACCGCCGGATTGCCGATCACCGCGAAGTGCCAGGGCTGGTGGTTTGCGCCATTGGGCGCGGTGCCTGCTGCCTTGATGCAGGTTTCGATGATGTCGCGCGGCACGGGGCGGGTGGAGAAGTCGCGCACGGTGTGGCGTGTGCGGATCTCGTCATAGAAGGCCTGTGCGCGGGCCCGCATCTCCTCGACCGGAAGCTCCCTGTAATCGGGAAGTGGAACCGGACGGTATTCCTGTGTGGCCTTTTCGCTCATGCGGACGTCTCCTCCATTTTGTCCGATAAGATTGTCGGACAATCTAGATGGGCTGGTTCCGGCGTCAAGCCTTGGCGTTGCGCTGGTTGCCCTTTGCTTTGCTTTTTGCGGGCGCTGGCGGTGCGGCGAAATGATCGTCAGGCAGCGACTGGATGAGCTGCCGCGCATTCTCCACATGATCGAGCATCGCAGCTTCCGCGCCTGCCGTGTCATCGGCCACCACGCAATCCGTCAGCTGCCTGTGCTGCCGGTTGGTGTCGAACACATCACGCCGGTCCACCAGCACGCGAAACTGCAACCAGTAGAGCGAGTTGGAAAGCCGCGTCAGCGTCTCGTTCAGAAGGGGATTGTCCGCTGTCTCGCGAAACAGCCGGTGGAAACGGGCGTTGAGTTCGGAGAACCGGTTCATGTCGCCCTGTTCGGCTGCGGCGTCCAGATCCGCCTGCAGCGCGACAAGCGTTTCGGGTGCTTGGTGAAGCACAGGCAGGGCGAGCTTCACCGCCAGCGTTTCCAGTGCCCCGCGCACCTGGAAGAGGTTATCCACCTCGCTGCGCGAGAGCTGGCGCACCATCACGCCGCGATGCGGTTCCGCCGTCAAAAGCCCGTCTGCCGTCAGGCGTCGAAAGGCTTCCCGCACCGAGGAGCGCGAAACGCCCAGCCGGCTGGTGAAGGCGTTCTCCGTCAGTCTCTGGCCCGGAACCAGACGCCCGTCGCGCACGGCTTCCGTCAGCGCGTCGGCCACGGTCTCTACAGTGGATCGGGAATCGGTTTCTTCCATGTCCGTCAGAGTGTGCGCAGGCAATGGTCCTGACAAGCCCGACCTCACCGGTTCGTTTTCAAGCCAGGACCGAGCGTTTGGCCCTATTGGCCGTAGCGTGCTTCCAGATGTTTCTTGAAATGCGCGGCATTGAGCGGCTCGCCGGTGGCCCGTTCGATCAGCTCCGGCGTCGACCAGCGCGAGCCCTGCGACCAGATCCGTTCACGCCGCCAGTCGTTCACCGCATCGAACTGGCCCTTGGCGAACTGCGCGTTCACGTCCGGGATGTCCTTCTCGATGGCCGACCATTGCTGCGCCGCGATCATCGCGCCGAGCGTGTAGGAGGGGAAATAGCCGAAGGCGGCGGATGGCCAGTGCACGTCCTGCATCGGGCCGTCCTGCGGCGTGTCGATGGTCGACAGGCCCAGATAGGCCTTCATCTTCGCGTCCCAGGCTTCCGGCAGGTCGGCGGCTTCCAGCTTGCCGGCGATCAGGTCCTGCTCCAGCTCGAAACGCAGGATCACGTGCAGCGGATAGGTCACCTCGTCGGCGTCGACGCGGATCAGCCCGCGCTCCACATGGTGCACATGGGGCAGGATCTCGTCCATCGACCAGTCTTCGCCCAGATGCTTCGCCACCACCGGCAGCGCCCATTCCCAGAAGGCGGGGCTGCGGCCGATCTGCTTTTCAACGAACAGGCTCTGGCTTTCATGCATCGCCATGCCGCGCGCCTTGCCAAGCGGCCAGTGCGCCCAGGCCTGCGGCAGGTTCTGTTCATAGAGCGCGTGGCCGGTCTCGTGCAGAATGCCCATCAGCGAAGAGAGAAACTCGTCTGAACGGTAGCGCGTGGTGATCCGCACATCGGTCGGAACGCCGCCGCAGAACGGGTGATGCGAGACCGACAGGCTGCCGCGCGTCAGGTCGAAACCGACCGCCGCCATCATGGCGAGGCCAAGCTCGCGCTGCTTCTCGACGGCGTAATGTCCGGAGAGCGGGCGCAGGGGATTTTGCGCGCGTTTCGTTTTCTGGATTTCCAGCGCATTTGGCACGAAATCCACCAGAAACGACTTCAAATCCTCGAAAACGGGGGCGATTTCCGCCGTTCTGTTTCCGGGGTCGAATTGCTCCATCAGCGCGTCATAGGGCGCAAGGCCAAGCGCCTCGGCGCGCATCTGCGCCTCCTCCCGCGCCAGCTCGATAACCCCTTCCAGCGCCGGCAGAAAACCCGCCCAGTCGCCCTTGCCACGGGCCTCGCGCCACAGCTGTTCGCAGCGCATGCGGTTGCGCGTCTGGCGCTCCACGAAATCGGCCGGGAGGCAGGTCAGGTTGACGTAATTTCGGCGAAATTCGGAAATTGCCGCTTTTTGCTCTGCGTTCAGGTCTTCCTGTTCGGCGGCCTCGATCCAGTCGGCAATCTCGGGTGCTGCGGCCTGACGGTGGGCCATGCCGGCAAGGGCAGACATGGCTTCGGCGCGGGCCTCGCCGCCACCGGGCGCCATATGCGTCGCCTCATCCGCACCGAGGATCGCCAGCGCGTGATTGAGCGCTTCGATCCTGTGGCCGAGTTCATCGAGTTTCTGAAAGGACATGGAACACCTCGTCGGGGCATTGGGAGGAACGACGCCCGCAGATGCAGGCGTCGATTGTTTGAAGGAGGGGACACGAAGCCGGGCGGCTTCGCAAGCCGTGTCGTCAGCGCTCGGTGAGCTTCAGCTCGATGCGGCGATTGCGGGCACGCGCTTCCCGCGTGTCTTCCGTGTCGAGCGGCTGATACTCGCCGAAACCGGCTGCAACGAGCCGGTTGGCGGGGACGCCGTTCTCGATCAGAAACTTGACGACCGCCGTGGCGCGGGCCGTGGAAAGCTCCCAGTTGTCGCGGAAGCGACCGGTGCCCGAAAGCGGCACGTCATCCGTATGGCCGTCGACGCGCAGAACCCAGTTGATCTCCGGCGGGATCTCTTTTTGCAGTTCGAGAATGGCGTCGGCAAGCTTGCGCATCTCGTCCTGCCCGTTCGGATTGATCTCCGTCGCACCCGACGGGAACAGAACCTCGGACTGGAAGACGAAACGGTCGCCGACAATGCGGATGTTTTCGCGGTCGGAGAGGATTTCGCGCAACCGGCCGAAGAAATCCGAGCGATAGCGGTTCAGTTCCTGCACGCGCTGCGCCAGCGCCACGTTCAGGCGGCGGCCAAGATCGGCGATCTTGGTGCGGGACTCCCGGTCGCGCGCTTCGGAAACCTCAAGCGCGGCTTCCAGCGCGCCGATCTGCTTGCGCAGCGCCGAAATCTGCTGGTTGAGCAGCTCCACCTGCGAAAGCGCCCGCTGGCTGACCAGACGCTCCTCGTCGAGCGCGCCCGAAAGCTCGCCAATGCGGGCTTCCGCCTGCTCGCTCTGGCCGCTGCCACTGGCCAGCAGCGTTTCCAGCCGGGAACGGTCGGCGCGGATGTCTTCCAGCGAGGCGCGCAGGCTGGCGATGGTGTCCTCGGCGTCCTGGCTGTTGGCCTGTTCGAGCGCCAGAAGCTGCGTCAGCTCGTTGATCTGCGCATTGAGCCGGTCGAGCACGGCGTCCTTGCCGGTGATCTCCTGGCTCAGAAAATACTGCGCCAGCACGAAAACCGAGAGCAGGAACATGATGGCGAGCAGAAGCGTCGCCATGGCGTCCACGAAACCCGGCCAGTAGTCGACGTGGCGGTCGTTGCGGCGTCCACGGGCAAGCGCCATGTCAGCTGTCCCGCTTCTTCAGCGTCGTCGCCAGCTTTTCAAGTGTGGCGCGCATGGCGCGCTGCTCTTCCGCCTGGGATTCCACCCAGTCGCGCATCATCTGCTGTTCACTGCGCATGTTCTTCACAAGACCGGAAATGCCCTCGGCCAGATTGGCCATGGAGGCCGCAAGGCGCGGATTGGAGGTTCCATCCTCCTGAACCGCGCGCAGCTTGTCGGCCAGCTGCTGCATTTCGCTGGACGCGCCGCTGCGGCCCTCTGCGATGTCGGAGCCAAGGTCGGTGACGGACGAGAGCCAGTTTTCCAGCTCGGTATAGAAACGGTTCTGCGCGCGGCCCGCCTGAAGGTCGAGGAAGCCCAGGATCAGCGAGCCTGAAAGACCGAACAGCGAGGAGGAGAACGCCGTGCCCATGCCTTCCAGCGGGGCTGACAGGCCGGATTTCAGCGCGTCGAGAATGTCGTTGGCATTGCCCGATGCGGGGTCGAGCGACTGGATGGTGTCACCGATGGACCCGATGGTCTGCAACAGGCCCCAGAACGTGCCGAGCAGGCCGAGAAAGACCAGTAGGCCGATCAGGTAACGCGAAATGTCGCGGCTCTCGTCGAGGCGGGTGGCGATGGAATCGAGGATCGAGCGCATGGAGCTGGTCGACAGCGCCATCGAAGAGGCCCGGCTCAAAAGCGCCTTCATCGGTGCGAGAAGGACCGGATCGGCCGCATCCGTGCCGGCGCGGAAGGAATTGACCCACCGTACCTCGCGGAACAGGCGGATCACCTGCATGAAAGCGAGCAGGATGCCGATCAGCAGAACGCCGAGAATGAGCCCGTTCAGCCCCGGATTGGTCTGAAAGGCGGAAGCGATCTGCCGGTAAAGGATTGCCGCAACGAAGCCGGCAATCGCCAGAAACACCAGCATGGAAAAGAGGAAGACTTGGGGGCTCGACAAGGTATGCGGGTCGTAATCGAGCCCGTAGGATGGTTCGTCGTCCCCACGCGATTTCAGCAAGGCCATCTGCTCCTCGTGTCCACTGCGCCGCAGAACCAGTATTGATTCCTGTATGGCGCAGGATTCTAATCGTAAATATGACGAAATTGAAAGCCGCAGACAGTATCCGGTTATGAGCGCATCAGCTTTTTGATGTCGCAACGACAAAGCCCGGGACCTTTCGATCCCGGGCTTTGCTGGTTCTGAAACACCGTGCGGGACGGGGTTGAATCAGGCTTTTTTTGCGGCCGGCTTGCCGAGCGTCTTGACCAGTGCGCGGTGAATGGCTTCGTTGCCGGCGACGATCTGGCCGCTGTCGAACATCTTGTCGCGGCCCGTCTTATCGCTGACGAAACCACCGGCTTCGCGCACGAGGATGATGCCGGCGGCAATGTCCCAGGGCGAAAGCGTATCTTCCCAGAAACCGTCCATCCGGCCCGCCGCCACATAGGCGAGGTCGAGCGCCGCAGAGCCAAGCCGGCGGATGCCCGCCGTCTCGCCCATGACATTGCGCAGGTCGAGCAGGGCCGTGCCGTGGTGGCCGCGACCCAGATGCGGAATGCCGGTGCCGACAACGGCGTCGGACAGCTTGGTGCGCGCCGCGACACGCAGACGGCGGTCGTTGAGGAACGCGCCGCCACCGCGCTCGGCGGTGTAGAGCTCGTCCATGGCCGGGTTGTAGATGACGCCGGCGACGATCTGGCCCTGACGTTCCAGGGCAATCGAGATCGAGAAGATCGGAATGCCGTGCAGGAAGTTCGTGGTGCCGTCGAGCGGATCGACGATCCAGCGGTGCTGCGGGTCGTCACCCTCCACCGTGCCGCTCTCTTCCATCAGGAAGGAGTAGCCCGGACGGGCGCGCGACAGCTCGGCGTGAATGATGTCTTCCGCCTTGCGGTCGGCCTGGCTCACATAGTCGCCAGGGCCCTTGAGCGAAACCTGCAGGTTCTGGACCTCGCCGAAATCGCGAGCGAGGGAGCGGCCTGCCTTCATGGCAGCCTGAACCATGACGTTGATAATCGCCGAACGGGCCATGGGATGTAAGCTTTCGTAAGTGTGTGTTTCGCGGAAGCGCCGGGTTTATTCGCCGCGGCGCAGATAGGTGAGTTCGTTGGTGTCGACGACGATCCGCTCGCCAGCCTCGATGAAGGGCGGCACCATCACGCGCACGCCGTTCTCCAGAACCGCCGGCTTGTAGGAAGAAGCAGCCGTCTGGCCCTTCACCACCGGGTCGGCCTCGGCAATCGTCAGCGTGACCTGATCCGGCAGGGAGATGCCGATCGGCTTTTCTTCGTAGAGCTCGACCGTGACGGTCATGCCGTCCTGAAGGAATGCGGCGCGGTCGCCGACGAAGTCCTTCTGCAGCTCGAGCTGCTCATAGGTCTCGGAGTCCATGAACACCAGAGCGTCTTCCTGCTCGTAGAGGAAGCTGAAGTCCTTCTGCTCGAGGCGAACGCGCTCGACGGTTTCGGCAGCGCGGAAGCGCTCGTTGAGCTTCGTGCCGTCGATCAGGTTCTTCAGTTCGACCTGGTTGTATGCGCCGCCCTTGCCGGGCTTCACAGCGTTGGTCTTCACCGCAACCCAGAGGCCGCCATTGTGTTCGATGACGTTGCCGGGGCGAATTTCATTGCCGTTGATTTTCATATGGATCGTCCTGCGGGTCTTGAGCGCGCCAGCGGTTCACGTCCTGCATTTGCATCCCGGCTGCATCGGCCGCGAGAGCAAAGGTTGGAAACAGCAAAACCGCCAGCAAGTTTATGTTTCCAGTGGAGTGAATTCGACATCCGATCTCAAGACCGCATTGCGGATTTCGAATGGCGAGTTCATTCCACTGGCGCGCAATTCGGCGCTTCCAAGACCATAAAAAGCGGTCCAAGGCAAGTCATGCGGCCTTTGGGGGCGTCCGAAAAATGCTAGCGGAGCCGATTTGCGCGCTGGATGGCTTCCTTCATTTCTTCCGGCGTGAGGCCGGCCAGAAAGTCTTCCATCTCCGGATCGATCAACCCGGCGCGGCGCGCGGAGATATACCATGCAGCGCCTTCAATCGTGTCAGGGTCGGTGCCGACGCCGGCGCGATAGAGCTTGGCGAGGCGGTTCTGCGCGGCGATGTTGCCGCCTTCGGCTGCGCGCTTGAGCCAGGCGAACCCGGTTTCCGCATTGCGCTCCCCGCCACGGCCTTCGACCATCCACGTGCCCAGATCGAGCTGTGCGGTGTCGTAATTCTGCCTGGCTGCACGATCAAGCCATGAACGGGCGACCTTGTCATCGGCCTCGCGCCCGCCAAACCCGTTGGCATAGACCTGGGACATCGCATACTGCGCGTCGGCCAGCCCGGCATTGGCGGCCTTCTCGTAATAGGAGACAGCGCGTTCGCGACTTTCGAAGCTCGACTGCCGGTCGAGGATCATCTGCGCGAGGTTGAACTGGGCGAGCCGGTTGCCATTGTCGGCCGCCACCTGCATGAGTTCGAAGGCGCGGTCGGTGTTCTTCTCGACGAAGCCGCCGTCAAGCAGCATCAGCGCATACTGGAACTGCGCCTCGGGAACGCCCTGCTGCGCGGCCTTTGAATACCATTCGGCGGCCTTCTTCGCGTCGCGCGCCATGCCAAGGCCACGGGCATAGATCTCTGCGATGAGGGTCTGCGCAGCCGGGTCGCCCGCCTCTGCGCGGGGCAGGGCCAGATTGTGCGCGGTCAGATAGTAGCCGCGCTGAAAGGCGCCATAGGCGGCGTCCGGCAGCTTGCCGAAGCGGTCCGGGTCCACCTGATCCACCGTGGGGGCGGAAAGCGGCCTGTCGCCGACCGGTTGCAGCCGGTCTGCCCGGGGCGCCTGCTTTTCAGTCCCGGTTGTGGCGGGTGTCGTTTCTGCGGCCTTTTCCGGGCCGGCGTCGCCGGCTGCCTGCGCTGTCGCGGCAAGCCCGCAGAACAGGGCGGCAAGCAATGCTACCGGCTGGAGGCGCGCGCGCATAATCAGGCTCCTTGAGCGTTCTGGGAGGTCTTCTCGAGAATGACGTTGGCTTCCTTCACGGCGGCGGCGGCGTCGATCTCGTCAGCGAAGACGGCCGCACCGAGCGCAATGAAGTCGCAGCCGCTCTGTGCCACGGGTTCTGCCGAGGCGACCGCATTGCCGCCCATCACGATGCAGGGGATCTGGACCATTTCCGACCACCATTCGCCCAGCGTGAGGTTGCGCGGGTGCGGTTCCGGCTTGTTGTCGTATCCGAAACGGCCGAAGAACAGATAATCGGGCTGCATTTCGCCGCGCTGAAGCGCGTCGTCGCGGGTTTTCACGCCGCCTGCGCCGATCATCATGCGATCCTGATATTTCTCGATGATTTCGGCCAGCTCTTCGAGCGGGCCGTCGACATGGATGCCGTCTGCCTTCACCCGCGCGGCGATGCGCGGCGCGCCGGCGATCATCACGGCGACGCCGTGCGCCTGCGCGATGGGGGTGAGGCGCTCGGCACGGGCCTGGAAGCTGACCTCGTCCTGCCCGTAATCGGGAATGATGAGGGAAGCGACATCGCCGGCGGCGAGGGCTGCTTCCAGATGTGCTTCGTCATTGGCAGCCAGTTCCGGCGGCGGTGCAATCAATACGAGGCGGCAGCGATTGGTCATGTAGGAACTCCTGGCGTCTCGACGGAACCGACCCGGTTCGTTTCTGACCCGTCATTTTGGTTTGAATGCGGCATAGACGAAGCACGGGGGGATGGACAAGGAAAATTGGTCCTTCCTGCCGGACGCTCGCCAAGTGCGCTCATAAGGATTATGACTGGCGACGCCCGGCCGTCGGGCGATCCAGACGAATTTCATGACACCTTTGCTTTCCGATCCAGCTTTTTATCTTGCAGCGATTCCGGCCGTTCTGCTGGTCGGCCTGTCGAAGGGGGGCTTCGGCGGCGCGATGGCGCTGCTCGGCGTGCCGATGCTTTCTCTGGTCGTGTCGCCGGTGCAGGCGGCGGCGATCCTGCTGCCGATCCTGATCGTCATGGACATCGTCTCGCTCTGGGCCTGGCGTGGTTACATGGACCGCAGGACGCTTTCCATCATGCTGCCTGGCGCGCTGATCGGCATCGCCATCGGCTGGGCGACGGCGGCCGTCGTGACGGAAGGGCATGTGCGCCTGATCGTCGGTCTGGTGACGCTGGCCTTCTTCCTGCGCTGGGCGTTCGAGAAGATCGCAGGGAATGTGCGGATCGCCAGCCAAAGCCGCCCGCGCGGCACTTTCTGGGGCGCGGTTGCGGGCTTCACGAGCTTCGTCGCGCATGCGGGCGGGCCGCCCTATCAGGTCTATGCGCTGCCGCTTGGGCAGGATCCGCGCCTTTACACGGGAACGAGCGTGGTCTTTTTCGCCATCGTCAACGCGGTGAAGCTCGTTCCCTATTTCGCGCTCGGGCAGTTCGACCGTTCCAACCTGACGGCGTCGCTGATCCTGATACCGCTTGCGCCGCTCGCCACGCTGGCCGGCGTTTGGGTGATCAAGCGCATGAAGCCGACGATCTTTTATCCGTTCATGTATATCATGGTCCTGATCGTTTCCCTCAAGCTCATCCATGACGGGGTCTTTGACCTTATGGGGTGGTGACGGGTTCGGGAGCCTGTGCTTAAAAGATGAAAACAGCGGGAGGATGTTTGTGACCGGCAATGCTTTCGAACGGGATCTGGACAAGAACCCCGCCAACCACCAGCCGCTGACGCCGCTTGTGCTTCTGGAGCGCGCGGCGAAGGTGTTTCCCGATGACGTGGCGATCATCCATGGCAGCCAGCGCATCACCTATGCGACCTTCTGGGAGCGCTCGCTGAAACTCGCATCGGCGCTTGCCAGCCACGGGATCGGCAAGGGCGATACGGTGACGGTGATGCTGTCCAACACGCCGCCCATGCTGGAGGCGCACCACGCCGTGCCGATGACGAAGGCGGTGCTGCATTCGCTCAACACCCGCCTTGATGCCGCGATCATCGCCTTCCAGCTCGACCATGCGGAGAGCCGGGTGGTGATCGTCGACCGGGAGTTCTCCGGCGTGATGAAGGAGGCGCTGGCGCTGGCGAGCGTCAAGCCGCTGGTCATCGATTATGACGATCCCGACTATGCGGACGATGCGCCCTATCCGAAGGGCGAGCGCATCGGCAGCGCCGATTACGAGGAATTCCTGGCTTCGGGCGATGCCGGGTTTGCCTGGTCCATGCCCGATGACGAATGGGACGCCATCGCGCTGAACTACACGTCCGGCACCACGGGCAATCCCAAGGGAGTGGTCTATCATCACCGCGGTGCGGCGCTGATGACCTATGCCAACACGGTGCATGCGGGGTTGACGCGCGGATCGGTCTATCTGTGGACGCTGCCGATGTTCCACTGCAATGGCTGGTGCTTTCCGTGGACGCTGGCGCTGACGGCGGGAACCCATGTCTGCCTGCGCTGGGTGCGCGCAAAGCCCATGTATGACGCGATTGCCGATCACGGGGTGACGCATCTGTGCGGCGCGCCGATCGTGATGTCGGCGCTGCTCAATGCGCCGGATGAGGAAAAACGCGATTTCTCGCACACGGTGACGTTCAACACGGCAGCGGCTCCGCCGCCCGAAACCGTGCTTTCGGCCATGGCCGAGGCGGGTTTTGCGGTGACCCATCTCTATGGCCTGACGGAAACCTACGGACCGGCCGTGGTCAATGAATGGAAGGGCGAGTGGGATGCGCTCGACGGCGCCGGGCAGGCCGCGCGCAAGGCGCGTCAGGGCGTGCGCTATGCGGCGCTCGAGGGGCTGACCGTGATGGACCCGGAGACGATGGAGGAAACCCCGCGCGATGGCGAGACCATTGGCGAGGTCATGTTCCGCGGCAACATCGTCATGAAGGGCTATCTGAAGAACAGGGCGGCGACGGAAGAGGCTTTCGCCGGCGGCTGGTTCCATTCGGGCGATCTGGGTGTGATGCACCCCGATGGCTACATCCAGCTGAAGGATCGTTCCAAGGACATCATCATTTCGGGCGGCGAGAACATCTCTTCCATCGAGGTGGAGGATGCGCTCTACAAACATCCCGCCATTGCGGCCTGCGGCGTGGTCGCGAAGGCGGATGCGAAGTGGGGCGAAACGCCGGTGGCCTTCGTCGAACTGAAGCCGGGCAGAAGTGCGGAAGCCGAAGAGATCATCGCGCACTGCCGCTCTCTGCTCGCGCATTTCAAGTGCCCGAGAACCATCATTTTCTCTGAAATACCAAAGACTTCGACGGGGAAGATTCAAAAGTTCCGGCTGCGGGATCAGGCCCGGGCGCTGTAGGGAAAAGAGGGCGAACGCTGGCATTCGATGCAATTATCGGTGGCGGCGTTAACCAAGCATTAAGCTTTACATGCGTTTACTGTGTACATCCAGTGATCTGGATTCTTACCGAGTGGCTGGAGCCATTCTGTTTGACGCCTCCCTGTTTAAACTCCTGAGAGCCGCGTTTGCGGCTCTTTTTTTCGACAAAATGAGCATTAACCTTTCATTAAGTAAGAACTTGCCAACAGCTGTGCACAGGCTCATCCTTGCATTGAGTTCTTGGCATTGAGAGTCAGGCTCACTTGTGATTGAACGCATCAGCCGGCGGTGGCCGCAGTTTCGTATAATGGTGGGGCGTAAGCACAATGATTGAAGGCGGGAACGGTCGCGCGACTACGATCAAGCTGGCCGAGCATCGCGTGTTCTCGGATTCTTTCAAGCCTCTCTACAATCAGGGCATGAGCCTGGTTGAAGAGGCCGCGGAGTATCTGGATGGCGAAGGACGCATCGAGGCCAAGGGCCTGACGCGGGCCGGCGCTGCGCTTTATGCGGCCGAATCCATGCGGCTGACCACACGTCTGATGCAGCTTGCCTCGTGGCTTCTTCTGCAGCGCGCCGCCAATTCCGGCGAGATGACGCGCGAGCAGGTGGCTGCCGAGAAGTCCAAAGTGCGTCTCGACACGCATTCGCCGCAGGAGCAGGCCGACGGCTGGTCCGATCTGCCGGAGAATTTCCAGGATCTGGTCATGCGCTCGGTGCGCCTGCAGGACATCGTGCGGCGTATGGACGAAGAGATCTATGGCGGTGCGCCGGCTGCAGCGAACGATGCCGATCTCTACAGCCACAACCCGGTCTTCGAGCAGATCACCCTGCTGAAAACAGCGTTCGGGCACCGCTGATTCCCCACTGAAACAGCGTCTGCGTGAGTGGCAGCGCGATCAGCGCAGATGCGATGATGAGCGTGAAGGCGAGCCGCCGATAGGTCGTGTCGCTGGCGATTCCGTACAGCTTTCCGCCGATGAGCAGGCTCACCACATAGGGCGGGACCATAATCAGGCCGAGCATCACGCGCGGCTCATCGAACAGGCCGGCCGCCCACAGATTGCCTGCGGAAAAGATCTCCGAAATCAGAAACAGCGTCATGAGATTGGCGCGCACCACGGAGACCGGCAGCGCCGACGCCATCCAGTAGATGATGACCGGCGGGCCGGGAATGGCGGCGATGCCCGACAGCGTGCCTGAAATGCCGCCAATGCCGCAGGATACGGGAAAGCCGCGCGGCCCGTGGTAGCGCCAGCCGCTGCGCAGCACCAGCGCACAGCCCAGAATGACGATGCAGATGATCCAGCGCAGCGCGGTTTCGTCGCCATTCTTGAGAATGTAGACGCCAAGCGGCACGAACAGCGCCAGCCCGGCGAGAACCGGCAGCACCTCGCGCCAGCGGGCGAGTTTCACCACCGGCAGGGCGACGGGAAGCGTGGGCAGCGAATCGATGATGACCAGCAGAACCACAGCAGTCACGGGATCGTAGAGCGCGCCGGCAATCGGCGCGACGATGAGCCCCGTGCCGAACCCGGACAGGCCGCGCACCACCCCCGCCACCAGAACGGTGAGGGTGAGAAGGGCAAGACTGAGATCGAGTTCGGGCAGGATTTCGCCTCCAGGCAGTCGGTGTACCCGGACAGGAATGCAGCTGCATCCTAACGCGTGGCAATGGGCCTGCCCACCGCTATGGTAGAGCCATGAACACACCGATTCGCATTATGGGCATCGACCCGGGGCTTCGCCGCACCGGCTGGGCCGTCATCGAGACGCAGGGCAACTCCCTTCGCTTTGTTGACGCAGGCTCGGTCTCATCCGATGCCAAGGCTGACCTCGCCTCGCGCCTGTGCCAGTTGCATGAGGGGCTGGAGGCGGTTCTGCACCAGCACCGGCCGGAGGAGGCCGCTGTGGAGGCCACTTTCGTCAACAAGGACGCATCGGCCACGCTGAAGCTGGGTCAGGCGCGTGGCATCGCCATGCTGGTGCCGGCAAGGGCCGGCCTGCGCGTTGCCGAATACGCGCCCAATGCGGTCAAGAAGGCCGTGATCGGCGTCGGTCACGGCGACAAGAAGCAAATTCATCTGATGGTGAAGGTGCTGATGCCGAAGGCGCATTTCGACACGCATGATGCGGCGGATGCGATTGCCATCGCCATCTGCCACGCGCATCACCGGCAGTCCGTCACCTCCCGACTGGCAATGGAAGCACTGAAATGATTGGCAAACTTAAGGGCATCATCGACGAGATCGCCGAAGATCACTGCATCGTCGATGTGGGCGGGGTTGGCTATGTGGCCTACTGCCCGGCGCGTACGCTGGCCGCGCTGGAAGGCGAGGGGACGGCGGTGACGCTGTTCATCGAGACCTACGTGCGTGAGGACATGATCCGTCTCTACGGCTTCCGCTCCGCGCTGGAGCGCGAGTGGTTCCGCCTTTTGCAGAACAATGTGCAGGGCGTGGGCGCAAAGGTGGCGCTTTCGGTGCTTTCCACGCTTTCGGCTTCGGAACTCGCCAACGCCATTGCGCTGAAGGATGCCGCCACGGTGGCGCGCGCGCCGGGCGTGGGCAAAAAGGTGGCCGAGCGCATTGTCTCGGAACTCAAGAGCAAGGCCCCCGCCTATGCCGGCGAGGCCAGCGACACGATCGGTCTCAAGCAGGAACTGGGCGAGGGCGCAGCGCCTTCGGCGGTGGCCGATGCGGTTTCCGCGCTTGCCAATCTCGGTTATTCGCGCGATGTCGCAGCCAATGCGGTTGCGGCGGCGCTGAAGGAAGCCGGCGAGAGCGCCGAGGCCGGAACGCTGATCAGGCTTGGCCTGAAGGAACTGGCGCGCTAGGCAACAGGCATGCGCGCCAAGCTGTGTAGTGAAGTGGATTTCTGCGGATGACGGATGCCGAACGGCTCATTTCGGCCGACAAGCGCGGTGAGGATCTGGACGCGACCATGCGGCCGCAATCGCTGGACGATTTCGTCGGCCAGAAGGCGGCGCGCGCCAATCTGAAGGTCTTCATCGAGGCGGCGCGCGGACGCGGCGAGGCGCTGGACCACGTGCTGTTCGTTGGCCCGCCCGGCCTCGGCAAGACCACGCTGGCGCAGATCATGGCGCGGGAGCTGGGCGTGAATTTCCGCTCCACCTCCGGCCCGGTGATCGCCAAGGCCGGTGATCTGGCGGCCCTTCTCACCAATCTTGAAGAGCGCGATGTGCTTTTCATCGACGAAATTCACCGGCTGAGCCCGGCGGTGGAGGAAATCCTCTATCCGGCGATGGAAGATTTTCAGCTCGACCTGATCATCGGCGAGGGGCCGGCGGCGCGTTCGGTGAAGATCGATCTGGCGAAGTTCACGCTGGTGGCCGCGACGACGCGGCTTGGCCTTCTGACCACGCCGCTGCGCGACCGTTTCGGCATTCCGGTGCGGCTCGATTTCTATACGACCGAAGAACTGCAATCCATCGTCACGCGCGGCTCGCGCATTCTGGGCATGCCGCTGGCCACCGATGGCGCGGAGGAAATCGCCCGTCGCGCGCGCGGCACGCCGCGCATTGCCGGACGCCTGCTGCGCCGGGTGCGCGATTTCGCCACCGTGGCGGGTGCGAGCGAGGTGACGCGCAAGGTTGCCGACGAGGCGCTGTCGCGGCTTGAAGTGGATGCGCTTGGCCTCGACCTGCTCGACCGGCGTTACCTCAGCATGATCGTGGAAAATTTCGGCGGCGGCCCGGTGGGCATCGAGACCATTGCGGCGGCGCTCTCGGAGCCGCGCGACGCGATTGAAGACATTATCGAGCCCTATCTGATCCAGCAGGGCTTCATCCAGCGTACGCCGCGCGGGCGCGTTCTTGCCGCGAAGGCATGGCGTCACATGGGGCTTCAGCCGCCCAAGGCGCTGGCCGAGGCGCAGATCAGCCTGTTCCAGCAGGGAGACAAGGAATGAGCGGCGGCGGCGCAGGCGAAAACCTGACGGTCGGGCTTGCGGGCGAACTGACCGAATTCGGTCACCGTCTCGTGGCGCGGGTCTATTTTGCCGATACCGATTTTACCGGTGTGGTCTATCACGCCCGCTATCTGGAGTTTCTGGAGCGCGGCCGGTCGGATTTCCTGCGTCTTGCGGGCGTCCACCATACCGAGCTTGCCGACGGCAAGCATGGCGAGGTGCTGGCCTGGGTCGTGCGGCGCATGGAAATCGACTTTCGCCAGCCGGCCCGCGTGGACGACATCGTGACGGTGGAAACGCGCACCGAGGCGATTTCGGGCGCGCGCATCTATATGGCGCAGCGTCTCCTGCGCGGTGACGATGTGCTGGTGGAGGCGAAGGTGGAGGCGGCGATCATCGGCGCATCCGGCAAGCCGCGCCGGTTCCCGAAAGAATGGATCGAGGCCTTCAAGCCGAAAGGCGGCTAATTCGCGGGTTTCGCTGCGATGAGGGGCATGCCGAAGGCGCATTGTCTTGCCCTGTAAGCGATTCTCTTTGCCGCAGCCTGGTTGGCGCTCCGTTTCCTAACGCTTAATTAACCATAACGGTTCATGAAGAAAATCATGAAATCCGTAGCGAATCCGTGCGCCTTCCTTTCACCAAATTTTACCGGATAAAGGGGCCTTGAAGCATCTTGCGGGGACGCCTCGGATCGGACGAAGGCAACGGCACGCAAGCAGGGGCGAGACCGAAGCCGAGATGTACGCCGCCCTGATCTTAAGAGGATTTTGATCCATGGAAAGTGTTACGCTCGCCGCACCAGGTGGGGAGTTGTCGATCTGGGCTTTGTTCTGGCAGGCCGGTTGGGTCGTCAAGCTGGTCATGATCGGCCTTCTGGCGGCATCCGTGTGGACCTGGGCCATCATTATCGACAAATCGATTGCCTATGCCCGCATGCGCTCTGCTCTCAATCGTTTCGAGAAGACGTTCTGGTCCGGCCAGTCTCTTGAAGAACTTTACCGCGCGCTTTCGGAGCGCAAGACGACCGGTATGGGGTCGATCTTCGTGGCTGCGATGCGCGAGTGGAAGAAGAGCTTCGAGAAGGGCGCGCGTTCGCCGATCGGCCTTCAGAACCGCATCGACAAGGCCATGGATCTGGCGCTGACGCGCGAGATGGAGCGTCTGGAGAGCCGGCTGGGCTTCCTCGCCTCCATCGGTTCGGCTGCGCCGTTCATCGGCCTGTTTGGCACGGTGGTCGGCATCATGACCTCGTTCCAGGCCATTGCCGGTTCCAAGTCGACCAATCTGGCCGTTGTCGCGCCGGGCATCGCCGAGGCGCTTCTGGCCACGGCCATCGGCCTTCTGGCCGCCATTCCCGCTGTTATTGCCTACAACAAGCTGTCATCGGATGCGGGCAAGCTCGCCGGACGCATGGAAGGCTTTGCGGACGAGTTTTCGACCATCCTCTCGCGGCAGATCGACGAGAAGGTCGCCGCCAAGGCGGCTTAGGAGAACGCAATGGGTATGTCAGTCGGCTCGGCGGGCGGAAGAAACGGACGGCGGCGCGGTCGCCGGGGTTCGCGCTCGGGCCTGATCTCCGAAATCAACGTGACGCCCTTCGTGGACGTGATGCTGGTGCTGCTCATCATCTTCATGGTGGCCGCCCCGCTGCTGACCGTCGGTGTGCCCATCGACCTGCCGGAAACGCAGGCCAAGGCGCTCAACTCCGAAACGCAGCCGATCACGGTTTCCGTCAACAGCGATGGCCAGATCTATCTGCAGGAGACCGAAGTGCCCATCGAAGAGGTGGTCGCGAAGCTGCAGGCGATTGCGCGTTCGGGCTATGACGAACGTATTTATGTGCGCGGTGACCGCGCGGCTGATTACGGCACGGTGATGCGCGTGATGGCGCGTATCTCGGCTGCCGGCTATCGCAATCTGGGCCTGGTCACGCTGCAGGAAGAAGGCAACTGACCGAATGAAGGCGGGTATCGTCATATCGGCGGGCATGCACGCGGCGCTTCTGGGCTTTGGCCTGGTTTCGCTGTCGGCGCCGCGCGCCTATGAGGTGGCGGATGTCGAATCCCTGCCCGTCGACATCATTCCCATCGAATCGATGACGCAGGTGCAGGAGGGCGACAAGAAAGCCGAGCTTTCCGAAAAGCCTGCGCCCACGCCAACCAAGCGTCCTGATCCGGTCGAGAACGCGCAGAACACGGGCGACAATGATGTCGACCTGAAAACGCCGCCGACGCCGGAGCCGAGCAAGCGCGAAGTGCAGAAGACGGCGGAGCCGCCGCCTGCGCCGAAGCCGACGCCCAAACCCGAACCGAAGCCGGAGCCCGAGCCCAAACAGGCCGAGGCGGAGCCGACCCCGGTGCCGGCGACGGAGGTGCGCCCCGAGCCGCAGCCCAAGCAGGATGTGCAGCCGGACCCCGCGCCTGAAGAGACGGTGGTGGCCGAAGCGCCCGAGGCAGAGAGCGTTTCCCTGCCCAACAGCGCGCCGGTGCCACAGTCGCGGCCTCAGCCGCCAAAGGCGAGCACGGCCAAGGCACCCGACCGCAAGGATGCCGAAAAGCCGGCGCAGAAGACCGCGGCCAAGCAGAAGTCGGAGAAATCCGACGAGCTGTTCGACGAGGTGGCGGCGCTTCTGAACAAGGACAAGGCCTCTGGCGGCGGCGCGAAGCGCTCGCAGGAGCAGGCGTCGCTTGGTGGCAGCCGCAACACGCCCGGCGAGAAGCTTTCGCAGAGCGAGATGGATGCGCTGCGCGGTCAGATCCAGCGGTGCTGGAACGTGCCGGCCGGCGCGCTCGAGGCCGACAATCTGAAGGTCTCCATCCAGATGAACCTGGATGCGAGCGGCAATATCGAGGGAAGTCCGCGCATCATTTCCGGCGGCAGCGGGTCCATGGTCGAGCGGGCAGCGGCAGAATCCGCACGCCGCGCCGTCCTCCAGTGCGCGCCCTACAGTCTGCCGGCGGCGAAGTACGACACCTGGTCTGAAGTCATCGTCCACTTCGATCCAAGCGACATGTTTTAACCCGGGCACCATCCATATGGCGATGGGGGCTTGAGCCTAACCAAATGGGGAGAGGCAGGAGCAAATGCAGATAATCTTGAGAGCGACCTTCCTGATCGCGACGCTTGTCGCCGGGCTTGGCGTTGCAGTGCTGCCGGCAAGGGCAGTGGTCGAGATCGACATCAACAAGGGCGTGGTCGAGCCGCTGCCGATCGCCATCACGGAGTTCATCTCCGCCGATGGCACCGGCGCGGAAATTGCCAGCGTCGTTGAGGCCGATCTGAGGCGGTCCGGCCTGTTCGCACCAATCGAGAAGGGGGCCTTCATCGAGAAGATCTCCAACCCGGATGCGGCCCCGCGTTTTCAGGACTGGACCGTGATCAACGCGCAGGCGCTGGTGACGGGCAAGGTTTCCGAGACGGCGGACGGACGGCTGAAGGCCGAGTTCCGTCTGTGGGACACCTATGCGGGCCAGCAGCTCATCGGCGAGCAGTTCTTCACCAG
Organism: Nitratireductor sp. PBL-C9; assembly: GCF_050877045.1. Lineage (NCBI taxonomy): Bacteria > Pseudomonadati > Pseudomonadota > Alphaproteobacteria > Hyphomicrobiales > Phyllobacteriaceae > Nitratireductor > Nitratireductor sp. PBL-C9. The sequence continues at coordinate 147,601 of NZ_JBPAXW010000009.1, forward strand.
CAAGGACAAGTGGCGGCGCGTGGCGCACATCATCGCCGACGCCATCTATCAGCGCCTGACGGGTGAGAGCGGCTATTTCGACACGCGCATCGTGTATGTGGACGAGTCCGGCCCGCGCAACAACCGCGTGAAGCGGCTTGCGATCATGGATCAGGACGGTGCCAACCAGCGTTTCCTGACTGATGGCCGCGCCATCGTTCTGACGCCGCGCTTCTCGCCGACGCGTCAGGAAATCACCTACATGTCCTATGAGGGTGGTCAGCCGCAGGTCTATCTCCTGCAGCTGGAGACCGGACAGCGTGAGCTGGTCGGCAATTTCCCCGGCATGACGTTTGCGCCGCGCTTTTCGCCCAATGGCCAGCAGATCGTGATGAGCCTTCTGCGCGATGACGGCAACTCGAACATCTTCGCGATGGACCTGCGCAGCCGCAACACGACGCGCCTGACGACGGCCAATGCGATCGACACCTCGCCGTCCTATTCGCCGGATGGTTCGCAGATCGTGTTCACCTCCGACCGTGGCGGTCGCGCGCAGATCTATGTGATGAGCGCGAGCGGCGGCGATCCCAAGCGTATTTCGTTCGGTGACGGCAGCTATTCGACGCCGGTCTGGTCGCCGCGCGGCGATCTGATCGCTTTCACCAAGCAGACGCGCGGCGAGTTCCAGATTGGCGTGATGCGCACCGATGGTTCGGGCGAGCGCATCCTGTCCTCCGGCTTCCTGCAGGAAGGTCCGACCTGGTCGCCCAATGGCCGCGTTGTGATGTTCTTCCGTCAGCCGGCGGGCTCTGCCGGACCGCAGCTCTATTCCATCGATCTGACGGGCCGCAACGAGCAGAAGATCCCGACCGCGAATTACGGTTCGGATCCGGCATGGTCGCCGCTACTCGAGTAGCGGCGGGCCGGTTCCTGCCGGATTCGCCGCGTTTCCGCCGTATTTTAAGCTAGTTTGCGCGAAATAACGGTTCTGGTTGGTACCGGTAAGTCTTCGTTAACCGCGTTTCTTGAGGGGTCCTTAACGGCAACGTGGTTACTGATCATTGAACAAAATTTCTCTAATTTGAAGGAGAGGTGGCAATGCTGTCGATTGCAGCGATCGCCAAACACCCGGTTAGCATCGCCCTGGTAGCGGCTCTTGCTCTGGCCGGTTGCGCCAACAAGCAGGTTCCCAACAGTGCAGCCGACATCGGGCTGGGCGGTGCGGGCGGTCCTCCCGGATCGCAGCAGGAATTCACCGTCAGCGTGGGCGACCGGATTTTCTTCGACCTCGACTCGTCGTCGATCCGCGCCGATGCGCAGCAGGTTCTTTCCCGCCAGGCGCAGTGGCTGAACAAGTACCAGAATTACACGATCACCGTGGAAGGCCATGCCGACGAACGCGGCACCCGCGAGTACAACCTCGCGCTCGGCGCACGCCGTGCGGCTTCGGCCCGTGACTTCCTGGTTGCCCGTGGCGTTGCGGCAAACCGCATCCGCACGATTTCCTACGGCAAGGAGCGTCCGGTCGCGACCTGTGACGACATCTCCTGCTGGTCGCAGAACCGCCGCGCGGTCACCGTTCTGAACGGCGGCAGCAGCTAAGCATTTTGCATACAAGAAAAGAAAAGCCGCGCTGGACAATGTCCGCGCGGCTTTTTTTGTTGGCTGAATTTGAAAGACGTAGGCGTCAGCCCTGCGCGGCCTTGCGGATGGCCTCGATGTTCTTCGCATAGGCTTCTTCGCCGTCGCCCTTGAAGACGGCGGAGCCGGCGACGAGCACATTGGCGCCGGCGGCAACCAACTCACCGGCCGTGTCGGGCGACACGCCGCCATCGATCTCGATGTCGATCGGACGGTCGCCGATCATTGCCTTCACGCGGCGCACCTTCTCGACCACGGACGGAATGAAAGCCTGGCCGCCAAAGCCCGGATTGACCGTCATCAGAAGCACGAGGTCGACCTGGTCGAGCACGTATTCGATGACGTTTTCGGGCGTCGACGGATTGAGCGAGACGCCGGCCTTCTTGCCGAGATTGCGAATGGTCTGCAGCGAGCGGTGCAGGTGCGGACCGGCTTCCGCGTGAACCGTGATGATGTCGCAGCCCGCATCCGCAAAGGCGGCGAGGAAGGGATCTGCCGGTGTGATCATCAGGTGGCAGTCGAACACCTTGTCGGTGCGGTCGCGGATTGCCTTGATGATGGGCGGGCCAAAAGTGATGTTGGGCACGAAATGGCCGTCCATCACGTCGAGGTGGATCCAGTCAGCGCCTGCTTTGGCGACGGTTTCGACCTCGTCGCCGAGGCGCGAGAAGTCGGAAGCGAGGATGGAGGGGGCGATGAGCGTGTTGCGCGCGGTCATGACGGTTTTCCGTAACGATGAGACTGGCTTGCCCTAACGTCTTCTCCGCGCCTTGTCGAGGCGCGGGCGGGACGCCTCACAGATGTGTCACCATGCGGTGCGATGCGGGATGCACCAGATGAGCCAGCGTGATCGGCTCGCCCGCCATCCATGTGATGCGTTCGCCGATGAAGACCGGATCACCTTCCCGGATCTGCAGCAGGGATGCCTCGTCGGGGCTGGCGGCCGCCGCCATGAAGGTGAACTCCGCATTGGAGAAGGGGGCGTGGCCGACGAGCCATTCATTCGGCCCCATGGTCGCGAAATCAGCATCGCGGGCACCGGGAACCGTGTTCAGATTGATCCAGCGATCTTCGTACTGGTAGGGGACGCGGTCGGCCAGGTGCAGGCATCGCACATGCATCATGTTGGATCTGGACAGGAGGCTGAGCCGGGCGCAGATGACCTCCGGTGCATCGGTAATGTCAGCGCTCAGTAAGCGGTACTGATATTCCGAACCACGCGCTTCGATCTCCTGCCGGATGCGGGGGATGACGAAGCGCGCCTCGCGTACCGGATGAAGGGCGACGCGGGTGCCAGCGCGGCGCTTGCGTTCGAGAATGCCGGCGCGGGCAAGCTCCTGAAGCGCGCGGTTGACCGTCGCGCGCGCCGCCCCGAACTCCTCCGCCAGGGCTTCTTCGCCGGGGATCAGGGCTCCCGGCAGCCAGACCCGTTCTGCGATGCGTCGGGAGAGCTCGTCGCGGATGGTGCGGAATGAGGCGCGTTCGCTGGTCACAGCAACTCCATCAGTTTTCTGATCGTGCGCGTGTAGCGTGCGGCGATCGTTTCACGTTCGATGTGGCGGCCCTGACGGACACAGTGGCGTCCTGCCGACCACACTTCGGATACGGCGCCATTGTCGCCGGTAAAAAGCCAGCCGTCTAATACACCATCGTCGAATGCTGCACCTGCGAAATCGTCCTGATCGATTGCCACCAGATCGGCCCAGTGTCCCGGCTGGATCGCGCCGGAATCGCGGCCAAGAGCCTGAGCGCCGCCGGCAAGGGCTGCATCGTAAAGCGTGCGCCCGCAGGACTGGCCGTGCGCAGCCAGAACCACGCGGGCCGTGTCGCGCAGGCGCTGGGAGTATTCGAACTGGCGCAGCTCTTCGGCAACGGTGATGCGGATGTTGGAATCGGAGCCGATGCCAAGTGCACCGCCTGCCTGACGGTAGTGAAGCCCGTTGAAAATGCCGTCACCCAGATTGGCCTCGGTGACGGGGCAAAGCCCGGCGACCGCTCCGGTGTCGGCCAGATTGCCGGTCTCTTCGTCGGTCATGTGGGTGCAGTGGATCAGGCACCAGCGCGCATCCACATCGCAATTGTCGAGCAGCCACTCCACCGGACGCTGGCCATAGGCCGCCAGAACCTCGTCGATCTCCGGCAATTGCTCGGCGATGTGCATGTGCAGCGGCGCATCGGGACGCATGGTCTGCGCTTCACGCAGATCATCCAGCCCCACCGCGCGCAGCGAGTGCGGCGCGACGCCAAGCCGGGCGTCGGCGGCGAGATTTCCAATGCATGCTTCAGCGCGTGAAAGCAGCTTCTGGAACCGGTCCAGATCGTTGCCGAAACGCTGCTGGCCGCCCTGCAGCGGTCGCTGGTCCACGCCGCCATGGCGGTAAAGAACGGGAAGGAGGGTGAGGCCGATGCCCGTCTGGTCCGCAGCGCCTGCGATACGCGCGGAAAGCTCGCCCACATCGTCATAGGCAACGCCGCCGGGCTGATGGTGGACGTAGTGGAACTCCGCGACGGCGGCAAAACCCGCCTCCTGCATTTCCATGAAGGCGAAGGCGGCGACCGCCTCGATGTCTTCCGGCGAAAGCAGGTCGAGAAAGCGGTACATGATTTCGCGCCATGTCCAGAAACTGTCGCGCCCGGCCGGACCCCGCCGCTCGGCCAGCCCGGCCATGGCGCGCTGAAACGTGTGGCTGTGCAGGTTGGACATGGCGGGCAGGAGAACGGGAACGCGTATTGTCTTAGCATCCCCCGACTTGTCATCCGTGGGCGCGGCCCCGGCCGTCACGCTTTTGATGCGCCCCGCACTGGTGAGCTCCACAAGCACGTCCTTTTGCCAACCGCCTGGCGTGAGTGCATTCTGAGCAAAAATCGCTTGCATGAGGCGTTGTTCCCGGCTTAATTATGTCTATACATATAAGAATAATCGTAGACAAAAATTCTGTCTTAGGCAATATGCCCTGTATGGGGAGGCCTGCAGTGGGTAGGGAGGAATCTTCCTGTTATGAAGCAGAGTGTCATCAGCGGTATCCGCTTGGCGAGCATGTGCGAAGGCGGCGCGCCCTATGGGCTTGTCGAGGATGCGGGCATCGCCATCGAGGGTGATATGATTGTCTGGGCAGGTGCAATGAGCAACCTGCCGGAGCGTTTTTCCGGATGGGAGCGGACCGATTTCGGCGGTCGCCTCGCCACGCCGGCGCTTGTCGACTGCCACACGCATCTGGTGTTTGGCGGCAATCGCGCCAGGGAATTCGAGATGCGGCTTGAAGGCGCGAGCTACGAAGAAGTGGCGCGGGCCGGCGGCGGCATCGTTTCCACCGTTTCTGCAACGCGTGGCCAGGACGAAGATGCGCTGGTCGAAGACGCGCTGAAGCGGCTCGATGCGCTTCTTGCCGAAGGCGTTGCGACGGTGGAGGTCAAATCCGGCTATGGGCTGACCGTCGAGGACGAGCTCAAGATGCTGCGCGCCGCGCGCCGTCTGGCAGAGCTGCGGCCCGTGCGGATCAAGACGAGCTATCTCGCCGCCCATGCGGTTCCTGCCGAATATCGCGGGCGTGAAGACGCCTATATCGACGCGGTGGTGCTGCCCGGCATGGATGCTGCCCATGCCGAAGGTCTGGTCGATGCGGTTGACGGGTTCTGCGAGGGCATTGCCTTCTCGCCGGCGCAGATGGCGCGCGTCTTCGACCGGGCGCGCGAACTCGGCCTGCCGGTGAAGCTGCATGCAGAGCAGCTTTCCAATCTGGGCGGCGCGAAGATGGCCGCCTCCTATGGCGCGCTTTCGGCGGATCATCTCGAATATCTGGACGAGGAAGGCGTTGCGGCGATGGCCGCTTCAGGAACGGTGGCCGTTCTCCTTCCGGGCGCATTCTACACGCTGCGCGAGACGCAGTATCCGCCGCTTGCGGCGCTGCGCAAACATGGCGTGCGGATTGCGGTCGCGACCGACTGCAATCCGGGTTCATCGCCGCTTGCCTCGCTCCTTCTGACCGTGAACATGGCCTGCACGCTGTTCCGCATGACGCCCGAAGAGGCGCTGGCGGGAGCCACGCGCGAAGGCGCGCGGGCGCTCGGGCTGGCCGAGGAAATCGGCACCATCGAGGCAGGCAAGCGCGCCGAGATCGCCATCTGGGATGTGGAGCATCCGGCCGAGCTTGCCTATCGCATCGGCTTCAACCCGCTCCATCGCCGCATTGCAGGAGATTTTGCATGACGCTTGTTCTGACCCCCGGTGCGGTCACGATCCAGGATCTGGAGCGTATCTGGCGTGATGGCGTTGCCGTGCGCGTTGATCCGGTCTGCTATCCCGGCATCGAGGCGGCGGCTGCGCGCATCGACCAGATCGCACGTGGCAATGAAGCGATCTATGGCGTCAACACCGGCTTTGGAAAGCTCGCCAGTGTGAGCATCCCGCCGCAGGATGTGGAGACGCTGCAGCGCAACCTCATCCTCTCGCATTGCTGCGGCGTTGGTGCGCCGCTTGACGAAGCCATTGTGCGGCTGATCATGTCGCTGAAACTGCTCTCGCTGGGCCGTGGCGCATCCGGCGTGCGCATGGAGGTGGTCAAGCTGATCGAGGAAATGCTGGCGCGCGGTGTCGTGCCGGTGATCCCGGAAAAGGGCTCGGTCGGTGCATCCGGCGATCTGGCGCCGCTCGCGCATATGGCGGCTGCCATGATGGGCGAGGGCGAGGCCTTTTTCGACGGCGAGCGGCTTTCCGGCGGCGAGGCGCTGCGCAGGGCCGGGCTCACGCCGGTCGTGCTGAAGGCCAAGGAAGGGCTTGCGCTGATCAACGGCACGCAGGTTTCCACCGCGCTGGCGCTGACCGGTCTGTTCCGGGCGCATCGCGCGGCGCGGTCGGCGCTCATCACCGGGGCCTTGTCGACCGATGCGGCAATGGGTTCTTCCGCGCCATTCCACCCCGAAATTCACACGCTTCGCGGCCATCAGGGCCAGATCGACACGGCGGCAGCACTGTGGGCGCTGCTCGAGGGCTCGCAGATCCGCGAGAGCCATCTGGAAGGCGATGAGCGGGTGCAGGATCCGTATTGCATCCGCTGCCAGCCGCAGGTGGATGGCGCGTGTCTCGATCTTCTGCGCCAGGCGGCGCGCACGCTGACCATCGAAGCCAATGCAGTGACCGACAATCCGCTGGTTCTCTCCGACGGGACGGTTGTTTCGGGCGGCAATTTCCACGCCGAGCCGGTGGCGCTTGCCGCCGACCAGATTGCGCTCGCCATTTGTGAGATCGGCGCAATTGCGCAGCGGCGCATTGCGCTTCTGGTCGACCCGGCGCTGTCGTTTGGCCTGCCGGCGTTTCTGGCGAAGAAGCCGGGCCTGAATTCCGGCCTGATGATTGCCGAAGTGACCTCGGCTGCGCTGATGTCGGAAAACAAGCAGATGTCGCATCCGGCCTCCGTGGATTCGACGCCCACTTCCGCCAATCAGGAAGACCATGTGTCGATGGCCTGTCACGGCGCGCGGCGGCTCATTCCGATGACGGAGAACCTGTTCGGCATTATCGGCATTGAAGCCGTGACGGCGGCGCAGGGCGTCGATTTCCGCGCGCCGCTGAAAACGAGTGCGGAGCTTGCGCAGGCCCATGCGGCGATCCGCAACGCGGTGCCGGATCTGGAGGAAGACCGTTATCTGGCCCCCGATCTGGAAAACGCTATCGCGCTCGTGCGCTCCGGCGATCTGAACGCCAGCATTCCCGGGAACATTCTGCCTGAATTGAGGAGTGAGCCTTGATCGGGAGCGTGTCTTTTTTGGATGTGGCGACTGCCCCTCATCCGCCTGCCGGCACCTTCTCCCCGCTCGCGGGGAGAAGGACGATGGCCGCAACGTTGACGCCCCCCTCTCCCCGCCTGCGGGGAGAGGGTAAGGGTGAGGGGCGGACGCCAACACTGGAGATTTGCGCATGAACCCCGTCGAAGTGCATCAGGGCTCTTCGCCCGTCATTCTGGGGCTGCCGCACACGGGCACTTTTGTGCCGGAGGCGGTCAAGGCCCGGCTCAATGAACAGGGCCGGCTTCTGACCGATACGGACTGGCACGTGCATCGGCTCTATGACGGTCTGCTCGATGGTGTGACCACCGTGCGGGCGACCTTTCATCGCTATCTGATCGACGCCAATCGCGACCCTTCCGGCGAGAGCCTTTATCCGGGGCAGAACACGACCGGTCTGGTGCCGCTGACGGATTTCGACAACCGCCCGATCTGGCGCGAGGGAGAGGAGCCGACGGCTCAGGATGTAGCCGAGCGGCTTGATGCCTTTCACGCGCCCTATCATGCCGCGCTGGAGGCCGAGATCGCGCGGGTGAAGGCGCTGCATGGCGTGGCGATCCTCTATGACTGCCATTCCATCCGCTCGCATTGCCCGTTCCTGTTTGAAGGGCAGCTTCCCGATTTCAATATCGGCACCAATCACGGCGAGACCTGTGCGCGGGAAATCGAGCAGGCGACGGTTGATGTCTGTGCCGGTGCGGACGGGTTTTCCAGCGTGCTCAACGGCCGTTTTGTCGGCGGATGGACGACCAGGCATTACGGCCGGCCCGAGACCGGCGTGCATGGCATCCAGATGGAACTGGCGCAGGCGACGCATCTTCAGGGCGAGGCCGTGCCGTTTGACTATGACGAAGAAAAAGCGGCGCGCCTGCGACCGCATCTCAAAGCCATTCTGACGCGTCTTTCCAAGATCGCGCCATCCTTGAAGGGGAACTGAACCATGAGCAATCCGCGTCACAACATTCGCGAGGTGAGGGCGCCGCGCGGGACGGAGCTGAACGCCAAGGGCTGGATGACGGAAGCGCCGCTCAGGATGCTGATGAACAATCTCGATCCCGACGTTGCCGAAAACCCGAACGAGCTGGTCGTTTATGGCGGCATTGGCCGGGCGGCCCGCACCTGGGACGATTTCGACCGCATTGCCGCGACGCTGAAGACGCTTGATGAAGACGAGACGCTGCTCGTCCAGTCGGGCAAGCCGGTGGGCGTGTTCCGCACCCACAAGGATGCGCCGCGCGTTCTGATCGCCAATTCCAACCTGGTGCCGCACTGGGCCAACTGGGACCACTTCAACGAGCTCGATAAGAAGGGCCTGATGATGTACGGCCAGATGACGGCCGGCTCGTGGATCTATATCGGCTCGCAGGGCATCGTGCAGGGCACGTACGAAACCTTCGTGGAGGCAGGCCGGCAGCATTATGGCGGCGACCTTACGGGCAAGTGGATCCTGACCGCAGGGCTTGGCGGCATGGGCGGCGCGCAGCCGCTGGCGGCCGTCATGGCCGGTGCCTGCTGCCTCGCCATCGAGTGCGATGAGACGCGCATCGATTTCCGCCAGCGCACCCGCTATGTGGACGAGAAGGCGACCACCCTGGACGAGGCGCTGGAGATGATCGACCGCTGGACGAAGGCGGGCGAGGCGAAGTCCGTCGGCCTTGTGGGCAATGCGGCGGAGATCGTGCCCGAGCTGGTGCGGCGCGGCGTGAAGCCGGACATGGTGACGGACCAGACCTCCGCGCATGATCCGGTGAACGGCTATCTGCCCAAGGGCTGGACCGTGGCCGAGTGGCGCGAGAAGCGCGAGAGCGATCCGAAGGCCGTGGAGAAGGCGGCCCGTGCTTCGATGCGCGAGCATGTGGAGGCGATGGTCGACTTCTGGAACCAGGGCATTCCCACGCTCGACTATGGCAACAACATCCGCCAGGTGGCGCTCGAAGAGGGCTTTGAGAACGCTTTCGCTTTCCCCGGTTTCGTGCCGGCCTATATCCGCCCGCTGTTCTGCCGCGGCGTCGGCCCGTTCCGCTGGGCCGCACTTTCCGGCGATCCGGAAGACATCTACCGCACCGACGAGAAGGTGAAGGAGCTTCTGCCCGACAATGAGCATCTGCATCGCTGGCTCGACATGGCGCGCGACCGCATCGCGTTCCAGGGCCTGCCGGCGCGCATTTGCTGGGTCGGTCTGGGTGACCGGCATCGCCTTGGCCTCGCCTTCAACGAAATGGTGGCGAAGGGCGAGCTGAAGGCTCCGGTGGTGATCGGGCGCGATCATCTGGATTCGGGCTCGGTAGCGTCTCCCAACCGTGAAACCGAGGCCATGAAGGACGGTTCCGATGCCGTTTCCGACTGGCCGCTGCTCAACGCGCTCCTGAACTGCGCCTCCGGCGCGACCTGGGTTTCGCTGCATCATGGCGGCGGCGTGGGCATGGGCTTCTCGCAGCATTCGGGCATGGTGATCTGTGCCGATGGCACGGAAGATGCGGCGCGCCGCCTTGAGCGGGTGCTGTGGAACGATCCGGCGACAGGCGTGATGCGTCACGCCGATGCGGGCTACGACATTGCGCGCGACTGGGCGCAGGAAAAGGGCTTGCGGCTGCCGGCGATTCTTGGAAATTAATAACCGAACAATTCAGAGGGGTTTTCCATGAAAAGGCGTCAATTTCTAAAAGCGGCAGGTGTTGCCGGTGTGGCGACGGGCTTAGCGGCTCCGGCCATCGCACAGGACAAGATCACCTGGAAAATGGTCACGGCCTGGCCGAAGAACCTGCCCGGACCGGGCGTGGCGGCGCAGATGCTGGCAGACCGAATCACGGCTCTGTCCGGCGGCCGGCTGGAAGTGAAGCTTTACGCTGCCGGCGAGCTCGTGCCGGGCAATGGCGTGTTCGACGCGGTGTCGGAAGGCACGGCCGAACTCTACCACGCGGTTCCCTCCTACTGGGGCTCCAAGTCGCGCGGCATTCTGCTGTTCGGTTCGCAGCCTTTCGGTCTGCGCGCTGACGAGCAGCTGGGCTGGCTCGTGCATGGCGGCGGACAGGCGCTTTACGACGAAATGTATGGCCGTTTCGGGCTGAAGCCGTTCCTTTGCGGCAATTCCGGTCCGCAGTGGCAGGGCTGGTTCCGCAACGAGATCAACTCGGTCGACGATCTGAAGGGTCTGCGCTTCCGCACCACGGGTCTTGCGTCCGAAATGTGCGCCAAGCTTGGCATGGCCGTTCAGGCCATGGGCGGCGGCGACATGTTCCAGGGCTTGCAGTCCGGCACGATCGACGCCGGCGAGTTCATCGGTCCGTGGACGGATTCGGCGCTGGGCTTCTACCAGGTTGCCAAGAACTACTATTGGCCGGGTGTCGGCGAGCCGTCTTCGGCCGAGGAGTGTGCGGTGAACAAGGCGGCCTATGATGCGCTGCCGGAAGATCTGCAGCAGGCCGTCGCCTATGCCTGTGAATCGCTCTACAATCCGGTCTGGACCGAATACACGACCAAGCATGCCGCAGCGCTGAAGCAGCTCGTGGCAGAGCAGGACGTTCAGGTGAAGAAGCTGCCGGATGACGTGATCGTCGCCATGGGCAATGCCGCAGGCGAAGTGATCGCGGAACTGCGCGAAGACGATGACGAGCTGGTCAAGCGCATCGTCGAGAGCTTCCTCGGTTACCGCGAAGGCATCGCCGAATACATGGTCTACGCAGACAACGGGCAGATGAACGCCCGTGCGATGGACTACAAATACGGCGGCTGACAACACGACCGGGCCGGGCTCGCGCTCGGCCCGTTTCTTTCGGGGAACGCTCGGCATGCTTGAGCTTGCGGACAAACTTGACCGGATCAACCGGGCAGTGGGCGCTGTTGTGCGCTGGCTGGCGCTGGCCATGGTGCTGGTGCAATTCGGCACGGTGGTGCTGCGCTATGTCTATGGCGTCAGCTTCATCTTCATGAACGAGACCGTTCTCTACCTGCACGCAGCACTGTTCATGCTGGCCGGAGGCTACACGCTTCTGGTCGACGGGCATGTGCGCGTGGACATTTTCTACGGGCTGTTCGGCCCGCGTGGCAGGGCGCGCATCGATATTTTCGGTGCGCTGTGCTTCCTGATGCCGTCCATGTTCATGATCGCCTGGTTCTCCTGGCCTTCCGTGCGCAATTCCTGGTCGATCATGGAAGGAGCCATCTCGGTGGGCGGCATTCCCGCCTCCTTCCTGCTCAAATCGCTGATCCCGGCCTTCTGTGCGCTGCTCATCATCCAGGGCCTTGCCTGCATCCTGCGCGATCTCGCGCGTCTTCGTGAAGAAGCCCCCGCCGCATGACCTTACCGCTCGACATCCTCATGTTTGCGGCGCTGATCGTCGCCATTCTGATCGGCTATCCCGTTTCCTTCATGCTGGCGGGCACGGCGGCGCTGTTCGCCTTTCTTGGCTGGATGACCGGCCAGTTCGATGTCGGGCTTCTGGGCGCGCTCGGGCAGCGGGTTTTCGGAACCCTCACCAATGAGGTTCTGATCGCCATTCCGCTGTTCGTTTTCATGGGCGTGGTGCTGGAAACGAGCCGCATCGCGGAAGAGCTTCTGGAGACGATGGGCCGTCTCTTCGGCGGCATACGCGGCGGTCTCGGCGTTTCCGTCGTGCTGGTCGGTGCGCTTCTGGCGGCCTCGACCGGCATTGTGGGCGCAACCGTGGTGGCGATGGGCCTGATAGCGCTGCCGACCATGGTGCGCAACGGCTATGATCCGAAGCTTGCTTCCGGCGTGGTTTGCACCTCCGGTACGCTGGGCCAGATCATTCCGCCCTCGACGCTGCTCATCATCCTCTCCGACGTGATGTCGACCGCCTATCAGCAGGCGCAGTATGAGCAGGGCAAATTCACCATCGAGACGATCTCCGTCGGTCAGGTTTTCGCCGCAGCCCTTCTGCCAGGCCTGACGCTTGTGGCGGTCTACATCGCCTATCTGATGACGCGGGCAGCCCTGAAGCCGGACAGCGCTCCGGCGCTGGTTGCGGCCGGCGACCGGCCGAGCAGGCAGGAGGTGCAGCGCGCCGTTCTGCCGCCGGTTCTGCTCATCGTTGCCGTTCTGGGCTCCATCCTCGGCGGCATTGCAACGCCAAGCGAGGCGGCAAGCGTGGGCGCCATTGGCGCATTGCTACTCGCCGGTGTGCGCAGCGAAGGAAATGGCCGTCTGATCGTTCTGGGCGCGGCGGCGCTGGGTGCTGTCGCGGTGCTGGCCGGTATCTTTCCGGTGCGCCTGCAGCGCAGCGATGTGGGCCTCTTCGAATGGCTCATCGCGGGGCTGACAACCGGGCTTCTGGCGCTCGGCGTCCTCGCCATCGTCATTTCCATCGGCAAGGCGCGCCAGCGCGGCATTCTCACGCCGATTGTCACCAACACGATGACGGTGACGGCAATGATCTTCGCCACCATTCTCACGGCCAGCGTGTTCTCGCTCGTGTTCCGTGGACTGGGTGGTGATGCGCGGGTCGAGGACATCCTGCACTCCATGCCCGGCGGTCCGCAGGGGGCGCTCATCTTTGTGATGGCGATGATCTTCGTGCTCGGCTTTTTCCTCGATTTCGTGGAAATCTCGGTGATCGTCCTGCCACTGGTCGCTCCCATTCTGATCCTGATGGGACATGACCCGCTCTGGCTCGCGATCCTGATCGCGATCAACCTGCAGACGTCATTCCTGACGCCGCCCTTCGGGTTCTCGCTGTTCTATCTGCGCGCGGCTGCGCCAAAGGAAATCACGACGGGACAGATCTATCGCGGCGTCATTCCCTTCATCATTCTGCAGCTCGTGGGCATGGGCGTTATCTGGCTTCTGCCGTCGATTTCCACATGGCTTCCGGCGCAGATATTCTGACGCGAATATCTGCTTTTATTTATCTTAATGATTGTATTAATGCTGCGCGTATAAGTAGAGAATTTATGTAAAGCGTCGGTTACAATTCTATTTTATTCAGAATTGAAATCCCTTCGTCATATACATATGCTGATACTGTTTTTGTAGGTGAAGCCCTAATATTGTTGCTTATAAGCCTTTCAGAATGGGGGGTGCTGCACGGCGTTGCGATTTCATGGCGCGACCGGGGCTCGCGAAACTGTTTTGGAGAATTTGCTTATGGCCGAGCTCGCTGCGTGTCCCAAAGAACAGCTGCGTGAACGCGAAGACGCGTTCCATATCCAGCGCGTGGAACGATTATGGAGCGGGGGCCATCTCCTGAGGGGGCGTGAGCCGGGCAGCGGCGACCTCCAGCTCATGAGCAATGATTATCTTTGCATCCAGAACGAGCCGGCGCTGAGAGAAGCGCAGGCCGAGGCCCTTCTGAACAGCAAGACCGATCTGCTGATGTCGAGCGTCTTCACCATGAAGGGCAGCCCGATGCAGCAGCTGGAGGCGGCGTTCGCCGATTACATGCAGGGTGAAGAGGCGATCATCTGCCAGTCGGGCTTCACCGCCAATGTGGGGCTGCTTCAGTCCATCGCCAGCCCTTCGGTTCCGGTCTATCTGGACATGAATGCGCATGCGTCCCTTTGGGAAGGGGTGAAAGCAGCGGGCGCGCGTGGCATTCCCTTTCGCCACAACAGCCCGGACCATGCCGAGCGCCTGATCCGGCGGTATGGGCCTGGTGTGCTGGTGGTCGACACGGTTTACAGTACGGACGGAAGCCTCTGCCCGCTGGCCGCAATCGTGGATGTCGCAACGCGCACGGGCTGTGTTCTCGTTGTCGATGAATCCCATTCGCTTGGCACGCACGGTCCCGGTGGTGCGGGGCTTGCCGTGGCGCTGGGACTGGCAGACCGGATCGACTTTCGCACGGCCTCTCTGGCCAAGACGTTTGCCGGCCGCGCCGGACTGATTGTCTGCTCACGCCGCTTCAAGGAGTATTTTCGCATGGAGTCCAACCCCGCGATCTTCAGCTCCGGACTGCTGGAGCATGAGTATGTCTGGTTCCTGGAAGCGCTGGCGCTGATCCGCAGGGCTGATGATCGCCGCGAGCGCCTGCGCGAGGTGTCGGACATCGTGCGCTGGCGGCTGGACGAGCTTGGCTTCGATGTGGGCGGCGGCACGGAGCAGATCATCGCGATTGAGAGCGGCAATGAGCCGGACACGCTGAAAATGCGCGATGCACTGCAGGGATCGGGTGTGTTCGGCGCGGTTTTCTGCCCGCCAGCGACGCCGCGCAACCACTGCCTGGTGCGATTATCGGTTCATTCGGGACTGACGGATGAGGAAATCGACACGCTGACGACGCGCTGTGCAGACGCGTTGAAGTTGCTGAAAGAAGTGATGGCATAGGCGCTTTCAGGTGCGGCGCGCTCTGGCTCAATCGTTGTGGCGGCGGTTGATCCAGAGGGCTCTGGTTGCCGAACCACAGCTTGACAAGCGGGGCTTTCATCATTGATGAGCCGATAAACCAATTATAAGGGAGCGACCCACCGATGCTGAAAACGCCCTATCTGCTGTTTCTTGGAGATGCGCCGGACGCGCTGACCGCAAAGGTCGCGCAAGGCATCAAGGACTGGCGACCCGAGTTTTGCGTGGGGCAGTTGCGCCTTGAGGGGTGCAAGGCTGATCTGGGTCTCAAGGACATGACCATCGCGGAAGCCCGGGAAGCCGGTGCGCAGACGCTGGTTGTGGGCGCGGCCAACCGCGGTGGTGTGATCTCGCAGAGCTGGGTCGCGACGCTGGTGGAAGCTGCCGAAGCGGGCATGGACATCGCCTCCGGTCTGCACAATCGCCTGACGGCGCAGCCCGCCCTTGTGGCGGCGGCCGAAAAGGCCGGCACCCATCTTTATGACGTGCGTGTGCCGCAGGAAGAATACCCGATTGCCGATGGCAAGAGGCGCGCGGGCAAGCGCTGCCTGGCCGTGGGCACCGACTGCTCGGTCGGCAAGATGTACACCGCGCTCGCCATGGAGCGCGAGATGCACAAGCGCGAGATGAAGGCCTCGTTCCGGGCAACCGGCCAGACCGGTATTCTGATCACCGGTTCCGGGGTGCCGCTCGACGCGGTCGTTGCCGATTTCATGGCCGGTTCCGTGGAGCACATCACGCCTGACAATGACGCCGATCACTGGGATCTGATCGAAGGGCAGGGCAGCCTGTTCCATCCCTCCTTCTCCGGCGTGACGATGGCGCTGATCCATGGCGGTCAGCCGGACGCGCTGGTGCTGTGCCACGAGCCGACCCGCACCCACATGCGCGGCCTGCCGCACTATCAGCTACCCACGCTTGAGGCGCTGCGCGACCTGTCTCTGGAAACCGCGCGCGTGGTCAATCCGGACGTCAAGGTGGTGGGCATCTCGGTCAACACCGCTGCCCTCAACGATGCGGAGGCGAAAGCCTGCCTCGAGGAAATCGAGAGCCGCATGGGGCTGCCGACCATCGATCCGTTCCGCCAGGGTGCTGGCCGTCTGGTCGACGCGCTGGACTGATCCTGACCGATCTTTAACGACGTGGCAGACAGGGCTGTTGCCTTGCCTGCCATGACGCTTCACTGTGGCCATCCCGATGCCATGCACGGGATTGGTGAGACAGTGGGGCAGACATGACCGATACCTTGGAGCAGGGCGACGTGCGCGTCTGGCATTCATTCTCCGTTCTGGGGCTTTGCCTTGGAACACTGCTTTTCGCAGCATCGCTTACGCCCACCCTGCTGCCGCGGGACTTTCTGCTGCAGGGTGTTCTGTCTGGCGTTTCGGCAGCGGTTGGCTATGGGTTGGGCGTTTTCTGCGTCTGGCTGTGGCGCTATCTGGAACTGCCGGAGCCGCCGCGCCGTCCGCGCATTTATGGCAAATTCGCCATGGCCGCGCTGTGCGTGGCTGTCGCCATCTTCTTCCTCTGGAAAGCGGCCGAATGGCAGAATTCCATTCGTGCGCTGATGCAGCTTGAGCCGGTTGATACCGCGCATCCCTTCAAGGTGGGCGGCATCGCGCTGGTTCTGTTCCTTCTGTTTGTCGTGATGGGGCGTGGCATCGGGCGTGCTTTCACCTTCATTTCAGGCCGGCTGAAGCCTTATGTGCCGCGCCGCGTGGCCAATGTGATCGGCATTGTCATTGTCGGTCTCGTGCTGGCATCGCTGGTCGACCGCGTGCTGCTGCGCTATGCGCTGCGGGTTGCCGATTCCGCCTATGCGGAGCTCGATGCGCTGTTTGAGGACGGTATCGAGCAGCCTGAAAGCGGGCTGCGCACGGGCGGGCCGGGATCGTTGATCCCATGGGACACGCTGGGGCGTACCGGACGCCAGTTCGTTGTCGGCGGTGACAGCAGGGAAGCGATTGCTGCGTTTACCGGTCGCGAGGCGCTGGAGCCGATGCGCGTTTACGTGGGGCTGCGTTCGGCGGAGACTGCAGATGAGCGCGCCGAGCTGGCGCTGGAAGAGCTGAAGCGGATCGGCGCGTTCGAGCGCAAGGTCATGGCGGTGGTGGCGCCCACCGGCACTGGCTGGATCGACCCGGAAGCGAGCGTGACACTGGAATATCTGCATGGCGGCGACACGGTGATGGTCGCGCAGCAATATTCTTACCTCACGAGCTGGCTTTCGCTGCTGATCGAGCCGAGCTACGGGGCGGAAGCTGCGCATGCGCTGTTCCGCAAGGTCTATGGGCACTGGACCACATTGCCGAAAGACGACCGGCCGGAGCTTTATCTCTACGGTTTGAGCCTTGGCGCACTGAGTTCGGAGCAGTCGACCGAGATCTACAACATTCTGGCGGATCCCTTCCAGGGGGCGCTGTGGGCCGGGCCGCCCTTCAACAGCCGCCTGTGGAGCAACTTCACCCGCGACCGCAACCCCGGCACGCCGGCCTGGCTGCCGCGTCTGGGGGATGGATCCGTGGTGCGCTTCACGGCGCAGAAGAATTCGCTCGACATTCCCGGCGCAAAGTGGGGTCCGCTGCGGATCGTCTATCTGCAATATGCGAGCGACCCGGTCGTCTTTTTCGATCCGCTGGCCTGGTATCGGCGACCGGCATGGCTGGTGGGGGAGCGCGGGCCTGACGTTTCGCCGGACCTGCGCTGGTATCCGATCGTCACCTTCCTGCAACTTGCGCTGGACATGGCGATGGCGACCACGGCGCCCATCGGATACGGGCATCTCTATGCTCCGCAGCATTACATCGATGCGTGGGTGGCCGTGACCCAGCCGGAAGGCTGGTCGCCGGCGGAGATCGAGCGTCTCAAGGAAAAGCTGAAGAAGTAGGCCCTGGAGCACTTCCAGGAAAAGCGGGAGCGCTCCAGCTGCGGGCCTGCGGGCAGGCCCGCGCTTTATCGCGTGCGCTGGAGGATCAGCTCGTGGCCATTGCAACGGCGCGCTTGGCCATGGCAACGACCAGGCTGGCACGGTATTCGGCCGATGCGTGGATGTCGGTCATGAGATCGTCCGCAGGGACGGACACGGCCTCGAGCACCGATGCGCTGAACTCGGCGGCGAGTGCGGCTTCGAGTTCGGCGCTGCGGAAAACGCCGTCATCGCCGGCCCCCGTTACGGCCACACGGACCGCGCCGCCATCCACGGCAACGAAGACACCGGCCATCGCATAGCGCGAAGCGGGGTTCGGGAACTTGGCGTAGCCGGCCTTTTCCGGCGCGTCGAAGCGCACGGCGGTGATGATCTCGTCTTCTTCCAGCGCCGTTTCAAACAGGCCGGTGAAGAAGTCTTCGGCGGCGATTTCGCGGGTGCTGGTGACGATGGTGGCGGGAAGCGCCAGCATGGCCGCCGGGTAGTCTGCCGCCGGATCATTGTTGGCGAGCGAGCCGCCAATCGTGCCCATATGGCGCACCTGCGGATCGCCGATGAGACCGGCCAGATGGCAGAGCGCCGGGCAGGCGGCTGCGATGTCGGCGCTGGCGGCGACCTCGGCATGGGTGACGCCCGCACCGATGGTGACGGTCTTGCCGGCAACGGAAATCGCCTTCAGATCGGCGATATGGCGCAGGTCCACGAGGTCGGACGGAGCGGCGAGCCGCGTCTTCATGGCCGGGATGAGGGTCTGGCCGCCGGCGATGAACTTGCCGTCTTCCGCCGCCTTGAACAGCTTGAGGGCTTCTTCGAGGGAGCCGGCGCGGTGATAATTGACGTCATACATGGTCGCTCTCCTCGCTCAGGCGGCTTTCGTGGAACCGGTCTTGACCGCTTCGGAAGCGGCCATGATGGCCTTGACGATGTTGTGGTAGCCGGTGCAGCGGCAGATATTGCCTTCAAGCTCTTCGCGCACGGTTTCCTCGTCGAGCCCTTCCGGGTGGCGGCGAATCATGTCCGTGGCGGCCATGATCATGCCGGGCGTGCAGAAACCGCACTGAAGGCCGTGATGCTCCTTGAACGCGGCCTGCACCGGATGCAGCACATCGCCTTCGGCAAGTCCTTCGATGGTGGTGATCTCCGCGCCTTCGGCCTGCACGGCGAGAAGGGAGCATGCCTTGACTGATTTTCCGTCCAGATGGATCGTGCAGGCGCCGCATTGCGAGGTGTCGCAGCCCACATGGGTGCCGGTCAGCCCCAGCGTATCGCGCAGGAACTGAACGAGCAGGGTTCGACCTTCGACGCTGCCCGAGACCTTCTGTCCGTTCACCGTCATTGTCACATTCGTCATGGGTACCTGCCTACTGGAATTTTCGGTGGCTATTGTGATGATCGCCAACTTAGCGAATGCAGCAGCGGTGTCCATGCCTGCCGTGTGAAAGAAGGGGCCGGACGCCGCTGCCACGGGTACTTTCTACTGGCTGTGCTCCCCGCCGTTTCCGCGGATTTGCGCGGGAGGTCTGCGGCTTTCGGTCAGCGTCCTCTTCGGGTGTAGTCTACACCTGATCTTGTTGACGGTTGCGCCGCCTGACGGGAACTTTTTCCTGTCGGTCAGGTGGATGTAGGTCACCACATGGGCACGCCATGGTGTGTCGGTTCTCACATGCGTGAGGTAACTGTTGGTCCTGCACTGATACGCATTTGCGTCGGCGTGGGCATTCACGGGCAGAAACGCCGCTGCAGCAATTATAATTGGTGCAAAATTTTTCATAGTATATTCCTCCAATGCGCAACTTAAAAGTCATATCTATTTGTTTATCAAGTAATTTGTATTTATACTTAAAATGATTTACTGAATTATTGTTTGTTAACTATCAAATCTACATGGCTTGTTTTAGGTTGCTCTGATAGTGCCATTTCCGCTTGATCTCCTGGGAGATTGCCGCTATCAGGACGCCGCTTGCTGCCTTGGTGATTGCGGACCGAAAATGTCCCTCTCCAAACGGCGTTCTAGCTCGACAATTGGGTTGCGAAAGCTCGCAGAGGCGGGTATGTGCACTGGGAAAGTGCTTCGCGCCGCAATTGTCCAGAGCGGATGGCGAAGCAAGCTGGTCATGGCGGGGTTCCGACCATGGCGAAAGGGCCGCTTTAGCTCAGTTGGTAGAGCATCGCATTCGTAATGCGGAGGTCGTCAGTTCGAGTCTGACAAGCGGCACCACTCTCTCTCTCTCCACTTTGGAAGATGACCACCCGGGCTTGAGTGCGCGCCCCGCGTGCTGTCGGAGCGCGCGTGTTCGTGTTCCTCAGTCGGCTTTGTCGCCCTGCAGGCGGCGGTTCCAGCTCTCGACCTTGCCGGATTCAAGGCGTCGCTGCGCATAGCGCCGCCAGCCATCGGGCAGCTTCTCCAGCGCGGCCATCTCTTCCAGCTCGCTGCGGTCGAGCGTCTTGACGTAGAGCGTCTGCCAGAGCCGTTTCAGCGGCCATTCGGGCAGGGGGCGTTCGATCCGTTCAAGCGCGTCGCCCGGCGCTACCTGACCTTCCTGCAAGACCCGGTAATACCAGCCGGTGCGGCCGCTTTTCTGTACCCTGAGCGCCATGTCCCTGACGCCGAAGCGGCTGTTCAGCTTCCAGCATGGCTGCCGTCCCTGGGATACTTCAAGAATGGCGTTGCCGAGGCGAAACACATCGCCCAGCGCCACGGTCTCTTCATTGAGGCCAAGGGTTGAGAGATTTTCGCCAAACGCGCCGGGGCTGTCGAGAAGGGTGTTGTCACCGATCTCTTCCCGCCAGGCGTCATAGTGATCGCGGGGATAGTGGTGAACGGCCTTTTCGGAGCCACCATGATGTTTGGTGTCTGCCTGATTGTCGCCGATGAAGCCGGTGTGGCTGAGGAAAAGAGCCCTTTCGACGGGCTTCTTGTCGATGCCGCTTGGCGCCTGCTTCTCTCCAAGCGGCGCGATTTCGCCGATCAGGAGGGCTTTCAGTGGGGTGTTTGTCGCGTGGGGCACGTGGTTGCCTCCTGAGTTTGGTGTCCTGGAGCATCGGATCGAAAAGATGTGCTTCAGGTCCGGTCAGTACATAGAGGCGGAAGAGGCCGGCGTTGTGAGCCAGTTTAGGGTTTCATGTGAACTAGCGTGTTGACGCAGTGTTTCAGAACTAAACCCGGTTTTGAAATTGCAGTTTGCCATAGAATGTTTGCGATAAACGCATGTTTATCGTTGCCTGTCGAGCGTCAGTGTTGCTAGTTTTGGTTCCCTTTTTCCGAAGGGTTCAACATCACACCAAGGGGGGAGAATGGCAGGCGCGGGTATACTCAAGCGGCAAGGGCGCAAGACGCCGCCTGTTTCAACCGCGCTGTCCCGGGGACTGCGCCTTCTCTCCGTTTTTGCCGAAGCGCCCGTCTGGATGAGCAATTCCGACATTGTCGAGCGCACGCATCTGCCGGCTGCTACCGTTGCACGATTGACCAAATCCCTCGCGTTGATGGGGCTTTTGCATTACAGCGCCAGCCGTCGTCGCTTTCGCCTGGCTCCTGGGGTTGTGCGGCTTGGATATGGTGCGCGCAGCGAAGCGCAGATCGTCGAGCTGACGCGCCCCTATCTGCAGGAGATTGCGGACAATTTCCGGGTTCACACCGCTCTTGCCGTAATCGACGGCACCGACGCGCTGCATCTGGAAGTGTGCCACAGCAGCGCCACGCTGGTCACGTTACGCCTGGAGGCCGGCTCGCGTATTCCGCTTGCCGCCTCGCCCATCGGCCACGCGCTGATTTCCTGTCTTGAAGAAACACAGCTCGGGCACCTGATGGCGGCTTTAGAGCGGCATCACGGTGGGGACTGGTCGCACCTGGCGCAGCATGTCGAGCAGGGGCTCTCGGAGATAGAGGAGCAGGGCTTTGCGCTGTCGCTGGGCAACTGGCATGAAGATGTGCATGGCGTGGCGGTGCCACTGCGACCTTCGGGCCAGCTGAACGCGATGTCTATCGCCTGCGGTGCGCCCCGCGCCCATACGCCACCATCGCGTCTCAGGGAGCTGGGGCAGGAACTCCTGCATCTGTCTGCTGCCTTATCGACCCGCGCCCAGAACACCCAGTTTCACCAGCACGCCGTCTGAGGCGAGGCCCTGCCGACGTCAGGCGTGTCCGCCTGACGCAGAAACCGATGCCGTTTCAGGAATCTTCCAGATAGCGCACGCCAAGCGTGGAGCATTTGCGCTGGATCAGCTCGACGGCCGCCAGAAGATCCTTGACCGCCGCTGTCGTGTCCTGGCTGGCGCTTGATCCGGTGGGAACGGCAAGCTCCAGCGCCAGAACGGCATTGCTGAGATGGAGCGGCGCGCCGAGCAAAAGCAGATCGCATTCGGGAAGCGGCGTCCGGAAGCACCCTGATGCACAGAAGAACGCAAAGCTCTCTTCGAGCGCCCTGGTTTCGACCTCGTTGTAGCCGCGCTCTGCAATCGGTTCGTCTGCTGCATTGTGCATGGTGAAGAGCAGGGCGTGTCCGCCCGCCGTGAATTGCAGGGGGTATGTCGAGCCCACATGGCATTCATGGGCATTCTGGCGGGTCGGGCCGCTGCAGGTGACCAGAAGAAGGGCTTCGTCACGGTCCGCCACCACGAGCGTTCCGATTCCGTCATGCTGGTCGGCAAGCGCCTGAAGAACGGGGCGGACGATGTCGGTAACGGGCGTATCGCCAAGAAATTTCTCTGAAAGGGTTCCAGCCATTCTGCCTGGCTGGAAGCGTTTGGCGAACCGTGCGGGTTCGACAAAACCGTGCATTTCCAGCGTTTTCAGAAGTTTGGCGGTCGTGTCGCTTCTCAGGGAAAGGCTCTGTGCCAATTCCTCACTGGTCATCGGACCTTCGTCGGAGAGACGGCGAACCAATTCCAGACCGTTCTGCAATGCGACTGTGCTGCTATTCCCGTCTTCTATCCGTGCTTTCACCGTATGCTTCGCCTTGATGTAGGGCCCCCACGCCTTTTTAAGTGAAAGATCGCCGGTATATCAATATGTTGAGGGCTTCTGACGGTGTGCCAGGCGGCATTCTCTCCAAAATGTGATCAAGGCTGGGGCAGGACTCCTTCCGGTGCATTCCGCTTGAAGGCGATGCGGAGGCAGCGCTATGTCTGCGCTGAGGGGCATATGGGCAAAGGAGGGGCATTTGACCGGAACGGTTTGGGAGCGGCTTGAAGGTTTCCGCTGCACGCTGGGCGAGGGGCCGACTTATGACCGGCACACGGACACGGTCTGGTGGTTCGACATACCCGGCAGGGTGTTGTTTGAGCATTGCTTTACAGGCGGCGTAACGCGCCGGCATGGCTTGCCCGAACTCTCCAGCGCGCTTGCGCGGATCGACAGCGAGCGGCAATTGCTGGTGACGGAGAGCGGTCTTTACCTGCGCAGCATCGCCGATGGCAGTCTCAGCCTGCACATGCCGCTGGAGGCAGATCAGCCGCAGACCCGCTCGAACGATGCCCGCGTGCATCCGTCCGGCGCCTTCTGGATCGGCACGATGGGCAAGGACGAGAAGGAAGGCGCGGGCTCGATCTACTGGTATCGCAAGGGCGCGCTGCGCCGCCTCTTTTCAGGCATCACGGTCAGCAACGCGATCTGCTTTTCGCCGGATGGCTGCCTGGGTTATTTCACGGATACGCCGACCCGGCAGATCATGCAGGTCGCGCTCGACGCGGGGACCGGTCTGCCCATTGGCGCGCCAACGCCATTCGGCGCACCTTTCGAGGACGGCATGCCCGATGGCGCGGTGGTGGATGCGCAGGGCAATCTCTGGGTGGCGTGCTGGGGCGGGCACGGGGTGCAGGTCTACGCGCCAGATGGCGCATTTCTTCGCAAGATCGCGCTGCCGGCCGCCCTGACCACCTGCCCGGCCTTTGTCGGGCCGGAGGCGGAGCGCCTTCTCGTGACATCGGCCTCGGTGAACATCGACCCTGAAAGCCCCGGCGCGGATGCGGCCGGGGGCGTGTTTCTTGTCGATCTGGGTATGCCGACGGGCAAGTTTGAACCCGACGTTCTGATCGGCTGACGCTGGTCTGACCGGCTGACGCCAGCGGGGGCTGAAGTTAGAGCATTCCCGCTTTTCCTGGGATTGCTTTAGTAGCCGCTGAGGCTTGGCAGCCAGGTCGACAGCGCCGGGATGAAGGTCAGCGATAGCAACACGATCAGATGCACGATCAGGAAGGGCGGCATCTCGCGGATCATGTCGCTGACCCGGATCTTCACCGCTGACGACACGACGAACAGCAACGCCCCGACCGGGGGCGTCAAAAGCCCCAGCGTCAGGTTGACGATCACCACGATGGCGAAGTGGATGGGGTCGATGCCCAGCGAATAGGCGATGGGGCTGAGGATTGGCACGAGGATCATGACGCCCGGAAGCGGGTCCATGAACAGGCCGAAAGCCAGGAGCAGCACGTTGACCGCCAGCAGGAACACGATGGGGCTGAGGTCCCATGCCACGATGGTGGCCGCGATGCTCTGCGGGATGCCCTCGATGATGATGATCCAGGCGAAAGCGCGGGCCGCTGCCAGGATGAGCAGAATGGCGACGGTGACGAGCGCGGAGCGATAGATGATGTCCGGCAGGTCGCGTATCCGCAGCGAGCGGTAGACGAACATGCCGCACAGAAGGGCGTAGAACACGGCCACAACCGAGGCTTCGGTGGGCGTGAACATGCCGCTGCGAATGCCGCCGATGATCAGCACGATCAGGAAGATTGCGGGCAGTGCCTGAAAGCTGGTGCGCAGCATCTCGCGCGCGGAGGGGCGCGGGGCGCTGCTCTTGAAGCCACGCTTGCGGCAGACATACCAGTTGGTCGCGGCCATCGCGAGCGAGATCACGACGCCGGGAATGAGGCCCGCCATGAACAGGGCGATCACGGAAACCCGCTCGTCCTGCATGGCGTAGAGGATCATGATGATCGATGGCGGGATGATGGGGCCGACCACCGAGGCCGACGCCGTGAGGGCGCTGGCATAGGACTTGTCGTACCCGTCCTTCTCCATCATGCGGATCATCATTGCGCCGGGGCCGGCGGCATCGGCGAGCGCGGAGCCGGAGATGCCGGCGAACATGGTGGACGACACCACATTGGCGTAGCCCAGCCCGCCACGCAGATGGCCGACAAACTGCGAGGCGAAACGCAGCAGGATCTGCGTCATCGCGCCGCTGGACATCAGCTCGGCCGCCAGAATGAAGAACGGCACCGCCATGAGCGGGAAACTGTCCAGCCCCGAGAACATCTCCTTGACGATGACGATCTGCGGATAGGTGCTGCCGAGGCTGATCGCGGCCCAGACGGCAAGCGCCAGCGCGAAGGCCACCGGCATGCCGATGATGAGAAGGAGGAAGAAGGATGCAAAGAGGATCAGCGCCACGGCCGTCTAGTC
This sequence comes from Nitratireductor sp. PBL-C9, assembly GCF_050877045.1. Taxonomy (NCBI): domain Bacteria; kingdom Pseudomonadati; phylum Pseudomonadota; class Alphaproteobacteria; order Hyphomicrobiales; family Phyllobacteriaceae; genus Nitratireductor; species Nitratireductor sp. PBL-C9. Next base: position 172,630 of record NZ_JBPAXW010000009.1, read on the forward strand.
CCGGTTGGCTGCGATATGGGTGTCACCGCTCTCGGCGAGCGCGGCGGATGGGGTGTCGGTCTCGATGTCGACAAACCGGTTTTCCATCACGAAGGAGCGCGCGACCAGAAGCAGATGCACGATGAGCAGGCTGAAGCCGATCGGCATCGCGGCGTAGATGTAACGGAAGGAAACGCGGGTTGCCGGCGTGAGCTGAAAACGGGCGCGCTCCATGTAGTTCAGGCCCATCCAGATCATGAGCGAGAAGAAGGCCAGAAGCAGAAGCAGGATGAGAATGCGCACTGCGCGCTGGCCATACTTGCCGAGCATTTCCTGAAAATTGCTGATCGCCACATGGCCACCGGTGCGCAGGGCAAGGCCGGCGCCGATGAAGGTCATCCAGATCATCAGGTAGCGGGCGACTTCCTCGGACCAGGTGATCGAGTAATTCGTCAGGTAGCGCAGCGTAACATTGGCGAAGACGATGACCGCCATGGCGCCGAGAAGCAGCACCAGCGCCCACTTGTTGAGGGCAACAAAATATCGCTCGAACGTTTTCACCGATCTTCCCCGCCTGGCGGCCGGTTGCGCCGCAGCCCGTTGAACGGGCTTTGTTTAGCCCATCCCCACGAGCGGTGGGAACCGTCTGGCCCGAAAAATTACATTCTGAAACAGAATTCGGACGGCGACCACGGGGCCGCCGTCCGGACGTGATGGCGCGAAGCGCTTATTTCGTCGCGATGATCTGGTCGATCAGCGCTTTGTCATACTGTTCGTAGTACTGCTCATAGGCAGGCTGGACGGCCTGCTGGAAGGCGGCCTTCTGCTCGGCGGTGAGTTCGCCGACATCCATGCCTTCTTCCTTGAGCTGTGCGACGCCGGAGGTCTCGACATTGTCGACAAAGGCGCGCATCGCCTTTGCGGCTTCGGTCGCACCCGTCTGGAACGCCTGCTTGTCTTCGTCAGACATGCCTTCCCAGAGCTGCTTGGAGACGAGCAGCATGGCCGGCGAATAGACGTGACCGGAAAGCGTCAGATACTTCTGGACCTCGGAGAGGTTGGTCGACGTGATGACGGAGAGCGGGTTCTCCTGGCCGTCGATCGTGCCCTGCTGGAGGGAGCTGATGACTTCCGGCCATGCCATCGGGGTCGGCGCGGCGCCGAGCGTTTCGAAGGCGGTGATGTGGATCGGGTTTTCCATCGTGCGCAGCTTCAGGCCGGCGACGTCTTCGGGCTTGCCGATCGTGTTGCGGTTGTTGGTGATGTGGCGGAAGCCCTGCTCGCCCCATGCAAGCGCAACCAGGCCGACATCATCGAACTTGGCCAGGATGTTCTGGCCGATCTCGCCGTCGAGCACGTCGCGTGCGTGATTGAGATCACGGAACAGGAAGGGGATGTCAAACACGCCGGTCTCGGGCACGAAGTTGCTGAGCGTGCCGGAGGAGACGATGGTGGCTTCGATCGTGCCGATCTGCAGGCCTTCGATCACTTCGCGCTCACCGCCGAGGCCGGAGGAGGGGAAGTGACGGAAGGAATAGCGGCCATCAGTCTTGGCTTCGACTTCTTCCTGCCATTTGTCGGCGGCGACGCCGTAATGCGAGTTCGGCGCAAGCGCGTAGCCGAGCTTGATTTCCTGCTGAGCCTGCGCGGACTGCGCGCCAGCCAAAATGCCCAGTGCCGTAGCGAACGCTGCCGCAGACGCAAGATTTCTTGCGAAAAGTTTCATCACTCTCTCCCTTTATGGAATTTCATTGCGATTGTTTTCTCCCATTCGCCCAAAGGATCGGGCGTGTCAAACCCATTCGGTCCCCAATTATTCAATCTGACACTGTTCGCCGGGGCGGCGGGATTTGCGGAAATGGCCATGTCCCCCTTGCGATTGTCCGCGCCGCTGCATCGCCGGACCGAGCGCCGGCGGCGCTGTTCCGGGACCCGTCCTCAAGCGCCGTTTCAGGCGATGCGCCACCATCCGGGCCGAGGCTATGGGTGTTTGTGTGATATGAGAAATATATATATCGTATTGAATTAAGTTGCTTTGCAGATGAGAAGCGCATGGACATCCGCCAGATACGGCACTTTGTCAGCGTTGCCGAGGAACTGCATTTCGGTCGTGCCGCAGAACGTCTCGGCATGACCCAGCCACCTCTCAGCCAGAGCATTCAGGCGCTGGAGGCGGAGCTCGGCCTGCCGCTGTTCGAGCGCACGAGGCGCAGCGTGGCGCTGACGCCCGTGGCGCGCGAGTGGCTGCCGCATGCGCGGCGTGTGCTGGAGGAGGCCGGCGATTTGCCGCAGGTGGCGCAGCGTCTGTCGCGCGGCGAAATCGGCACGGTGCGGCTCTCCTTCATCAGTTTCGTCAGCTACAGTTTCCTGCCGGAGCTGGTCAGCCGCTTCAAGGCGCGGTTTCCCGAGGTGGAACTGGTTCTGAGCGAGGCCACGAGCGATGTGCAGATCGCCGAACTGCTCGACGGAACGCTGGATGCCGGCATCGTCATCACCCCGCCGCGCGGTGCGCTGCATTCGCCCCTGCGCTACCGCCCGGTGGAAAAGGACAGGCTGGTGGTCGCCGTGCCGGAGGAGTGGGTGATCTCCGGTCGCGTGCGGCCCCGTGGCGGCAAGCTGGACTTTGCAGCCCTGCGCGACCTTCCGGTCATTCTCTTTCCCCGGCATGGCGCGCCGGTGCTGCACGATCTCGTGACCCGCTATTATGCGGAGCGGGGCGCTGCGCCGCTTCCGGGGCAGCAGGCCATGCAGATGCAGACCATCATCAATCTGGTCTCCGGCGGGCTTGGCGTCGCCTTCGTGCCGAGCACGATGCGGCGAATGGTGCGACCGGGTGTTGCCTATTTCCGGCTTGCCGGCGTGCAGCCTGAAATCGAAATCGGTTTTGCGTGGCGAGAGGCCGGTGCCGGCGCGGCGCTGCAGCATCTGGCGGAAATCGTGGCCGAGATGTTTCCGGCACAATGAGCTTGCAAAAGCCCCGCCCTTCCTCAAGATCGCGCGCATGAAACAGAATTCTTCCGACAATCGCATGGGCCCTGGGGGCCCTGGGGGCCATGGGGGCCATGGGGGCTTTCGGGGCTTCGGCCGACCGGTCTGGTTCGTCGCCGCGTGGTTCGTTCTGGCGCTTGCGACCATTGCCGCGATTGCCGCCAATGAGCGCTGGCGGCTGCTCTCGGAACTCGATGATGAGAGTGCGGCGCTGCATCGCCTTGCCTCGCAGCGGGCCGGTCAGCACGACGCGCACATGACGGCGCTCTCGGCGGTGGCGCTTGCCGGCGGTGAAAGCGGGTTCGATCTCTTTCTCGACGTGGCCAATGCGCTCCGCCGGTTCTATCCACGCATTGAGGCTGTCGATCTCGTGCCCGTGGATGAGGACGGCAAAGGCGTGACGACCCGCGGCTCAGCCGATGCGGCGGTCGATGCGGCGATCCGCGCAGCGGTTCAGGCAACCGATGGGTCGCTGGTTCTGGGGCCAATGCCCGGCGGTGCGCCGGGGCACTATCTTCTGGTCAAGCGCAGCCCGAACAACGATGCGGCGATCTATGGTCTGGGTCTTGAGATCGACGCGCAGGGACTTCTGGAGAGTGATCGCGACTTTTGGCAGACCGCTTCGGCAAGCCAGTCGCTTGTCTTTCCCGATGGCGCGCTTCTGATCGGCGATGAAATCGTCGGGCCACCCGCTTTCGAGAGAACGCTGGGCAGCGCCTCGCAGCCGCTTGTGCTGCGCACGGCAGTCACCCAGCACATGGCGGCGCTGTTCCCCATGTCGAAGATCGTTCCGGCGCTGATCGTGATGTCGCTGCTGTTCCTGGCCGGTCTGGCGCTGTGGCAGCAATGGGCCGGGCGCATGCAGGCGGAACGTGCAGCGAAGCTCTCTGCGCGCGAGACGCGGCTGGCCCATGCGTCGCGGGTCAATTCGCTGGGCGAGATGGCAAGCGGCATCGCCCATGAGCTGACCCAGCCGCTCACCGCCATTCTGACCCAGGCGCAGGCAGGCCGCCGCCTGCTTGGCAAGGGCGATACGCAGGCCGTGGCGTCCGTGCTGGACGAACTTGTCGCGCAGGCACGGCGCGGCGCGGACATTCTCTCGCATCTGCGCCAGTGGATCCGTCCGCCGCGCGGTGAGACCGGCATGACCGACCTGAATGCGGCCATCGGCGGCGTTGAGGCGCTCCTTGCGCCCGAGGCGCGCAAGCGTTCGGTGAAGCTGAAGCTGGACCTTGCCGATGAGGCGCTGGCCGTGCGCGCCGACCGGACGGAGCTCGAACAGGTGATTTTCAATCTCGTGCGCAACGCCTTTGAGGCGCTGGAAGAAACGCAGGACGGGCAGGTGAGCGTCACAAGCCGTCGCGAGGCGGGGCTCGCCATTCTGGACGTGTATGACAATGGGCCGGGCGTGGATGAAGCGCTGGCGGGGCAGGTGTTCGAGCCTTTCGTGACCGGCAAGGAGCAGGGCACCGGGCTTGGCCTCTCGCTCTCGCAACGCATCGTCGAGCGCATGAATGGCGAGATCGAGCTATTGCCCTCGCAAGGAGGCGCCCGCTTTCAGGTGCGCCTCCCTCTGGCGAGCCAACGGCACGAGATCAAGCACGATGACGGGAGGGTTTCGGCATGAGTGGCAGGCCGGTCTATCTGGTGGATGACGACGAAGCCGTGCGTCGCGCTCTGGTGCTGCTTTTGAACACGGTCGACGTCGACGTGAAATCGTTTCCCGACCCCGAAAGTTTTCTGGCCGCGCTCGGCAAGCTGCCGCCCGGCTGCCTCATCTTCGACATTCGCATGCCCGTGATCTCGGGTCTGAAGCTTCAGGAGCGCCTGATCGCGCAGGGCATAGACTGGCCGACCGTGGTGATCAGCGGCCATGGTGATATCGAGGCCTGCCGCCGGGCTTTCCGCAATGGCGCGGTGGATTTTCTGAGCAAGCCCGTCGATGAGCAGGATCTGATCGACGCCATCCAGAAGGCGCAGGACATGCTGGACCGCTCTGAGCGGGAAGCGGCCGAACACGCCGAAACGGCGGATCTTCTGGCGAGCCTGACGGGCCGTGAAAGCGAGGTTCTGGAGCGCATTGCCGGCGGCTTCACCACCAAGGAGATTGCCGCTTCCATGGCCGTTTCGCCACGCACGGTGGAAAGCCATCGCGCTTCCATCGGCGCAAAGCTCGGCACGACATCGGCGGCGGAAATGACGCGGCTCTGGCTGCAGGCGAACAGGCATCCGTAGAACTACGGAGCCCCCCGCCAGCGCTACCGATGCGGTGGAGCGGGGCAGATTGCTAGAAACGGATCATCCAAACCCAAGGAGTTCCCGATGATCCGTTCGATTGTTCTTTCCGCCTCGCTTCTGGCCGCGACCGCCGTTTCGGCTCAGGACCTGCCCACCGCTCCCTACCTGCCGCTCGACATGGCGCAGAAGGCTGCTCAGGCTGCACTCGACGCCTGTGCCGCTGAAGGTTACGCGGTGAGCGTTGCCGTGGTGGAGCGCAGCGGCGCAACCAAGGTTCTCGTGAAAGCCGACAATTCCGGCCCGCACACGACCGGCAGCAGCGTCGGCAAGGCCTTCACCTCCGCAAGCCTTGGCCGCGACACGGCCGGTCTGGCCAACTTCATCGGTGAGAACCCGCAGAATGACGGCCTGCGCGACATGGATTCCCGTCTGGTGATCCAGGCCGGTGGTCTGCCGGTGCGCATCGGTGGCGCTCTGGTGGCGGGCATCGGTGTCGGCGGCGCGCCTTCGGGCGACATTGACGCCACCTGCGCCCGCGCCGGTCTCGACGCCATCGGCGCCGAATAATCACCCCTACGGGTTGAACAGATGAGGCGCGGCCTTTCGGTCGCGCCTCTCTTCGTTTCTGCCAGCTGGTTTATTGATGGAGCATCGGAATGATCCGAAAACCGGACTCCATTTTTCGGTCCGATGCTCTGGCCTATTTGGGCAGTCGCACGGTGAGCGCCGGATTGTGCGGGAAGAAGTTGTAGGGCTTCAGCGTGATGCCCTTCCACATGGTCGACATGACCGGCCAGTCCTCCATCTGCGGCACATGATGGAACCCCATCGTGTACCAGGTCACGATGTCGGTGTTGTCGATGCTGCGGTCCTGCTTCACCCACTCGGCGAGCGTGTCCGACCCGTCGCTCTGGAAAGCGTATTCGCCGCCGGCATAGCGTTCGTTTGCCGCATAGGGCGTGTTCCAGAACGTGTAGTCGATATAGGCGTTGCGCTTTGCGGGCGGATCGTTCTCCGTGTCCAGCGGGCTGTAGGCGACGCTGTTCTGCGGCAGGATCATGTAGCCCGGCGCATGGCCGACGCCGATTTTCCGGCCCATGTTCATGATGTGATACATGGCCGGCGTTGCCGGGTTCACGCGATAGCGCGCTTCCATTTCGGTCTTCGGCATTGTCGCCTCGGTCACCCACATGGAGCGGCGCGGCACGCCATCGGGCATGTCGCCCTTCACGAGGCCGGTGCGCATGAAGACATTGTCCTGACCGTCAATATCGAAATCGAGCCGGAAGTTGAAGAAGTGGTCGTGGTTGGGTGCAACCAGATTGGGCACGATCAGCGTGCCGTAGCGGGTTTCCTGTTCGGCGGTTGCATCCTCCATGGAGGTAGAGGCAACGCCCTTCACCGCATCGAGGCCGGTTGCGCCGACCATCACGCGGATGCGCCCGTTCTGCTCGAACACATAGTCGATGAGGTAGTCGTAATTGCCCACCTGTGAGGCGGAACGCACCACCAGCTCGCTTGCCGGGCGGCCTTCCGCCGGCACGGACTGTTCCTCGCTCTGGGCGAAGATCTCGTAATGCCGCCAGACGGGGTCGCCGATATTGCGTTCGAAGATGCATAACGCATCCGGAATTTCGATCGGGTTGCCCAGATCGTCATGCACGGTGGCGGGCAGGAAGCGCGCATAGGCGGGGCAGTCCACGCCCGCGCGCAGCGGGCTCAGGAAGATGCCGAAACCATATTCGCCGCTGTCCATATAGGTGCGCCAGTACCAGCCTTCGTCCGGGTCCATATAAGGCACGAAGACTTCCGACAGATGGGCCTGATAGAGCACAGAGCGCCAGTCGTCGCGGTCATTGACCTCGATGTTGGACAGAACCACGCCGGGGCGCTTGTCGACGCGCCAGCGGAAGCGCCAGATGTCCCAGTTCACCATGCTGCCGTCGATGGTGAAATTGGGATCGCCTTCCTGGCGAAGCGTGGCGGGATTGCTTTCGGGCCGCAGCGCGCCCGTGCGCGCCTCGACCTCATCTTCCATGTAACCCCAGGTATCCTGCGGCACCGGCACGACGCCATTGTCGATCACCTCGACCACGGATTTGCCGGCGAGATCGACCACGGCGTAAAGCCCCTCGATGGGCTTGGCGTAGAAGTTGGAGCCGGTCGGATTGACGTAGCAGGGCACCTTCATCAGGCGCTGGCCGGCTTCCGCCTCCATGTCGAACGAGCCGGCCGTGAGCGGCAGGCAGAACACGTCGCCGGGCTCCAGATCGCGCTTTGCGAGGGCGGCGACGAAGTTTTCGTCGGAAAGGGCCAGATCCATGGCCCCTATGAATTCTTCCAGAAGCACCATGTGCTGGCCGCCAATGGCGCCGAAATCGCTGATTTCTCCGGAAACGAGATTGACCTCGGCCTTGTAGGTCTCGTCGCCCGAGATGACATGGACGGTGGCGGCGCGTGGGCCTTCATCGCCTTCTTTCCAGGCAAGCACTTCGGCCTTTTCCGGTTCTTTCAGCTCGATCAGCGGAAAGCGGGCCTCGTCGGAAATCCGGTCATCGGATTTCATGATGGTGACGACCTCGGCGATCTCCTCTTTCGACAGGCCGTCCAGTGGGTGAGCCAGAGCGCCGCCGCATAAGACGGTGAGCGCCATGGCCGCGCAGGTGGCGGATAAGTGTCTCTTCATCGTGTCTCCTCCTCTTGAACCGTGCCGTTACATGATCAGGGTCTGGCCGACGGTGTTCTCCATCAGCCCTGCCTCGGCGAACTGCACGCCGACGCCGGATTGCTTGATGCCGCCAAAGGGGGCGTTGGGCTGGATCATGCCGTGCTTGTTGATCCATGCGGTGCCGCATTCGAGTTGCAGCGCCAGCGCCTTGGCGCGTTCGGTGTCCTGCGACCAGACGGAGCCGCCAAGCCCGTTCGGATTGTCGTTGGCCCGTGCAATCACGGCCTCCACATCCGTGTAGCGGATGACCGGCAGGACCGGGCCGAACTGCTCTTCATCGACAAGGCGCATGCCGTGTTCGGCATCGGCGACGATGGTGGCGGGATAGAAATAGCCCGGCCCGCCGGAGGGCGCGCCGCCAGTGAGAATGCGCGCGCCGGAAGCCCTTGCCTCCTCGACCAGCTCTTTCACGCGCTCGAACTGCATGGCGTTCTGCACCGGGCCGAGCGCGACGCCGTCCTGCCGTCCGTCGCCCATGGGAATGGCGGCGGCCAGCGCCGAGAGTGCATCGCAGACGGCGTCATAAATGCTGTCATGCACATAGAGCCGCTTGATACAGGCGCAGGTCTGGCCGTTGTTAAGGAACGCGCCCCAGAAGAGCCCTTCGGCAACCGCCTGCGGATCGACATCGGGCAGCACGATGGCTGCATCATTGCCGCCGAGTTCCAGCGTCAGGCGTTTTACCGTTTCGGCAGCCGAGGCCATGATCTTGCGGCCGGTGCCGGTGGAGCCGGTGAACACCATCTTGCCGATGCCGGGATGGGCGGACATGGCCGCGCCGATTTCATCTGCGCCACACACGATGTTGACCACGCCGGCCGGCAGCACCTGATTGATGATCTCGACGAAACGGATCGTGGCGAGCGGTGTGTTGGGCGAGGGCTTGATGACCACGCAATTGCCGGCGCGCACGGCGGGAATGATGTGCCAGACGGCGATCAGCACGGGAAAGTTCCACGGTGTGATGGAGCCAACCACGCCGATGGGCTTGCGGTGCACCTCCACGCGGCCCTCATTGTTGTCCTGCAGGACGGAGACCGGCAGTTCGAGGCCTGCCGTGTGCCGGGTCCATGCGGCGGCAGCCCCGATTTCCCATTGCGAGCCGAAACCGCCAATGGGCTTGCCCTGCTCAGCCGTCAGAAGGGGCGCAAGCTCCGGGATCGCCTGTTCGAGCCGGTCTGCGATCTTCAGGCAGGCTGCCTGACGGTCCGCATCGCTGGCAGCCGCCCATGCGGGAAAGGCTGCGCGGGCGGCGTCCACCGCCGCTTCGAGATCCTCAACCGTGCCAAGCGGCATCTGGCCGACCGGTGTTCCGGTTGCCGGATCAAGCACGGGCTGGCCTCCCGCGGTTGGCGCGGGGCGGCCATCGATGATGTTCTGGAACGCATCTGCGCCTGTGGCTGTCGCGGTGTCTGCCATCGTCTTCCTCCTCCGATAGCGCCGCCTTTCAGGCGGCATCAATCGGGCATAGTGGAAGCGGGCCGGCCACCGGTCTTGGACTATTGCGTCACGCTTTTGGCCGATGGCGTCGCCGCATGCAGGCGGTATTCGCCGGGCGGCACCCGGTAGCGGGCGCGGAACTGGCGGTTGAAATAGGACAGGTCGTTGAAGCCCGCGTCGAAAGCGATCGTCGAGATGCGGTCCGAGGTTCCCGCCGTCTCCTGCGCCATCAGCCGCTGGCACACATAGTCGAGCCGCGCGCCGATGAGACATTCCGACAGGGAGGAGCCGGCGGCCTGAAACCGGCGCTGCAGGGCGCGCAGGCTGACGCCCATGGCGGCTGCGACGTCTGCCGGCGTGCATTCGGGATCGCGGAAACGCTGCCGGATATAAGCCCGCGCCTTGGCCATGAGCAGTTCGTTGCTCGTCTCCGATGAGGGCAGGTCGCCTGCCTCCATGCCGCAGAGATAGGCCCCCATAAGGTTGAAGAAGGCCTCGCCGATGAAATGCTGTTGCGCGGCAGCTCCCTCGCCATCCACGATGCGGTCGATGGTGGCGCGCAGCGCCATGCCGATATCGGTGGAGCCGGGGATCGGACAGCCACCCAGCGCGCAGGTGCCGAAGCGATGGGCGAATTCGGCGCGGTTGAGGTGCACGGAATATTGCAGGCTGCCGCTGTCGCCATAGAGGAAGCGGGAGGGATAGGCGGAATCGATCATGATGAAGTCGCCGGGCGCAAGCCGTACATCGGCATCGCCCTGACGCATCACCGAATGGCCCGCCTTCTGCAGAACCAGAAACAGGTGCTCGGCGGAATCCTGCCTGATGCAGCGCCAGTCGCGGTTGATCCGGGCCGCACTGTTGCGCACCACGGCAACCGCCAGCGCCTGACGCTGTTTCAGTGTGATGATGCCGCGCATATCCCGTGCGCCGTCCGGCGGCGAAACCAGGAATTGCCCGCAAACATTGCGTACGCCAGCCTGGAAGGCGTCCAGCGGCGCCAGGCTGTTCGTCTCGTCAGACGGCATGTTTCTCCTCCCGCCGTCGCCTGCCATCGCATTGCGGGCAGGAAGCGGCGGGGGAAGCGTAGTCAGCTTTCAGCGGCTCGGCAAGGTGGGGTATGCACCGCCCCTGCCGTCCTCAGTTTTCCGCCGTGACGGTGTCTGCCTTGCGCACCGAGAACTGCCGGACGAAAACCGGTGCGGCGATGATGGCGCCGGCCAGCGTGGCGTAGAGATCCGGCGCGACGAACAGGATGGCGGAGAGCGCGAGCAGCAGCCGCTCATAGACGCGCAGCGGTGCAAACAGCCAGCTTGAGAACGCCGCCGACAGCATCCAGATGCCGAGCATCGCGCCGATGGTCGCCAGAAAGAACTCGTTCCAGGTAAAGCTGTCGGTGACCAGCAGCATGGAGGGCGAGAAGACGAAGACGAACGGCACCAGCGCCTTGCCCATGCCGAGCCGGAAGGCGGTGTTGCCGGCCTTGAAGGCGTTGGCCCCGGCGATGCCGGCTGCCGCATAGGCCGCCAGCGCCACCGGCGGGGTGATGTCTGCCAGAACGCCGAAATAGAACACGAAGAAATGCGCCACGATGGGCTCGACGCCGAGCAGGCTCAGAATGGGGGCCGCCACGGCGATCATGATCAGATAGTTCGCCGTGGTGGGGATGCCGCAGCCCATCAGAACGCAGACGATTGCGGTCATGATCAGGGTGAAGAGCAGGGTGAGCGTGCTCACGCTGAAGAGCTCGAACGGCAGGAAGGCGAGACTGTCGGCCACGCTCTGCGCCCAGCCGGCGGCAACGGATGTGACCATATAGGCGATCTTGAAGCCGACGCCGGTAAGCGTGACCACGCCGATGATGACGCCGACAAGGGCTGCGGCCGCCGTGACGGAGAGCGAGTATTTCGCACCGACAACGAACCCGTCCCACGTCTCGCGCACGCTTTCGCGGATCGCGGTCTTGATGTCGTGGCGGATGAAATTCTGGATGACGAGCACCAGAAGACAGGCGGAGATGCCCCAGAAGGCGGCGAGATAGGGCGTTTTGCCCGACAGGAGAATGGCCACCAGCACGAAGAGCGGCAGCGTGGTGAGCCAGCCGGCCTTGAAGACGGTCCAGGCGACGGGCAGCTCATCCCTGGTGAGGCCGCGCAGGCCGCGACGGCGGGCTTCCAGATGCACCTGCACCAGAACGCCGAAGAAGTGCATGAAGGCGGGCACGAGGGCAGCCGTCAGAATGGTGGTGAGCGGCACGCCCAGATATTCGATCATCAGGAAGGCGACGGCGCCCATGACCGGCGGGGTGATCTGACCGCCGGTGGAGCTTGCCGCTTCCACGGCGGCTGCGAAATGGCGCGGATAGCCGATGCGGATCATCGCCGGGATCGTCAGCGAGCCGGTGGTCACCGTATTGGCGATGGACGAGCCGGAGATCGAGCCGAGCATGGCGGAAGAAAGCACAGACACCTTGGCCGGGCCGCCGGAATAGCGTCCGGCAAGGGCCGAGGCGAGGTCGATGAAGAGCTGGCCGAGGCCGATGCGCGTCGCAAGAACGCCAAACAGCACGAAGTGGAACACATAGGTGGAGATGACGCCCAGCGCGGTTCCGTAAATGCCCTGGCTCGTCAGGTAGAGATGGTTGACGATGTTGCTCCAGCTCGCGCCCGGATGCGCCAGAATGCCGGGCATGGACTGGCCGAAATAGGCATAGGCGATGAAGAGCAGGGCGATGACCGGCAGGGGCCAGCCCATGGCGCGGCGCGTGGCCTCAAGCAGCACGACGATAAGCACCGTGCCCATGAACACGTCGATGGGCAGGGGATCGCCGACACGGAAGGCGAGATCGTTGAAGATCCACGGCACATAGAGCGCCGCCACTGCGCCCGCGATGGCGAGAACCCAGTCGATGACCGGCATGCCGAGCGGGTAGAGCAGGCCCTTACGCGGCTCGCGCGGCTGGTTCCAGGCGGCGAAGAAAACGAAGATCAGCGCCAGCGTGAAGGCCAGATGCACGCCGCGATGCGTGGTCGCCTGCGGAATGCCGAAACCGGCCGTGTAATAGTGATAGCAGGAGAGGACGAACAGCGCGCCGCCGGCGATCCAGCCGAGCAGTTCGGGCAGGGGTCTGAAACGGACTTCCGGATCATAGCGCTCTTCGAGCGCCTTCATCTGTTCTTCGGTCAGCGCTTCCGCGCGTTCGGATTCAGATGGATGGGCCATCCTGCAAAGCCTCTCTGGAAATCACGTTTGGTGCGCGCGTCGACGCCTGAAAAGACGGACCCGGCCCGTGGTGACAGGCCGAGTCCGTTTGCGTTGGCGATGCTTGCCGGCAGGGCTTAGTCGCCCAGCACACCCGCTTCGCGGTAGAACTTCTCGGCGCCCGGATGCAGCGGGATGCCGACGCCGTCAAGCGCGGTGTCGAGCGTGATCTGGCGGCCCTTCAGGTGGCCGGCGTCCAGAAGCTTGCGGCTGTTGTCGTTCCACAGCGCCTTGGTGATCTCGTAGACCATCTCTTCGGGCTGGTCTGCGCTGGTGATCCACTGTGCGCCGACGGAAAGCGTGGTGACGTCTTCACCCACGCCCTCATAGGTGCCGGCAGGAACCGTGTTGGCGGCAAAGAAGCCATGCTCGCCCGTCACCTTGGCTGCTTCGTCGCCGGAGATGGAGACGAGCGTGATGTCATGCTGGCTGGCGAGCTCGGCAATGGCGCCGGCGGGGAAACCGCCAACGAAGAAGAAGGCGTCCATTGCGCCGTCGCGCATGCGCTCGGCAGCCTGGTCGGGCTTCAGGTAATGGGCTTCCACGTCCTTCTCGGTAAGGCCGTAGGCATCGAGAATGATGCGGGCGTCAACCAGCGTGCCGGAGCCCGGCTCGTCGAGGGAGACGCGCTTGCCGGCCAGGTCATCGACGCTGTCGATGCCGCTGGACGCGCTGGCGACCAGGTGGATCGTCTCGGGATAGAGATTGGCGATGGCGCGCAGTTTTTCGACCGGATCACGCTCTTCCCAGATGCCCGTGCCGCTGTGCGCCCAGGTGGCGACATCCGACTGCGAGAAACCGGATTCCAGCGAACCGCCGGCAATGGCGTTCACATTGGCAACCGAACCATTGGCCGAAAGGGCGGTGGCGATCAGGCCGGGAACACCGCAGGAGCCGCCTTCCTCACAGGGGCGCGAGCCGGGCGGATTGGAGATGGCGTTGGCGATGAGGCCGCCGATCGGATAGTAGGTGCCGGCCGTGCCGCCGGTGCCGATGCGGAAAAACTGCGGCTGCTGGGCAAGCGCCACACCGCTCGCGGCGATGCCGCACAAGACTGCTCCAATAATCGCAAAACGCCGTCTGTTCACGGAAACCTCCCAAGAGATAAAAACAAGTAACGTAACGTGAGCTAGCATTCCTGCCGGTCAGCATCAATCTTTCAAGTGAGATGGTGGCAAGATACCATCACATTTATGCCTCAACTCTGTTATTCGGGTGCCTCGACAACGGAAAAACGGGCGCTTGGCAGATTAGCCAGCGCCGCTTGAAACGCTATTGGAGGCATCTTGGCCAAGTGCATTCACACCATGATCCGCGTTCTGGACGAGGCAAAATCGGTCGCTTTCTACAAGGAAGCGTTCGGCCTTAATATTGCGGACCGTCTCGATTTCGACAGCTTCACGCTGGTCTATCTGAGCAATGCGGAGACCGGCTTCGAGGTCGAGCTCACCATCAACAAGGATCAGACCGAGCCCTATGATCTGGGCAATGGTTATGGGCATCTGGCGGTTGTCGTCGATGATCTCGATGCCGAGCACGCCCGTTTCAAGGCGGCCGGTCTTGCGCCGCGCGACATTGTCGCCTTCGAGCGCGAGGGCACGCTTCTGGCGCGTTTCTTCTTCGTGCAGGACCCGGACGGCTACAAGATCGAAGTGCTGCAGAAGCACGGCCGCTTCCATTAACTGCCAGAGAAATTCCGGCAGAACCGGCAACCGGTTTTGCGTCTGGAATTTCTCGAGATCAGGGAAATGGAACGTTTCAGGCCCGTTTCACGACGAGGCTTGCATTGATGCCGCCGAAGGCGAAGGAGTTGCAGAGCGCAGCGTCCATCGTCGCCGGCCGGCGTTCATTGGGCACGGGGTCGAGCGGAATTTTCGGATCGGCCCCGAGCCAGTTGATCGTGGGGGGCGCGATCTGTTCGCGCAGGGCGGCGACGGTGACGATCAGCTCGATTGCGCCAGCCGCGCCGATGCAGTGCCCGTGAACGGGTTTGGTGGATGAGACCGGCAGGTCGGGAAGGCGTGCGCCGAACACGGTGCGCAGCGCCTCGGCTTCCGCAAGATCATTGTAGACCGTGCCCGTTCCATGGGCGTTCACATATCCGATGGCGTCGGGCGCGAGGTTGGCCGATTGCAGCGCCAGCTGCATGGCGCGGGCCGCGCCATCGGCATCGGGGCGCAGCATGTCGCGCGCATCGCTGGTGGTTCCATATCCGGCAAGCAGGGCGAGCGTTTCAGCGCCGCGCTCCCGCGCGCTTTCTTCAGCCTCAAGCACGAGAATGGCTGCGCCTTCGCCCAGCACCATGCCATCGCGGCGACGGGAAAAGGGGCGTGAAGCGACGGGCGTGAGAACGTGCAGCATTTCCCATGCGCGGAAAACGGCGGGCGTGAGCATGGCCTCCGATCCACCGACGATGACCCGGGCCAGCGCACCGGAACGGACTAGCTCGAAACCGAGGCCGATGGCCTGGGCCGATGAAGCGCAGGCGGTGGAGATGGTCAGTGCGGGGCCGGTCATGCCGTATTTCATCGAAAGAAGCGAGGCGGCGGCATTGGGCATGACTTTGGGCACGCTCATCGGCTCGGCGTCCACATCCTTCACATAGAATGCGCGGGCGTTGCGATCCGTGCTGACAGCGCCGCCAGCACCAGTGCCCAGCACAATGCCGCAGCGCTGGCCGAAGGCTTCGCCCGGCAGGTTCGCCTGACCGAACGCTTCCCGTGCCGCCAGAAGCGCCATGGCTGCAAAGCGGTCCGTGGTCGTGTTGGTGTGTTCCGCGATGCGCGCGTCCGTCGCCTCATCCAGCGCCGCAGCGATGTTGACGCGCGCCTTTTCCCGCCCCGGCAGATCGATGGTGCGAACGGCGGAGCGCCCGGCCGCTGCCGCGTTCCACAGCGTGTCCGCACCAATGCCCGCCGCCGTGACGGCGCCCATGCCGGTGATGGCAACCTGCCTTGTCATGTCAGCCGGCTTCGCTTGCGACGGGTTCCGCCAGCGCCTGATGCTCCATGATCCGGCTGGTGAGGAGGCCAAGCAGCTGATCGAGCGTTTCGACATCGGCGAAATCGCTGTCGACGGCGACATAGAGGTCGAAGGTTTCCTCGATGCTCATCAGAACAAGAACGAGATCGTGCGAGGCGATGCCGATCGTGTCGAGTGTGGCTTCGGGAATGAGGCGCTCCGGCGCGATCTCGCCCTCGCGGGCGATGATCCGTGTCAGTTCGGCCCTGATGGCGGTGCCTGTGTGCGGTGGTTTGCTCATGGTGCCTCGCGGGTCGTCTCAGCCAAGACTGTCTCTGCCCCAGATCACGCCGCCATCGGCCACAATGTCGGAGCCTGTGACGAAGGCGGATGCATCGGAAGCCAGGAAAAGCACGATCTCTGCGATGTCGCCGGGCTGGCCGAGATGCGGCAGCGCCTGACGGGAGACGAACACCTTGCCCAGCCCCTGCACGAAGCGCGCGCCGCGCGCCTCGCTTCCGGGAATGGCGGCGGCGTGAATGTCCGTCGACACGAAGCCCGGCGAGATCGAGTTCACGCGGATGCCATCCTTGCCGAATTCCGCCGCTGCGCAGCGTGTGAGATGCTGGAGCGCGGCCTTGCTGACCGAATAGGCGACGGATGATGCGCCGACACGGTGCCCGGCGATGGAGGCCATGTTGACGATGCTGCCGCCGGCCGGGCGCATCAGCGGCGCAAGCGCGGACATGGTGAGCCATGGCGCGCGCAGATGGACGGCGAGTGTGTGATCAAGCGCCTCGGGCGTGGTGTCTTCGACGCCCTGCGGGCTGCCCAGGCTGCCTGCATTGTTGACGAGGATATCCAGCCTCTCGAAGCGCTCGCGCACCGCTTTGGCGATGTGGTCGGCATGGTCCGGGGAAGCGGCGTCGGCGCGCAGAAAGGTTCCGCCCATGCGCTCCTGCGCCTGCCGGCCGCGGTCGGCATCGGTGCCGGTGAACAGCACGCTGGCCCCCGCCTCAAGCATGCGTTCGACCACAATGGCTCCGATGCCGCGCGTGCCGCCGGTGACGACGGCAAATTTGCCGTCGAGGTCGGCGAAGCTCGTCTTCTTGTCCGGCTTCATTGTGCTGCGGGCCGGCTTGGGTATGCGTGTGCTTCCTGTGTGGGCATTGCGCGCGTCGAAGCCTGTTCAGAACTGATAGTTCAGGCCAATCGTGACGTTGGGCGCGTTTTCTTTGTAGCCCGAGGGGCAGGAAAACCCGCCGGTGCAGAAATCGTAATCCTTCTCATTGGAGAAGCTGTAGACGAAACGACCGTCGAGCGACCAGTTGTCGGCAAACATGTATTCGACGCCCGCGCCCACAACGCCGCTGAGATGCGTTGCGCTGGAAGACGTGCCCACGGGGTCTGTGACCTTGACCCGCGCGACGCCGAGGCCGACCAGGCCATAGGGCATCCACTGGCCATAGGCGCGGCCGATCTTCACGCCGGTATAGGTGGCCCAGCGCGGATCGACGTCATAGGTGCCGAAGATCGGCACGTCTGCGTCTTCCTGCGGCTTGAGAAGCGGGACATTGGCGAAGACGCCGAGCACCCAGTTCTGGTCGACGGCAAAATTATAGCCGACTTCCACACCGCCAACCGCACCGCTCAGGTCCAGATCGTCGCCGCAAATGCCGTTGCAATACGTGTTCTCGATATTGCCCCAGTGATAGCCCAGCCATGCGCCGGCATAGAAACCCTGCCACTTCTCGGCTGGCGCTTCACCCGCCGAGGGAAAGGTGTCGGCGGCGTGGACACTGGTTGCGCCGACGGCGAGCAAAAGCGCAGTCGCGATGGTCAGTCGTTTCATGTACCCCCCCGGGGACCCCCTTGAACATTTTCCGGAGCCTTATCAAAAAACGGCCATGCAGGGTGTCTCACGGCTGTGCGCAGGGTCTCAAACGACACAAATGAACCGGCTTATCTGTCGGTTTCCTGATGGCGCTCCCGGAAATCCGAGGGGGTGAGGCCAGTGGCGGCGCGAAAGGCGCGGGCGAAGGCGGCGGCGTCGGCATAGCCGCAGCCATGGGCGATCTGCTTTACCGGCGTGTCGGGGCGATTGACGAGCTGTGTCGATGCAAGCTCGATGCGGGCGTTTCTGATGGCGTCGCCAACGGCCCGCCCATTGGCCGCGAAGACGCGGTAAAGGCGGGCCCGTGAGCAACCAATCGCGTCGGCGATTGCGGCTGCGGTGAGGTCGAGCTGGCTGGTTCTGGCGCGGATGTGGCGCAGCGCAGCGGTGAAGATCGCGCTGTCATGGGGCCTGTCCGGCTCCGCGTCCAGTGCGTCGCGTGTCCGGGAGAGTGCGCCGAGCGCGAGATCGGTGGCGACTTTCAGCGCCAGTTCGGCAGAGCGCCTGTCCATGCCGTCACCCTCACGGGCGATCATCTGCAAATGGGCTTCAAGAATGCGTGACAGGCCGTTTTGCGGAAGAAAGGCGAGGCCGTCTTTCAGGACGCCCGTTTCTTCTCCGGCAATGGCGGCAACCATGTCGCGCGGCAGCGTCATCCAGAGCGTTGCGTGTCCGTAGCTCTTCGTCCGAAAGGGTCTTGTGCCGTCCAGCGCGAGAAGTCCCGACGCGGCATCGACCACATGTCGGCGGTCGCCGGAGAGTTCAAGCTCGGCGCGGCCCGAAAGCGTGAGGTTGAGCAGCACGAAATCGCTTTCCGGCCTGGCGAAACGGGCATGGGTGTTGTCATTCGCGCCGAAGCCGAAAACGCATCCGTCCGGCGCCTGATAACGCATCAGCCTGGCCTTGAACTGGCGAATGCGGCTCTTGTCCGAAATGTCGAGTTCGACAAGGGGAAACAGGCTGCGCCAGAATTCGAAGCGCTGGTCGGGTCTCTGATCGAGGGTGGAGACGCTCGCAAAGGCGCTGCCGGGTGGTTGGTCGCCGGTTTCCTGCTCCCCTGTCATGCGCGCTCCCCCTGTCGGTAGTATTGCCTGCAGCCGACTACCTTGTTTCCCCTAGGAAAGGTGGAGGAGAGGCGGGTGTCAAGGTCGCGGATTTCACATGGTTTCCGGGGTTTTTTGATCTGTCTTTCTGTTTACATGTTTATAGGAAACATTTGAAGAAGACCTGGATTTTCAGGGTTTCTGGCCCTTCTTGAAAATAGAGACGCTGCCGTTTTTGAAGATCGTCTGTCGAAAAATACAAATTGTGCTTCCTCATGGTTCCGATCCGCTGCTAGCTTGCTTTGCCAATTAATAAAACTACGAGGATGCAATGAGATTGTCGGTTACGTATGCGTTGGCTGCGGCCTTGGCTATGGCGAGTGCGCCGCAGGCTCTGGCTGCGCCGCTTACGGAGGAACAGCGTGCGGAACTGGCCGGGCTGGTGCAGGACTACAGCCCGCGCATGAACGAGATCGCGACCCGGATGTGGGCCAATCCCGAGCTGGGATATCTCGAGGAGGAGACCTCCGGTCTGCTGATCGCGGAGCTGGAAGAAGCCGGCTTCGAAGTGGAGCGCAATGTCGGTGGCATTCCGACGGCTTTCATCGCCCGCAGCGGGTCCGATAGCGGCCCGGTGATCGCCATTCTGGCGGAGATGGATGCACTGCCGGGCATGTCGCAGGCGGCGGTGCCGCATGAGGAAGCGGCCGAGGGCGTTGAAAGCGGGCATGCCTGCGGCCATCACCTGTTCGGCGCGGGCTCGGTTGCGGCCGCCATTGCCGTTTCCAAATGGCTCAAGCAAAACGGTGTCGAAGGCCAGGTCCGGCTCTACGGTACACCGGCTGAGGAAGGCGGTTCGGGCAAGGTCTATATGGTGCGCGACGGCCTGTTTGACGATGTCGACGTGACGCTGCACTGGCACCCCTCCAGCACCAACCGCGCAGGGCAGGGCCGTTCGCTCGCCAATGTCAGCGCCAAGATCCGTTTCGAGGGCGAGTCCGCCCATGCGGCCATGTATCCCGAGCGGGGTCGTTCCGCACTCGACGGTGTCGAGGCCATGCATCACATGATCAACATGATGCGCGAGCACGTGCCGCAGGAAACCCGCATCCACTATGTGATCACCAATGGCGGCGCGGCCCCGAACGTGGTTCCGAATTCGGCGGAAAGCTATCTCTATGTGCGCCATCCCGATCCGGCCGTCGTGGCCGACGTGTTCGAGCGCATTCAGAAGGCTGCCGAAGGCGCAGCGCTTGGAACGGGCACGGAGTTCTCCGTCGAGCGTGTCGGCGGCGTCTACTCGGTTCTCCCCAATGACGTGCTCGGCAAGCTGATGGATCGCAATCTGCGCGCTGCCGCTCCGATCGCGTGGGACGCGGAGGAAACCGACTTCGCCACGAAGCTCCAGACCACGCTGCGCAAGAAGCCGGCCCTGAGCTCGGTGGCGGATGTGCAGGACTATTCCTTCGGCGGTCAGGGCTATTATTCCACCGATGTGGGCGATGTGAGCTGGGTTTCGCCGACCGTAGGCCTTGGAACGGCGACCTGGGTGCCGGGAACGGCCACGCATAGCTGGCAGGCCGTTGCGGCGGGTGGCATGTCCATCGGCCACAAGGGCACGCGCCTTGCCGCCGAAACGCTGGCGACGGCGGCGGCTGAACTGTTCCAGTCTCCCGACGTGATCGAGGCCGCGAAGGTCGAGTTCGAAAACGCGCGTGGCGAAGAATTCAGCTATTCGGCCCTGATCGGCGACCGCGAGCCGCCGCTGGATTACCGTCTGTCCAACTGATTGCCGGACCAATGCGTCGGCCCCACCCCCTCATGTGGGGCCGACGCGCCGGGCAACCTGAAAGGCCGGCTCAGGAGAGCCAGTTGAGATAGGGATCGACGCCGCCATTGCGGGCCGCGTGATAATCGTCGGCCCGTTCTTCCAGCTTTCCGGCCTCCGCGCAGACCTTTCCCAGAATTTCGGCAGCCAGTTCGGCCTGTCCCGGCTTCAGATTGCACGGATCGAGCTGGAAATAACCAAGCTCCACCTCGTGATTGCGCACGATGAGACGCGGTTCCTGCTCGCCCAGCGCGCGGGCGACTGTCGCTGCGCTCGCGCCAAGCTTTCGCGCATCGACATTGACCTGAAGACGCTCCAGCGGGTTGCCCGTGGGGTCCGGCACGATCACCGGGTCGATGCCGGGGAAGGCGGAGAGCGTTTTCTGCCAGAGCTCCAGCGCGGCGCGCTCCTGCCGGCGGATGCCCTCGTGATCGCGCTTCTGCCATTGTCTCAGAGCGGCAATGGCGCCGGCGATGCTTTCCTTGCCGACCTTCATCCCGCGCCCGATGCCCATGTTCTGAAGATAGGCGGCGCGCACCAGATCGCGCCGGCCCGCAATGAGGCCGGATGTGGGGCCGCCGAGGAATTTGTGGCCGGAATAGATCACGATGTCCGCACCCTGATCGATGAACCCGGTGAGGTCGTATTCCGAAGCGGCGTCTACGATGACGGGAACATTGGCGCGGTGGCAGATTTCTGCAAAGCGGGCGAACGGGATCTGCCCGTAATGGACCACATGGTGCGACACCACATAGAGGGCTGCCGCCGTCTTTTCGCTCAGCGCGCTTTCAAGCTGGTAGTCCATCACATGGGTCGACTGGCCGACGGGGCGCACGGTTGCGCCGGTCAGGTCCACGGCCTGCGAGACGGGTGCGCCATAGCCGCACAGATGACCAAGCTGAACGACGACTTCGTTCTTCTCGCCGGGATTTTTCGGAAGTGCTTCCACGCGGCCCGGGTTCAGGCCGGTCATGCTGGCGGCAATTGCAAGCGAGATGCCCGCACTTGCCGATGCCGTCACGCAGCCGGCTTCCGCGCCCGTCAGGTCGCAGATGGCACGGCTGGCATGCGCCTGCAACTCATGCATGTTGACGAATTCGCCCATGATGGCCGCCGTCTCGTCCTGCACGGCGGGGCTCGTGATCGAGCCGCCCAGGCTCGTCATGGTTCCCGATACATTGATCAGCCGGGAGCAATTGTGGGTGTCGTGCCAGGACCACATGCCGTCTGTCTCGCCTGCCATTTTCAAAAGTCCCTTACTCGTACAGCTCGAAGACCGCTTCGATTTCCACGGTGATGTTGTTTGGCAGCGAGCCTACGCCGAATGCGGAGCGGGCGTGAATGCCGTTTTCTCCAAAAATGTCGGCGAACAGGGTGGAAGCGCCATCGATGACATGCGGGTGCCGCTCGAAATCCGGCGTCGCGTTGACGAGCCCCAGAAGCTTGACGACGCCGCTGATGCGCTCAAGCCCGCCCAGATGATCGCGCAGCGTGGCGAGAATGTTGAGCGCCACGAGCTGCGCGTGTTCGCGGGCGGTGTCTGCGTCCACGTCTGCACCCACCTTGCCGCGCAGCAATGTGCCGTCCGGCAGAACGGGGCCCTGGCCGGAAACATAGGCGAGGCGGCCTGTCTGACGCACATTGCAGAATGCGCCGATGGGCGAGGGAGCGGCGGGCGGCAGCTCGATGCCGAGCGCCGCAAGCCGTGCGGAAGCGGGTTCTTTGAGATCAGGCTGTGGCATAGAGTTCTTCTGTTCGCTTGCAAAAGGAGTGGTGGCCGGGGCCGGTTTCGACGGGTGCGGGAACGCCTTCGGCGCAGATGTCGGCTGCATGCGGACACCGTGTGCGGAAGACGCACCCGGATGGGGGATCGAGCGGGCTTGGAATGTCTCCGCGAAGAATGGTGCGGCTGTGATCGCGCGCCGGGTCGGGCACGGGGATCGCCGAAAGAAGCGCGCGTGTATAGGGGTGGCGGGGATCGCTGTAGAGTGGCCGCGAGGGGCCTTTTTCCACCAGCCGTCCCAGATACATGACGATGATCTGGTCGCAGAGATATTCCACCACCGAAAGATCGTGCGCGATGAAGAGCATGGTGAGGTTGCGGCGCTCGCGCAGGTCGAGCAGCAGGTTCAGCACCTGCGCCTGAATGGAGACGTCGAGCGCCGAAACGCTTTCATCCGCGACGATGAATTCCGGCTCCAGTGCAAGGGCGCGGGCAATGCCGATGCGCTGGCGCTGGCCACCGGAAAACTCGTGCGGAAACTTGTTCATGTGATCGGCCTGAAGGCCGACCTCTTCCAGAAGTGCGGCAGCCTTGTCGCGCCGTGAGGCGCGGTTGCCGATGCCATGGGCGCGCAGGCCCTCGGTGATGATGTCGGCGACGCGCAGGCGTGGATTGAGCGAGGAAACCGGGTCCTGATAGATGATCTGCATGCGCCGGCGCGCATCGCGCAGCTCAGAGGCGCTGAGCGTGTTGAGATCCTGCCCGTCGAAGATGGTCTGGCCTTCGGTCGGTTCGACAAGGCGAAGCAGCGTACGGCCAAGTGTGGTCTTGCCAGAGCCGCTTTCGCCCACCAGACCCGTGATGGAACCGCGCGGTATGTCAAAGCTCGCGTCGCTCACGGCATGGATGGTGCCGCGCGGCGTGACGAAACGCTTGGACAGATTGCGGATCTGCAGAAGCGGTTCAGACATGGGTCACCTCCCGTCCGGCGTGGAAACAGGCAACACGGTGGTTGGGCGCAAAATCGCTGAGCGAAACCGGCTCGCGACAGGCTTCATCCGCCAGTCCGCAGCGCGGTGCGAAGGCGCAGCCTTCCGGCATGGCGTGTAATGGCGGAACCGTTCCGGGAATGGGCACGAGACGCTCGCCCTCCGGCCTGCCGGGCATCGGGATCGAGTGCAGCAGACCGCGCGTGTAAGGGTGGCTTGGCCGGGCGAACAGTTCCGAAGCGCCCGCCTGCTCGACGATGGCGCCGGCATACATGACCGCCACATCGTCGGCCATTTCCGCCACCACGCCCATGTCGTGGGTGATGAACAGGATCGACATGCCGAGTTCTTTTTGCAGGCGGCGCATCAGATCGAGGATCTGCGCCTGAATGGTCACGTCGAGCGCCGTGGTCGGCTCGTCGGCGATCAGCAGGGCGGGGTTGCAGACCATGGCCAGCGCGATCATCACGCGCTGGCGCATGCCGCCGGAAAGCTCGTGCGGATAATTGTCGATGCGGGATCCGGCGGCGGGAATTTCCACCAGCTCCAGCATTTCCAGAACCCGCTGGCGGCGCTGCCTGGCGTCGAGATCCGTGTGCAGGAGCAGCATCTCGCCGATCTGGTCGCCGATGGTGAACAGCGGATTGAGCGAGGACATGGGCTCCTGAAAGATCATGGCGATCTCCGCGCCGCGTCGTGCGCGCATCTCGCTTTTCGATGCTTTCGTGAGGTCCGAGACGCTGCCGTCCACCGCACGATAGTGGATCGCGCCACCCGTCACCGCGCCATTGGGCGGCAGAAGCCCCATAATGGCGAGCGAGGAGACGGATTTGCCCGAGCCGCTTTCGCCCACCAGCGCCAGCGTGCGGCCCGGGTGCAGCGTGAAGCTGACATCGCGCAGCGCCGTCACCGAAGAACGGCGGGCGCGGAAGGCGACCCGCAGATTGCGGACGTCGAGAACGGGTTCGTTCATGCGCTCCTCCTTGCAGCCGGCATGGCCGATGCGCCGATGACCGTGAGGCGCGGCTCGAACCGCTTTTCGAGTGTCAGATGCCCGCCGAGACTGTCGACGGCGTCGATGTTTGCGGCATCCACATCGAAGACCGTGAAATCGGCTTTCTGCCCCGGTGTCGCGCCGCCCGATGCGCCAAGGCCCAGAACGGAGCGGGGGCGTTCGGTCACGCCGGCGATGACCTCGTCGAAGGAAAGGCCGACGGCCAGCAGTTTCGACATGGTGGTGGCGAGGTCATAGACCGGCCCGTTCACATTGCGCAGATGCAGATCGGTGGAGATCGACCAGGGTTTCAGCCCGTTGGCGATGGCCTCGCGCGCGGTGTCGAAGCTGAACGAGGCGACGCCATGGCCGATATCCATGCGCACGCCGCTCCCCGCCAGTTGCTGCGCCTGCGCGAACAGCGCCTTCGTGTCGCGGATCGAGCCGGCCTTCTTGCCGTTGAAGCAGTGGGTGACGATGTCGCCGGGGGTGAGAATGTCGAACACTTCGTCGATCAGCGGTGGCGGTTCGCCGATATGAACCATGAGCGGCAGATCGAGAATTTCCGCGACCCGCTTGGCGATCTTTGCCGGTGTGATGCCCCATGCGCCGGAGATGACGCCGCTCGCCCGCACCTTGATGCCGCAGATGACATCGCGGTTCGCTTCGGCGACGGCCAGCGTGCGGTCCACATCGATGGAGCGCAGGTCGATCAGTTCCGGCACGCGGTTGCAGGCGACAAGCCCGATGGAGCCGATGTTGAGAAAGGCGCGAACCGTCTCCTGCTGCTGCTCGATCACATATTCGCGCAGGCCATGAAATGCGGCTTCGCCGGATGAGCCCGCATCCGCCATGGCGGTAACGCCGGTCTTGCGGCCGGCCTCGGAAGCGCGCACGGAAATATCCGTGCCGCCGTGCCAGACATGCACATGCAAATCGCACCAGCCGGGCGAAAGATATGCGCCTTTGCAGTCGATGGTTTCCGCGCCGGTGATCGGCGTACCGGCCACGAGCCCGTCATCGCCGACGAAGATTTCAGCCGGTGCGTTGTCGAGACCGACAGGACGGAAATTGGTAAGCCTGAGCGCCATGTCTCAAAGATCCTTGCTCAAACGGGGGTCGAGCGCGTCGCGCAGTCCATCGCCGATCAATTGCAGGGAGAGCACTGCGATGGAGATCGCGATGCCCGGGAAGAAGATCAGGAATGCCGCCTGATCGATATATTGCCGGCCCTCATTGATCATCGTGCCCCAGCTCGGCGTTGACGGATCGATGCCGACGCCGAGGAAGGAGAGCCCGGCCTCCGCCAGCATGGCGTAGGCGAAGATGAAGGTTGCCTGCACGATGATGGGCGACAGGATGTTACGCAGCACATGGGTGGTCATGATGAAGAAGGTGGAGGAGCCGAGCGAGACCGCCGCCTCCACATAGGGCAGTTCGCGGATCACCAGCGTTGAGGCGCGCACGATGCGCGCAATGCGCGGCGCGTAGACGATGGAGAGGGCGATCACCACATTGACGATGGAACCGCCGAGGATCGAGACCAGTGCGATGGCCAGAAGAATGTCCGGGAAGGCCATCATCGCATCGACGAGGCGCGACATTGGAGCGTCCAGCCGGCGGAAGAAGCCGGCCATCAGGCCGATCACGATGCCGATGACCGAAGAGACTGCGGCGACGCCAAGCCCGATGGAGAGCGACACGCGGCCCGCATAGAGAAGACGTGAGAACACGTCGCGGCCGAATGCGTCGGCGCCCAGAAGATAATCCGCGCCGGGCGCGGTGAGGCGTGCGCGCACCGACATTTTCGCCGGATCTGCGGGCGCGATGAGCGGGGCGAAGACGCACAGAAGGACCAGCACGACGAAGATGACGAGTGCGATGAGAACGGCGCGCCTTGAGAAGAGGGCGGTGAAGAATTTCGGTTGATCTGCGACAGCGGATGCAGCGGCCATGATGCCTTCTCCCTAGAGCGCCGTGCGTCCATTCGGACGCACAAAGGACGCTCTAACCTATTGAATCTACGCATCTTTCTATCCGGAAATCGTTTCCGTTTTCCGGGCCGATGCGCTAGTACCGAACACGCTTGTCGACGGTCAGATAGAGCAGGTCCGTGACAAGGTTGATGAGCACATAGAGCGACGCGACGACGATGAGCGCGCCCTGAATGACGGGGTAGTCGCGGCGCAGGACCGCGCTGACCACCAGGTTTCCCATGCCGGGAATGTTGAACACGCGCTCGGTGACCACCGCGCCGGAAACCAGAAGCGCGAAGGTGAGGCCGATGACCGTGATGATGGGAATGGCCGCATTCTTCAGCGCGTGGCGCAGCACGACGCGCGGTTCGCCCATGCCCTTGGAGCGGGCGGTGCGGATATAGTCCTCGCCCAGAATGTCGAGCATGGACGCGCGGGTGAAGCGCAGGATCAGCGCGGAATTGACGATGCCGAGCACGATGGAGGGCAGGATCAGATAGCCCATCCGCTCGATGAAGCTGGCGTCCGGCCCGCCATAGCCCGATGCGGGAAAGAGACCGAGATCGGTGGCCAGATAGCGCTGGAACATGAGGCCAGTCCAGAAGCTGGGAATGGAGGCGGCGAGCATGGCCGTGCTGATGGCGCTCTGGTCGAGAAACGAGCCCCGCCGATAGGCCGCGTAGATGCCGATGGGTGTTGCGATGACCAGCGCGAATACGAGAGAGAAAAGCGCGAGGAAGATGGTGGGCTCTGCCCGCGCCGCCAGCACCTGCGTGACCGGCTGGCGGAAGAACAGCGAGGTGCCGAGGTCGCCCTGGGCCGCGTTCACGACGAAGGTGAAATATTGCACCACGATCGGGCGGTCGAGGCCGAGTTCGGTGCGCAGCGCGGCTGTTTCTTCAGGCGTTGCCTCCGGCCCCAGCATCAGGGCGGCGGGATCACCCGGCGCAAGACGAACGATCAGGAAGGCAATCGTCAGTACGAGAAAGATGACGATGAACATTCCCAGGATGCGCTTGAGGATATAGCGCGCCATACGCGTTCTCCGAACTCATATCCAAAAAAGGGGCCGCCGGGAGCGAAGCGGCCCCTGAAGAGTGGCCGTTACTGGACCTGTGCGTTCCAGAAGAAGGGCCACGGAGAAGCCGGCACACCTTCAAGCCCCTTGCGGGTGCCCTGAAGCGCGTTGAATGCGCCGATCTTGATGAAGCCTACATCCTCGAAGACCTGCTTCTGCAGTTCGGCGAAGAGCTCCTTGCGCTTTGCAATGTCGGTCTCGCTGGTGAACGCGTCGAGGATCTTGTCCTTCTCCGGGTTCGACCAGCCAAGGCGGGACGACTTGTCATAGAGCGAGGTGAGCGCCGGCTCGGGCAGGAAGGGCGAATGGGTGATGTAGATGTCCCAGACGGCCGGATCGTCGCGGCGCTGGCCGAGCGTTGCCCAGTCGACCACGTCCATCTGGACTTTGAAGCCTGCCGATTCCAGCGCCATCTTGGCCACTTCGGCCATCTTGAAATGGAACTCATACTGGCGCGAGGTGAGGATGCGCAGCGGGGTGCCGTCATAGCCGGCTTCCTTGAGCAGCTCACCAGCCCTGGCCTGGTCGTTCTGGTTGAACAGTTCGGCCCCGGCTTCGGTGCGCCATGCCCAGCCTTCCGGGTAGAGCGGCCCGTCGGTGATGAAGAAATTGTCGTCGCCAAAGGCGGCAAACAGCATGTCATCGATGGGCAGCGCCGCCTGAACAGCCAGACGGATGTTCTTGTCCGTCAGGAGGCCATCCTTGTGGTTGACGGCGAAGATCGGCCAGCCGAACGGCTTGAGAAGCAGCGGGTCGGCCGTTTCGTTCTCTTCAAGGCGCTTGTAGCTTTCAGCCGGCAGGCCGTCGGCGAAGTCGAACTGGCCGGACAGAAGCCCTTCGACGCGGGTGTTCGGATCGGGAACCGGAATGAAGCGGATTTCATCGGCCAGCTGTTCGCGCTTGCCGGCAGCGCCGTCCGGCGCTTCGTCGCGCGAGGCGTAATCTTCAAAGCGCACGAGCTGGAGATGCTGGTCCGGCATGTGCTCGGCGATCTTGTAGGGGCCGGTGCCAACCACGGTTTCAATCGTGTCGGCGATGATCTCTTCCGGATAGACCGCGGCGGCGGAATTGGAGAAGGCCAGCAGCGACAGGAGCGGCGAATAGGGCTCCTTCATCGTGATGGTGATTTCGTAATCGCCGGTTGCTTCGACGGACGCCACCTTGTCGGCCACGCCCTTGCCGCGTGTGGCCACTTTCAGCCAGCGGTCGAGGGACGCCACGACGTCCTTTGCATCCATGCTGGAGCCGTCATGGAAGGTGACGCCTTCGCGGATGCCGATCTTGTAGGTGAGGCCGTCATCGCTGATTTCCGGCAGTTCGGTCGCCAGAAGCGGGGCGATGTTCCAGCCGGCATCGAACGTATAGAGCGTCTCGACGAAATGCTGGGTGACGATGGAGACCACGTCCTTGGTCGACATCATCGGGTCGAACGTGTCGGCCTCACCGATGATCGCGACGTCCAGCGTCTTGCCCTCGGCAAATGCCTGGCCTGCTGTAAGCGAGAGCGCGCTTCCGGCCAGAAGGGCGGCCAGAGGGGCGCTCAGAAGGGATGATTTCCCAGTGAATTTCCCAGTGAGCTTCAATCTCATTTTCTCCTCCATTATTATGTATTATATTTTACAATAACGGTATATGCGTGCTAAACATCCGTCAAGTCTGCGTGCGCCCTCTGCCCGTTGGGTGCGGGTGCGTGCTAAGGCGGCTGAATGGAAACGGCAGCGGGAGCGTCAGATGAGCGGTGAAGCGAGAAAGCGGGTTGGGGCCATCGACCGGACGCTTCAGATTCTGGACATTCTGACCGAGCGCCAGCAGCCGATGAGTACCTATGATCTGGCGCGCTCCACCGGTGCGCCGGCCTCGACCATCTACAAGATTGTCGATGAGCTTCTGGAGCGCTCCATGCTGTCGCGCAGCGGGGAGAATTCCGTCTGGCTCGGCCCGCGGCTGATGCGCTACGGCCTCACCTATCGTTCACGCATGGATGTGTTCAAGGAAGCCAAGCGCGAGATGGAAGCTTTGGCGGAAGAACTGGGCGAAACCATTCAGATCTGCGCGCGCGACGATGACATGATGACGGTGATCGGCATGTCGCGCGGTGAGGATCACTTCAATGTCGCGTCCGATGTGGGCACGCGTGTGCCGCTCAACTGGACGGCGTCGGGCCGTTTGCTGCTGGGCCATCTCGACGAGGCCGAGCGCGTGCGCATCTTCAGTGAAATCGCGCGGCCCTCCACCACCGGGCGCGCCGAGACCGATGCGGTTCTGCTTGCCGAACAGGCCGGGCGCGAATTCAGCGAGCGGCTCGCAGTCCAGATGAGCGCATCGGAATATGCCGTCGCCTGCATTGCCGCGCCGATCTGTGATGAGACGGGGGCCTGTGTGGCGACGATCTCCATCGTGCTGCCGGAGACCAAGGCGCGCGCCGAAACGCAGCGCCTGTCCGACGCCGTGCGCCAGTCGGCCCGCAACATCGAGACGGCCCTGGGGCGGCGCGCCAGCTAGGCTGAGCGGCCGAATAATCGTTTCCCAGCAAAATTGATTGTTGATTGCCGCAGCAGCGTCTGACGAGCCGCGCATTTATCCGCTAATCACCCGTTGAACTGTTAGCCGGGGCGCGCGTTTTCGCGCTTCCCCGGGCTTGTTGTGACGTGGGCTGAGATTTTCTCGATGGCCGGTCCGGGGCGTCGGGAGACGGAGCAGAAAACGACTTGTATCAATAATTAGAATTTCCCCTCCAGTCTCTGGTGCGCGTCGCTCTTCTATGCGTGTTGCAGAAATTAGTCGGCGTCATGTAATGCTCGATGAATATTCTGGTGTGTCTGTTTCTGTTGTGGCGGTCTACTTTTAATGTGCTGAATTCTTTTGAGAATTTTTCTCGCTTTTCATGACCTCCCAAAACGCTTTGGAAAATCCTGTGATGATCCGCGTCGCATTCACGACAGGCGCTGCCTTCCCGGCGTCGCTGGACAAGGTGTCTAAATTTTGAGAATATGCGTTGAAACGTCGCATTTTTATGCGTCTAATCGGTTCAGTTACCTCTGAAAGGTCTCAGATTGATAACAACCTCTGGTCTGACGAAGAGCTTCGATCTTGATGGTGGAAGCATCCTCGCACTGGCGCCTCTCGATCACCGGATTGAAAAGGGTGCATTTGTCTCCATCGTCGGGCCGTCCGGCTGTGGCAAGTCCACTTTCCTTCGTCTGATCGCGGGGCTGGAAGACGCTTCCGGCGGCACGATCGAACTCGATACGGGTTCGGCCAAACGCCCGGTCGGTTTCGTGTTTCAGGACGCCGTTCTGCTGCCGTGGAAGACCGTTCGCGACAACATCCGCTTTCCGCTCGACACCGCCGGTGTGCGCCGCGACGAGGGCAACCGGATCGTCAGTGAACTGATCGAACTGGTGGGGCTCTCCGGCTTTGAGGACGCGCTGCCCAAACAGCTTTCCGGCGGCATGCGCCAGCGTGCGGCCATTGCCCGGGCGCTGTCCGACGATCCGCCGATCCTTCTGATGGACGAGCCGTTCTCCGCCGTGGACCTTCTGACCCGCGAAACGCTGAACGACGAATTGCTGCGCATCTGGCAGCGCACGGGCAAGACCATTCTTCTGGTCACGCACAGCGTTGAAGAGGCGGCTTATCTCGGCAGCGAGGTCATGGTCATGTCGCCGCGTCCCGGTCGACTGAAGAAGACCTACACGGTGGATCTGCCGCATCCGCGCGGCGAGGCCACCAAGCTTGATCCCGCTTATCATCAGCTGGTCGCGGAACTGCGCCAGGACATGCGGGAAACGGAATGATGAGCCGCTTTCGTCCCGTTTTCGAATATGGTGTGGCGCTGGCGCTGCTGACCGTGGCCTGGTGGTACGCCAGCGGGCCGATGGGCATTCCCAAATATCTCCTGCCGTCGCCGCAAAGCACGGTTTCGACGCTCTGGGATTCGCTTCTGAGCGGCGAACTGTGGCCGCATCTCTGGTTCACCGTGCGCAACATCCTTCTGGGGCTCGGCATTGGCAGCGTGGCGGGCATCGCCGTCGCCTACCTGCTCTACAAGATGCCCCGGCTTTCGACCTTTCTGGATGGCCCTCTGGTCGTCTTCCAGACCGCGCCGAAGATTGCGCTTGCGCCGCTGTTCGTCGTCTGGTTCGGCCTTGGCCTCACGGCCAAGATCGTGCTCATCGTCTCGCTGGTTTTCTTCCCGGTTCTGATGGGCGCGCTTGCCGGCTTCCGCAGCATCGACAGCCGCATGCACGACCTTGCGAAGCTTCTGAAGCTGAACCCGTTCTCCCTGTTCTGGCGCATCGATCTGATGGCGGCGCTTCCGGGCATTTTCGTCGGTCTCAAGATCGGCGCGGTGCAGGCGCTCGTCGGCGCGATCCTTGCCGAGTGGATCTCCGGCAGCGACGGCCTCGGCTATCTGATGACCTTCGCCTCCGCCACCTACAAGACGCCGCTGCTGTTTGGCGCGGTGCTTCTGACTTCGCTTTTGGGCATCGCCCTTCACGGGCTTCTCGGTGTGATCGAGGGGCGTCTCTTGTCATGGAAGGTGCAGGATGGCCGATAGTTCAAAACCCACCGCACGCCTGCCATTTTCCGGCGGTCGTCCGCCGCATCTTCCCTGTCGGCCGGGCGATGTGGCCGAAGATGTTCTGGTGCCGGGTGATCCCGACCGTGTTGCGCTGCTGCGCGACATGCTCACCGATGTGCAGGATTTCGGCCGCAAGCGCGAGTTTGCGCTTGTAACGGGAACGTTTGAAGGCCGGCGTCTGACCATCTGTTCCAGCGGCATTGGCGGTCCGTCGACCGAGATCGCCATGGTTGAGCTCGCCATGCTGGGCGCAAAGCGTCTCATCCGCATCGGCGGGTGCTCCGCGCTGGTGCCGGAAATTCCAACGGGCGATTACATCGTGCCGCACACGGCGACCGGCCTGACCGGCGTTGCAGCGCTCTATGCCGAACACGGTTACACGCCGGAGGCCGATCCCGCACTCGCGTCTGCGCTGGAAGAAAGTGCTGCGGCGCTGGGGCTTGGCGCGCACCGGGGCATGATCGCCTCGACCGACAGTTATTACCTCGGGCAGGACCGGCCGCTCAGGCTTGATGCGGTCGACAGCCCGGACGCTGGATATCTGGACCGTTTCCTTGCCGAGGGGGCCATCGGAGTGGAAATGGAATCGCAGGTGATCCTGGCCGTTGGCCGGGCTCTTGGCCTCAGGGCGGCCTGCCTCTTGGGTGTGCACGGCAATCGCGCCACCGACAATTGGCTTGTCGATTATGAAAACACGCAGCGAAACCTGCTCCGCATTGCGGGCCGGGCTCTCGCGCATGATGCGTCCCAATAGGAGAGAACAATGAATGTGATGCTGAAAACCGGCGTAGCCACGCTTGCCCTTATTGCTTCGGGTGTTGCTGCACTTGCTGCCGACAAGGTGGTCATGCAGATCGACGGCGCTGCAGTGCCTTTCTATTCGCCGCTTTATGCCGGTGTTGAAAACGGCTTCTTCGCCGATCAGGACATCGAGGTTGAATTCATCTATGCCGGCGCGTCCGACATCCTGACCAACATTGCCGCCGGCAATGTGGATTTCGGCTTCCCGAACGGCGACGCCGTTGTGGCGGCTGCGGCCAACGGCCTGCCGGTGAAAGTGGTTCACACCACCTACCAGCGCGGCATTGGCGCATTGCTGGCAAAGGCTGAAACCGGCATCGAAACCTATGCGGACCTGAAGGGCAAGACGGTCGCCGTCACCTCGCTCGGCTCGCCCAACTACCTGCAGCTTCAGGTCGGCCTCCAGGATGCGGGCCTCTCGCTCGACGACATCAAGCTTGAAGTCGTTTCCACGGGTGCAATCGTTCAGGCGCTGCAGAGCGACCAGGTCGACGCCATCGTGTTCTCCGAGCTGCGCAAGTACAATCTGGAAGGCGCCGGCGTCGATGTCACGATGATCCTGTCCAACGATTTCCTGCCGTCCTTCGGCAATGTCGTTGTCACCTCCAGCCGCCTGCTCGAGGAAAATCCGGATCTCGTGAAGCGCTTCACCAATGCCGTCACCGCATCCTATGAGTGGGTGATCGACGGTCACGTGGACGATGCTCTCGAAATCTCGTTCGAGAAGTACACGCCGACCTGGGCCGACCAGAAGGAGCTTCTCTCCACGGCATTCAAGAACAGCTTCGTCGCCTCCGTCTGGCAGAGCGACCTGACCAGGGAAAAGGGCCTCGGCGCTGCCGATCTCGACGCCTGGCAGGCCAATGCCGACATTCTGGCGAAGTATGAAGTCGTCGACGAAGCGCCGAAGGCTGCCGACTTCGTGGTCGATCCTTCCTCGATCGGCGAATAAGCCATGCTGAAGCGCGGGATCGCGGGCCTGGTTCTCATCGTCGCCCTCTGGGGCGGCGGTGTGTTCCTCTTCAATGTGCCCGATTATCTGTTGCCAAGCCCGGCAGCCGTCATGGAGCGGATGGTGTTTCTCTACAAGAACGCCAATCTTCTGGGGCATGTCTATGTGACATTGATCGAGATCTTCTGGGGCTTCCTGCTCGGCGCTCTGGCCGGTGTCGCGGCCGCATTGCTGTTTGCCCGCTTTCCCGTTGCCGAGCGGATGTCCACGCCGCTCATTCTGCTTCTGCAGACCGCGCCCAAGATCGCCATCGCGCCATTGCTTTTGCTCTGGCTCGGTCTTGGGCCGGCTCCCAAAGTGGTGCTGATCGCCATCGTCACCTTCTTCCCGGTGATGACGGGCATGCTTTCGGGCCTGCGCTTCGTCAACAAATCCTATCTGGATCTGGCGCGCGTGCTGAAGCTCTCGCCCCTGCAGCGCTTCCTGCATATCGAACTGCCTTCGGCGCTGCCGACGCTCTTTGCCGGCGCAACGGTGGCGACCACGCTTGCCATGACGGCTGCCGTGATCGGCGAGCTGATGGGCGCAAATGAGGGCGTGGGCTACCTCCTTTCCTCTGGACAGGAGAACGCCGACACGGCCACAGTGATCGGCATGGTGCTGCTCCTCTCCCTCATGGGCTGGAGCTTTTATGAAATATTCGAAGCGTTGCGGCGTCGTATGGAGGCGCGCTTCGCGGAAGGGTGACGAATGTCTGTGAACGGTCGTGTCTTCCTGTGCGTTCTGGATTCGGTGGGCATAGGCGGCGCACCGGATGCCGAGCGGTTCGGCGATGCCGGTTCCAACACGGTTCTGCACATCGCCGAAGCCTGCGCCGCAGGCCGGGCGGAAGAGGGGCGCTCCGGCGCGCTTCATCTGCCCAATCTTTCCGCGCTTGGCCTTGGAGCCGCGCTCGAACTGGCCTGTGGCCAGTCCGCGCCGGGGCTTTCCGCACCCGAGGCCCATGCTTCCTGGGCCACGCTTCAGGAAGAAAGTGCCGGCAAGGACACCCAGACCGGACACTGGGAGCTGGCAGGCCTGCCGCTCACCAGGGACTGGCACTATTTCCCACACGAAGTTCCGGCCTTTCCGGAAGAGGCGATGGCGCGGCTGCGGCGCGCAGGCGGGCTGGAACGCACGCTTTTCAATGCGCATGGTTCGGGCTCGGATGTGCTGGAGCGCTTTGGCGCGGAGCACATGGAGACCGGCGCGCCGATCGTCTACACCTCGGCTGACAGCGTGGTGCAAATCGCCGCGCATGAGGAGACATTCGGCCTCGAACGGCTGTTACGTCTGTGTGAGGCGGCAGCCGGGATTTTCCATCCGATGAATGTGGGCCGCATCATTGCGCGGCCTTTCGTCGGGGACGCGGAGAGCGGCTTCACCCGCACCGCCAACCGGCGCGATTTCGCCATTCCGCCTCCCGGCGACACGATCTGCGACCGCGTGGTGGCCGCTGGCCGCACCGTGCATGCCGTGGGCAAGATCGGTGATATCTTCGCCGGCAAGGGCATTTCCCGCGTGCTGAAGGGGCCGAACGACGACGCGTTGTTCGACCGGCTTCTGGAGACGGTCGAAAATGCCGCCGATGGCGATCTTGTCTTTGCCAATTTCGTCGAGTTCGACAGTCATTACGGCCATCGCCGCGATGTGGCGGGATATGCGCGGGCGCTGGAGTGGTTTGATCGCCGTCTCGCCGGGCTTCTGCCGAAACTGCGCCCCGGCGACCTGCTCATGCTGACCGCCGATCACGGCAACGACCCGACCTGGACAGGCACGGACCACACGCGCGAGCGGGTTCCGCTGCTTCTCGCCGGCGATGCGAGGCCATGGCAGGGAAGCGCCGGCGTGCTGCCGTTCACGCAGGCTGCGGCGATTGTCGCCGAGCATCTGCAGATCGATCCGGACAACGGGGACTGACGCGCCGCGCCGGGGCCGTACCTCCAGTCCGCATGCAGGCGGATTTAGAGTATTGTTTTTACGCAATTCCGGACGGAAAACCGGTCCCCACTTTTCCTGGAATTGCTCTAGAGGATTGGCCCCACAATCGCGAGTGCGTTCTGCTTGAGCCGCTGGAGCATGCTCCAGCCGCGCACCTCTTCGAGCGTGATTGGCCGGCTCTGGGCGAGATACTCCTCCTGCCGCGCGCGCATTGCGGCGGTGGTCTGCGGGTCGTGCAGCAGGATGTTGTTTTCGTAATTCAGGTCGAAGCTGCGCCGGTCCATATTGGCCGAGCCGATCAGCGTCACGTCTCCATCCACGGTCAGCGACTTCGTATGCAGAAGGCCGGGCTTGAACTCATGCACTTTGACGCCCGCTTCCAGCAGGCTTTCATAATGGCTGCGGCAGGTCGCGCCGACGGCGAAATCGTCGTTGCGGGCGGGGAAGATGATGGTGACATCGACGCCGCGATTGCCGGCGGCGCAGATCGCAGCCTGAAGCGCCTGTGTCGGCACATAATAGGGGGTGGTGATGAACACGCTGCGCCTCGCCGAATAAATCAGGCTCTCGAACATTTCGGGCATGGCGGAGGCGCGGAAGGTCGGGCCGGTCGCCACCACCTGCGCGAAGAAGCCGCCTTTCGGCGCTTCCACGGGCTCTTTCAGAATATCGGTGATGTCGTCGCCGCCATTGCCCATCCAGTCGCTGGCGAACAGGTGCTGGTTCTGGCGCACCACAGGCCCGGTGAAGCGCATGACGGCATCGAACCATGGCGCGAATTTCGCCTTGGGCAGAAATGCGGGATCGGCGCAGTTCTGGCTGCCGCAATAGGTGATGGCGTTGTCGATGACGAGCACTTTGCGGTGATTGCGCAGATCGATGCGGCCATCGAGAATGCGCAGGAAGGGATTGCCCACGGGCAGGGCGGTGCGCGTTTGCACGCCGGCCTCCGAGAGCTTGCGCCAGAGCGGCGTCTTCACCAGGGCGCGTGAGCCGATGTCGTCGACCATGGCGCGGCAGGTGACGCCGCGCGCGGCGGCGCGCATCAGCGCATCGGCGATCTTGTTGCCATTGCCATCATCCAGCCAGATGTAGAAGACGAGGTGCACGTGATCGCGGGCCGCGTCGATATCGGCCACCATCGAATCAATCGCAGCATCCGAATCCTTCATCAGCTTTGCATGGTTGCCGCTGACCGGCTCATAGCCGGAGATGGAGCGCCCGACCCGGAACAGGGCTTCGTCCCATGCTGAAAGCGGTGTCCGGGCTTCTGCGTTCTGCGTCTGGGGGCGCGGCAGGTCGTTGAAGGCGCTGGTCAGCCTCTTGATGCGCTTGCGGCCAACGCTGGTCTGGCCGAGCAGCAGATAGGCGAGTGCTCCGAGATATGGAAGCGTCATGACCACGACGAGCCACGCCATGCGCGATTCCGGCTGTCTGTTGCGGCGCAGCAGGATGTGGAGCGTCGCAGTGGTGACGATGGTGATATGGACAAGGACAGCCAGCATTCTCGAAACCTTCAGCTAAATCACGGTCAGCATGGCATAAGCCGGCTGCCGGACAAGCGTCGGGTTGCATGAATTCGCGCTGGCTGCAAGGCGTCTGGCCGTCTGCCGTGCGGGCGCTTGGCCAGTGCCGGTTTCACAGGGGAATTTTCGGGAGCGCGATTTTCCTGATCCGGAAAACACAAAAGCCGCGGATGACCGCGGCTTTTTGAGTTTCGGAAACTGGAGCGGGCGATGAGATTCGAACTCACGACCCCAACCTTGGCAAGGTTGTGCTCTACCCCTGAGCTACGCCCGCTCGCTTCGTCGCTTCCGACGATGGGCTTATAGTCTGATCCCGCTCGCAGATGCAACAGGAAATCGACAGTGATGTTGCGTTTTTTTAAAAACGCCTTCGCAGGCGCAAAAAAGTCGGCGGTGGAGGAACCTTCAATGTCGCTCAAGGGCTTGCATTTGCTGGCTTTCAGCGGCTAGTTCGCTCTGAAGACGCCGTTGTTGAAAAGGGGTGAAACCGTGCCGAAAACTCCCGAAAACCTGCTCGAATATCTCGAAACGCTGGGAATCGACGCGAAAACCCATCGGCACCCGCCGCTTTTCACCGTTGCAGATTCCCAGTCGCTGCGCGGGGAGATTGAGGGCGGGCACACGAAGAACCTCTTTCTGAAAGACAAGAAGGATAATTTCTTTCTTGTGACCGTCGACGAGGATGCGCAGGTCGATCTGAAGACGATTCACCACAAGATCGGCGCTGCCAGCCGCGTTTCCTTCGGCAAGCCTGACAGGCTGATGGAATTTCTCGGCGTGGAGCCGGGGTCGGTGACGGTTTTTGGCGTGATCAATGATGAAGAGCACAGCGTAAAGGTGGTGCTCGACGCGGATTTGATGGAAAATGATCTCATCAACGCGCACCCGCTCACCAATGAGGCGACCACATCCATCCGGCGTGACGACCTGATGCGCTTTCTGGAAGCGGTCGCGCATGAGCCGCTCGTCTTGAAAGTGACCGAGTGATCGCCACATTTGGAGCGACGAAACGATTTCTATCGGCCGGCCGGGCGCTGCACGGACAGCGAGCCGGACCGCAAGCAGGAAGAGGCTTTTATGAACAACGGTGACAATCCTTACGGGAAGTCCGGCGGTTATGGCGCAGCCGGTGGGGACTACACCACCAATGTGGATTTCGGCGGCGGCGCAGCGCCCGCATCCGCTCCCGAGCCGGCTTCGCAGACCTTCACGCTGTCGGATGAGCCCCAGCTCGCAGCGGCCGATCTGATCAAGGACACGACTACGGCCGCTTTCACGGCTGACGTGATCCAGGAATCGCGCAATCAGCCGGTTCTGGTGGATTTCTGGGCGCCCTGGTGCGGCCCCTGCAAGCAGCTCACCCCGATCATTGAAAATGCGGTGCGCGCGGCGGGCGGCAAGGTCAAGCTGGTGAAGATGAACATCGACGAGCACCCCGCGGTTGCCGGCCAGCTCGGCGTGCAGTCCATCCCCGCCGTCTTTGCCTTCAAGGACGGGCAGCCGGTTGACGGGTTCATGGGCGCATTGCCTGAAAGCCAGGTGAAGGCGTTCATCGACAAGCTCACCGCCGGCGCGGGCAATGACGAGATCGCCGGAGCGCTCGAGGCCGCCAAAGAGGCTGTCGCCAATGGCGACCAGCAGATGGCTGCGCAGATCTATTCTGCGATCCTTCAGCGCGAGCCGGAGAATGTGGACGCCATTGGCGGTCTTGCCGATCTGCTTTTCGAAGCGGGTCAGACGGAGCAGGCCGCACAGGTGCTTGCGCAGGTTCCTGAAAAGCAGAAAGATGCAGCGCCCATCGCCGCCGTGCAGGCCAAGATGGCGCTTGCCGAGCAGGTGGCCGATCTGGGCGACGCAGCCGCGCTGGAGCAGCGGCTTGCCGCCGACCCGAACGACCATCAGGCCCGCTTCGACCTGGCGCTTCTGCAGAATGCGAAGGACGACCGGACCGCGGCGGCGGAAAGCCTGCTGGCCATCGTGCGGGCGGACCGCGAGTGGCAGGAAGACGGCGCGCGCGCCCAGCTTCTCAAATTCTTCGAGGCCTGGGGCGCAACCGATCCGGCAACGCTTTCGGCGCGGCGCAAGCTGTCGTCGCTTCTGTTCTCATAAGCTGCCCGATTATTTGCCTATTGGCGAGGCTGCTCCAGATATCGGGTAAACATCGGGAGACGTCGTGTGAAGGCAGGTAATTTTTCGTATCGCAGCGGCCGCGATATCGACAGTGTGATCCCCGTGTTTCCATTGTCGGCGGCCCTGCTTCTGCCGGGTGGACGATTACCGCTCAACATTTTCGAGCCGCGCTACCTGGCCATGACGGACCATGCGCTGTCCGGTGGGCGGCTCATCGGCATGGTGCAGCCGCGCCTTGATGGTGCGACGCGGCCCGATGGCGAACCGGCGCTCTGCGATGTGGGGTGTGTCGGGCGGCTGGGTTCCGTTTCCGAGACGGGAGACGGGCGCTATCTGATCACCCTGATCGGCATTTGCCGGTTCCGGCTGCTTGAGGAACTGAGCGTCAAGACGCCGTTCCGCCAGTGCCGCATCCTGCCCTTCGAAAGCGATCTGCATGACGATCCGGAAGAGCCGGAGGTGGACCGTGCGGCGCTGTTGCGGGCGTTTCGCGCCTATCTGGAGGCCAATGATCTCGAGGCCGACTGGGACAGTGTTCATCAGGCCGAGGATGCGAGCCTCGTCAACGCCCTGTCGATGATGGTGCCTTATGGTCCGGCGGAAAAGCAGGCGCTTCTGGAAGCGCCTGATCTGAAGACGCGGGCCGACACGCTGATCGCCATTACGGAGATTGTGCTGGCACAGGGTGAGGGCGACGCCACGCACCGGCTTCAGTGACGGGATCTCGAGGGAAAAGACGATGAATGATGAGAAACGGGGCGGTCAGGCGGTCTCTGCGGTCGCACCGATGGATGGCAAGCTGCTTGAGCTTCTGGTCTGTCCGCTGACCAAGGGCCCGCTGCGCTGGGACCGGGAGAAT
This sequence comes from Nitratireductor sp. PBL-C9, assembly GCF_050877045.1. NCBI lineage: Bacteria > Pseudomonadati > Pseudomonadota > Alphaproteobacteria > Hyphomicrobiales > Phyllobacteriaceae > Nitratireductor > Nitratireductor sp. PBL-C9. The sequence goes on from NZ_JBPAXW010000009.1 coordinate 212,583, forward strand.
GGCGAACTGGTCTCGAAGAGTGCCAAGCTCGCCTATCCCGTGCGTGACGGTATTCCGATCATGCTGCCTTCCGAGGCGCGGCCCCTCGATTAGAACATCCACCGTATTAGAGCGGTAAAATGCTCTGAGGCCGCGCCCGGAGTCTTCTACTCGCGGAAGCTTTCGCGCGGTGTCGCCGCTTGCCGGCTGCGCGCGGCGCGCAGCGTGGGCAGGGCCAGCATCAGCAGCACGAATGCGCCGGTTGCAAGCTTCAGGTCGGGTGGGGGCATGCCTGCCGCCAGACACAGCGAGACGAGCTGGTAGTAGACCATCGCGCCCGCGAAGGGTGCGAGGAGCTGCCGCCACACGGTCGCCTTGCCGACGATTGCCTCGCCGATCATCAGCGCCGCAAGGCCGTTGATGAGGATGCCGAGGCCCATGTTCACATCGGCGAAGCCCTGCGACTGCACCATCAGCGCGCCGCTGAAGGCCGAGAACGCGCCGGCGAGGCCGATGCCGCCAATGGTTGCCGCCCAGACATTGATGCCCTGTGCTTCCGCCATCACCGGGTTTGCGCCCACGGCGCGCACTGCCGTGCCCTTCTCCGTCGTGAAGAAGAAGTTGAGCGCCAGGAAGATCACCAGCGTGATGAGGCCGACGGCGATGATCTTGGCGAGCGGGAAGCCCGGCTGTACGAACGGCACCCAGTCGAAGATGGTTTCCGTGCCGAACACCGAGAGGTTCGAGCGCCCCATGATGCGCAGGTTCACGCTGTAGAGCATGGTCATCACCAGGATGCCGGCCAGTAGCGTGTGGATGCGGAAGCGCAGATGGATGAAGGCGGTGCAGCAGCCGGCGATGAAGCCGGTGAGCAGGGCCAGTCCGATGGCCGTGAGCGGGCCGAGGCCGGACGCAAGCGCCAGGCCGCAGACGCAGCCGCCCAGCGGAAATGCGCCCTCGCTGGTGAGATCCGGAAAGCTCAGCATGCGGAAGGGGATCATGATGCCGGCGACGACGAAGCCGAGGATCAGGCTTTGCGCGAGCGTTACGGGGATGAGTGCGACGAAGCTCGTCAGAGTGGTTTGCAGAAAATCGATCATCGGGGTCAGCTCGCGAGCAACATGCTGTCGGTCTTGATGGCGAAATGGCCGACCAGGTCGGCCACGGTCACATTGGCCTTTTCTTCTCCGCCGATTTCCAGATGCACGCGGCCGGCATTGAGCATGATGACGCGATGGCCGTAATCGACGGCGTGCTGCATGTTGTGCGTCACCATAAGCGTGGTGAGCTTCAGCGCGTCCACCGCGCGCACGGTCGCTTCCATCACGATGTCAGCGGTGCGCGGGTCGAGAGCGGCTGTGTGCTCGTCGAGCAGCAGGAGGTCGGGCGAGCCGCCCACCGCCATGATGAGCGACAGCGACTGGCGCTGGCCACCGGACAGAAGGTCGACGCGTGTTTCCAGCCGCTCTTCAAGGCCGAGGCCCAGAATGGCGAGCCTGTCGCGGTAATCGGCAAGGCGCTTGGCGTTGAGCCCGTGGCGCAGCGTGCGCTTCTTGCTGCGCAGCTCTGCAAGCAGCATGTTTTCCGCCACCGTCATGCTTGCGGCGGTGCCGAGCATGGGGTCCTGAAACACGCGGGCAATGCGGGTTGCGCGCTTGTGCACGGGCAGGGCCGTGATGTCGTCGCCATTGATGAGGATCTGGCCTGAATCAAGCGAGAGCGACCCGGAAATGGCATTGAGCATGCTGCTCTTGCCCGCTCCGTTGGAGCCGATCACGACGCCGAATTCGCCAGTTTTCAGGGTGAGGTCGAGCCCGTTGAGGGCGATCTTTTCGTCGGGTTGTCCCCGGTAGAACACTTTGCGTGCGGCACGAACTTCAAGCACCGGCACCTCCCTTAAAGCTGACGCGGCGTCCCGAAAAAGGGGGGAGACGCCGCGTCTGGTCTCTTGCCGTATCAGTCGACGATGCAGTTGCAGTCGGCGAACTCTTCGGGGATCTCGAGGCCGAAGGCCGCCATGGCCTTTTTCGAGATGCGCGGCGAGTGATCTTCATAGGCCGGGTTCATCGGCGGGATCGACTTGGGGTCCGTGCCGTCGAGGATCTGCAGCGCGATCTTGCCGGCGTTGAGGCCGACCTGCTGGTAGTTCACGGCAAAGCTTGCCGGAACCACGCCATCGGAAACGGCGCCATCATCGGAATTGATGATCGGGATGCCGGCCTGTCGGGCGGCAGCCGAAACGGCGGCGATGGCCGGCTGCAACAGGTTGGAGGCGGGCGTGTAGATCACGTCGGCCTTGCCGGCCAGCGACGCGACGCGCTGCTGAATGTCGTTCACATTGTCGACGCCCACGGCCACGACCTCGAAGCCGGCGGCGGGAGCGGCTTCCTGAACCTTTTCAAGCAGCGCCACGTCGTTGGCCTCGCCCGGATTGTAGGGCTGGCCGATGCGCTTTGCGTCCGGAACGAGCTTCTTGGCAAACTCCATGACGGCGGCGACATCCTGCAGGTCGGTCGCGCCGGTCATGCCTTCATCGCCGGCTTCCCAGGAGGGGACGAGCTTGGCGGCCACCGGATCGGTGACGGCGGAAAAGACGATCGGTATGCCGGAACCGGCAAGCGCCTTCTTGGCGATCTGCGAGACCGGCGTCGTCACCGTGTACATGAGCACCGGACCCTCGGCCTGCAGCTTGGCGATCATCTGCGGCACGAGCGATGCATCGAAATTGGTGTGGCTCTCGGAGTAGACAACGTCCTTGCCTTCCTCGTAGCCGCCGGCGGCCATGGCGTCTTTAAAACCCTGGATCGCGGTGTTGAGCTGCGGATGCTCGCCGAAATTGGCGATGCCGATGCGGATCGGCTCGGCGCTTGCCGCGCCAAGACCCAGAGCCATAGCGCCGGCGGCAACAACGCCGCGCAGCCATAAGCGTGATTTTACAGTCATGTCATTCCTCCCGTGGGGGCCCGAGGGGCCTGAAACATGAGGATGGCCTCCACGCCATATCTCATGTCAAACATCAAATCAGAGGTCGCCGGTTTGCCCGCATCAACCTCTGTCGGATGGGCTTTGCATGCTGGATGCGTCTCCTCCCCATCCGAATGCGTAGGGCATCATATCGCGGGCGCTATGCCTGTCAAACGCTATATATAATCGTTGAACACCCCTTGAATTATATATACTTTTGTTCTGAGGAGGAGCCATTTTGCATCATACGGTCGTGGACGATGACGCGCCTTTGACGAAGACGGAGGCAGCCTATCACCATTTGCGCCGCGACATTCTCGCGACGCGCCTGATGCCGGGGCAGCCGCTGCGGATTGCGGCGCTGCGCGATGCCTATGGCTTTGGCTGGACGCCGCTGCGCGAGGCGCTTTCACGGCTGGAGGCCGAGCGTCTCGTCACTGCGGAGAGCAATCGTGGATTTGCCGTTGCGCCCGTTTCGCGCGCGGAGCTTGAAGACCTCTCCAAGGCGCGGCTTGCGGTGGAAACCACGCTTTTGGAGGAATCCATTCGCAAGGGCGACGCCGACTGGGAGGCTGCCGTCGTCACGGCGCATTATCGTCTTTCTCGCTGCCAGATACCGGCCGAGGGGCTTTCCGACGACGCCTTGCATGAATGGGTGGAGCGGCATCAGGCCTTTCACGAGGCGCTGCTTTCTGCGGCGGACGCCACCTGGCTAAAGCACTTCTACACCCAGATCTGGGGGCAGCTCTGCCGGCATCACATCTTTCTGACGGTCACGCCGACGCTGCGCGCGGCGGCGGGTGCGGAGGATGGCCATGAGGCGGCCATTGCCGCGCTCGATGCGGCCATGTCCCTTGACCAGCACACGCAACTCATGGAGCTTGCCCTGGACAGAAATCTGGAGGGGGTGCTGGCGCTGATGAAAGAGCATGTGGGGCTGACCGTCGACGTGTTCACGCTTGCCGATCTTGATGGAGCAACGGCTGGAGACCACGGAAAACAGGCATGAAAACGCCTGTATCGCGTGCGTTTTTGACCGGGGTCGCCTTATGCGCCGCCGCCGGTGAAGCGCTGGCCCATGCCTCCGAGCGCGGCCATGTTCTGCTTCTGCCGACCGACTATTACCTGTTCGGCGGCATGCTCTCCGTTGCGCTGAGCTTTCTGGTTCTGGTCTTTCTGCCGGTGCATGGTTTCGAGCGGCTTTCGGCAAGAAGGGTTGCGCTGTTTCCGATGCCGCTGGACGGGCGTGCGCTTTTAAGCACGCTCTCATTCCTCGCGCTTGCAGGTCTTGTGTTTGCCGGGTTTCATGGCAGCCGCGATCCGCTTTCCAACCCGCTGCCGCTGGTGATCTGGACGCTTCTGTGGGTCGGCGTGACCATTGTGCAGGGCGTTCTTGGCAATCTCTGGGACTGGATCAACCCCTGGTATGGGCCGTGGCGCATGCTGGTGCGTGCGGGTGTTCCGAAAGACGGGTTCTGGCGTCTGCCCGCCTGGCTGGGGATGTGGCCGGCCTTTGTGACGCTGTTCGGCTTTGCCTGGTTCGAGCTTGTTTATCTTGCGCCTTCCGATCCTGAAAGGCTTGCGATTGCCGTCTCGCTCTACTGGGGCTTCACCTTTGCGGGCATGGTCCTGTTCGGGCATGAGCGCTGGAGCGACCGGGTGGAGTTTCTGTCGCTGTTCTTCACCATGCTTTCGCGCCTTTCCTTCTTTGCGCTGGAGGCTGGCGACAGGGGGCGGCGGCTGGTGATCGGCCTGCCGGGCTACAAGCTTGGAGAGGCCGCGGCGCTGCCGCTTTCCGGCATCGCCTTTCTGCTTCTGGCCTTAAGTTCGGTATCCTTCGACGGGCTCACGCACACATTCTTCTGGCTCGATCTCATCGGCATCAACCCGCTGGAATTCCCCGGCCGTTCGGCGGTTGTCGGGGCGAACTCGCTGGGGCTCGCCCTGATGTTCGTGCTTCTGTTTTCCGCCTTCATGGGCGCGGTCTGGCTGGGTTGCCGGTTTGTGGGGGAGGCGGATGTCGTGAAGACGGGCGGTCTTCTGGCCTGGTCGATCATTCCCATCGCGCTCGCCTATCATTTCTCGCATTATCTGGTGGGGTTCACCATCAACAGCCAGTATGCGCTTGCCGCGCTCTCCGACCCGTTGATGCAGGGCTGGAACCTGTTCGGCACGGCGGGCATGCATGTGCAGGCCGGCGCGACGCTCGGCGCGCGGTCTGCGTGGCTGATCTGGAACGCGCAGGCGGTGGCGATCATTGGCGGGCATGTGCTGGCCGTTGTCCTGTCGCATCTGATCGCCTATCGGCATTTCGGCTCTGCGCGGGTGGCGACCATCAGCCAGATTCCGCTTGCCGCGCTGATGGTCGGTTACACCGTTTTTGGCCTCTGGCTGCTCTCCGCGCCCACCGTGGGCTGAGAAAGCGGATTAAAATTTCTTGATCCCGGCATTTGCGTTACGGCTGTTTCTGCCGGGCGGGCCTTCTTGGTAACTCTTTGTTTCTTCGTCACTTTGTCCCCCGTCTGCAATTCCGCTGCGTCTTAAAATGCTTTAAAAGACAGGCGCGTTTCCCTTGGGGCATGTCCTGTTGCCAAGGGATTGGATTGGTGATTTAGTTTGTACACAAGTGATTTTTTCAACGCTGGAAAATGCTTCCAACCGTTGGAAATGCTCGGTCAAACGATCACAACAATGGGGAACCGGCATGAGTGAAAATCGCAAGTCTCTGGTTAATTTAAACAGCGGTCTCAGCCGCAGGTCGGCGCTCAAGGGCCTCGGCGCTGCGGCCGGTCTCATCGCCGCGCCCGGCTTCGTGCGTTACGGGCAGGCGCAGTCTTCCGAGCCCATCAAGATCGGTTTCCAGTGCCACCGCACGGGCATCGGCGCGGCCTATGGCCGTTGGTACGATCGCGTCACGGCGGCGGCGGCCAAGCGCATCAACGATGCCGGCGGCATCAACGGGCGGCCGCTCGAAATCGTGATCGAGGATGACGGCACGGACCCGAAGCGCGGTGCCGAGGTGGTCGAGAAATTCGCCAACCAGCACAAGGTCGATCTGGTTTACGGAACGCTGTTCAGCCACGTGGTCGTCGGTTCGGCTCCGGCGGCGGGCGAGCTGAAAATTCCCTATTACGTGGTCAGCGAGGGCTATCACGTCGCATCCGGCAAGCTGAACCGCTACTGCGTGCAGCCGGGCATCACCGATGTGAAGTCGCAGGCCCGCTCCATGGCGCCGTGGATCGCCGACAATCTCGGCAAGAAGGTCACGCTGGTCTATCCGGACTATGCGTTCGGACATGACCACCGCGACTTCTTCACCCCGGCCATCGAGGCGCAGGGCGGGCAGGTGGTGGCCAAGGTGCCGATCCCGCCGACGGAGACCTCGTTCACGCGCTATTTCCCGCAGATCCCGCGCGACACGGACGTGATTTATCACGTCATGGTCGGCCCGGCCGTGCTCACCTTCGTGAAGGAAATGGGCGAGTTCTTCGGCTCCGGCGGGCCGCAGCTCTTCGGCTTCATCGACTCGCTCGAGGCCGTCGATATCGCAAGCCCGGGTCTGGAATTCCTTGAAGGAAGCCATTTCTGGGAAGGCATGCCGCGCTACGCGCAGCCGGATCAGCCTGACTATGTCACCGCCTATCGCGAGACGGTGGGCATCGACGACAATGGCGCGAGCGTGAATGACGGCAAGGACATCTCCACCGCCGCTCACATGTTCGGTTGCTGGGAGACGCTCAACGTCATCAAGGCCGCGATGGAAGCCTGCGATTACAAGGGGCCGGATGACCGCGCCGCCATGATCGAGGCCACCGAGGCGATGACCGGGATGGACGCCGGCCCGGACCATCCGCAGGGCAAGAAGCTGTTCAACGGCAAGATCCACCAGGTCTTCGGCGAGCAGAGCATCAGCCAGGTGAAGGACGGGAAGCTCGAAGTGGTGCACCGCACCTCCATCGAGGACGGCGCTTACGAGCCCGAGGCCGACTACACGGCGATGTCGTTCTAAGACATCAAGGCGGGCGGTGTTTGCCCCTCACCCTTGCCCTCTCCCCCGCATGCGGGGAGAGGGAACGTCAGCGTTGCGGCTTTTCCCATGGGACGGTTCGGCGGCGTGTCTTCGGCTCCTTTCATGAAAGTGCGTTTGTGAATGGCCTTCGGTCCGTATTTTCTTCTCGCCACGCTTGAAGGGCTGGTGACGGCGGCTGTGCTGGCGCTGATGGCGCTCGGCCTGTCACTGGTCTTTGGCGTCATGCGGGTGGTGAACGTCGCCCATGGCGAGTTCTACATGCTGGGCGCGGTGCTCGCCTGGTGGTTCGCATCGCTGTTCGGCGGTCATCCGGCGATCGGTTTTCTCGTGGCGCTGGTGCTGAGCCCGCTTGTGGTGGCTGCCATCGCCTTTGTTGCCGAGCGGCTGGTCTTGAGCCGGCTCAAATATGAGCCGGAGGCGACCATCGTCGCCACGATCGGCCTGATGTACATCATACAGCAGCTTGCCCTGACTTTTTACGGGCCGGAGGCGCGGCCGGTCGAAGCGCCGTTCAATTACCGCATGCAGCTGCCCTGGTTTGGCTATTCTGCCTACAAACTCGCGGTGATCGGCTTCTCCATCCTGATGATGCTGGCGACATGGTTCGTGCTGACGCGCACGAAGATCGGCCTCGTCATGCGCGCCACCCAGTTCGACCGTGAGACGGCGCAGGCCTTCGGCATTCCGGTCGGGCGCGTCTATGCCGGCGTGTTTGCGCTGGGGGCGGGGCTTGCCGCCGTGGCGGCCGTGCTGATCGTGCCGATCCAGCAGGCGCATTACCTGATGGGTCACGATCCGCTGCTTCTGTCGTTCATCGTTGTGATCATCGGCGGTCTGGGCTCGTTGCGCGGCACGGTTCTGGCGGCAGTTCTGATCGGCCTGTCGGATGGCATCATCTCGATGTTCTTCTCGCCGACGCTCGCCAAGATGCTGGCGACGCTGGCGGTCGCGATGATCCTGGTGTTTCGCCCGCAGGGCCTTTTCGGAGAGGCCGCGCGATGACCAGACTGACCCCTTCTGCAAAGACCATTGCCCTTCATGTCGGCGTGGTCCTCCTGCTTCTGGCGCTCAACTTTCTGCTGCCGGAATATCATCGCGGCGTGTTTGCACGCGTTCTGGTGCTGGCCGTTTTCGCCATGGGCTACAATCTGGCCTTTGGCTACACGGGACTGCTCAGCCTCGGCCACGCCATGTTCTTCGCCGCCGGGCTCTACGGGGCGGGGCTGACGATCTACCATCTGGAATGGAGCGTCTGGCCGGCCTTCGGGACGGGGCTTGCCGCCGGTGCGGCGCTGGCGCTGGTCGTCGGCTTTCTGGCGCTGCGCACAACCGGCGTCGCGTTCATGATCGTCACGCTGATGTTCGCGCAGGTCTTCTATCTGATGACCCTTTACTTCACGACCTATACGCGCGGCGAGGAAGGGCTCGTTCTGCCGCAGGCCTCGCGCGTTCTGGAATTTCCCGGCGGGGCGCTCGATCTCTCCGATCCCTCCACCCGCTATCTCGTCGCGCTTTCGCTTTTCACGCTGGTTCTGGGAGCGATCCTGTTTCTGGTGCGCGCGCCCTATGGCCGCTCGCTGATCGCCATTCGCGAGAACGAGGAGCGCATGCGCATGCTGGGCTATGACGTGTTTGCCAACAAGCTCATGTCGATGGTGCTTTCGGGCATTTTCTGCGCCGCCTCGGGCGCTGCCTATGCGGTGCTGTTCGGCTATGTCGGGTCTGGCTTTGCGGCGATCCAGTATTCCATTCTGCCGCTGCTCTGGGTGCTGGTCGGCGGTGCTGCGACGACGCTTGGCCCGCTCATAGGCACGCTGTTCATGTTCTATGTCATCGACACTGCGTCGAGCTACACCACCGCGCATCTGCTGGTGGTCGGCCTGGTGCTGATCGGCGTCATTCTGTTCTTCCCCAAAGGCATCACCGGTACGGTGCGTGAAAGGTGGTTGCCATGGCTGCCGTGAGCCCGCTTCTTGAAACCATGGGGCTTGCACGCGCCTTCGGCGGCCTGCGCGCGGTCGATGGTGTCGACTTCGCGCTGCCCGAGGGAGAGACCCATGCCATCATCGGCCCGAACGGGGCCGGCAAGACGACCTTTGTGAGCCTGATCTGCGGGCGTGTCGCGCCGACGGAAGGACGCGTGGTTTTCGACGGGCAGGACATTTCGCAGATGCCGGCCCACAAGCGGGTGCGCGCCGGCATCGCCTACACGTTCCAGATCACCAGCGTGTTCGCCAATCTGACGGCCTTCGACAATGTGGCGCTGGCGGTTCAGCGGCAGTTGATCGATGACCACGCGCGGGGGCTTTCAGCGCGCGCGCTCACCGAACACGGCATGGACGCGCTGGAGAAGGTGGGCCTTGCGGAGCACGCGCAAAAGGTGGCCGGCAATCTGTCTTACGGGCATCAGCGGCTGCTTGAAGTGGCGATGGGGCTGGCGCTGCGGCCGCGTCTCCTGATCCTCGATGAACCCACGCAGGGTCTCTCCGACAGCGAGATCGAGAATTTCATCGCGCTGGTGCGCCAGATCGGCGAGGAGGCGACGGTGCTTCTGATTGAACACAACATGGATGTGGTCATGGCGCTTGCCGAGCGCATCACGGTGATGGAGCAGGGGCGCATTCTTGCGCAGGGCGCGCCTGCCGAGATCCGCGCCAACCAGGCCGTCCAGCGGGCCTATCTCGGAGGTTGAGATGACGGCTGCCCTGAAAATGGAAAATGTCGACAGCGCCTATGGCCATGTGCAGGTGCTGCGCGGTTTCGATCTGGAGTTACGCTCCGGCGAGGTGCTTTGCCTGCTTGGCCGCAATGGCGCAGGCAAGACCACAGCGCTGAAGACGATCATGGGTCTGGTGCCGGCAACGGCGGGCCGCATTCTGCTTGGCGATGTGGAGTTGAACAGCCTCGCGCCGCACGAGGTGCCGAAAGCCGGCGTTGCCTATGTGCCGCAGGGGCGTCGGCTGTTTTCGGAACTGACCGTGGGCGAAAACATCGAGATCGGGCTGATGACACGCGGCAAGGGCGCTGCCACGCGTGACAGCGTGCTCGATCTCTTCCCGGTTTTGCGCGAGCGGCTGAAGCAGCGCTCCGGCACACTTTCGGGCGGCGAGCAGCAAATGCTGGCCATGGCGCGCGCACTCTGCCTTGAGCCGCAGGTGCTGCTTCTGGATGAGCCGACAGAGGGGCTCATGCCCTCGATGATCGCGCGCATTCGCGAAACGGTGGCGGGGCTGCGCGAGCGCGGCGTTTCCACCATCCTTGTCGAGCAACGGGTTGATGCGGTTCTGCCCGTGGCGGATCGCGTTGCCTTCATCGAGAACGGCCGCAACCGCGAGACGGTGGATGTGGAGCGCCTGCGGGAAGACCCGGACATGGTGCACCGTTATGTAGGAGTGGGGTGACGCGGGACGTTGGTCCCGGGCGCCCTCGCCCTTCGACAAGCTCAGGATGAGGGCTACTTTAGCGCTGTCGCAATGTGGGTGGATGACAGGCGCAGCGCTTCAATAGCCCTCATCCTGAGCTTGTCGAAGGGCGAGGGCGCTTGACTCCGCGGCTCGCATGAAATGCAATCAGAGGATGTATTTCTTCTGGCGGGAAGCGCGATGGAAGCCACGGTCTATATCCTGCGATGCGCAGACGGCTCTTATTACACCGGATTGACCAAGCAGCCGGTTGAAGCGCGTGTGTGGGAGCACAATGCGGGCATTCTTGAGTGTTACACCAAGCCTCGCCGTCCGGTGGAGCTGGTGTTTACCGAAACCTATGATCGCATTCTCGACGCCATTGCCCGGGAACGGCAGATAAAGGGCTGGTCGCGCGCCAAGAAGGAAGCGCTGATGGCACTCGACTATGAAGCGCTGCCGGACCTGTCGCGGAACGGGCAGGGGGGTGGTGCCTGGCACCCTCGCCCTTCGACAGGCTCAGGATGAGGGTTACTTTGGCGCAGATCTTCGTTTCCCGGATCACCGGTTCATGGGGACAGTGTTTTTATTTCTCTCTGTTTTCCCAATTTATGCGGGCTTCAGATGCTGCCATCTGACCGCCAAAGGCTGTGGCATTGTCGGAGAATTTGGTTGAAGACATGCCCCTGCGCCCTGCGCTCCAACAGCCCTCATCCTGAGCCTGTCGAAGGGCGAGGGCGCTTGGCATCCTGACTTGGCTCCTAACCCGCCCCCCTGTCTCACACCAGCGTAACGCCGGCCTCTTTCATCTTCTCGGTCATCGCCGCCAGCGAGCCGCCAAGGTCGATGGCGCGGCAGCCTTCGAGGATGACGGTGGCATCAAAACCCTGACGGCGGGCGTCGATGGCTGAATAGGCGACGCAGAAATCCGTCGCCAGACCGGCGAGCGTTACCCGGGTGATGCCGCGTTCGCGCAGATAGCCCGACAGGCCGGTCGGTGTTTCGTGATCATTCTCGAAAAAGGCCGAATAGCTGTCGATCGACTTGCGGAAGCCCTTGCGAATGACAAGCTCGGCCCTGTCCCATGAAAGCCCGTCATGGAAGGCCGCGCCCTTCGTGCCCTGAACGCAGTGGTCGGGCCACAGCGTCTGGGTGCCATAGGGCATTTCGATTGTCTCAAACGGGGCTTTGCCCGGATGCGAGGAGGCGAAGCTGGAATGGCCCGCCGGGTGCCAGTCCTGCGTCAGAACCACGTGGTCGAAGCGCTCGATCAGCCCGTTTATGACCGGTACAACCTCGTCGCCCCCGGCCACGGCAAGTGCTCCGCCGGGGCAGAAATCGTTCTGCACATCGATCACGATCAGCGCCTCGTCGGCCATGCCCTGTCTCCTTCTCGCATGAAATCGCCGGGAAGGTGGACCGAATGTTCCCCTTTGACAAGCGTGCAGAGGAGCGTATCATTCGTGTACAAATGAATTTAAGCCCCGCCGTCAGAGCAGCAAAAAGGGCTTGGGAACGACATCGCGATTGGCAGGCAGGCGCAGCATGGACTATGCCAGACCGACCGAACTGGAGGAAGCGCTGGGGCTCTTATGCTCAAGGCGTTGGACGATTCTTGCCGGCGGCACGGATTTCTATCCCGCCCTCGGCGCAGGCCCGCTGAAGAGCGATGTGCTCGACATCAACGGCTTGTCGGCCCTTGAAGGCATTCACGAAACCGCGACGCATATCGTCATCGGCGCGCGCACGAGCTGGAGCGCGGTGATCGATGCGCCGCTGCCGCCCGGCTTCGACATGCTCAAGCTTGCCGCCCGTGAAGTCGGCTCGGTGCAGATCCAGAATGCCGGCACGGTGGCCGGCAATCTGTGCAATGCTTCGCCGGCGGCCGATGGGGTGCCGCCGCTTCTGGCGCTTGATGCAGAGGTGGAGCTGCGGTCTGCGGAGGGTGTTCGGTATCTGCCGCTTGCGGCCTTCATTCTCGGCAATCGCAAGACGGCGCGTGCGCCCAATGAACTGCTTACGGCGATCCGTGTGCCAAGGGCCTCGGCGCGCGGGAACTCGGGCTTCATGAAACTGGGCGCGCGGCGCTATCTGGTGATTTCCATCGCCATGGCCGCTGCGCGGGTGGTGATTGATGGCGGGCGGATCGCGGAAGCGGCGGTCAGTGTCGGTTCTTGCTCGGCGGTGGCGCAGCGGCTCTCAGGCCTGGAGGCGCAGCTGAAAGGCGCGCGGGTTGCGGATATCCGCTCTGCGGTGGCGTCGTGCGACCTGTCCGAGCTGTCGCCAATCGACGATGTGCGCGGCACGGCCGCCTATCGGCTGGAAGCGGCGCGCGAAATCACGGCGCGGGCGCTGGAGCAGGCGCTTGAGCGGGCGCTTGGCGTTGCACCGGAAAGAGGGGCCATGGCATGAGCGCAGAGCGACTTTCCGTTTCGTTCGAGGTGAATGGCGAGCCCGTGGTGGCGGAGGTTTCTCCACTCCAGCGGCTTTCTTCCGTGCTGCGTGACGGGCTGGGGCTGACCGGCACCAAGGTTGGCTGCGATGCGGGCGATTGCGGGGCCTGTTCGGTTGAGGTGGATGGCGCGGTGGTCTGCGCCTGCCTCGTGCCGGCGGCGGGGCTGTCGGGCAGCCGCGTGCGCACGGTGGAGGGGCTTTCAAATGGCAGCCTGTCGGCGCTTCAGGAATCCTTCCTGCGCCATGGTGCAGCCCAGTGCGGCATTTGTACGCCGGGCGTTCTCGTGAGCGCGGCAGCACTTCTGGAAAAGAACCCTGCGCCATCTGAAACCGAGGTTCAGGATGCGCTTGGCGGCGTTTTGTGCCGCTGCACCGGCTATCGCAAGATCATCGATGCGGTGATGAACGCCAACCGTTCGGTTGCTTCGGATGCGGCCATGGTGGAGCAGGGCCGCGCCGTCGGGGCGTCGCCCATCAGGCTCGATGGCGAACGCAAGGTGAGTGGCGCTGAGGTGTTCGGCGCGGATGAACGTCCGGCCGATGCGCTTTCGGTGGCGGTGGTGCGCTCGCCGCACTGGCATGCGGATTTCGAGATCGGCGACACGGAGGCGTTCATCGCGGCGCATCCCGGTATTGTCGCGGTCTTCACGGCAGCCGACATTCCGGGCGAAAACCGGTTTGGCGTCATTCCGCCTTTCGCTGACCAGCCGGCGCTGGCCGGGGGGCGGGCGCGGTTTCGTGGTGAGGCTGTGGCGCTGATCGCCGGCGAACGCGCGGCCATCGAGGCGCTGGACATGGATGCGTTTCCGGTCAGCTGGAAGGCGCTGCCCCATGCGCTTACGCCGGATGAGGCGCGGCGTCCGGGCTTTCCCGATCTGCATGAGGGGCGCACGGGCAATCAGCTCACCCGGGGCTTTGTGGAGAGTGGTGATCCCGAGGCGGCTCTGGCGGGTGCTTTCGTTTCTGTCTCCGGCGAGATCGAGACATCTTATGTGGAGCATGCCTATATCGAGCCCGAGGCGGGGTTTGCGGCGATGGAGGGCGACACGCTGGTCATCAAGGCCTGCACGCAGGCGCCTTACATGGACCGCGACGACACCGCCCGGGTTCTGGGCCTGCCGCCTGAAAAGGTGCGCATCGTGCCGCTGGCGGCAGGGGGCGGTTTTGGCTCCAAGCTCGACATCTCGCTACAGCCGCTGGTGGGGCTGGTGACGCTCAAAACGGGCCGGCCGGCGGCGATGGTCTACACACGTGGCGATTCCATGCGCTCCACCACCAAGCGGCACCCGGCGGCCATGCGCGCCTCAATCGGTGCGGATGCGGCGGGGCGCGTCACCGGCATGGTGTTCGAGGGGGATTTCAACACCGGTGCCTATGCAAGCTGGGGGCCGACCGTGGCGAACCGTGTGCCGGTTCACGCCTCCGGTCCCTATCGCACGCCGAATTATCGCGCCACGGGCCGGGCGATCCACACCAATGGTCCGGTATCGGGCGCGTTTCGCGGCTTTGGCGTGCCGCAGGCGACCATCATGCAGGAAACGCTTTATGACCGGCTGGCGGAGAAGCTTGGCCGCGACCGGCTAGCGTTCCGCATCGACAATGCGCTTGTCGATGGTGATCGCACCACTTGCGGGCAGGCGCTTTCAGGCGTTGGCATTCGCGATTGTCTCGAGGCGCTGAAACCGCACTGGGCGCGCGCCCAGGCGGAAGCCGATAGCGCCAATGCGGGCGACGGGAGGCTGCGGCGCGGCATCGGCGTTGCGTCCTGCTGGTATGGCTGCGGGAACACGGCGCTGCCGAACCCCTCGACGATCCGCGTCGGCATCACGGCGTCCGGTGCGGTGATGCTGCATCAGGGCGCGGTGGATATCGGGCAGGGCTCCAACACGGTGGTGACGCAGATCTGCGCGGACGCCAGCGGTTTGCCGCTTTCGGCGTTCCAACTCGTGGGCGGGGATACGGGCGTCACGCCGGATGCGGGCAAGACGTCTGCCTCGCGCCAGACCTATGTGACGGGCAAGGCTGCGGAGAAGGCGGGCCGCGCTTTGCGGGAGAAAATCCTGCGCTTCGCAAATGTGTCGGATGCGGCGGTGATCGGCCTTGAAGACGGGGCGCTCGTCATTCGCGAGGGGGCGGTGCGGCGGCGTGTTGAGCTCGCTGAGATTGAAGCCGGTTCTGATGGCTATGTGTTTTCGGCGGAGGAAACCTACGATCCGCCCACAACGGCGCTGGACGAGAAGGGGCAGGGTGTTCCCTATGCCGTTTACGGCTATGGCGCGCAGCTTGTGGAACTGGAGGTCGACACCACGCTTGGTACGGTGCGGCTTCTGCGGATCGTCGCCGCTCACGATGTGGGCCGCGCCATCAATCCGCTTCTGGTGGAAGGCCAGATCGAGGGCGGCATTGCGCAGGGCATCGGCCTGGCGCTGATGGAGGAATATGTTCCGGGCCGCACGGAAAACCTGCACGATTATCTGATCCCCACCATTGGCGACGTGCCGCCCATCGAAACCATTCTCGTGGAAGTGCCGGACCCGGAAGGGCCGTTCGGGGCGAAGGGGCTGGGCGAGCATGTGCTGATCCCCACCGCGCCGGCGATCCTCAATGCGATCCGTCATGCGGTGGGTGTGGAGGTGACGAAAGTGCCGGCCACGCCAAGCCGCATTTTGGCGGCCATCCGGGCGCGGGAGGCAGGACAATGAACGAGCTGACCGAACGTTTCGAGGCGATGCCGCCCAAAAAGCCGGCAGGCGACAAGCTGCGCTGCGATGCATGCCCCGTCATGTGCTACATCGCCGAAGGGCGCACGGGCGCCTGTGATCGCTATGGCAATTTCGACGGGCGCATCACGCGCTGCGACCCGGTGACCATTCTCGAACATGCGGCCGAGGAAGGCGACCCGGTGGTACCCTTCGAGGGGGACGCGCCGTGGGATGGCGAACTGGTCAACACCAAGCGCCGCTTCGTGAGCGCGGTGGGCGCGGGCACCACCTATCCCGACTACAAGCCCGCCCCCTTCATTGTGTCGCAGGAGGTGGAAGGCGTCGATCTCGTCACGGTCGTGACGGAGGGGATTTTCTCCTATTGCGGCGTGAAGGTGAAGATCGACACCGACCGGCATCTCGGCCCTGAAGCCGCGACGGTGCGCGCGGATGGCGAGGCGGTCGGCCATGTGACCACGGCTGAATATGGCAGCCAGATGCTCTCGCTCGGCGGGGTGCAGCACCTGACGGGCGGCTCCAAGGCGGAAGGCCGTGTCACCTGCCAGGCGCTGATGGACCTGTGCAACAAGAAGCCGGTGGAGCTGACCATCGACGGCGGTGCAGGCATTGTCGTGCAGGCGGGAAAGCCGCCGGTCATCGACGGCACGCGCGAGGAGCGCATGCGGGTCGGCTGCGGATCGGCGACCATCGGCATGTTCGCCTCGCAATGGAAGGGGCTGGTGGACGAGGTGGTTGTCGTCGATGACCACATCACCGGCGTCGTGTCCGAGCATCAGGCGGGCAAGGTGATCGGCTGGGAAGACACCGGCATCAAGATCATTGGCCGCCGCTCCACACCGGGGCGCTATTTCAAGGTGTCCGAGCCGGGGCTGGGCTGGGGCGGCACGACCATTGACGATCCGCTGGAAATTCTTGGCCCCTTCAATGAGAAGAAGGGCGCACGGCCCGGACTTTCGCTGCTCATGGTGTCCACCACGGGCGAGCAGTTTTCCTATTACGAGCTCGACGAGGCGCTGAAGCCCGTCAAGAAGCCGTTCCCCGAACGCCTGCGCAAATCCGTGGAACTGATCGAGGAGAATTGCGAGCCGGCGCTTTGCACCGTTCTGTTCATGGGCGGTGCGGGAGGCAGTCTTCGCGCTGGTGTGACGGAAAATCCGGTCAATCTCACGCGCTCGGTTCAGGGGCTCAGAACCTATGTCACGGTTGGCGGCGCGCCGGTTTATGTGTGGCCGGGCGGTGGCATCACCATCATGGTGGACGTGATGCGCACGCCCGAGAATGCTTTTGGTTATGTGCCGACCCCGGCGCTGGTCGCGCCCATCGAGTTCACGCTCCGGCGGGAGGATTACATTCGCCTCGGCGGCTATGCGGATGAGATCCGCAGCGTGGAAGACGTGCTGGAAAAGGGTGGCGAATATTTCAATCAACGTGAGGCGCAAGGCGCTGCCGCATCGAACCCCTGGCCGCCGCTGCACCAGTTGCGCCGGGAGCCGAAGCGGTGAGCGGCCCGACCGCCAGCTGGTTGGCCGATGGGCGTCGTCTGCATCTGAACCACGGCCCGATTGATCTGATTGTCGAGGCGTTCGGCGCGGAAGATGAATGCCGTGCGGCCTGTCGGCAGGCCGTTGCGCGGTTCGATACGATCCTTGAAGAACTGGTGGCGGAACTGCCGGCTCTGCGCAGCCCTGTCGGTGAAGAGCCGCGCAGTTTTGCATCCACCACCGCGCGCCGCATGGAGGCGGCGGTAGAGCGCCATGCGCCTGCCTTCGTCACGCCCATGGCGGCGGTGGCCGGGAGCGTTGCCGATGAGGTTCTTGCTGCTCTCGTTGAGGGGCGGACGCTGGCGCGCGCCTATGTGAACAATGGCGGCGACAGCGCGTTTTATCTCAGGGAAGGCGAAAGCCTCGAAGCGGCCATTGCCGGAACTGGAAATGGCTTCGCCGACCGCGTGACAATCCGCTCAGGCGATCCCGTGCGGGGCATGGCGACGAGCGGGTGGCGCGGGCGCAGTCATTCGCTCGGCATCGCCGATGCGGTGACGGTGCTGGCGCGTTCCGCTGCTTCTGCCGATGTGGCGGCGACGCTGATCGCCAATGCGGTTGATCTGCCGGGGCACCCGGCAATATCCCGCGTTCCGGCCTGTGAAATCGATCCCGACAGTGATCTGCGCGACCGTCTGGTGACGCAGGCTGTTGGCGCGCTCTCGCGGTCCGAGGTTGCGCAGGCGCTTGAACGCGGTCTTGCGGTGGCCGAGGCGATCCGCGACCGTGGTCTCATCGAGAGTGCGGCCCTTTTCCTGTGCGGTGCGGTGCGCGAATGCGGCGCTGCCCCGCTTGTCAGCATGCGTGATCGCGCCGCCAAAGGCGCAACCGGACCCAGAAACATTTCCAGCAACAGGATTGCCCATCATGCCTGAATTCACCCTGCGCAAGATCGCGCTCGTGACCGAAGAAATTCTCCATGAGGGCGGCCCGGCCCCGATGAAGCCGCGTCGCCGCGCCGCCGCTCTGGCACTGGTGAAGAACCCCTTCGCCGGGGGCTATGTGGAAGAGGTCGAGAGCGCGATGGAGGATTTGAAGCCGCTCGGGCTGGAGATGTCCGACCGCCTCATCGCTGCGCTTGGCGGTGACATTGCGGTGATCGACGGTTTCGGCAAGGGCGCCATTGTCGGCACGGCCGGTGAGCTGGAACACGGGGCGCTGTGGCATGTGCCGGGCGGTTACGCCATGCGTGAGCGGTTGGGCGATTCGAAGGCCATCGTGCCCTCATCCAAGAAGGTGGGCGGGTTTGGCGCGCGCATCGATATTCCGCTCGGCCACATCAACGCGGCCTATGTGCGCAGCCATTTCGACGCGATGGAAGTGGGGATGCCGGATGGTCCGCGCCCTGACGAAATCCTGTTTGTGCTTGCCATGGCCTGTGGACCGCGTATCCATGCGCGCATGGGCGGCCTGACGGCCGACGAAGTGAAAGGCGAGGACGGTCTCAGATGACAGTGGAGCGCGACGGGCTCGGGATGCAGGCCGATAACAACACGGCCGATGTCTATGAGCTCGGCGAGCAGGTTGGCTTCATCCTGCGCAAGGCCAACCAGCGCCATCTGGCGATTTTTGCGGCGCGCATCAGCGATCTGACGCCGCCGCAGTTTGCTGCGCTGGCAAAGCTTCACGAGGTTGGCGCAACCTCCCAGAATCAGCTTGGCCAGCTTGTGGCGATGGACGCCGCGACCATCAAGGGCGTTATCGACCGGTTGAAGGCCCGCGATCTCGTTGCGCTTGAGCCGCATGGCAGTGACCGGCGTCGTCTGGTCGTCAGCCTGAGCGACAAGGGCAGGGAGACCATCGAGGCGCTCCTGCCCGATGCGCTGGAGGTGAGCGAGGAGACGCTGGCTCCGCTGACCCAGCGCGAGACCGCTACCTTTCTGCGCCTTCTGGCAAAGCTCGCCGAAGGCTGAGGCCAAAGCGCCGTGCGTCCGAATGGACGCACAAAGGACGCTCTAACCTCTTGAAAGAACGATGCTCTAACCCCGGTTATAGGCGGGTTTTGCGCGCAGGAATGTGAGCAGTGCGCCATAAGGCGCGAGCATGGCGAAGCCGATCAGCAGTTTCACCGCGAAATCTCCCAGCGCCAGCGAAAGCCACAGGGGCGCTTCAATGCCTGTGCCGAACAGCGAGACCGGGAAGGCCAGAGAAGCGTCTTCCAGACCGAATGCCGTGTCGAGAAAGGCAAACCGCGCGGCAAAGGCCAGCGAGAAGAAGAGCACCGTGTCGAGCATGGAGCCGATCAGCGTCGAGATGAGCGGCGCGCGCCACCATGCGCTGCCGCGAAGCCGGTCGAACACGGCGACGTCGAGAAGCTGTGCAAAGAGGAACGCTGCGCCCGAGGCAATCGCGATTCGCGGGCTGGCGAGCCAGATCGAGAGAATCACCGCCAGCACGAAGCCTGAAAGCACCACCCGCCGGGCGGCGCCGGGGCCAAAGCGGCGATTCGTCAGATCGTTGATGAGAAACGCCACCGGATAGGTGAAAGCGCCCCAGGTGAGAAGCTCACCCAGGCCAAAATGGCGAAACGGAAACTGAACGAGAAAGTTCGAGGCGGTCACGATGATCGCCATGGAGGCCATGAAAGGCCAGATCGCATAAAGCCGATTCATTTTTTTATCCTGGGTGATGGAACCAGAAAACTCGCCAGCGGTGCAAATCCTGAAAAGGCTTGAAGCCTCAACCCGGGAAATGCACGCCCCATGGCGAGCCGATCATCCTGTCAAACAGTGCCCCGGCTTTGCCGGGGCGCAGAAGCCTCAGGCAGCTGCAACCTGTTCGGACATCTTCTTCTCGACCTGCTTCTTCAGCAGACGTGCACGCTGGGAAAGCTCATTCGCTTTCGCCTTCACGAGGAACGCGTCGAGGCCACCACGGTGCTCCACCGTGCGCAGGGCGCTGGCGGAAACGCGCAGACGCACGTTCTGGCCAAGAGCCTCGGACTGCAGGGTCACGTGGCACAGGTTGGGCAGAAAGCGACGACGCGTCCTGTTGTTCGCGTGGCTAACATTGTTGCCGGTCATTACGGCTTTGCCGGTCAGTTCGCAGGCGCGGGACATTTTTCAAACCTTCATCGTCTTGGCCCGTCCATACCCCACTGCCGCACCTTAAATTGGCGGCGCGCGGTTGATCATTGGCGGCCTTATGGAAAAAGTTGCCGTTCCATAGAGATATTTGGCGAGCGGGTCAAGCACCCAGCGCCCCTGTTCGGACAATCTCCATGGCCCTTTTCCAAAGAAATGCCTTAATATTCCTCTTCACGCAAGGGGAAGGGACGCTGCCGGTTCGCCGGCCTGGCTGGAGGAGACCGCTCGTGATGCGGCCTGCTGGATATTGTCTTGTTGTTGCGATTGGCTTTTGCGCCGCTTCAGGAACCGCTCTGGCGGAGACCGAGACGCACCGCCTTCGCTATGATGCGTTTCTCTATGGCATCCCCATTGGAAAGGCCGATTTCACGAGCCGTCTGGACGAAAGCCGCTTCGAGGTTTCGGGGCGGTTCGCCAGCGCCGGCATTGCGCGCCTGTTCGACAAGACGGATGGCACGGTGATTTCGAAAGGCCGGCTCTCCGGCGATGCCGTGACGCCATCTTCCTATGAGCTTGCCTATCTGAGCGGCAAAAAGCGTGAGACGACCACGATCCGTTTTTCCAAGGGGCAGATCATGGAGACGGTGATAACGCCGAAGCCGAAGAAACGCGGCAAGGACTGGGTTGCCGTGTCGAAGAAGGATCTCGCCGGGGCGCTTGATCCGCTGTCGGCCCTGCTTTCGCCGGCGGCAAGTGCGGCTGACGTCTGCAACCGCCGCTTCAAGGTGTTCGATGGCGAAATGCGCGCAGACATCGTTTTTTCTCCGGCAGCCAGGGGAGAGCGGATTGGCACGGACCTGATCACCTGCAGGGCGAAGTTCATCCCGGTCTCGGGTTATCGCAAGGGCCGCTCGACCATCGCTTTCCTGCGCGACA
This sequence comes from Nitratireductor sp. PBL-C9, assembly GCF_050877045.1. Taxonomy (NCBI): domain Bacteria; kingdom Pseudomonadati; phylum Pseudomonadota; class Alphaproteobacteria; order Hyphomicrobiales; family Phyllobacteriaceae; genus Nitratireductor; species Nitratireductor sp. PBL-C9. The sequence continues at coordinate 233,637 of NZ_JBPAXW010000009.1, forward strand.
AGGCTCGTCTATTGGTAGCCTTCCGGCCGCTTGGGGCGCGTGGCCATCACACGCCCGTTGAAGCGCGGATCGGTACCAAGGTCGGCACGGTCCATATCAGAGGCCGTCCGGTTGATTGAGGGGCGCATCTGCGCCGGGAGGGGATTTTGGCGCGCGCCACGCTGATCGGATTTACCGCTGTTGCCATGTGGGCGCTTCTGGCGCTTTTTACCGCCGGGTCGGGCGCTGTCCCGCCATTTCTCCTGTCGGCGCTGGCCTTTTCGGTGGCCGCGCTGATCGGTCTCGTCATGCGGGTGGCCGCGCCGTCCTCTGCGCCTGCCGCGCCCATTCCGCCCGTGGTCTGGCTGATCGGCATTGCCGGCCTGTTCGGCTACCACTTTTTCTATTTCACTGCCCTGCGCAACGCGCCGGCGGTGGAGGCGAGCCTGATCGCCTATCTCTGGCCGTTGCTCATCGTGCTCGGCTCCGCGCTCATGCCGGGCGAGCGGCTCGGCTGGCATCACATTGCCGGCGCGCTTCTGGGGCTTGCGGGCACCGCGCTCATCATCACCAAGGGCGGCGGCTTCACCTTCGAGAGCCGCTATGCGCTGGGCTATGCGGCGGCGGGGGCCTGCGCGTTTTTCTGGTCCGGTTATTCGCTCCTGTCGCGCCGTTTTCAGGCCGTGCCGACGAGCGTCGTGACCTGGTTCTGTGCGGCGACGGCGATCCTTTCCGCACTCTGCCATGTGTTGCTTGAAGAAACCGTCTGGCCGGGCTCTACGAGCGAATGGCTGAACGTGCTCGGTCTCGGGCTGATGCCGGTGGGCGCTGCGTTCTACGCCTGGGATTACGGGGTCAAGCGCGGCAACATTCAGGTTCTGGGCGCGGCGAGCTATGCCGCGCCGCTTCTTTCGACGCTGATCCTGATTGGAGCCGGCGCGGCGGAACCCTCCACCAGCATCATCGCCGCCTGTCTGCTGATCACCTTCGGCGCGGTGCTCGCGGCAAAGAACATGATCCTCAAACCGTCGCGGAAAAAGGCCGGTGAGCCGGCCTGATCCCGTGGCGTGAGGTCAGGACCTGTGGTGTGAGGTCAGGAAATGTCCTTGCGTTTCCTGATTTCGGCGAAGACTTCCTCTTCGCTCGCGCCTTCCATACCGAGATTGCGGCGGATCACCGGATCATGCGCGCGCAGGAATGGATTGGTGGCCATCTCCGCGCCGATGGTGGTCGGCAGGGTGGGCCTGCCCTCGCTGCGCAGACGCGCAATCTCCTTTGCACGCTCCTTGAGCACCGGGTTGGTGGGGTCCACCGTCAGGGCGAAGCGCGCATTGGTTTCCGTATATTCGTGGCCGCAATAGACGATTGTCTCAAGCGGCAGGGCGGCAAGCTTCTGGAGTGAGGCGAGCATGACCGGCGGCTTGCACTCGAACAGCCGCCCGCAGCCAAGCGCAAACAGCGTGTCGGCGGTGAACACGACGCCGGAATCGGCGAAGTAATAGCTTACGTGCCCCGCCGTGTGCCCAGGCGTTTCGATCACCCGAACCGCCTGCTTGCCGACGCGCACCGTGTCACCTTCCTTCACCGTGCTGTCGATGCCGGGAATGCGCCCGGCTTCTGCCGCCGGGCCGATGATGGTCAGGCCGAAACGCTCCTTGAGCGCGAGATTGGCTTCCACATGGTCGGGGTGATGGTGGGTTGTCAGGATCATCGTCGGACGCCAGCCGGTGCGTTCCACGGCTGACAGGATGGCGCGTTCTTCCGGCGCGTCGATCAGCGCCGTTTCGCCGGTTTCGCTGTCATGGGCCAGAATGCCGAAATTGTCGCTGCGACAGATGAATTGTTCGATTTCCAGGGCCATGAATCTCTCCGTTGTCGGCTGGACGATAGGGCGGGGGCGGCGGCTTGTCACGCCGGGTGCGACAATTCTTGCCGGTGTCGTGGAAGGGGGGTACCGTCCCTGCCATGATTTCGGACATTGTTGCGCTTCGCGCCTTCTATTCCTCCCTGCTCGGTCATTTGGCCGAGCGCTCCATCGCCATGGCGCTTTCCGCCATCTGGTCGAAAAGCACCAGCGAGCGGTTTGTCGGGCTTGGCTACACGCTGCCCTGGCTCGACCGTTTCGGCGCGGATGCGGAGCGCACCTTCGCCTTCATGCCGGCCATGCAGGGCGCGGTGCCGTGGCCCTCGGGCAAACCCTCCGCCACCGCTCTGGTGTTCGAGGAGGAACTGCCGCTGCCCGACGCCTCGGTTGATCGCGTGCTGATGGTGCATGCGCTGGAGCATGTGGAGAACCCGCAGCAGGCGCTTCTGGAAATCTGGCGTGTGCTGGCCCCGGGCGGGCGGTTGATCATTGCCGTGCCGAATCGGCGTGGCATGTGGGCGCGTTTCGAGCACACGCCGTTTGGCACCGGGCGGCCCTATTCGCGCGCCCAGCTTGCCGAGGCGCTGCGCGAGGCGAATTTCACCGCCACGGCCTGGGGGGACGCGCTGCACTTCCCGCCATCCGAGCGGCGCTTCATGCTGCGGCTGCATCAGCTTCTGGAGCAGGCCGGGCGGCGCTTCTGGCCGATTTTCTCGGGCGTTCTGGTGGTCGAGGCGGAGAAGCGCCTTTATCAGGGATTGCCGGTGGCGGCGCGGGCCTCGCGGCGCGTTTTCGTGCCGGTGCTTTCGCCGCAGGGCGCAACACGGGTTGGCGGCCTTCGTCGCGCTGGGGGGCGCAATGGGGGCCGAAACGGGGGAAAGGGATAACCATCATGGCAATGAGCACATCCGTTACGGAACTCTTCGGCATCGAACTGCCGATCCTTCTGGCGCCCATGGCGGGATCTGCCGGATCGGCGCTTGCGATTGCCGTGAGCAGCGCCGGCGGTCTGGGCTCGCTGCCCTGCGCCATGCTGACGCCGGAGAAGATACGCGCCGAGATGGAGGCGATCCGAAAAGGGACGGACGGACCGGTCAATCTGAACTTCTTCTGCCATGTGCCGCCTGAACCCGATCCCGCGCGCGAGGCGGCATGGCGCGAGCGTCTGCGGCCTTTTTACTCCGAATTCGGCATCGATCCCGATGCGGCACCGCCCGGTGGCGGGCGCAACCCTTTCAACGAGGAAAGCTGCGTCATCATCGAGGAGACGCGCCCGGAAGTGGTGAGCTTTCACTTCGGCCTGCCGGATGAGGCGCTGATGGCGCGCGTGCGCGAAGCGGGGGCGAAGATCATCGCTTCGGCGACCACCGTGGCCGAGGCGCGCTATCTGGAAGAAAACGGCTGCGACGCCATCATCGCGCAGGGCGCGGAAGCAGGCGGACATCGCGGCGTCTTTCTGGAGCCGGAAATTGCGACGCAGCCCGGCACGCTGGCGCTGGTGCCGCAGGTGGTGGACGCGGTTTCCGTTCCGGTCATTGCAGCCGGTGGCATCTGCGACGGGCGCGCCGTGGCGGCCTGTTTCATGCTTGGCGCTTCCGCAGTGCAGGTGGGGACGGCCTATCTGCAATCGCCCGAGGCGCTGACCGGCGCGGGTCATCGCGATGCGCTGGCGCTGGCGCGGGACGACCGCACGGTTCTGACCAATGTGTTCACCGGCAGGCCAGCCCGCGGGCTTTTGAACCGCTTCGTCAGCGAAGTGGGACCGATGAGCGATGATGCGCCGGAGTTTCCGCTGGCGACGGCTGCCATTGGCCCGCTGCGCGCTGCGGCGGAAAAGGCCGGGGTGAGCGATTTCTCGCCCTTATGGGCGGGGCAGGCGGCGGCTCTGGCCGCGCCCATGCCGGCAGGCGAACTCACGGTGAAGCTCGCCCGCGACGCTGCCGCGCTTCTACGCGGCTAGCAATTTCATTTCGTAGCCTTATGCCCTGCGCCGATCTCCGCCAGATCGTAGGGCGTCGACTGGTAGACCTGGTTGATCCAGTTGCCGAACAGAAGATGCGCGTGCGAGCGCCAGCGGTTCAGGGGCGGGCGGCTCGGATCATCATCGGGGTAATAGCCGTGCGGCACGGCGACCTCGGTTCCCGAAGCCACATCGCGATCATATTCCTCCTTCAGCGAAGTGGAATCATATTCGATGTGGTTGAACATGTAGAGCCGGTTGCCCGTCTCCTCCGTCAGCAGGCATGGCCCCGTGACATCCGATTCCATCAGCACCTGCAGGCCCGTTTCCGGCTTAATGTCGGCGGAACGCACTTCGGTCCAGCGTGACACCGGAATGGCGAAATCGTCGGAGAAACCGGCGAGGAAGGGCGAGGCGGGTGCGTTGTTGCGATGGCGGAAGACGCCGAACGCCTTCTTCTCCAGCGTGTATTTGGGAATGCGGTGAAAGTGCCATGCGGCGGCCATTGCGCCCCAGCAGATGAAGAAGGAGGAGTGGACGTTGGTCAGCGTCCAGTCGAAAATCTTCTCCAGTTCCTTCCAGTAGGTGACGTCTTCGAACGACAGAAGCTCGATGGGCGCACCCGTGATGATGAAGCCGTCGAACTTGCGGTCACGCACTTCTTCCCAGGTCTGGTAGAACGAGATGAGGTGGTCTTCCGACGTGTTCTTGGCGCGGTGGTTGCCGATGCGCACAAGCGTCAGCTCCACCTGCAGCGGCGAAGCGCCGATGAGGCGGGCGAACTGCGTTTCGGTGCGGATCTTGTTCGGCATGAGGTTGAGCAGTCCGATCTGCAGCGGGCGGACGTCCTGCCGCAGCGCTGTTTCCTCGTCCATCACGGACACACCTTCACGCACGAGCACGTCGCGGGCGGGAAGCTGGTCGGGGATCTTGATCGGCATTGTTTTGCTCCAAACAAAAAGGACCGGGCTCCAAACAAAAAGACCGGCAGCGAAATCGCGGCCGGTCTCAGCAATATTCTTGCATCGCACGGCCTTTTAGCGAGTTGTTTTACGTGGCTGCAAGCCGACCGGCCAAATCACCACGAATGGAGATCATTATTTAAGGTGGCGTTTTCTTTGCGTCAATCGCCGTCATGGTCTAAAGCATCTGACGGATTTTCGCCTGAGACAGGCGTTCCCATCAACCGTTTCCCTAGAGCAGGACCATTCAATGAGCACGTCCGACCGTCCCGAACCGAAGCCCGGTGTCATGGATATCGCCGCTTATGTACCCGGTCGCGAAAGCGCGCCCGGCGCCATGAAGGTGTGGAAGCTCTCCTCCAACGAGTCCCCGCTTGGCCCTTCGCCAGCGGCCGTTGAGGCGATCTCCAAAACCATGGGACATCTGGAGCTCTATCCGGACGGTTCGGCGACGGCGCTGCGCGAGGCGATTGCCGAGACATATGGCCTGAACCCGGCCAATATTCTCTGCTCCAATGGTTCTGACGAACTGCTCGGCCTGCTGGCCCAGACCTACATCAAGCCCGGCGATGAAGGCATCTTCACCGAGCATGGCTTCCTCGTTTACCGCATCCAGATCCTGGCCGCCGGCGGCAAGCCGGTGGTGGTGAAGGAAGACAATGAGCGCACCGACGTGGATGCGATCCTTGCGGCGGTGACGCCGAAGACGCGCATCGTGTTCCTGGCCAACCCGAACAATCCGACCGGCACCTATATTCCGGTTGAAGAGGTGCGCCGCCTGCAAGCCGGCCTTCCGAAGGATGTGCTTCTGGTGCTGGACGCCGCCTATGCGGAATATGTGCGCCGCAACGACTATGAAGCCGGTATCGAGCTGGTGTCGTCGAGCGAGAATGTCGTCATGACGCGCACCTTCTCGAAGATCCACGGCATGGCGGCGCTGCGCATCGGCTGGATGTATGCGCCGGCTCATGTGGTGGACGCGGTGAACCGCGTGCGCGGCCCCTTCAACGTCAATGCGCTGGCCATTGAGGCCGGTGCTGCTGCGATCCGCGACAAGGCGCATCTGCAGCGCGCGCTCGAGCACAACGAGACCTGGAGCGCCTGGCTGGTTGAAGAGCTTGGCAAGCTTGGTCTGCGCGTGACGCCCAGTGTCTGCAACTTCCTGCTGATCCACTTCCCGGAGAATGGCGGCAAGACGGCTGCGGAGGCCGATGCCTTCCTTGGTTCGCGCGGTTATGTGCTGCGGCGTGTGGTGCCTTATGGTTTCCCCAACGCCCTGCGCCTGACCGTCGGCCCGGAAGAGGCCAACCGCGGCGTCGTCGCCGCTCTCAAGGAATTCATGGAAGGCTGAATCGTGCCTGACCCTCTTTTTAACAAGGTCGCGCTGATCGGCATCGGCCTGATTGGCTCGTCGCTTGCACGCGCCATCAGGCACGCCGGTCTGGCGTCGACCGTCGCCATCTCGACGCGCAGTGAACAGACGCTGGAAAAGGCCCGCGAGCTGGAACTGGGCGATGTCTACGAGCAGGACGCCGCTGCGGCGGTGCGCGATGCCGATCTGGTGATCATTTCGGTGCCCGTTGGCGCTTCGGGTGCGGTGGCGCAGGCGATTGCGCCGGCGCTGAAGCCGGACGCGATCGTGACCGACGTTGGCTCCACCAAGGCATCTGTTGTCGCGCAGATGCAGCCGCATCTGCCGGACACTGTGCATTTCATCCCCGGCCACCCAATTGCCGGTACGGAGGATTCCGGACCTGCCGCCGGTTTTGCCGATCTGTTCGAGGGGCGCTGGTGCATTCTGACGCCGCTGCCGGACACGGATGCGGATGCGCTTGCGCGTCTGTCAGCCTTTTGGGAAGGCTGTGGCGCGATGGTCGACAGCATGGACCCGGAGCACCACGACATGGTGCTGGCCATCGTTTCGCACCTGCCGCACATCATCGCCTACAACATTGTCGGCACGGCGGATGATCTGGAAGCGGTGACGAAATCCGAGGTCATCAAATATTCGGCCTCCGGTTTCCGCGACTTCACGCGCCTGGCAGCGTCCGACCCGACCATGTGGCGCGATGTGTGCCTGCACAACAGCGACGCCATTCTGGAGATGCTGGCGCGGTTTTCCGAAGACCTTTCCGCACTTCAGCGCGCGATCCGCTGGGGCGATGGCGACAAGCTGTTCGAGATGTTCACGCGCACCCGCGCCATCCGTCGCTCCATCATCGAGGCGGGCCAGGACATCGACGTTCCGGACTTTGGACGTCACGCGCTGGCCCATCCCGAAAAGCCGTAAGGCTTATCTGACGGGCGGCACGCGCCCGAGCGGAATGAAACCGACAAAGACACGGCCCTGGCGGATATTGACCGGCAGGGTCGGCGCCTTGCCGAGATTGGCAAGCCCCGACGTGATGCCTGCGATCTGATCGCGCTGTGCGGGGAAAAGATCGCCGGCAAGACGCGCAATGGTCTGCGGCTCGTTGACCGTGACGCGCAGCTCGGCGTCAATCAGGCCGTTCTCCGCGATACGTATCGGCCCCTGAAGGCTGAGCCCGGCCTCGGTGCCGGCCACGCTGAGGCGCAGGTTCTGCACATTGCCGGAGCGTCCACGCAGGCCGTTTCGTGCATTGGCCAACAGCGCCACGCCATCATCCAGCGACAAAAGCACTTCACCATCGAGCGCCGGTATGGTCGCGCCACTGGTGAGAGCCGGGTCGAGCGAGAGCTTCTGCGCGATGAAGGCGAAATCCACATTCGCGCCGTTCTGGCGTGTGTGGGTCTGAATGCTGTCTGCGCGCGCGATGGGCTGACGCGTATCGTCGTCCAGCGTCAGGACCACATTGGTGGCCTCGCTCGAAACGCGCTCCGGCAGGCGGGTGGTGAGACGCGCGCTGAGGCGCATATTGTCCCAATTCGCTTCAACCGGCGGGAAATTGGGGGCGGTAATTTTCGCGGGCGAATCCAGTTCACCCACGGTGCGCATGGGCTGATAGACCTGCGCTGCGGATCGGAACGCGCCGGCATTCACGGAGACGCCGGTCTCGGCATTTTCGAAGGAAACGCTGCGGCAGAACAGGCCGATGCGGAAGGGATAACCCCGGGCCGTCGGTTCCTCGCAATTGACGTTCTGCTGGCCGAGATTGATGTCCTCAATGGCCGTGATGGTGCGGCGCTCCAGCGTGTCGGCAGCATAGAACCAGCCGCCGGTGTAAACGAGAATGGCCAGCACAATGAACAGCGCGAACAGCAGGAAGCGGCGGCTGGTATTGCGTTTGGTGCGTTTTCTTGACGGCATGAAGTCCTCCGGTTAACCCGTTCGCCACCAGTGATGACGACACAGCAACACCCTTTCAAGCATTGGGCAGGCGATATGGACGATTTTTGGGTCTTTGGCTACGGATCGCTGATGTGGCGGCCGGGTTTCGCCCACACCGAGACCCGCAAGGCCAGACTGCACGGCTATCGCCGGGCGCTGTGCATCCATTCGCATGTGCATCGCGGCACGCCGGACCGGCCGGGGCTGGTGCTGGGGCTGGACCGTGGCGGTTCGTGCCTTGGGCTCGCTTTTCGCGTGCCGGGAGAATTGCAGCACGAAGTGGTGGACTATCTGCGCGAGCGCGAGCTGGTCACCAATGTCTATCTGGAGCGCCGGGTGGGCGTTCGGCTTGAGGATGGTTCGGCGGTCGAGGCTTTGACCTATGTGGTCGACCGCGCCCACGGGCAATATGCCGGCAGCATGGACATCGACCACGCGGCGCAGCAGGTGAGTGCGTCCGTCGGGCAATCCGGGCCCAATGTCGACTATGTGCGCAACACGGTCGAGCACCTGCAGGCGCTGGGCATTCGCGATCACTGGCTTGAAGCGGTGGCTGCCCGCATCGGCAATGCGGGCAAGGGCGCTATCTAGGGGCCTGCCCCTGGGGGCAGGTCTGGCTTCAGGAGGCGGCGGTGACGCCCAGCTCCTGAAGGCGTTTGCGGGCTGTCTCCGGCAGCGGCGGCGGATTGGCCGAAGTGGCTGCTTCCACCAGCATTTCATCGCAGGCCGCTTCCGTTTCGCCGACAAGGCGCTTCTGGAACTCTTCGCGTGACAGGCCGGGTTCGATGGGCGGCAGGAAGCGCGCGCGAATGACGCCCGGATGGCGCAGGAACTTGCGCCGGGGCCAGAACAGGCCGGCCGCATGCGCAACCGGCACCACCGGAACGCCAAGCTGCGCGTAGAGCTCGACAATGCCGTATTTATAGGCCGGTTCCGCGCCCGGCGGACGGCGCGTGCCTTCGGGATAGATGATGAGCTGGCGATTTTCCTTCATCAGCTCATGGGCCTGTTTTACCGCCTGCTTGAGGGCCTTGGTGCGGCTGCCGCGATTGATCGGGATCATGCGCATCTTGGCCACGTACCAGCCGAAGAAGGGGATCCACATCAGTTCGCGCTTCAGGATGTAGAGCGCATCGGGGATGTGCGGCAGAAAGGCAATCGTGTCCCAGAAGGACTGATGCTTGGGCGCGATGATGCAGGGACCGTCCGGGAGGTTCTCCAGCCCCGAAATCTCCGAGCGCCCGCCGGTCATTGCCTGTTGCAGCCACAGGCTTGAGGCGGCCCAGAACTTCGGCACGAACCACGCCTTCTTGCGTGGCAGCAGGAAGAAGATGGGCGTCCAGAACAGCATCTGCACGATGAGGTTCAGGTAGAAGACGGCATTGAAGGCGGCTGATCGGATGAGGAGCATGAATATGGCCCGTTTGAGCAATTCCAGGAAAAGTGGGAACCGGTTTTCCGTCCGGAATTGCACGAAAACAATGAATTAGAGCGTTTTCACGATTCAGCGAAAAGCGGAAACGCTCTAGGTTCTTGTGAGGCTCTTACAGCAACCGGGGAGCGAGGCAAAGCGCCTGTGGCCAGAGTGTGGTGCGGGGAGTGCGGCCGGATTTCAATTTCCCTGCAGATCGGCCTTTGCGGTTTCTGCCGTCTTTTTCAGGAATGTCATGCGGGGAAGGGGCACGACCTCGCGCACCAGTGCGCCGACATATTTCGTGTATTCCGTGGCGAGCACGCGCAGCGCGTTCGGCTTTGCGAGCCACGCGCCATTGTCGAGCGGCGTGTTGACCACGGGATAGGGATGCACCTGCGCATCGGGCAAAAGGCGGCGCATTTCCAGAAGGCTGCGCGGCATGTGGTAGTTGTTGGTCACCAGGATGATGCTGTCATAGGCGTTGGCCTGCACCCATTTGGCGCTTTCCTCGGCATTGCCGATCGTGTCGAGCGCGGCATGGTCGATGTCGACGCAGCATTCGAAGAGTTCTGTCTCGCTGCCGGTGGCGATCCGCAGATCGTCTGCCCGGGCGATCGGGTTGACGCCGCTGATGAGGAGGCGTTTGCCCTTGCCGTTTTTCAGGAGTTCGACAGCGGCGTCGATGCGCGACTGGCCGCCGGTGAGGACGACGATGCCGTCTGCATCGTCAATGTCGCGGGGGACGGAGAGATGGCCGATATGGTCGGCAAATAAACCGAAGCCTGCGATGAAAACGAACACACCGATGGTGCACACCAGCAAAAGCACCCTGAACACGCGACGCGCGCCGGATCGCCGGCTGCGGCGTGGTGCGTGACCCTGGCCTTTCAGGCCATGCTGGGGCTCCTGTGTCATGCGGTGATCGTTAACTGCAAATTGCGGCGATGGATAGTCGACACGCATCCGGTGAACAGGTCAATTGGGACATCATCGCGGCTACATCGTGTCGGGATGGGCGGTGTCGACATTCTTCAGATAGGAGAGCACCGTCACATGGGTGGTTGCCGCCGTCAGGACGGCAATCACGATCACGATTGCGCCGACGCCGATATAGCCGGATGGGCCGATGGCGAAATTGCCGAAAAGGGCCGTGGCCTGATCGGCCTCGGGCGTGGCCATGTTGCGCGATGACCACCAGTAGAAGCCGATGAAAACGAGGATGGCGGCAAGGCCGCCGGCGGCAGCGCCTTTCATGCCGGCAAACAGGAAGTGCCGGCGGAACTGCGAGGCGATGAAGGGCGCTTCCGCTCCCACGAAATGCAGCACCTCGATGATGTGTCCATTGCCGGCCATCGCGCCGCGCGTGGCGAAGATGACGGTGAGCGCCGTGGCCGAAAGCATCAGCGCCAGCGCGGACATGCCGATGGTGACCGTGGTGCGCGCCATGGCGACGAGCCGGTCGACCCAGGTGCGGTGATCGTCCAGCGTCGCATTGGCGACGTTTTGCGACAGTTCTGCGCGCATAGCCGCGAAATCGGGCCGTGCTGTCGGGTCGATGGTGACGATCACGAGCCGGGGGACGGGCAGGCTCTCAATGTCGAGACCGGTTCCGAGCCACGGTTCGAGCAGGCGTGCGGTGGCCTCGGCGTCGACGATGTTTGCGTTGAGAACGCCATTGTAACCGGCGGCGATGTCGCGGGCCTGGGCGAGGGCGGCGTCCATGTCCAGCCCCTCATCGGGTTTGATCTGGATGGTCGCTTCGCGGGAGATCTGCGTCTGCCAGGTGGAGGCGGTGTCGCGCACCAGCGTCACCGCGCCCAGGGTGAGGCATGAAAGAAAGGTCATGATCGCGATAACGAGCACCATGGCGCGGCCGGCAATGTTGTCCGACGGCACGATGGGTGTCTGCTTGCGCGACACCGCGCCGCGCGCGCCCGAACTCAGGCGTGCGCCGACATTTTTCAGGAGGCGGGTCGTCTCAGTCATAGATTTCCAGCCTTCCGCCCGAGAGCACCATGCGGCGCGCATCCACCTGATCCATCAGGCCGAGGTCGTGGGTGGCGATGACGACGGCGGTGCCGAGCCGGTTGAGCTCCAAAAGCAGCCGCAGCAGGCGGCGGGCCAGTTGCGGGTCCACATTGCCGGTCGGTTCGTCGGCAAGCAGGATGCGGGGTTGCTCGATGAGGGCGCGGGCGATGGCGGCGCGCTGCTTTTCACCGCCGGACAGGATGGGCGGCAGCACATGCATGCGCTCACCTAAACCCACCCATTTCAGCAGTTCGATCACGTCGCTGCGATAGGTGGATTCATCGCGGCCGCGAACGCGCAGCGGCAGCGCCACATTCTCATAGGTGGTGAGATGATCCAGCAGGCGGAAGTCCTGAAAGACCACGCCGATATTGCGGCGCAGGAGCGGCAGCTCCGTGCGGGTGATCTTGGAGCGGTCCTTGCCGAAAATCGTGATCAGGCCGCGCGTCGGCTTCAGCGACATGAAAAGCAGGCGCAGGAGCGTTGTCTTGCCGGCGCCCGAAGGGCCGCTCAGAAACTGGAAGGATCGCTCCGGCAAATGAAACGAGACATCGCGGAGGATCTCCGGACCCATCCCGTATCTATGGCCGACATTTTCAAATCGAATCACGAGGAACCTGCGTTCGTTGGGTGGCGGGTGTTGCCGGGACGCATTCTGTCAGACCATCAATGCGCATGGTTAATAGCAAGTTAACTCCTGCTTGATATGCGGGAGGTCGAAGCATTAACCATTTCCATTTAGCCCGGAAAGGCGGATCACGAAAGGATAGTCTGCCGGCTATGAGGCACTCCGACAGCGCACGCCCTCTTTCGGGCGAAATCATGATGCCCGACCGGGCGCGCGGATCGCAGCGCCAAAGCGATGCCGGGCGCGATGCCGGGCGCGATGTGGTCGATGTGGGCTTCGAAACGCTTGCGCCCGGCGAGAACACCGAAGCGCGCAAGCCGCGCGCGGCGCTGCCGTCGGGTGAAACCGTCTCGGGCCTCGACATGCTGAAACCGGGCGCTGCGCACCGGCGCGTGAAGCGCGGGCCGGCAGGCCCGCTGTTCTGGGCGGTGGGCGCGCTCTTCATCGCCGGCGCGTTCTGGGTGTCTGGCGGGCACAGCCTGGTGCAGGCGATGGATTTCGGTCAGCGGGAGGCGCCGTCGCAGACCCTGCGTCTGGTGGAGGTGACATCGCGCGTCGAGCGGCAGGGATCGCAGGCGCTTCTCATCGTTGATGGCGCAGCCTTTAACGGCGGCAGCAAGATTGTCGCCATTCCATCAATCTCCATCAACGTTACCTCCGAAAACGGCTCGACAACGCGTTATTTTTTGGGGACAAACGAACAACACCTCGGACCGGGCGCGCGCTTTCCCTTCTCCAGTCGACTGGTCGCGCCTAGTGAAGGTGTAAAGTCCGTTTCTGTGACGTTTCGTTCGTCGTAGATCATCTGCTGAATACCCGGTTCCGGACCAGATCGTTTCGGGCCGCCCTTACAGGAGTTCGCCGCCCCATGCCTGTTGTACGCGGCAAGGAAATCGAGGTTTTGTTCTCGGCCTCGACCATCGCAAGGCGCAATCTGGAGCTCGCCAAGGACATCGCTTCGCGCGAGTATGACGACCTTCTGGTGATCTCCGTTCTCAAGGGATCGTTTATTTTCGCAGCCGATCTGATCCGCGCAATGCACGATGTGGGCATCTCGCCGGAAGTGGAGTTCATCATGATCTCCAGCTACGGGGCGGGCACGGAGAGCGGCAAGATCAAGGTGTTGCGCGACATCGACAACGATGTGAAAGGGCGCGACATCCTTCTGGTCGATGACATTCTGGAATCCGGCAAGACACTGAAGCACACGAGCGAACTGATGATGTCGCGCGGCGCAAAATCGGTGTCCGTAGCGGTGCTGCTCGACAAGCATTCGCGGCGGCAGACGGAAATCGACGCCGATTTTGTCGGTTTTGAATGCCCCGACTATTTTGTCGTGGGCTATGGAATGGACGTGGCGCACGCGTTTCGCGAGCTGCCTTTCGTCGGCATCGTCAAGGGCGATGCCTGAACGGAGTGATTTTTAGAAAAGTGGGGGCTGGCGTATTTACCGAAGGGTAATCGGATCGGGTGAAAACAGGTCATGGCTAAGCTTCTTATTGTCGAAGACGACGACTCCGTACGTAATTTTACCGCCCGCGCGCTGAGCGCTGCCGGTCACACCGTGGAAACCGCGGGTGACGGGCTGGAAGGGCTTGAGCGAATCAATGAAACGGCCGGCGATTACGATCTGGTCCTGTCGGACATTCGTATGCCGGCCATGGACGGCATCGAGATGGCGCGGGCCGTGGCAAACGCCTTTCCGGGCCTGCGTCTTCTCCTGATGACCGGCTATGCGGATCAGCGCGAACGTGCCGTGGAGCTTGAAGGCACCGTCAAGGGCGTCGTGAACAAGCCCTTCACGCTGAGCGAACTGCGCCAGCGGGTTGGCGAGGTTCTCGCCGCCTGACCGGCGCTTCTGCACTCGCCGCCTGACCGGCGCTTCTGCAATGGTTCAGATTGCCCGCCATGCCTCCGGATGGGGGCGGGCGATCAGATGACCGTGCGTTTCGCAGCCGTGGCTGCGTCGCCGGTGTTCGGTGTGCCCGTTGGCTCGATCAAGAGGAGATGCGCTTCCTTGTGGGCCACCGGGCAATGCTCGACATCTTTCGGCACGACGAACATTTCACCCGGTTTCAGCGTGACGGTGCGGTCGCGCAGCTGAATGTCGATTTCGCCCTTTAGCACGAGAAAGAAATCGTCGGTGTCGGGGTGAGAATGGCATTTGAATTCGCCCTCGACCTTCACGACCATCACGTCATGGCCGTTGAAGGTGGCCACGGTTCGCGGTGACCATTTTTCGTCAAAGGCAGACAGTTTTTCCGCCAGATTTATCGCATCACTCATCGCACCCCTCCGCTTCATGAAATGAAAATACGCAAAATGCCGAAACGTGACGGGTCCGGGTTGTTCTGCGGGCGAAGGCCCCGGCAGTCGGCTACTGCATGTTGAGTAGCCGTTCGAGATATTCCTTTTCGAGGGCAGGGCTCAGCGCATCGCCGAGGCGCTTGCGGATGGCGTCCAGAATGCGGCGCGCGCGCTGAGTGTCGATCTCGTCGGGAACGTCGACCGAATCGCCGAAATCCGGCCCCGTGGTCGCCTGCGGACGCCCAAGCGGATCGCGGCCATTATTGCCCTGCCGATAGCCCTGTTCGCCGCCGCCCTGCTCACCCTGCATGGCCTGCTGCATCTGGTTCATCATGTCCTGCGCGCCGCGCCGCAGGGCTTCGAGCGCACGGCCCTGTTCGCCCACGGCCTGCTCGCCTTCGCCCTCGCCAAGCGCGCCTTCGGCTTCGCCCATGGCCTCGCCGGCCTCGCCGAAACCTTCGCCGGGCTTGATGCCGAGCCCCTCAAGGCCCTCCATCAGGCTCTCCAGATCCTGCCGCAGCATGCCCTGACCCTGTTGCAGGCCGCGCATGGCGTCAGCGAATTCTTCAGGTGTCATGCCCTGACCCTGTCCGGGCTGCTGGCCCTGACCGGGTTGATTTTGCCCTTCCTGCCCCTGTTGACCGCGCTCGCCCTGCTGGCCTTCCTGACCGGGCTGCCCGCGCTGCCCGCGTTCCATCTGGTCCATGCGGAAGGTCTCGTTCATCAGCTCCTGCTGCTTGCGCATCAGATTGCCGAGCTCGTCCATCTGCTGGCGCATTTCCGACTGCTGGCCACCCTGCTGCCCCTGCTGGGAGCGGCCGGCCTGCAGGTTGTTCATCATGTTCTCAAGTTGGGAGAGCAGTTCCTGCGCCTGATCGCGCGCGCCGGATTTTGCCAGTTCCTCGATCTGGTCGAGCATGCGCTCCAGATCGCTCTGGTTCAGCATCTGGCTGTTCTCCGGCATCTGCTGGGCCAGATCGGGGTTCTGCTGCGCGCGCTCGGCGAGTTCGCGCATGAACTCCTGCATGGCGCTGCGCAATTCGTCCATCAGCTGGGCGATTTCCTCGTCGCTCGCGCCGTCTTCAAGCGCCTGCCTCAGGGCTTCCTGGGCCTGCCGCAGACGCTTCTCGGCAGCGGTGAGGTCACCATCCTCGATGATGAGTGCGATCTCCCAGAGATAATCGACCACGCTGCGCAACTGGTCGTCCGACTGCGCCGTTGCAAGCCGCGAGCGGGCCGCCGAAACACCGAGGAAATGGGCGAGATCGCTCAGCGTTCTCTCCGGCCATGTCATGACCGCGTCCATCAGGTCGAGAACGCGCTGCTTGCCATTGGCGTCCAGCGCCAGAATGCGGCGCTGCTCCACCAGCGCCTTGGCCAGCGGATTGGTGAAGATGCGCTCCGGCAGGGTAACGACTTTCGCTTCGCTCAGCGCTTCCTGCCCTGCATCGTCGACCGCGCGCAGCGTAATCGTCACCGAACTGCCGGCCCACGGGTGCTCGGTGAGGTCGCGTGAGGTCTTCGCGGCGATGCTCTTGCCATCGCGGCGCGGCAGGGTGAGCGCCAGGTCGGGCGCTTCGTAGAGCGGGCGTGCATCGGTCGCCTGCCAGGCCTGCCTGAACAGCGCCTGGGCTTCGGCAGCCCCGTAATCGTCCTCGATTTCGTAGACGAGTTCCAGCGCGCCATTGACGGCGCGTCTGGGGTCTTCGGCAAAGCGGATTGCCGGGGGATTGTCCGGCGTCACCGAAAAGAGCCAGCTTTCGATCTCCTGACCGTCGCGCTTCAGGATGAGCTTGCCATCGCCGGCAAGCGTGCTGGCGAAACGGCGGGCGGTGGCGGCGGAGGATAGCGTTTCGCTCTGCGACGCGCCTTCCGGCTCGATCAGGGTTTCCGCGTCATCGACGCCAAGGAAGGAAAGCGTTTCCGTGCCCGATCCGCCGGTGACCCGCAGCGCGAGCATGCTGCCCTGCGGCACGGTGAAGTGGTCGGTTTCGCGATTGGCCTCTGCGGTCAGATAGAGCGGTGCGCGGCGGGTGTAGTTGGGCGGCGTCACCCAGGCATCGATGCGCGGGGGAACCACTTCCGCCCCGCCATTGGCCCGAAAACCGTCCAGAATGCTGCCGCCATAGGGGCCGGTGGAGAAGGCTGCCGCAATGACCAGAAGCAATGCAGCGGCTGCGCGCAGGCCCCAGGGGTCTTTTTCCGGCACGCCGGTTTCCGGCAGGTCGCCGCGCAGATTGTTCAGCCTTCCGGCCATGCGCTTCTGGTGTTCGCGCCATAAGGCGTCGGCAAATTCGTTCTGGCTGCCGGCGAGCCGGTCCGATTGCGTTGCGACGGGCTCATGCTCAAGTTGATTGACCCGCTCGATGCGCCGGTCGATTTCAGCCGGTTGCGGGCGGCGGAAGCTGCGCAGGCGCCAGAGTGCGGCGAGGCTTGCAAGTCCGAGCAGACCGAGAACGGCGGTCCGCACCATGTCGGGCATGAGCCTGAAGAGGCCAAGCCAGGAAATGCTCAGGAACAGGCTGATAAGGACAACGAGCGGCAGTACAAGCGGCCAGAGACGTTCCACCACCATGACGGAACGAATGGCAAACCGGGTGCGCGCGAGGCGCGCGAACCGGCTCCTGTGCGTTTGCCCTGTCGGTGTTTCAGCCATAGGCGCTCTCTGCACATTGCCGCAGCGCGCGTGAATCGCACGCCCTGTCATTATGAAGGATAGCAGTAAACGCGGCGAAGGCGAGGCGGCGCGCGAAATTGTGATCCGCGCGCTGCAGGTGGTTTTACTCGGCGAGCCAGTCCGGCATCGAATCGAGCGCGATCAGCTCTTCAAGGCTCAGCCGGGGCCGAATCACGTGGAACCGGTCGCCATTCACGAGCACTTCCGGGACAAGCGGGCGCGAATTGTAGGTGCAGGCCTGCACCGCGCCATAGGCGCCGGCAGAGCCGACGGCGATCAGGTCACCGGCCTTGAGCGCAGGCAGCTCGCGGTCGAGCGCCAGATAGTCGCCGGTCTCGCAGACCGGGCCGACCACATCGGCGATGAGCGTGCCGGCATCTTTGTCCGGTTCGGCGACGGGGCGAATGGCGTGGAACGCCTCGTAAAGCGTGGGGCGGATGAGATCGTTCATCGCTGCGTCCACGATGACGAAGTTCTTCGCTTCGCCTTCCTTCACATAAACCACTTCCGACACGAGGATGCCGGCATTGGCGGCGATCAGGCGGCCGGGTTCGAGCATGACCTTCAGGCCGAGCTTTTTCATGTGCTTGCGCACGACTTCGGCATAGGCGTCAGGCAGGGGCGGCTGGTCGCCATCCTCCGCATAGGGAACGCCAAGGCCGCCGCCGAGATCCACATGCTCGATGGCGTGGCCGTCGGCGCGCAGGGTTTCGGTCAACTCCGTCAGCAATGCGAAAGCATCGTCAAAGGGCTGCAGTTCGGTGATCTGGCTGCCGATATGCATGTCGATGCCGGACACTTTCAGGCCCGGAAGCCCGGCGGCGCGCGCATAGGCGGCGCGGGCGTCCTTCCAGCTGATGCCGAACTTGTTCTCCGCCTTGCCGGTGGAGATCTTCTTGTGTGTTTTCGCGTCGACATCGGGATTGATGCGCAGCGACACATTGGCCGTCAGCCCCAGCGCGGTGGCGCGGGCGGAGAGCTGTTCAAGCTCGGGCATCGATTCGACGTTGAAGCAGAGAATGCCGGCCTGGAGCGCGAAGTCCATTTCGCGCGCGGTTTTGCCGACACCGGAAAACAGGATCTTGTTCGCAGGCACGCCGGCGGCCAGCGCACGGCGCAGCTCGCCTTCCGAGACCACATCCATGCCGGCGCCGAGGCGGGCAAGCGTGGTCAGAACGGCCTGGTTGGAGTTTGCCTTCATGGCGTAGCAGACGAGCGCGTCCAGCCCCTCGAAAGCTTCCGAGAAGACACGGTAATGGCGCGTCAGCGTTGCCGTGGAATAGCAGTAGAACGGGGTGCCGACGGCTTCCGCAATGGCGGGCACCGGCACGTCTTCGGCGTGCAGCACGCCGTCACGATATTCGAAATGATTCACGGCAGCAGGCTTTCGGCTGAGCGTTTGGTTGTCTGGCTCGCGCCGTCACGCGGCGCAAGCCTTTTTTGGGTCTGGACTTATCGATGGAGCATCGGATTATCCGAAAACCGGTTCCCACTTTTCGGTCCGATGCTCTAGAGCAGACCGTCGAGGATGAACGGACGATCTTCGACCGGTTTTTCCGGCGCCGGCGGGACGGGCTGGTCGTTGCGTTCAGCTTCCTTGCGCGCATCCACTGCCGCCTCATAGGGCGAATCAAGTGGCGCCTTGCGCCCGCAGGCGGCAAGGCCGAGCGCGAGGCCGAGCATGACAAGGGTGAGCGTGCGGCGGGCCGTCATGAGCGTTCCATTCCTCGAAAGTGCGTGGGCTGCGTTTTAGCGCTTTTTGGCGGGCGTTGCATCCCGTTTCAGGCGTTTCTTCCATGCGCTGATCTGGCGGGCCACTTCGGAGGGTGCGGTGCCGCCATAGGAGGTGCGGCTTTTCACGGAATTGCTGACCGACAGCACCGAGAAAACGCCATCGTGAATGGCCGGGTTGATCGCCTGCAGGTCTTCCAGCGCAAGCTCTTCAAGCCCGCACTTCTTTTCCTCGGCAAGCGCCACGGCGCGGCCCGTCACGTGATGGGCCTCGCGGAACGGCAGGCCCGCTTCACGCACCAGCCAGTCGGCCAGGTCGGTTGCGGTGGAGAAACCGGCTCCGGCGGCCTCCTTCATGGCGGTCGTGTTGACCTCCATGTCGCCGACCATGCCGGTCATCGCGGCAAGCATCAGGTCGAGCGTCTCGGCAGCGTCGAAGACGGCTTCCTTGTCTTCCTGCATGTCCTTTGAATAGGCGAGCGGCAGGCCTTTCATCACCGTCAGCAGCGCGATCAGGTCGCCATTGATGCGGCCGGTCTTGGCGCGGATCAGTTCAGCGGCGTCCGGGTTCTTCTTCTGCGGCATGATCGAGGAACCGGTGGAGAAGGAATCGGACAGGCGCACAAAGCCGAACTGCGGCGTCGACCAGATGACGATTTCCTCGGCCAGACGCGAAAGGTGAATGGCGCAGATGGCCGAAAGCGACAGGAACTCCAGCGCGAAATCGCGGTCCGACACGGTGTCGATGGAGTTGCGGGTGGGCTCACGGAAACCGAGCGCCTCTGCCGTCATGTGACGGTCGACGGGGAAACCGGTGCCGGCAAGGGCGGCCACGCCGATCGGGCTTTCGTCCAGCCGCTCGATGGCGTCGCGCACGCGCGAACGGTCGCGGCCGAACATTTCGACATAGGCCATCAGATGGTGGCCGAACGTGACCGGCTGTGCCGACTGCAGATGCGTGAAGCCCGGCATGACGCTCGCAGCGTGTTCCTCGGCGCGGATGAGAAAGGCCTCGATGAGGCCGCCAAGCGCGGCATCGACGCGCTGCAGCTCTTCCTTGACCCAGAGGCGGAAATCGAGCGCCACCTGATCATTGCGCGAACGCGCCGTGTGCAGGCGTCCTGCGGCCGGTCCGATAAGCTCGGCCAGACGCGCCTCGACATTCATGTGAATGTCTTCGAGCCTGGTGGAAAAGGTGAAGGAGCCAGCCTCGATCTCTGACAGGATCGTGTTCAGGCCCTCAACGATTTTTTTCTCGTCGTCAGCCGAAATTATGCCAGTCTTTGCCAGCATGGCGGCGTGGGCCAGGCTGCCGCGAATGTCCTGGGCGTAAAGCTTCTTGTCGAAACCGATGGATGCGTTGATCGCTTCCATGACGGCATCGGGTCCTGAGGCAAAACGTCCGCCCCACATGCGGTTGCTGGCTTGGTCTTCGCTCATCATGATAACCGGGCGCTAGTGTGGAAAGAAGAATGTCGAAGCAGAAACAAAAATTCCCGGCACTTCGCTTGGTCGTCCTGGCTGTTGCCGCGGGCGCTATAGCGGGTGCGATTGCGGTATACGTGAAGGGTGGGCTGGATGGCAACAAGCCGGCGACCCAGATTGCCGTCGATGCAGACAATGCCGTCTGTGAGGCGAAGCAGGAGCAGGCGCGCGCCATTGGCGCTGCGGCAACCGGTCACGTGGCGGCCATGCTGGCTGCCGATCCGCCGCGCTCGCTGAAAACACTGGCCTTTGCCGGTCCCGACGGCGAGGCGATGTCGGTCGGAGATTTTTCGGGCCGTGCGATCCTGATCAATCTCTGGGCCACCTGGTGCACGCCCTGCCGTGAGGAAATGCCGGCGCTTGATGCGCTGCAATCTGCCAAAGGCGGCGACGATTTCGAGGTTGTTGCGGTCAATGTGGATCGCGGCGACGATGAAAAGCCGACTGCGTTCCTGGAAGAAACGGGCATTGAGGCCCTGGGCTATTACCGCGACAGTTCGATGAAGATTTTCAACGATCTGAAAAGTCAGGGGCTGGCGCTTGGCCTGCCGGTGACGCTGCTTCTCGATGGGGAAGGCTGCCTCATGGCGCATATGAACGGACCCGCCGAATGGGCGAGCCCGGATGCCGGGCGTCTGATCGACGCGGTGGTTGCGAACCAGAAATGATCCTGTCGGGGAGCTTCATGCTCCCCGAAATCGCTCCGGCAGCGGAAAGCCTTTTCAGGCAGCCGCGCGCGGGCTGTAGACGCAGCCTTCGGCCTGCCCGTCAGGTCCACGCTTGACCTCAACACGATCAACCGTGAGCGTTGTCTCCGAAAGCTTGTCGAAAATCCATTTGGCAAGATTTTCGAGCGAAGGGACCGACAGGCCGTCGATCTCGTTCAGATAGGTGTGGTCCAGGGTCTTGTGGACGACGGCTATCTGTTGTTCGACTTCATAGAGATTAGCCGCCCAGCCATAAACCGGGTCAGGTTCGCCGACGAGATGGACGGAGACCTTGAAGGAATGCCCGTGCAGACCGGAATAAGGCTCCAGCTTGTGCGCGGCCTCGAATGTAAATTCCTTGTACGTTTCCACTTCCTAATCCCCTGACTTTAAATGGATTTTCGGACTCACGATCGTTTCTTCCGGAGGAAGCTTTACCTTTCCTCAAGGCTGAGCGACGCCTGCCGTAGGTCGATCGGACGATCTGTTGTATAATCCTTTTGGCTTAAAGGTTTGGCACCCGCTTTGATGCCTGTCAATCTACCGGGACGAGTGTGCCAAAAGAGGCGTGCCGTTAACCTGTTGTTTGGTTAGCCGGCATTATCCTTGGCTGCGTTTTAATTTACGCCAGCAAAGAGGCTCAAGAATGACCAATAAAAATAACCGCGGAGGCTGGTTTGCGGCACTGGCGGTGCTGCTTTTCTCGTTTGTGGCTCCGGCCGCTGCGCAGAATGCCGAACTGCCAAAGCCCGAGGGCAATGTCATCCTGACGATTGACGGCAATATCGGTGCGACCAATGGGGAAGGCGTCGCCGATTTCGATATCGCCATGCTCGAGAAGCTGAAATCCGCAAAGATCAAGACGAGCACACCCTGGTTCGACAATGAGGTCGAGTTCGAAGGGGCGCTGATGACCGAGCTGATGAAGCTCGTTCAGGCAGATGGCAAGGAAGTGGTTGTAACGGCGCTGAACGACTATCAGGCGCCGGTGCCGATTGCCGATTTTGCCGAACATGGCACGATCCTCGCCTACAAGCGCGACGGAGAGTACATGCCGGTCAGCGACAAGGGGCCGCTCTTCATCGTCTATCCTTACGATTCCTCACCTGAACTGAACACGCAGAAATACTACTCTCGTTCTGTTTGGCAGATTCGACGCTTTACCGTTCGCTAGGCGTCTGACAAGCTCTGTTCATGGCGGAACCGGAAACAATACATATGAAGCGTCGCACGGCCTCTCGTGTAGTGCAGGTGGTTCTTTCCATCGGCATGATCGCATTGGCCGTTGCGGCGCTTTATATTTCTGTTCTGGTGTTCCAGCGTCAGGAAGCACTGACGCAGATCTTCCGCTACAACATCGCCTATAGCGCCAGCCAGGGCATGAACGAGCTCCTGCGCTTCAGGCGGACCCTGACGGCGGCTCTCATCGATCCGCCGCAGGTTACCAAGCAGGATGTGGAGCTGCGCTACCAGATCCTGCTCAGCAGGCTGAGCCTGTTCGAGCAGGGCGAATTCATGAACTTCGTCACTGCATTGCCGGAAAACCGGGAAACGGTCGACGAACTGGCAAGCGCGCTGGACGAAATCGGCGGATTTATCGGCGAAATCGACGATCCGGAAGTGGCCCAGCAGGCGCTCGACCTGACAGCGCCGCTTGAACGCAAGATGGTCGCGCTCGCTTCCAAGGCGAATGAATATGGAGCGACGGCGCAGGCGGAGGATCAGCGGCAGCTTCTCACGCTGCACTGGATATTCTCATCCCTTGCGCTTTCGCTCGTCGTGTCGGGCTTCATCTTCATCGCCATGCTGCGATGGCAGCACCGGCTGCAGATCAGTGTGCAGCAGCGGCTGAAAGCGACCAATGAGGATCTGTTGCGAACGAGCGCGGAGCTCAGCGAAAGCGCTGCCGCCGCACGTCGCGCCAATGAAGAGCTGATTACCCAGAACCTGCTCTTCAACACGGCGCTGAACAACATGTCCCACGGCCTTTGCATGTTCGATGCAGAGGGCAAGCTCATCGTCAGCAATCAGAAGATGGAGAACATCTACGGCCTGAGCCAGGAGCAGCTCCGGCTGGGCACGTCGCTCGACATGCTGATCCAGCATATGGTCGAGACGGGCGCCTGCGCTGAATATGAGGCCGAACAGCTCTCTCAGATGCAATGCAAGCTGATCGAAGAGGATCGGTCCGATACGCTGATACAGGAACTGCGCGATGGGCGCACCATTCTGATTTCCCACCAGCCGATGCGCGGCGGCGGCTGGGTTGCGACTTATGAAGACATAACCGAGCGGCACAAGGCGCAGGCGCAGGTTGCCTATATGGCCCGCCACGACACGCTGACCGATCTTCCCAATCGCATTTTGATGCGTGAGCAGCTGGAGGACATTCTTGCCTCCAGCAGCGACCGGGGCCTCGCCACGGCGGTGATGTGCGTCGACCTCGACAATTTCAAAAGCATCAACGACACGCTCGGCCACCCGGTTGGCGACGCCCTTCTGCGCGCTGTTGCCGGGCGCATTCGCAACACGGTGCGCGAGACGGATGCGGTGGCGCGTCTTGGCGGCGACGAATTTGTGGTTGTTCAGGGCAATGTCGAAAAGCCGGAGCAGGCGAGCAGCCTGGCCAAGCGGCTGATCGAGGCGCTGGACGAACCCTATATCATCGAGGGGCATCAGGTGCTCACCGGCGCAAGCGTCGGCATCGCCATTGCCGAAGCCGACGAACAGGGCGGTGACCTTCTCATGCAGGCGGACGTAGCGCTCTATCAGGCCAAGGGCGATGGGCGCGGCGTGTTCCGCTTCTATGAGGCCGGCATGAACAAGCGCCTGCAGCGCCGTCGCTCACTGGAGGCGGAGTTGCGCGCGGCCAATCTGGACGAGCAGTTCCATCTCGTCTTCCAGCCGATCATCGGGCTTGGAACCAACCGGGTCACCACTTTCGAGGCGCTGCTGCGCTGGACGCACCCGGTGCACGGACCGATCTCGCCGGACGAGTTTATCCGCATTGCCGAGGAAACGGGCGCGATCGTGCCCATCGGCGAATGGGTGCTGCGCCGCGTCTGCCTTGAGATGAAGTCGCTGCCGGACAATATCAGCATCGCTGCGAACCTCTCGCCGATGCAGTTCAAGCGGGATGACATCGTGGAGACGGTCGCGCGTGTTCTCTCCGAGACCGACACGCCGGCAAACCGCCTCGAACTCGAGATCACCGAAACGCTGCTTCTGGAAGACAGCCGCAAGCTGCACACGGATCTGCGTCGCCTGCGCAAGCTGGGCACCCGCATCTCGCTCGACGATTTCGGCACCGGCTATTCATCGCTCAGCTATCTGCAGAAATTCGCCTTCGACAAGGTGAAGATCGATCGCCTTTTCATCAAGGAAATCACCAAGAGCGCGGATCAGGCGGCGATTGTTCAGACCATCGTGAACCTGGCCTTCACGCTGGGCATGACCACGGTGGTGGAAGGTGTCGAGATGGAAGAGCAGTTGCGCATCATTCGCGCCATGGGTTGCGATGAAGCGCAGGGCAATCTGTTCAGCAAGCCGATCCCTGCCTCCGACATTCCCGACTTCCTGGCTGCGCACAAGCTTCGCCGCTATGCGGCCTGATCCCGAAAGCCTTTAATCTTCTGCACGTTCGTTTCGCGCGCGCTCGCGGAAAATGCGCCGTATGACCTTGCCGGTCGTCGTGAGGGGCATGGATTCCACGAAAGCGATTTCGCGCGGATATTCGTGGGCTGAAAGGCGTTCACGCACCCATAATCGAATGTCCTCGGCAAGCGCATCGCTGGGGTCGGCTCCCTCGCGCAGGACGATATAGGCCTTCACGATTTCGGTGCGCACGGGATCGGGCTTGCCCACGGCGGCGGCGAGTGCCACGTCGGGATGGCCCGTCAGGCAATCTTCGATCTCCGTTGGCCCGATGCGATAGCCGGCCGAGGTGATGACGTCATCGTCGCGTCCGACGAAATGGATGTACCCGTCTTCATCGCAAACGCCCTGATCGCCGGTCGTCATCCAGTCGCCGATGAATTTTTCGGCGGTCGCGGCTTCGTTCTCCCAGTAACCCAGAAACATCACCGGGTCGGGCCTCAGAATGGCGATGTCGCCAGCCTCATGGGCGGGCAGGGGGCGACCCTCCCTGTCGATGACGGCAACCCGGTGTCCGGGAACCGGCAGGCCGATCGCGCCGGGCTTCCCCGCATTGAGCGCATGGCAGGACGAAAGGACGAGGTTGCATTCGGTCTGTCCGTAGAACTCGTTGATCTCCAGACCGAGCGCATTGCGCGCCCACTCGAATGTTTCGCGCCCGAGCGCTTCGCCGCCGGAGCCGATGGTGCGCAGGGAAAGGTCGAAACGCTTCCGGATATCGGGAACGGCTTTCAGCATGCGCAGCGCCGTGGGCGGGATGAAGGCGTTGCGCACCTTCATCTTCTCCATCAGGCCAAGCGCCGTTTCGGGGTCGAATTTCTCAAACCGGCCCGCGACGACGGGTGTGCCGAGATAAAGGCCGGGCAGGAGCACGTTGAGCAGTCCGCCCGCCCACGCCCAGTCGGCCGGGGTCCACAGGAGATCGCCGTCCTGCGGCAGGAATTCATGGTGGAACTGAACGCCCGGCAGATGCCCCAGCAAGACCCGGTGCCCGTGCAGCGCGCCCTTGGGCGGTCCGGTGGTGCCGGATGTGAAAATCATCATGGCCGGATCGTCCGGTCCCGTGGCGGCTGCTTCGAAGGGGCCGGCATTCTCGGCGATGATGCGGTGAAAATCCTGCGTGTCGCCGCTTGCCCCGTCCACACAGACCGAAAGCCTCAGTGCGGGGAGCCTGTCCCGGATGCGCGCAATCTTGGAGAGCCCGGTATCATTGGTGATCACCGCTGCAGCGCCCGACGTGAACAGCCGGTATTCGAGCGCTTCGGCCCCGAAGAGGAGGGCGAGCGGCACTGCGATTGCGCCGAGCTTGTAGATTGCAGCATGCGCAATCGCGGTCTCGAAGGATTGCGGGAGGAGCAGCGCAACCCGGTCGCCCCGCCTGATGCCGGCTCTGGCAAGGCCTGCGGCCAGCGCATCGGACTGCGCGGCAAACATGCCATAGGTCAGCGTGGCCGGTGTCTCTCCGGGCCCGTATTCGAAAAGGGCGATGCGTTCGGGCGCGCGTTTCGCCCAGTCATTGGAGATGGCTGTACCGATATTGAACGTCTGCGGGATGTTCCAGCGGAACCCGTCATAAAGCGCTTCGTAGCTTTCGCGCCGTTCAAGCATCGTCGTGACATGTCCTCCCCTGTCCGTCGCCTTGATGCTCTCGGGAGCCAGTGTCCCTCTAAGGAACCAGTGTCCCTTGGGGAAATGGTGCCCCTGGCCGGACTCGAACCAGCACTCCTTGCGGAACTCGATTTTGAGTCGAGCGCGTCTACCAATTCCGCCACAGGGGCCCGCCGCGAACGGCCGGACAGGCAGCGGACTATACGGGGAAGCGGGGCTCCGTCAACACTTTGCGAGACAAAACGCCCCGCGTTTCGCGTCTTTTGTCGCCAGCGTTGCACATGGCCGCCGCAGCGGCTAGACAAAGCGCCTCATCGAGGGCCATCCATGCTTCGCAAACTCTACGACTGGACCATGTCGCTGGCAGCCACACGGCATGCCGAAAAAGCGCTGGCCTCCGTGTCTTTCATCGAAAGCTCCGTGTTTCCCATCCCGCCGGATGTGCTGCTGATTCCGATGGTGTTATCGGAGCGCGCCAAATGGCTGCGCTACGCGCTCATCTGCACCGTCAGCTCCGTTCTCGGCGCGCTTCTGGGCTATTTCATCGGCGCGTTTCTCTACGAAGCGGTCGGGCAGCCGATTCTCGCCTTCTATGGCAAGGAAGATGCCTTCGATCAGGTGGCCGGCTGGTACAACACCTGGGGCGGCTGGGGTGTGCTGTTCGCGGCGGTAACGCCGTTCCCCTACAAGGTACTCACCATCTTTTCGGGCGCGACGGGGCTCAACCTCGTCACCTTCGTGGTGGTGTCGATCATCGGCCGCGGCCTGCGCTTCTTTCTGGTGTCGTGGCTGCTCTACAAGTTCGGCCCGCCGATCCGCGTCTTCATCGAAAAGAATCTTGGCCTTCTTTTCACCCTTTTCATGGTTTTGCTGGTCGGTGGTTTTGTCGCCATCCGCTACGTTTTCTAGAGGCCTTCCATGTCCCTTACCGCTCCCACCGGCGCCACCCAGAAATTGAGCGCCGCGCTGCTGGCCGTTGGCATGGCGGCGACCGTCGGCATCGCCCTCGGCTTCGAGCATATTGGCGGCTACATTCCCTGCATGCTGTGCCTCGAACAGCGCACGCCCTATTACATCGGCGCGCCGTTGATGCTTCTGGCGCTGCTGGCGTCATGGTTGAAAGCGCCCGCCATTGTCACGCGCGGCCTGCTTCTGGCCGGTGGCGCGCTCATGCTCTACGGCATGGGGCTCGGTGCGTATCATTCCGGTGTGGAATGGGGCTGGTGGGAAGGCCCTGCCGATTGCGGAGCCGGTGCCGCAAACCAGGATTTCGGTGGCAATCTGCTCGATCAGCTCAACGCCGTGATCCCGCCGTCCTGTAGCGAGGCGGCCGGTCGTTTCCTCGGCCTGTCATTTGCTGGCTGGAACGTTCTTGCAAGCGCGCTCTGGGCGGTCATCGCCCTTCGCGCCGCCTTCAAGCGGTAGGAAAGCCGCTAGCGAACAGGCTAGGGCTGCAGTTCAACATCCCAGTAAAGGTAATCCATCCAGCTTTCGTGCAGATAGTTGGGTGGGAAGAGCCGCCCGTTGTTGTGCAGATCCTGCACGGTGGGGCGGTAGGGTTTTTGCTGCGGCCACATCTTTGCCCGTGAAGGCATGACGCCGCCTTTTTTCAGATTGCAGGGCGAGCAGGCCGCGACCACGTTTTCCCAGGATGTGACACCGCCAAGGCGGCGGGGAACGACATGATCGAAGGTGAGGTCTTCATGGGTGCCGCAATACTGGCACCGGAAGCGGTCGCGCAGGAACACGTTGAAACGTGTGAAGGCTGGATAGCGCGACGGCTTTACGTAGGTTTTGAGGCAGATCACGCTCGGCAGCTTCATCGCGAAGGATGGCGAGGAAACCTGCTGGTCGTACTCGGCAACGATGTTCACCCGGTCGAGGAAGACTGCCTTGATGGCATCCTGCCACGACCACAGTGACAAAGGATAATAACTGAGCGGTCTGTAGTCCGCATTCAGCACCAGAGCAGGCATGCTGTCTGGCGAGGCCGCGATCGTCACGTCTTTGAAGCTCCTTCAACTGACCAAGTCGATCGATGCAAATACTGTAAGCCCGCCGTGACAGGATTGTGAAGCGCATATTTTGCTTTATGACATTTCAAACAGCTGGTTTTTCGCTGTTTTTTGCGTCGATCAGGGCAAAGGAGCGGCTTCGTGCCCTTTTCTCTCCCGATAATAGGCCCAGAACAGGCGTGCGGCGACGGCGCGAAGCGGCGTCCATGATTCGGCCAGCAAGGCCAGATCGCGGGGATTGGGGCGCTCGGACAGGGCCAGGGCATCGGCAACGGCAGCCTGAAGCGCGACATCGCCGGCCGGAAACACATCCGGGTGACCGGCGGCGACAAGCAGATAGACCTGCGCGGTCCATGGGCCGATGCCGGGCAGCGCGGTGAGCCGGGCGATGGCCTGATCGGCGTCAAGCGCACACAGCGCCTCAAGGTCGAGCCCGTCATCCCGGATCGCGCAGGAGAGCGCCAGAACGGTGCGCTGCTTGGCGCGTGAGAGGCCGGCAGCGATCAGCGGTTCTTCGCCGCCCGAAAGCACTGCGTCCGGTGTCAGCGGATTCACCAGCCTGACAAGCCGCCCTTCAATGGCGTCGGCGCTGGCGCGGGAAACCTGCTGGGATACGATGATGGAAACGAGGCTCGCAAATCCGGGTGCGGTGCGCCGGAGCGGAACCTCGCCCGCCCGCGCGCGCACGGCTTCAAGGCGGGGATCGATCCCGACAAGCGCGTCCAGCGCCTCCAGAATGTGCGCATCCGTGTCTATGCGGTGCATGGCGGCGCTGTGTCCTCTTCTTGCCGAGCACGAAAGAAAGCCGTAGCAATCGATGAATGCCGACCGCAACCCGATTCACGATTTACCCATGACACGCCCGGTTTTCCGGTTCGCGCCGAGCCCGAACGGCCAGCTTCATCTTGGCCACGCCTATTCCGCGCTTTTGAACCATCAGATGGCGCGCGAGGCCGATGGCCGGTTTCTCCTGCGCATGGAAGACATCGACGTGACGCGCTGCACGCCCGAGCTGGAGCGTGGCGTGCTGCATGATCTGGCCTGGCTGGGGCTTAACTGGGAGCAGCCGGTGCGCCGTCAGTCGGAGCATTTCGACGATTATCGTGCGGCTCTGGAACAGCTTGTCGAGGCGGAGCTTGTCTATCCCGCCTTCATGAGCCGGGGCGAGGTGCGGGCAAGCATTGCCTGTTACGAGGCTGATGGCGCGTCATGGCCGCGTGATCCGGATGGTGCGCCGGTTTATCCGGGCGACGACAGGTATCTCACGCCGGAAGAGCGCGAAGCGCGCATTGCCGAGGGGGCGGCCTTCGCGTGGCGTCTCGACATGCGAGCGGCGATTGCGCATGTGGGCAAACCGCTTTTCTGGGACGAGACGGGGCAGGGACCGAAGGGCGAGACGGGAAGCGTTGCCGCCGATCCAGAAGCCTGGGGCGACGTGGTGATTGCGCGTAAGGAAATCCCCGCAAGCTATCACCTGTCAGTCGTCGTCGATGATGCGCTTCAGGGCGTCAGCCATGTGGTGCGTGGGCGTGACCTGTTTTACGCGACGGCGGTTCATCGCCTGCTTCAGGAGCTTCTGGGCCTGCCGGTCCCGCAGTACCACCATCACGATCTGATCCTCGATGATGATGGTCGCAAGCTTTCCAAGAGCCGGGGTGACACCAGCCTCGACGCCCTCAGGGCAAGCGGCGCAACGCCGGAGGACATCAGGCGCATGATCGGCTTTCCGGTATCCTGACCCTGGATCGCTGTTGGTCTGCACCGACGCACAAAGGGTGCTTCAAGCTATTCCTGGAGCATCGGAACAACCCGAAAACCGGATTCCATTTTTCGGGCCGAGGTTCTAGCCGATCCTTTTGATGATGGCCTTGATGATGACGAGGAGGAGCAGCGCGCCAAACGCGCCGCCGAGGCCCGCCAACGCCGCGTCGAGCAGGCTCCCGAAGCGCGTGCCACGTTCGTTGAAAACATAAATGGTGCCGAAAAAGGCGAGCGTGATGATCGTGGCGTTGCCGAGTGTGCCGAATCCATCATCGCCCAGCGCGGCGCTGAGGCCGAGCGAGAGGATATAGGAGATCATTGTCACGGCAACGAGCGCGAACAACAGCCAGCTCGTGTCCAGTTTCATCAGCATTCGCGCATCCCCCCGGTGGCGCAACAGATCATCTTTCTTGATCGTATGATGGAAATGTTTCGCTTTCCTTGCGGGGTGCGTGGCTGATAAAGCCGCGCTCAGACCGCCAGCCAATGGATTGCCGTGCGTCCATGGGGACGAACAAAGGGCAATCCGGCCTTCCGATGCTCCAGACGCAGGGACAAGAGACCGATGCAAGACCTTACGCGGGCCATCCCGGCCCTCTTCGTCCTCCTCTGGGCGACGGGCTTCATCGGCGCGCGTTACGCCATGCCCTGGGCCGAGCCCTTCACCTTTCTGTGGGTGCGCTTTGCCATCACCTTCGGCGTCCTGCTTCTGATCATCCCTCTGGTGAAAGCGAAGGCGATTGGCCCGTTGAACGCCATGCACGCGGCAATCGCCGGTGTGCTGATGCATGGTGTTTATCTGGGAGGCGTGTTCTGGGCTGTCCGTCAGGGGCTTCCGGCGGGCTTTGCCGGCCTGATCGTCGGGCTCCAGCCCATGCTGACCGCCGTGATCGCCGGGCTTTTCCTTGGCGAGACGGTGACGCGCAAGCACTGGCTCGGCCTTGTGGTCGGGCTTGTCGGCGTCGCCACCGTGCTGTCGCCAAAATTCGGCTCGGCCACGGACGGCGTCACGGTTGCAACGCTTGGCGCGGCCATCGTCGCGGTGATCGCCATGAGCGTGGGCACGGTGTGGCAGAAGCGTTTCGTGGCGACCGCCGATCTGGTCACGGTGACGCTTTGGCAATATGTCGGCGGCTGGGCGGTGGCTTTCCTGATCGCCACGCTGTTCGAGACCGGCGATTTCGTGCTGAACGGCGAACTGGTGTTCGCCATGGTCTGGCTGGTCTTCGTCCTGTCGCTGGGCGCGATCTTCCTTCTGATGATCCTCATCCGCGAAGGAGAGGTGGCCCGCGTGGCCTCGCTGTTCTATCTCGTGCCGGGCGTGACCGCCCTGATGGCGTGGGTGCTGTTTGACGAAACGCTGAGCCCGATCCAGCTTGTCGGCATGGCCATCACCACATTCGGGGTGGCGCTGGCGACGCGCCGCAGCCCGCGTCAGTCGGCTCCGGCCACGATGCGTGCTTCGCGATAACGCTTGATCGAGGCGTTCAGCTCGCCGCCGAGAATGAACATCGCCGAGATGATGTAGAGGAACACCACCGCGATCATGATCGAGGCGAGGCCGGCATAGGTGCTGGCATAGCTGCTGAAACGGCCGAGATAGGCCGCGAAGACGCTCGAGCCGACAAACGAGCCGAGCAGGGTGAAGGCAATGCCCGGCAACACATCCAGCAGGCTGCGACGCCCCGCCGGCAGCCACAGATGCACTGTGATCAGCGCCAGGATGAGAACCGTCAGCGCGATGACGTAGCGCCAGAATGTGATGGTGCCGACATAGGGCGCGATCCACTCGAAATTGCTTTCGGCGATGTTCAGCGCCACGGGCGCGATGACGAGAAGCAGGCTGATCGCCAGAAAGCCGATGGTCGCCACCAGCACGAAGATCAGGCTCTGCGCGCGCAGCCGAAAGATCGAACGCTGTTCGCTGACCCGGTAGGCGCGGTTGAGCGAGAGGCGCAGCGCCTCCACGCCATTGGACGCGAAAACGCCCGCAAGCACGACACCAAAGGTCAGGACGTCGCTGCGGCGCACGCCAAGCACATTGTGCACTTCCTGCGCGATCGGCTCTGCAACCTCTTTGGGCCATGTGTCGAAGATAAGGTCCACCGCCTGCTGCGAAAAGGCGTCGGCTCCCAGAAAGCTGGCGAGAGCCGTTGCGAAGATCAGGAAAGGAAACAGCGCCATCAGCGCCGAGATCGCCACGTGACTGGCCATCGCCCAGCCGTCATCGGTGTTGAAGTGGCCGAGCGCATCGCCGAGGATGCGTCTTGTGGCGTTCAGTCCGCGCACGGCTGTTCCTTTCAGTTCGATTCCAAGACTGCTTTTTATTGTTTCGCACCGGTCAATATGTGAAACCGAGGCACTTATAAACAAGTGCAGACGGGAATTTCATGGGCCAGGGCCGGACAATTCTGATCACCGGAGCATCATCGGGCATCGGGGCCTGGTGCGCCAGTGCCCTGCAAAAAGATGGCTGGCGGGTCTTCGCAACGGTGCGCCGCCCGGAGGATCGCGCGACGCTGGAGGCGCAGGGGATCGAGCCGCTTTATCTGGATTACGCCGAGCCCGAATCAATTGCCGCCCTTGTCGAAGAGGTGCTGCAACGCACCGGCGGCACGCTTGATGCGCTTTTCAACAATGGCGCTTATGCGCAGGCCGGCGCGGTCGAGGATCTGCCGGTGGAGGCGCTGCGTCATCAGTTCGAGGTGAATGTCTTCGGCTGGCACGATCTCACCCGGCGCATCGTACCCGTCATGCGCCGGCAGGGGCATGGCCGCATCGTCCACTGCTCGTCGATCCTCGGTCTCGTGCCGATCAGGTTTCGCGGGGCCTATGCCGCGTCCAAACATGCGCTGGAAGGGCTGATGCTCTGCCAGCGGGCGGAACTGGAAGGATCGGGCATTCATGTTTCGCTGATCGAGCCGGGGCCGATTGCCTCGAAAATGGCCAGCAATGGCCTGCCATGGTTCGAGCGTTTCATCGACCACGAAAACTCCGTTCACCGCGAGGCCTATGAGGCGCAGCTGGCGCGGTTGCGGCAGGGCGGCGTGAAATCGCGCTTCAAGCTTGAGCCGGATGCGGTCTATGTTCAGCTCGCCCACGCGCTTCTTTCCCCACGCCCGAAGCCGCACTATGTGGTAACCACACCGGCGCGCATCGGTGTCGCATTGAAACGTCTCCTGCCTGCGCGCATGCTCTACAGCTTCCTGTCGAATCAGGGTTGAATCCGAGAAGAAAACCGCCATGGAAACACTCTTCAATATCCTCTCCATCCTCGTGATGATGGCGGTCGTGATCGTCCTCATTCGCGGCCTCATGAACATGATGCGCGGCGGGTCCGCCAACACGTCCAACAAGCTGATGCAGGCGCGGGTCATCCTTCAGGCAATCGCCATCGTCTTCGTCGTTCTCGCGCTCTACTACGCGCGCTCGAAGGGCGGCTGAGGCGCTTCATGGTCAAGCTGAACAAGATCTACACCCGCACGGGCGATGACGGGACGACGGGGCTCGGCTCGCGCGAGCGCCGCCTGAAGAGCGATTTGCGGGTCGCCTCCTACGGCACGGTGGACGAGGCCAATGCCTGCATCGGCATGGCCCGCATTCATCTGGCCGAGACCGCGCCGGCTATCGACGCGATGCTTGTGCGCATCCAGAACGATCTTTTCGACCTGGGGGCCGATCTTGCCACGCCGGACACGGGCGAGGTGCTGGAATATGAGCCCCTGCGCATCGTCCAGAGCCAGGTGGACCGGCTGGAGGCGGATATCGATGCGCTGAACGCCGAGCTTGCGCCGCTGCGCTCCTTCGTTCTGCCCGGTGGCAAACCGGCGGCGGCGGCGCTTCATCTTGCCCGCACGGTCTCGCGGCGGGCCGAGCGCCTCATGGTGGAACTCGGAACCATTGAGGGCGAAATCGTGAGTGACGAGGCCATGCGCTACATCAACCGCGTGTCGGATTTCCTCTTCGTCGCCTCCCGGGCCGTCAATGACAATGGCGCGCTCGACGTGCTATGGGTGCCTGGGCAAAATCGCTGACGAAAGTCGGGCCGGGATCGGGGCCCGCGAAGAGGGCTCCGATGTTCATACCGCTGCACGACGCAAACAGCCTGCGGCATATCAATCGCCAATATGTCACGCTGACCATCATTGCGGTCAACGTGATCGCCTATCTGATAACGACGGTCGGCGGCACTGATTTCGCTTTCGCCGCCGCGATTGGCCTTGGCTACATTCCCTCCGTCGCCTACGATCTCGCCGTGCTTCCGCCCGAGCTTGATCTCGTGCCGGAACCGCTGACCTACATCACCTACACTTTCCTGCATGGCGACCTGATGCATCTGGGCGGCAACATGCTGTTCTTGTGGGTGTTCGGCGACAATGTGGAAGATGCGCTCGGCCATTTCCGCTTTCTGGTCTTCTATGTGCTCTGCGGCGTGGCCGGCGCCTATATGCATGGCTTCATTGCGCCGGCTTCCAATGCGCCGCTGATCGGCGCTTCTGGCTCGATTGCCGGCATTGTCGCCGCCTATCTGATCCTGCATCCCCGGGTGAAAGTGTGGGTGCTGGCCTTTGCCCGCATTCCGCTTCGCATTCCGGCCTTCGTTCTTCTGGCGCTGTGGATCGGTTTTCAGTTCCTGATGCTGGTGATCGACACGGAAAACCAGATCTCTTGGGCTGCCCATGCCGGCGGCATTCTGGCGGGCGCCGTGCTGGTGTTTATCCTCAAGCGCCGCGATGTGCCGCTGTTCGACCGCAGCATCGAAAAACCGCGGGCGGTGGAGCTGGAGAAACCCGACATGGCGCGGCCGCTCGAAAGCAGCCAGCCCCGCTGGGGACGACAATAGGGCGTTTCGACATATTGACGTGAACGTTAGGCCTCTCTACGGTCCCGCCAACTCCGGCGGCGAGCCGCATGAAGGGGGGAGGAGGCGTGTTCTGAATTTCCCCGCACATGTCGGCATTCGGCTAACCGGCTAATCCGTCTGCTGTTATTCAGCATCAGAACCCTGCTGTTATTCAGCATCAGAACCGAAGTCCACCATGGAAGGTGAATGCGCATGAAAGTCCTTGTTCCGGTAAAGCGGGTCATCGACGCCAATGTGAAGCCCCGCGTGAAGGCGGATGGCTCGGGTGTCGAGCTGACGAACGTCAAGATGGCGATGAACCCGTTCTGTGAAATCGCGGTCGAAGAAGCGATCCGCATGAAGGAAGCCGGCAAGGTCGAAGAAATCGTCGCCGTTTCGATTGGCCCGGACAAGGCCCAGGAAACGCTGCGCACCGCGCTCGCCATGGGCGCTGACCGCGCAATTCTGGTGAAGACCGACGATGCGGTCGAGCCGCTCGACGTCGCCAAGATCCTCAAGGGCGTGGCCGATGAAGAGAAGCCGGAGATCGTGATCCTCGGCAAACAGGCCATCGATGATGATTCCAACCAGACCGGCCAGATGCTTGCAGCGCTGCTCGGCTGGAGCCAGGGCACGTTCGCATCGGATGTGGAGCTTGCCGACGGCAAGGCCAAGGTCACCCGTGAGGTGGACGGTGGTCTGCAGGTGGTCGAGCTCAAGCTGCCGGCCATCGTGACCACGGATCTGCGCCTGAACGAGCCGCGCTACGCGTCTCTGCCCAACATCATGAAGGCCAAGAAGAAGCCGCTCGACGCCAAGACGCCGGGTGACTACGGGGTCGAGGTCAAGGCGCGTCTCAACGTGCTGAAAACCGAGGAACCGGCTGGCCGCAAGGCAGGCATCAAGGTGGGCTCCGTCGCCGAACTGGTCGACAAGCTCAAGAACGAAGCCGGCGTGCTTTAAGGGGAAGGGAAAAAAGATGGCTATTCTTCTGGTTGCCGAACACGACAACGAAACCCTTTCCGACCAGACCGCCAAGGCGCTGTCCGCCGCGAGCCAGATCGGCTCCGACGTTGATGTGCTGGTTGCCGGCAAGGGCGCAAAGGCTGCCGCCGATGCCGCAGCGAAGCTTGCCGGCGTGCGCAAGGTTCTGCTCGCCGAGAGCGACGCGCTTGCCGAGCGTCTCGCCGAGCCGCTGGCCGATCTGGTTGTCTCGCTGGCTGGCGATTACGACACCTTCGTCGCGCCCGCCACCACCACCGGCAAGAACGTCATGCCGCGCGTTGCAGCGCTGCTCGACGTGATGCAGGTGTCCGACATCGTCGAAGTGGTCGACGCCAAGACCTTCAAGCGCCCGATCTACGCCGGCAACGCGATCCAGACGGTCGAATCGACCGACGAAAAGCGCGTCATCACCGTTCGCACGGCCACCTTCCAGGCTGTCGCCGAGGGTGGTTCGGCTGCTGTCGAGACCATCGACGCGCCTGCCGCTTCCGATCTGTCGAGCTTCGTTGAGAACCGCATCGCCGAGAGCGACCGTCCCGAACTGACGTCGGCACGGGTCATCATCTCCGGTGGCCGCGCGCTCGGTTCGGAAGAGAAGTTCAACGAGGTCATCCTGCCGGTTGCCGACAAGCTGGGCGCTGCCGTTGGCGCTTCGCGCGCTGCCGTCGATGCGGGTTATGCCCCGAACGACTGGCAGGTGGGCCAGACCGGCAAGGTCGTTGCACCCGAACTCTACATTGCCTGCGGCATTTCCGGCGCGATTCAGCACCTGGCGGGCATGAAGGATTCCAAGGTGATCGTCGCGATCAACAAGGACGAGGAAGCCCCGATCTTCCAGGTCGCCGATTACGGCCTGGTTGCAGACCTTTTCGACGTGCTGCCGGAGCTCGAAAAGGCGCTTTAAGCCAATAATCAGAACACCGGAATCTCAGGCAACAGCCCCGCTTTCGAGCGGGGCTTTTTTTATGCGGCGTTCACGGCTCCGCCAGCGCCACCGTTCGCGGCAGAGCTGGCCAAGGATTTTGTAAGCGGGGGTAGACGCCATTGCGCGGCCCATCTAGTTTGCACTGCAACAACAGCGACGAAGGGTGCGGACCGCACTTCACGGGGTTTTCGACATGACTGGAAAGATTGAAAAAGTGGGTGTGATCGGTGCGGGTCAGATGGGCAGCGGCATCGCCCATGTGGCTGCACTGGCAGGTTTCGACGTGAAGCTCTACGACCTTTCCTCGGAGCGGATCGAGGCCGGCATCGCAACCATCTCCGGCAACATGGCGCGCCAGGTCTCTTCGGGCAAGCTGGAAGACAAGGTGCGCCAGGATGCGCTGGCCCGCATCGCGCCCGCGACCACCATGGAAGCACTGGCCGACATGGATTTGGTCATCGAGGCGGCCACCGAGGATGAGACGGTCAAGCGCAAGATCTTCGCCCAGCTCTGCCCGGTTCTGAACCCCGAGGCCATCGTCGCAACCAACACCTCGTCCATCTCGATCACGCGCCTTGCCGCACAGACGGATCGCCCCGAGCGCTTCATCGGCATTCACTTCATGAACCCGGTTCCGGTGATGAAGCTGGTCGAGCTGGTGCGCGGCATCGCAACGGAAGACGACACGTTCGAGAAGGCGCGCGGTTTCGTCGACAGCCTTGATAAGACCATCACGGTTGCCGAAGACTTCCCGGCCTTCATCGTCAACCGCATCCTGCTGCCGATGATCAACGAGGCGATCTACACGCTTTACGAGGGCGTCGGCACGGTCGAGGCCATCGACACCGCCATGAAGCTTGGCGCGAACCATCCGATGGGCCCGCTGCAGCTTGCCGACTTCATCGGCCTCGACACCTGCCTGTCGATCATGCAGGTGCTCTATGAGGGCTTAGCAGACTCCAAGTACCGCCCATGTCCGCTTCTCGTGAAATATGTCGAGGCAGGCTGGCTTGGCCGCAAGACCGGTCGCGGCTTCTACGATTATCGCGGCGAAACGCCGGTGCCGACGCGCTAGAATAATCGCGGTCAGGTGTATGAACCTGACTGCTTTTGCGGTCCCGACCGGCGCTATTCGGCAGCCTGTCGCCGCGGTGTCTTTCGCCGCGCGGCAGGCTTCTTCTTTTTGTGCTGGTCTGCGGTGGTCGAGATGTCTTCCATCGGAAAGGCATCCACCGCGATCACCCGCGCGACCGCTTCCTGCGCTTCGCGAAGCTGCGTGAACTCGCCATCGGTGATGAGGTCCATGTCGTGTGCTTCCTGCGGGTCGCTGACCTTCCTGGCGCGCATCTTCTTCTCGATGGGCGCTGCATCGATAACGAGCCGGAACGCGCGTTCCAGATCCTTCAGCGGATGGTGGTCATGCCCCTGACCCAGATAGAGATCCGGTGTCAGCCGGTCCCGCTGCTCTGACGGTTTCATGAGGATTTCGGCAAGCTGCGAGGAAAGCCTGTCGGACGGCGCCGGTTTGGGCACGCCAAGGGGGAAGGCGATCAGGCGCACCAGCCAAGCGGCGGGCCGTGCCGGCAGATTGTCCAGAACGCCACGGAAGGCAACGCCGAGGCGTGCTTCGCCCTCAAGCATCAGATAGTCGACGACGGGCTTGTCTTCGGCAAACCGCCCCTCGCTCTCATAGCGCTTGAGCACTGCACCGAGGAGGTAGAGTTCGGCCAGAATGTCGCCCAGCCGCGCGGAGATCATCTCCCTGCGCTTGAGGGAGCCGCCAAGCGTCAGCAGGGCGAAATCCGAGAGCAGGGCGAAGGCCGCTGAATAGCGCGACAGCTTCTTCCAGTGATGCGGCATCGCCGCACTTTCGGGCGCGGGCCCGAGGAAGCCGCCGCTCCAGCCGCGAACGAATGCGCGTCCCGCAGTCTTGAGGGCGTGGCCGACATGCTTCCAGAACGTGTCGTCGAAATGGTCGAGCCCTTCTTCCCTGTTGTCGCTCGAAAGCGCCAGAAGCTCTTCCAGCATATAGGGGTGGGAGCGGATTGCACCCTGTCCGTAGATCATCAGATTGCGGGTGAGGATGTTCGCGCCTTCGACCGTGATGCCGACGGGAACGGCACGATACATCGCGCCCATATAGTTGTTCGGCCCGTCGATGACGGCCTTGCCGCCATGAATGTCCATGGCGTGCTCCACGGAGCGGCGCATGCGCTCGGTGGCGTGGTATTTCATGATTGCCGAGACGACCGAGGGCTTGTGCCCTTCATCCAGCGCCGCCAGCGTGACGCGCCGCGCGGCATCGATCAGATAGGCGTTGCCGCACAGTTCGGCGAGCGGCTCCTGAATGCCCTCGAACATGCCGATGGGCACGTTGAACTGCGTGCGCACCCGCGCATAGGCCCCGGTGGCGCGCGCGCACATGGCGGCGGATGCGGCCGACTGAGAGGGAAGCGAAATGCTGCGACCGGCGGCGAGCGCCGTCATCAGCATGGTCCAGCCCTGGCCGATCTGTTCCTCGCCGCCGAGAATGTGATCAAGCGGCACGAACACGTCCTCGCCGTAGAGCGGTCCGTTCTGGAAGAAAGTGTATTGCGGAATGTGCCGGTCGCCGTGGCGCACGCCCTTCGTGTCGGTGGGCAAAAGCGCGACGGTGATGCCCAGATCCTCGCCCCGGCCAAGATGGTTTTCCGGGTCGTGCATCTTGAAGGCGAGGCCCATCACCGTGGCGATGGGGCCAAGCGTGATGTAGCGCTTGTGGAAGTTGAGACGCAGGCCGAGCACCTTCTT
The DNA here is from genome assembly GCF_050877045.1 of Nitratireductor sp. PBL-C9. Classification (NCBI taxonomy): domain Bacteria; kingdom Pseudomonadati; phylum Pseudomonadota; class Alphaproteobacteria; order Hyphomicrobiales; family Phyllobacteriaceae; genus Nitratireductor; species Nitratireductor sp. PBL-C9. The sequence continues at coordinate 273,290 of NZ_JBPAXW010000009.1, forward strand.
GCCCTTCCACGTGCCGTATTCCACCACGCCCGTGTCGGTCATGGCGGCGGCGTCGGAGCCCGCATGGGGCGAGGTGAGGCCGAAACAGGGCACTTCGCGGCCGTCGGCCAGCCGCGGCAGCCAGTATTTGCGCTGCGCCTCTGTGCCGAAATGCATGAGCAGTTCGCCGGGGCCGAGCGAATTGGGCACCATCACCGTGACGCCCGCCACGATGCTGGCGGAAGAGAGCGTGCGCACCACTTCCGAATGCGCGGTGTTGGAAAAGCCGAGCCCGCCGAATTCCTTCGGGATGATCATGCCGAAGAATTTGTTCCTGCGCATGAAGTCCCAGACGGCGGGCGACAGGTCGCGGTCACGCCAGTTCAGCGTCCAGTCGTCGACCATGGCGCAGAGTTCGCGCACCGGCCCGTCCATGAAGGCCTGTTCCTCGTCCGAAAGACGCGCCGGCGGCATTGCCACAAGCTGCTCCCAGTCGGGATCGCCGGTGAACAGCTCGCCATCCCACCAGACCGTGCCTGCGTCGATCGCCTCGCGTTCCGTTTCCGAAATCGGCGGCATGATCTTTCGCGCCCAGTTGAAGATGGGCTTCGAAACATGGTCGCGGCGGAAAGTCTTCAAACGCATGGCCAGCCTCCGATGTTGCGCCAATATATCAGGCTTGCACGTTATAGGCGAACGGCGGACGGCCCGGGTTTGTTCCCGAACGTGGAAGCTTTACCCAAGCGCGCTGCGCAGGCGGTTTCGGGCAATCCGGAGCCGGTTTCGCACACGCCGTGTCAGGCTGAGCTGCGCCGCCGCCTTGCGGACATGCCGGTCCGAATCGGGCGTGAGCCCCACAACCATGGTGCCGAGCGGCCTCCGCTCGCTCCACAGGCGGCTCATCACGGGATGATCCGGCACCGCGCAGGAATCCGTCATGATGATGTTGGGATCGTCCAGATGCGTCTTGGTGACCTCGATCATGAGAAGCGTGCCGGGCGAATAGGCGGCGAAGCCCTCGTCATAGGCCGTCTTCCACGTATAGGCGGTGCCGTTTTCGATGAACACGATGAGGCACGCGATCACCGCATCATCGAGCGTCAACATGTGAATGCGGCACATGTCGCGCTCGCACAGCCGGTGCACGGCTTCGCGGGCGAAGGCGGCGCGGTAGCGGTCGATGGCCATGGCCGAGCGTTCGCGGCCCTTCCAGCCCGAAGCCTCGAGCGTCAGAAACGCTTCGATGCCGTGGCGCACCTCGTCGGGGTGGCGGGCGATCCTGTAGTCCAGCTTGCCCATTTCGCCCAGCCGACGCTTGAGGCGACGGAACTCGCGATAGTGATGGGCGCGCAGCGAATCGCGCAGATAGGTGTCGCCATCAAGCGCGCTTTCGAGCGTCGGGCGCTCGATGCGGTTGGTGATCTGGAAGGGCAGGTTCCGCGCATCCACCACCGTGCGCAGGATGGCCGCAAATGCGCCGTCCAGTCCCACATCCGGCAGGACGAACACCTTGGGGTGGTCGAGATGCGGACGCGCCAGCATGGCGAAAAAGTCTTCGATCACGCCTGCCGGATCGTCATAGTCGACCAGTGGCGTGCCCAGAGGGCCAAACGGGTTCGACCAGGTGCGCAGAACCGGAACGCTGAACGGCAAAAGCGGGCGCTCGATGGTGAAGGGAACGAGAAGCCGCAGGCGGCTGCGCTCCTCCGTACCGTCGCGGATGACCGCAAGCCGCACTTCGCGGTCTTCAAGGCGCGGCATGGCCGGCGCCAGAAAACGCGGATTGAAGAAGATGTTGGTTTCGATGGAGCGCGCCGCCAGATAGTCGAGCTCGTCCACCAGCTCGAAGCCGGCGGACGCCGGATAGATGGCGAGCTTGCGTTCGCTCTGCTCGGCTGCAAGCAGCGCCAGATGTCTGGTGTCGGTTTTCTGAGCGATATCGGTCAGGTGATCGCTTGCCGCGCCCGATGCGCCGCTGCTCGATTCTTCGAGGAGAGGGGGGATGCTCAAGAGGAAGCCTCCTTTCTGGCGCGCGGGAGGAACACCAGCATGCGGATTCCAAGCTTCCGCCAGGCGGTGAATGAGAGGGATGCTGCTTCGAACAGAATGGCGAGCCCGGTGGCGATGGCTGCGCCCCACAGGCCGTAGATCGGGATCAGAACCATGTTGAGCCCGATATTGATGCCGAGCGTGATGGCGTAGATGCCGGCGCACACTTTCTGGTAGCCGCTCATGGTGAGAAGGCTCTCCGCAGGCCCCACGGCCGCGCGGGCGACCACGCAGGAAACAAGAAGGAAGAGAAGCGGATAGCCGGCCGTGAAGCCGCTGCCGAACAGCATGAGCATGGGCCTGCCGATGATGAGCACGACAACGCCCATGGCCAGCGACGGCCAGAATGTCCAGGTGACCGTCTCCGCCGCGAAGGCTGCAAGGCCTTCCCTGTCGCCGCCATGCATGTAGGCCGAATAGCGCTGCGCAACGCTGGCCTTCACCGCGAAATAGACGAAATGCACCAGCGCCAGCGTTTTCACGGTGGCGAAGTAGATGGCCACATCCGTGGGCGTCATGTAGCGACCGACCATCAGCACATCGGCATTGGTGAGCAGGAAATAGAAGCTCTCGACCAGAAAGATCGGCAGCGAAATGCCGACCCAGTGCTTCATCAGGAAGCGGGGTTTGCCGGGCGGCGTGCTGCGCTTCACCCGCGTCGTGATGCTGACGAATTGCAGGAGCGTGGTGGCATAGGTGGCCAGAATGGCCGTGATGATGGCCGTCTTTGCGTCGGGCGCGTAGCCGGAAAGAACCGCTCCCGCCATGAAGAGCAGGATCAGTATGGGGCGGATGAAATAGGCGGGAAGCAGGGCCCAGACCACCCATGCATTTGCCCGCGAGACGCCCTGCAGAAGGTCGCTCAGCGCCAGCATGGGCAGGCAGATGAGCCCCAGATAGAACGGAACCACGTAATAGGATTCGATATAGGGTTCCAGAAAGCGCAGGCCCGCCAGGCCCGCGAGCATGAACAGTGTCGAGGTGCCCAGCACGAAGAACCGGCCGGCAATGTTGACGCCACGCAGCTCCGCAAAAGCACCCTTGGTGCGGTATTCGGGAATGAAACGGATGATCGCCGTGTGAAAGCCGAGGCACGAAATGTTGCCGAGGATGATCATCGTCACCCAGACCAGCACATAGATGCCGTATTCGAAACTGCCCATCCAGCGGGCCAGAAAGACCTGGCTGAAGAACGCGATGACCGCGTTGACGATGCGGATCGCGAAGGCAAGCAGTGCGTTGCGACCGGCCTCGCCACGCGCATCGCGTGCAGAAATGAGGGTGTCGAGCTTCGCAAGCCAGGGACGCGCGCGCGCGGCCAGCTGCTCCGGCAGCAAGCGTTCACCGGTCCCCGTCGCTGAAAAGCGCACCCGCCCCACTCCTCTCAAGTCACTCGACCTGCGGTTTAGCGCAAACTGCTTAAGAAAAAGAAAGGGCGGGCCGGGCGGTCGCTTCTTTGTTCCGGCAAAGAAAAAGGCCGGATGAAAACCCGGCCTTTTCGTTATCTGTTGAGAGACGCCGCGCGCCGGACCGCTTAGGCGAAAGCGCCGTGGCAGTGCTTGTATTTCTTGCCCGAGCCGCAGGGGCAGGCTTCGTTGCGGCCGACCTTGCCCCAGGTTGCGGGGTCGTTCGGGTCGCGGTCCTCTGCGGCGACCACGCCGCCTTCGGCGCGGGCGAGCGTCATCGTCTCGCCGTCCGCGAACTCGTCTTCGCCCGTCGAACCGTCGATATGATGCGCCTGCATTTCCGGTGCTTCCGGCGGCGGGGCGTCGGCGGCCTCGCGCACCAGCTCGACGCGCATGAGCTGCGACGTCACCACCTGGCGCAGATTGCTGAGCATCGACTGGAAGAGCTCGAATGCCTCGGTCTTGTACTCGTTCAGCGGATCGCGCTGGGCGTAGCCGCGGAAGCCGACGACGGAGCGCAGATGATCGAGATTGACCAGATGCTCGCGCCACAGATGATCGAGTGTCTGCAGCAGGATCGACTTCTCGACATAGTTCATGATGTCGGGGCCGAAACGCTCGGCGCGGTCCTTGGCGGCAGCCTCGGCGGCCTCGCTGATGCGCTCGCGGATATCGTCTTCGGCGATGCCTTCTTCCTGCGCCCATTCCTCGATGGGAAGGTCCAGGTTCAGCGAATTCTGCACCGCTTCGCGCAGTTCCCTGGTCTGCCACTGCTCGGCATAGGCCTTTTCGGGGATGTGGCGTGCGACCAGATCGTCGACCGTGTCCTGACGCATCTCGGCGACGGTCTCGGAGAGGTTCTCACCGTCCATCAGCTCGATGCGCTGCTCGAAGACCACCTTGCGCTGGTCGTTCATCACGTCGTCGAACTTGAGCAGGTTCTTGCGGATGTCGAAGTTGCGCGCCTCGACCTTTTTCTGCGCCTTTTCAAGCGCCTTGTTGATCCAGGGATGGACGATGGCCTCGTCTTCCTTGAGGCCGAGCTTTTGCAGCATGCTGTCCATTCGGTCGGAACCGAAGATGCGCATCAGGTCGTCCTGGAGCGACAGATAGAACTTGGAGCGGCCCGGATCGCCCTGACGGCCGGAACGGCCACGGAGCTGGTTGTCGATGCGGCGGCTTTCATGGCGCTCGGTGGCCAGAACGAAAAGGCCGCCGGCGGCCAGCGCCTGCTCCTTGAGGCGCTTCACGTCCTCGCGGATGGCCTGTTCCTTCGCATCGCGCTCGGGGCCGGCTTCCATGTCGCCAAGCTCTTCGGCAATCCGCATTTCCGGGTTGCCGCCGAGCTGAATGTCGGTGCCGCGGCCGGCCATGTTGGTGGCGATGGTGACAGCGCCCGGCTTGCCGGCCTGCGCCACGATGAAGGCCTCGCGCTCGTGATGGCGCGCGTTCAAGACCTCAAAGCCCTGCAAGCCTTCCTGACGAAGACGCTCGGCCAGGAACTCCGATTTTTCGATGGACGTCGTGCCGACCAGGATCGGCTGCCCCTTGGCGGCGGCTTCCTTGATCTCGCGGACAATCGCCTTGAACTTCTCTTCGACGGTCCGGTAGACCTCGTCGTCCTCATCAAGACGCTGGATCGGCAGGTTGGTCGGGATCTCGATGACTTCGAGCCCGTAAATGTTGCCGAATTCTTCCGCTTCCGTCGAAGCCGTACCGGTCATGCCGCCCAGCTTGTCGTACATGCGGAAGTAATTCTGGAAGGTGATCGAGGCGAGCGTCTGGTTCTCCGGCTGGATCGCCACGTGCTCCTTGGCCTCAAGCGACTGGTGCAGGCCTTCCGAGAAGCGGCGGCCCGGCATCATGCGGCCGGTGAATTCGTCAATGATGACGATTTCGCCATTGCGGACGATATAATCCTTGTCGCGCTGGAACAGTTTGTGCGCCTTCAGCGCATTGTTCAGGTGGTGCACGATGGCGACATTCTCGATGTCGTAAAGCGAATCGCCTTTGAACAGATCCGCTTCGCGGAGCATGTTCTCCATCTTCTCCGTGCCTTCTTCCGTGAAGGTCGCGGTGCGCTGCTTCTCGTCGATTTCGTAATCGTCTTCCACGAGATGCGGAATGAAGGTGTCGATCTTGTTGTAAAGCTCGGAGCGGTCGTCCAGCGGGCCGGAAATGATGAGCGGCGTGCGCGCCTCATCGATCAGGATGGAGTCCACCTCATCGACGATGGCGTAGAAGTGTCCGCGCTGGACCATCTGGTCGCGCTCATACTTCATGTTGTCGCGCAGATAGTCGAAGCCGAGCTCGTTGTTCGTGGCGTAGGTCACGTCGCAGGCATAGGCCGCGCGGCGCTCGTCATCCGACATGCCATGCACGATGACGCCGGTCGAAAGACCGAGGAAGCCGTAGAGGCGGGCCATCCACTCGGAGTCGCGCTTGGCCAGGTAGTCATTGACCGTGACCACGTGCACGCCCTTGCCGGACAAGGCGTTGAGGTAAACGGGAAGCGTCGCAACCAGCGTCTTCCCTTCACCCGTCTTCATCTCGGCGATGGAGCCTTCGTGAAGAACCATGCCGCCGATCAGCTGCACGTCAAAGGGGCGCATGCCCAGCGCGCGGCGGGATGCCTCGCGCGCCACGGCGAAGGCGGGAACGAGAATGTCGTCGAGCGACTTTCCGTTCGCGAGCTCCTTGCGGAACTCTTCTGTTTTTCCGCGCAATGCCTCGTCGGACAGCGCCTTCATTTCGTCTTCAAGCGCGTTGATCGCGGCGACGCGCGGGCGGAAACCCTTTACGCGACGATCGTTCGAGGAGCCGAAAACTTTGCGGGCGAGACCGCCGAGACTGACCATCCAGTGGTCCTTTCACTTTCTGACAGACGGCATTCAAGAGCGGGGTAAAGACCCTGCTCGCGCCGAGCGAGAGCAATTATATAACAATTCGTGTCCTGAAATGCGTTCTGGACGCAGGACATCAGGACAGATAAGAGGGGCCAAGAGTGATGTCAACGCCGCGTTAAACATGCGCTCTTGCGCAAAATTCCGCCATATTGATAAGCGGTTTGGGCTAAAACGGAATCACCAACGGAGAGTTTCATGCTGAAATCGTTTCGCCGTTTCCTGGCCATTCAGGTTGGGGCCGGTCTGACGCTGGCCGCTGTAGGCTTCATGCCTGCTCATGCTGCCGATGCCGATGTCGTCGCCACTGTGAATGGCATGGAGATCACGGAGGGCGATTTGGCTATCGCCAGCGCGGAGTATGGCGCGCAGTTCGGTAATCTGCCCGATCCGCAGCGCCGCGCAGCACTTCTTTCGGCGCTGATCGAGATCCGTCTGCTGGCCTCCGAGGCCGAAGAAAAGGGCCTTGCCGAGGGTGAAGCCTTTGAAAAGCGCCTGGCATTCCTGCGCAATCAGGCGCTTCATGCGGCCTTCATCGAGAAGATCGTCAACGACGCCGTGACCGAGGAAGATGTCCGCGCCAGCTACGACAAGCAGATCGCTGATGCGCCTGCCGTCAACGAGGTGCGCGCCCGTCACATTCTGGTGAAGACCAAGGAAGAAGCCGAAGCGATCATCAAGCAGCTCGAAGAGGGCGGCAATTTTGAAGAGATCGCCAAGGAGAAATCCACTGACGGTGCGGCAGCCAATGGCGGCGACCTCGGCTATTTCGCTTCCGGCCAGATGGTGCCCGAATTCGAAAAGGCTGCATTTGCGATCAATCCGGGCGAATTCTCCAAGGAGCCCGTCGAAACCCAGTTCGGTTTCCATGTGATCAAGGTTGAAGACAAGCGCGCCAAGCAGCCCCCGGCATTCGACGCCGTGAAGGATCGCGTACGCTCCCTTCTGGTGCGTGAGCGCTATGTCGAACAGGTTTCGGCGCTGCGTGACACCGCTGAAGTCGACGTCAAGGACCCGGCTCTCAAGGAATTCATCGACGCAGCCGAGAAGCAGCAGGAAGAAGCCGCTTCCGGGGCTGAAGCAGCCGGTGAAGGCGAAGAGACCAAAAGCGAATAGCGCTGAAGCGCAGGTTCAAATGGAAACGGCGGGCGCCTGGCGTCCGCCGTTTTTGTTTTGTCAGACGGTGCTGTGTGCACTGCCGGTCGGCTGACGCGCCGCCGGGTATCCGAGCTGTTTCAGCTTGCGTCGGAAAAAAAACTCGGGCAGACCGGCAGGAATCCAAAGCTTCCAACCCGAGTAAGTTTGCCCCATGTCTGTTGCAGTCTCTCCTCTTGCTCCCAAGACCTATCCCGATATGCCCGCCATCGACGGTGTGCGCATCGCAACCGCTGAAGCCGGTGTGAAATACAAGGGGCGAACCGATCTCCTGACCATGGTGTTCGATGAGGGCACCACGGCTGCCGGCGTTTTCACGCAATCCAAGTGCCCATCGGCTCCGGTGGAACTCTGCCGCGAAAATCTGGCCGGCGGCGAGGCGCGCATTCTCGTCGTGAATTCCGGAAACGCCAACGCGTTCACCGGCAAGAAGGGACGCGCGACCACTTCTGCCGTGGGCGAAGCTGCCGCGGCTGCGGTCAAGGCGGACAAGAGCACGGTTTTCATGGCGTCCACCGGTGTGATCGGCGAGCCGCTGCCGGCGGAGCGCATTACCGGTTTTCTGGAGGGCATGGCCGCAAAGGCAGCGCCGGGCGGCTGGCTTGAGGCCGCCAGGGCCATCATGACTACCGACACCTATCCCAAGGTGGCGACGGCGACCGTGCGCCTTGGCGAACATGATGTGGTCATCAACGGCATTGCCAAGGGCGCAGGCATGATCGCGCCCGACATGGCCACCATGCTTTCCTTCGTGGCGACGGATGCGCCGATTGCCGCGCCCGTTCTGCAGGATCTTCTGTCGCGCGGAACCGGCAAGACCTTCAACGCGGTGACGGTCGACAGCGACACCTCCACCAGCGACACGCTGATGATGTTTGCAACGGGCGCTGCCGCAAAGCGCGGTGTCACGCCGATCAACGATCTGAAGGATCCCCGGCTTGCAGGCTTCCGCCGGGCGCTCAACCGCATCCTCAAGAACCTCGCGCTGCAGATCGTCCGCGATGGCGAAGGCGCGCGCAAACAGCTCGAAATCACGGTGACGGGCGCAAAGTCTTCCCGTTCGGCAAAAAAGATTGCGATGTCCATCGCCAATTCGCCGCTGGTGAAGACGGCGGTTGCCGGCGAAGACGCAAACTGGGGCCGCGTCGTCATGGCTGTCGGCAAGGCGGGCGAGCCGGCCGAGCGCGATCTCCTGTCGATCTGGTTCGGCGATATTCGCGTTGCCCATGAGGGGGAACGCGATCCGGCCTATTCCGAAGAAGAAACCTCCGCCTATATGAAGAAGGATGAGATCACGCTGCGCGTGGATCTCGGACTCGGGCGCGGCAAGGCCACGGTTTGGACCTGCGACCTGACCAAGGAATATGTCGCCATCAATGGCGATTACCGGAGCTAGGGTGTGCCAGGCCACGTGAGGCAGGACGTAAAACAGGATTTCGCCATCATCCGCCGCTTTGAGGCGGCGGGGTTGCGCGCTTGGCCTGCCGAAACGGTGGCCTATGACGGCACCTGGGTGCTGCGGTTGACCGCCGGTCACCCTGCAAAGCGCCTGAATTCCATCAATCCGCTTGATCCGGGCGATCATCGAAACCTTGAAGAGCGCATCGCGCGCGCTGCCGAGCAGTTCAAGGCCTATGGGCGGCCGCTCACTTTCCGGCTGTCGCCGCTCGCCGCGCCTGAAATCTCCACCTATCTCGACGAGCAGGGCTGGTCGACGCTTGGCCGTTCGCTTGTCATGGCGCTCGATTTGCGTGAGGCGGATCTGACCGAGGCGATGGACCAGATACCGCTCAAGGACCGGCGACGCTTCGTCAATGCCACGCTCAAGGTGCATGGCTATGAGGAGCTGCACCGTGCGGGTCTTTCGCGTGTCATTGGCGCGATTCGCCCGGAAACCGGCCTGTTCGTCCTCGAAGAGGGCGAAGAGCCGGTGGCGACCGCCATCTGCGTGCATGACAGCGATCTGGCGGGGCTCTTTGAAATCGCGACGCGCCCTTCATGGCGCGGCAAGGGCTATGGCCGCCGTGTTCTCCTGTCTGCGCTCAAATGGGCCCAGTCACACGGGGCGGAGCGGGCCTGGCTGCAGGTGGAGGCCGACAACGAGGTCGCCGTAGGCCTCTACAAGGCGATGGGCTTCCGCGAAATCTATTCCTATCATTACCGCCAGCCGCAGGAAGCGGTCGGCACGGAGCACGCCGAATGAACGATCTTTCCCAGCCGGCCAAGCCGATCCTGCTGGTCGCAGCCTGTGCGCTGGTTGATGCGGATGGGCGGGTGCTGCTCGCCAAACGCCCCGAAGGCAAGGCGCTGGCGGGGCTCTGGGAGTTTCCCGGGGGCAAGGTGGAGAACGGCGAGACGCCGGAAAACACCATTGTGCGTGAGCTTGTCGAGGAAATCGCCGTCGAGACGAAGACGGCGTGCCTTGCGCCGCTCACTTTCGCCAGCCACACCTATGATGATTTTCACCTGCTGATGCCGCTCTATGTCTGCCGCCGCTTCTGGGGCACGCCGCGACCGCAGGAAGGCCAGGAACTCAAATGGGTGCGCCCGCGCGACATGCGCGATTACCCCATGCCGCCGGCCGATGCGCCGCTTATCCCGCACCTCATCGACCTGCTGTAAAGCGCCTGTCGGCACAAAGCCGGGCCGCTCGAACAGAGTTAATCCTTCGTTTACGCAACAGTGACAAGTTGATTGCGGGGACGGGCCGTTTTCGCGGCAGGGTTTAACCATCTGGCGAGAGGTTGGTATGGTTTCTGGCGAATTTGGGGATACGGAACGCGCGGGCTGGTCCACGCGGGCCGGCAATGTGGGCATCGGGGCACTCAGGATCGCCCTGCTTTTTGGAACCGCAGCCGTCGCGCTCGCGCTGTTTCTGACGCCGGTTGTTGAAAAAAGCACCCGCTCCAAGATCGCGCAGGTTGGCGCGCCGTTCGGGATAGACCCCATCACCACGTCTTCCACGAAGCGGCAGGACCGCAGTTACACGATCCGGCGCAGTGTTTTACAGCCCTCGCGCAACGCCACATGCATCATCCATCAGGATGGACGACGCAGCGGCGACTGCTGATCTCGTTAATCGGCTCTCAGCTTTTCTTAAGGCTTTTCGCCCAGAATTGCCTTCCAGACAGGGGGAGCCGGGCAAATGGGCAGGCATTTTCTCAAGGATCGGTGCGGCGCGACCGCAATCGAATATGCGTTAATTGCAGGCCTGATCGCGCTGGCGATCGTGGTCGGTGCGGCGCAGACGGGACAGCAGCTCAAAGCCAGCTATGGGAACGTCGCGAGCAAAGTGACCACGGCCAACCAGTAGGGCAGCCGCAGTCATTGCCATGCCATTGCCTTAAGGGGCCTATTCGCCCCTGTTTTTCTCCAAAGCCTCTTTCAGTGACATCTTCGCGCTGCCCGGTGCGAGCGGCTTTTGCTGGGATTCGTGCGGGGCCCAGCCAGACATCCAGATGATGTTGAAACTTGCCCTGATACGCCCGTCCGGATCGGAAAAGCGCTCGGCATAGATCTGTGCGGCGCGCATGAAGAGTGCGCGCGTGGCCGGTTTGCGCGAGCGCGCGACAAGCGCGCTGGTCGCGCCCATGAAACGCAGATCCCGCATCAGGTCGAACATGGTGTCGTAACGCACGGTCAGGTTCTCGAGATCGGTGACCGGCAGCGCAAAGCCCGCACGCTGGAGCAGTCCGCCCACATCGCGCACATCGGCAAAGGGGCTCACGCGCGGGGCAGCGCCCTCTGAAAGCTCGGTCTCTGCGGCAAGCAGGGATTCCCTGAGTTCCTGAAGCGTGCCGGCGCCGGCCATCGCGCCGAGAAACAGGCCGTCGGGCTTCAGCGCACGGCGGATCTGGGCGAGCATGCCCGGAACGTCATTTGCCTCATGCAGGCTGAGAAGCGAAACGATGAGATCGTGGCTGCCGGGTTCGGAAGGCAGGGTTTCCGTTGCCGCGACGATGCCGTCATCGCCAAGAAGGGCGGCGTCGGCCTCGATGCGGGTCACCTGGTCGACCTTGCCGCTTTCGCGCATGGCCATGGCCGCGTCGGAGGTGAGGCAGAAGAGCGCTGCGGCGTTTTCAAAGCGTCGCTCGACGGTGGCCAGCCGCTCTTCCAGATCGGCAGCGGCCCGCTGCATCAGGAAGCGGGCTCCCGGATCGCCCTGCTTCAGGGCGCGCTTCTTGTGCAGAAGGGCCAGGTCGGCGTCGAAGAGCTGTTCCATGCGTCATCCTTTGTTTCTGGATGCGCCATCGCACAAAAAGACTATGCTGGCAAAGAGGCAATGCCTTTTGGGGGAGGGGCGTTTCGTGGAGGGCGTATCGCGATTGACCGGGGTGATGAGCGGGTGGATGCAGCGCATCCTCTTCCCGCCGGTGTGTCTCGGCTGTTCCAGCCTTGTCACGGAACCCGGAACGCTCTGCGCTTCCTGCTGGGGGCGGCTGCGCTTTCTGGAGCGGCCATGGTGTCCGGTGATGGGCACGCCTTTCTCTCTGGACCTTGGCGACAGCATGCTCTCTGCGGAGGCGATTGCATCGCCGCCGCCCTTTGCGCGGGCGCGCTCGGCGGTCGCCTATGGCGGCGTCGCCCGGCGGCTGGTTCAGGGGCTGAAATTCCGCGACCGCACCGATCTCGCGCCGTGGATGGCGCGCTGGATGCTTCGGGCCGGCGGAGAAATCCTGCCCGAGGCGGATCTGGTGGTGCCGGTTCCGCTGCATCGCAGCCGTTTCTTTTCAAGGCGCTTCAACCAATCGGCGGAGCTTGCGCGGGCTGTGGCGCGTCTGGCTTGCGTTGATTACATGCCGGAGGCGCTGGTGCGGACGCGGCGCACGCGCCAGCAGGTGGGGCTGCGGGCGAGCGAGCGCGAGGCCAATGTGCGCGGCGCATTTGTCGTGCCGGACGCCCACCGCCCGGCGATCAGGGCGCGGCGCGTCGTTCTGGTGGACGATGTCTACACCACGGGCGCGACGGTTGCCGCCGCCTCACGGGTTCTCAAGCGTGCCGGCGCGCGCGAGGTGGATGTTCTGACATTTGCGCGCGTTTTGCCGGGGGACTTTCGGGCAGACCTCCAAGAGCCTATATAAACCCCGACAAAGCATGGGACCGAAAATGTCTGACGTAACGATCTACACACGGATGATGTGCGGCTTCTGCAGCGCCGCCAAGCGCCTGCTCGACGGCAAGGGCGTTTCCTACACGGAACACGATGCAAGCTTTTCCAACGAGCTGCGCCAGGAGATGATCCAGCGGGCCAATGGCCGCTCGACCTTTCCGCAGATTTTCATTGGCGACGTCCATGTGGGCGGTTGCGATGAGCTTCACGCTCTCGAGCGCGAAGGCAAACTGGATGCGATGTTGAAGGAGATCCCGGCATGAGCAAACTGATCGCCGCTGCCCTGCAGATGCGTTCCGGCACCGAGCCGGAAGCCAATGCCGACGCTTTTGAAGCGCTGGTGCGTGAGGCTGCGGGCAAGGGCGCGCAGTATGTTCAGAGCCCGGAAATGACCGGTGTGATGGTGCGCAGCCGCGACGACCTGCTGGAGCGCATCACCGGAGAGCGCGGCGCGCTGGTCATCGACCGCGCCCGTGCGCTGGCCGATGAGCTTTCGATCTTTGTTCATCTGGGCTCCACGGCCGTCGCGCTCGATGACGGACGGGTGGCGAACCGCGCCTTTCTGTTCGCGCCCGGTGGCGCGCTTGTGACCACCTATGACAAGCTGCACATGTTCGACGTCGATCTCGACAATGGCGAAAGCTGGCGCGAATCGGCCACCTATGCCGCCGGCGAGCGGGCCGTCGTTGCCGATCTGCCGTTTGGCCGTCTCGGTTTCGCCATCTGCTACGACATGCGCTTCCCGCAGCTTTTCCGTGCGCAGGCGCTTGCCGAGGCACAGGTGCTGACAGCACCGGCCGCCTTCACCCGGCAGACGGGCGAGGCGCACTGGCATGTCCTTCTGCGCGCCCGCGCCATCGAGAATGGCGCATTCATGATCGCCGCCGGTCAGGGCGGCCTGCACGAGGACGGGCGTGAGACCTATGGTCATTCGCTGATCGTCGATCCGTGGGGCCGTGTGCTGGCCGAGGTCGATGGAAACGAGCCGGGCATCGCCATGGCCGAACTCGACCTTGATGCGGTCGCTGCCGCTCGCGGCAAGATTCCGAACCTCAAGAACGCGCGCGATTTCTCTGTTGCACGCGTTTCCGGCGGCGGGGCGGCGGAGAGGAAAGCTTCATGATCAGTTTCAACCTGATCTGCGAGCACGACCACGCTTTCGAGGCGTGGTTCCGCAACAATGCGGACTTTGACGAGCAGAAGAAGCGCGATCTCGTTTCCTGCCCGCAATGCGGCTCGACCAAGGTTGAAAAGGCCCTGATGGCGCCGGCGGTCTCGACCGGCAAGAAGCGCGACCAGATCGCACTGGCCATGGGGGAGAAGCAGAAACAGGCGCTGGCGCAGCTCAAGGAGCTTTCCAAAAAGGTGCGCGAGAATGCGGACTATGTCGGCGACAAATTCGCCGAGGAAGCGCGAAAAATCCATTTCGGCGAGACCGAAGCGCGCGGCATCTATGGCGAGGCGACGACCGACGAGGCCAAGGCGCTGGTCGATGAAGGCGTCGAGTTCCTGCCCCTGCCGGTGTTTCCCGAGGAGCAGAACTGAGACCGGCCAGAACTGAGATCGGCCAGAAAATCGGGCGGTCAGGCGCGAGCGCCTGACTGCATTCTGATCGCAAGAGCCGGGCGCGCGCCGGCGTTTTCCCTGAAGGCTCAGGCAGCCGGCTTCGTGGCCGCCACCATGTAGTTGACATCCATGTCGCGTGAGCGCTGCCAGCGGTCGCCGAGCGGATTGTAGACGACGCCGCTGCGATCGATGATCCGGATGCCCGCCGAGGCGAGGCCCTCTTCCAGTTCGCTCGGGCGCACGAGCTTTTCATACTGGTGCGTGCCGCGCGGCAGCCATCCAAGCACATATTCCGCGCCGATGATCGCCAGGCCCCACGCCTTGAGCGTGCGGTTGATCGTTGCCACGAACATCAGGCCGCCGGGTTTCAGCATTGCGCCGCATTTGGACAGGAACAGGTCCACATCGGCGACATGCTCGATCACTTCCATGTTGAGGATGATGTCGAATGTCTCGCCGGCGTCGGCAAGCGCCTCTGCCGTGGTGGCGCGATAGTCGATGTCGAGCTTGCCCTGCGCCGCGTGGATCTTGGCCACTTCGATGTTGGTTTCCGAAGCGTCCGCGCCAACCACTTGCGCGCCAAGCCGCGACATGGGTTCGCACAGAAGGCCGCCGCCGCAGCCGATGTCGAGCATGCGCAGGCCGGCAAAAGGTTTGGCTTCATGGGGCTCGCGACCGAAATGCGCGGCCACATGGTCGCGGATATAGGCAAGGCGCACCGGGTTGAACTTGTGCAGAACGCCCATTTTTCCGGCGGGATTCCACCATTCCGCCGCCAGTGCGGAAAAATGCTCGATTTCACGCGTGTCGATGGTCGTTTGCCGCGCTTCGGACATGGAAAACCCCTCACTGGGTGTTGCTTGGAACCTTGGCCCATGAAGTCGGGCTGACGGGCCTGATTGTCAAGGCGGGAATTGTCTCAGGGGCAAAACCTGCCCGGCGCAACGACCGGGTTCCATTCACCGTCACATTGCTTGCAGATAAGCGATCTTTTGGGTATGGAGACCGCGGCGCAGGGCGGGTTGCCGTTGCTGCGTAATGTTGGCGCTGCCCGTCCGGGCAGCAGGAATTTCCGAGCAAAGGCACTCCGTTCCCATGGCGCGCATCGTGATGAAGTTCGGCGGAACCTCCGTCGCCGATATCGAACGCATCCATAATGTGGCGCGTCACGTCAAACGTGAGGCCGATGCGGGGCATGAGGTCGCCGTCGTGGTTTCGGCCATGGCCGGCAAGACCAATGAACTGGTCGGCTGGGCGCAGTCCATGCCGAAGGCCACGGGTGCTGAATCGCCCTTCTATGACGCGCGCGAATACGACGCCATCGTCGCCTCCGGTGAGCAGATCACCAGCGGGCTTCTGGCCATCGCGCTGCAGTCCATGGGCGTCGATGCGCGCTCCTGGCAGGGCTGGCAGATACCGATCCGCACCGACAACGCTCACGCCGCCGCCCGCATCGTCGATATCGACGGCAGCGAGATGGTGCGCCGCATGGGCATGGGCCAGGTGGCCGTTGTCGCCGGCTTCCAGGGCATCGGCCCTGACAATCGCATTGCCACGCTGGGGCGCGGCGGTTCCGACACCAGCGCGGTCGCCGTGGCCGCTGCGGTGAAGGCCGACCGTTGCGACATCTACACCGATGTCGACGGCGTCTACACGACCGACCCGCGCATTGAGCCCAAGGCGCGCCGCCTGCCGAAGATCTCGTTCGAGGAAATGCTCGAAATGGCGTCGCTTGGCGCCAAGGTGCTGCAGGTGCGCTCCGTCGAACTGGCGATGGTGCACAAGGTCAGAACCTTCGTAAGATCGTCTTTCGAAGATCCGGATGCGCCGGGCATGGGGAATTTCGAAAACCCGCCCGGTACGCTCATTTGCGATGAGGATGAAATCGTGGAACAGCAAGTCGTCACCGGCATCGCCTACGCCAAGGACGAGGCGCAGATATCGCTTCGTCGCGTCTCCGACCGTCCGGGCGTGTCCGCAGGCATTTTCGGTCCGCTGGCCGAGGCCAACATCAATGTCGACATGATCGTGCAGAACATCTCCGAAGATGGTTCGCGCACGGACATGACCTTCACCGTGCCGTCCGGCGACCTGCAAAAGGCCGTCACGGTGCTGGAGAATGTGCGTGACACGATCGGCTTCGACGCCATCCAGTCTGAAGCCGGACTGGTCAAGGTTTCGGTCATCGGCATTGGCATGAGGAGCCATGCCGGCGTTGCCGCAATCGCCTTCAAGGCCCTGGCCGAGAAGGGGATCAACATCCGCGCGATCACCACTTCAGAGATCAAGATTTCGATCCTGATCGACGGCCCCTATGCTGAATTGGCGGTTCGCACTTTGCATTCTGTCTACGGTCTCGATAAGCAGTAGACAAACAATAACCCGAAATCTGGCTTTTGCTCTGCTCTCTCATGCGGCTAGCATAGGCCAATGGAGAGGGGTTCAATGCGAGATACTGCCGGCGGTCCAAGAGTGCTGTTAAGGCGTTTGCGCGAGCTGATGGCCGATGCGCTTGACCCGCAGAAGCGTCTCGACAAGATCGTTCGTGAAATCGCCCAGAACATGGTGGCCGAGGTTTGCTCGCTCTATGTGCTGCGCGCCGATTCCATGCTGGAGCTTTACGCCACCGAAGGTCTGAACCCGGATGCGGTGCATCTGGCGCAGCTTCGTCTGGGGCAGGGCCTCGTCGGCACGATTGCCGCCAGCGCCCGCCCGCTCAATCTCTCCGACGCCCAAAAACACCCCGCTTTTGCCTATCTGCCGGAGACGGGCGAAGAGATTTATCATTCCTTCCTCGGCGTGCCGGTGCTGCGGGCCGGTCGCACGCTCGGCGTTCTGGTCGTTCAGAACCGCACCATGCGCCATTACCGCGAGGATGAGGTCGAGGCGCTGGAAACGGTGGCCATGGTCATCGCCGAGATGATCGCCACCGGCGATCTGGCGCGGCTGACCCGTCCGGGCATCGAGCTTGATCTGAGCCGCCCCGTCAGCATGACGGGCCTGCCCTTCAACGAGGGCGTCGGGCTTGGCCATGTGATCCTTCATGAGCCGCGCATCGTCGTGACGGCGCTGTTCAACGAGGATAGCGACGAGGAGCTGGTGCGCCTTGAAACTGCGCTCGATTCGCTGCGCCTTTCCATCGACGACATGCTCTCGCGTCGCGATGTGGCGTTTGAGGGCGAACACCGCGCGGTGCTGGAAGCCTATCGCATGTTCGCCAATGACCGGGGCTGGGTGCGCCGCCTGCAGGAGGCGATCAACAACGGCCTGACGGCCGAAGCGGCGGTCGAGAAGGTGCAGAGCGACATGCGCGCGCGCATGATGCACATGACGGACCCCTATCTGCGCGAGCGGATGAGCGATTTCGACGATCTCGCCAACCGGCTTCTGCGCCAGCTGATGGGCCGCGGGCCGGATGCGCTGGCGGAAATTCTGCCCAAGGATGCGATCATCGTCGCCCGTTCCATGGGCGCTGCCGAGCTTCTGGACTATCCGCGCCAGAAACTGCGCGGTCTGGTTCTGGAAGAGGGAGCGCCGACAAGCCATATCGTCATCGTGGCGCGGGCCATCGGCCTGCCGACGGTGGGTCAGGTGAAGGGCGCCGTCTCCATGTCGGAGAATGGCGACGCGATCATCGTCGATGGCGAGGATGGTCAGGTGCATCTGCGCCCGCAGGCCGATGTCGAGGAAGCCTATGCCGAGAAGGTGCGCTTCCGCGCCCGCCGGCAGAAACTCTATCAGGAACTGCGCGACCGCCCGACCGAGACCAGGGACGGCGTTCCCGTCGATCTCATGATGAATGCAGGTCTGGCCGTCGATCTGCCGCAGCTGGCGCAGTCGGGTGCGGCGGGCATCGGTCTGTTCCGCACCGAGCTTCAGTTCATGGTCGCAGCCGCCTTCCCGCGCGTCGAGGCGCAGGAGCGGCTTTATAGCGAAGTGCTCGACGCTGCCGATGGCAAGCCGGTCACGTTCCGCACCATCGATATCGGCGGCGACAAGGTGTTGCCCTACTTCAAGGGCGCGCAGCACGAGGAAAACCCGGCGCTTGGCTGGCGGGCGATTCGCCTGACGCTGGACCGTCCGGGCCTGCTGCGCACGCAGATCCGCGCGCTTTTGAAGGCTGCCGGTGGTCGCGAACTGCGCATGATGCTCCCGATGGTCACAGAAGTGAGCGAAGTGCGGCAGGCGCGCGAGATCATCGACCGCGAGGTGCGGCATCTGTCGCGCTTCGGCTATCTCCTGCCCACGCGCCTGAAGCTTGGCGCGATGATCGAAGTGCCGGCACTGCTCTGGCAGCTTGAAGAGCTGATGCAGGCCGTGGATTTCGTCTCCGTCGGTTCGAACGACCTGTTCCAGTTCGTCACCGCGACCGACCGGGGCAACACCCGCATTGCCGACCGTTTCGACCCGCTGAGCGTGCCGTTCCTGCGCATTCTGCGCCAGATCGTGCGCGCGGGCGACCAGTATGGAACGCCGGTCACGCTGTGCGGAGAGCTGGCGGGGCGGCCGATTTCCGCCATGGCGCTGCTCGGCATCGGCTTCCGCTCCATTTCCATGGCGCCGGCGGCCATCGGCCCGGTCAAGGCCATGCTCTGCGAGCTTCCGCTGTCGGATCTTTCGGTTGTTATGGATGAGGCACTTGCCAACCATAGCGCATCCACCGATATTCGCGCGCTGCTTCGCGACTTCGCCCAGAAGCACAATATTGCCCTCTAGAACTGACAGGCTTTCCCGTCGATGACCGACTTGCCGCGCGACCGTATGGATCAGGTTCTCAAACGTTTCGAGCTTATCGAAGCGCAGATGGCGGCTGGCCCGGAGCCGGACGTCTATGTGAAGCTTGCTTCCGAATACTCCGAATTGCAGGAAGTGGCGGCCAAGATCCGCGAACTGCGTCAGGTCGAAGGTGAGCTGGAAGACCTGAAGTCCATGCTGGACGACCCGGCGACCGACACGGAAATGCGCGAGCTGGCCGAGGCCGACCTCGAAGAGGTGGAGAGCCGCATCGAGGCGCTGGGCGAGGAAATGCAGATCCTGCTTCTGCCCAAGGACGAAGCGGACGAGAAGAATGCGATCCTCGAAATTCGCGCCGGCACCGGCGGCGACGAGGCGGCCCTGTTCGCCGGCGACCTGTTTCGCATGTATGAGCGCTATGCATCCGAACGGGGCTGGCGTGTCGAGGTCGCGTCGACAAGCGAGGGCGAGGCCGGCGGCTACAAGGAAATCATCGCCACCGTTTCCGGGCGCGGCGTGTTCTCGCGGCTGAAATTCGAATCGGGCGTGCATCGCGTTCAGCGCGTGCCGGCTACGGAGGCGCAGGGGCGCATTCACACCTCCGCCGCCACGGTTGCCGTTCTGCCCGAGGCCGAGGACGTCGACGTCGAAATTCGCAATGAAGACATCCGCATCGACACGATGCGCGCTTCGGGTGCGGGCGGCCAGCACGTCAACACCACCGACTCGGCGGTGCGAATCACGCATATTCCAACGGGCATCGTGGTCTTGCAGGCCGAAAAGTCCCAGCACCAGAACCGTGCGCGCGCCATGCAGATCCTGCGGGCGCGCCTGTTCGACATGCAGCGCATGAAGGCCGCGGACGAACGCTCCGAGGCGCGTCGTCTGCAGGTCGGTTCCGGCGACCGTTCGGAACGCATCCGCACCTACAATTTCCCGCAGGGGCGTGTGACCGATCACCGGATCAACCTCACGCTCTACAAGCTGGACCGCGTTATCGAAGGCGATCTGGACGAGATTATCGACGCGCTGATCTCCGATCATCAGGCAAAACTGCTTGCGGAAACCGGGGCGGATGGCTGAGGCGAAGACCCTCGGCGCGCTGCTTTCCTGGGCGCAGGACCGGCTGAAACAGGCGGGCATTGCAGAAGGGGCGCTCGACGCCCGGCTTCTCGTTGAACATGTCACGCAGACGACGCGGCTCGACGCCATGTCGAGACCTGAACGGCCTGTTTCCGATGCGGAAGGCATGGCCGTGGAAGAGGCCATCGCGCAGCGCATTGCAGGCCGGCCCGTACACCGCATTATCGGCCATCGTGAGTTTTACGGGCTGGACCTCAGGCTTTCACCGGAAACGCTGGAGCCACGGCCGGACACCGAAACGCTGGTCGACATGGTCGTGGCGGAAGCGCGTCGACTTGGCGGTGAAGATCGCCCGTGGCGGATCATCGATCTTGGAACCGGCACCGGGGCGATAGCACTGGCGCTGTTGAGCGTTTTGCCTGCGGCCCATGCAGTCGGTGTCGATATTTCGGCCGATGCGCTTGCAACGGCGCGCATCAATGCCGATATGAATGGTTACGGCGGCCGGTTTGGGACCTGTCAGTCTGACTGGTTTGAGGAAATCGACGGACGGTTCGATTTCATTGTCTCCAACCCGCCCTATATTCGAGAAGAGATCTGGCGTGCGCTTGCAGTCGAGGTTCGTGATCACGATCCGCGCAGGGCGCTGGTTGCCGGGGACGATGGTCTTGATGCCTATCGTTTGCTGGCGGCGCAAAGCGGCGCCCATCTGGCGACAGGCGGCATGGTCGCCGTCGAGATCGGATATGACCAGAAGGAAAGCGTTACCGGGCTGTTCGTCGATCAGGGATTCCGCCTTCACAAGGCGGGCCGCGATCTTGCCGGGCATGACCGGGTGCTTGTTTTTGTCGCCGAAACAGCACGTGAACAAACTTGAAAAAAAACTTGGCATCGCAAAAGAATGCCGCTAGGTTCCGGACACCGGATAGGACGAAGCAGACAGCACCGTTATCGATTCGGTTCCCAGGACCGCTGTCATTAAGGGCGTTTTAGCGCCTCTGCTTCATTATGGGGTTTGTCCGGCAACTGACAAGAAGCGGAACAGTATGGCATTGGCGCCCGCGACAAGCGGTGTGACATAGGCCAAGGGGAGATGTGAGACTGCTGGCTTCCCGCCATCGTCCGCGATCTGAAAAGAGTATTGTTTCACACAACCTGTCTCGAACAAGCAGTCTCGAAAACCAAGAGAGTCGAATGAGGCCACAACAGCAGAACAGGCGCATGCGCGGCCGCGGAAACAACAACCGCAAGGGTCCCAATCCGCTGGCGCGCAGCTATGAGAGCAACGGTCCGGACGTGAAGATCCGCGGAACCGCGCAACAGGTGGCGGACAAATACACCACGCTGGCGCGCGACGCGCAGAGCTCCGGTGATCGTGTGATGGCCGAAAACTATCTGCAGCATGCCGAGCATTACAACCGCATCATCGCTGCCGCCCAGGCGCAGCAGCAACAGCAGCAGGCGCGTGACAACCGCGACGATGCTGATGGTGATGACGAGCAGGATGTTGCCGAAGCGAGCAATGGCAACCAGAAGCCGCAGCGCCAGAAGCGCGTGGACGATGGTTCCGGCCCGCAGCCGGAAATCAAGGGTGTTCCCGCAGAACTCGCGCTGAACGGCGGCGAAGGTGCAAACGGCCATGCGGCCGAAGCTGCCGAGCCGGGCGCAGAGGAAGAAAAGCCGAAGCCTGTCCGCCGCACCCGCAAGCCTGCCGCAGCAAAGACGCAGGACGAGGCAGCGACGCCCGAGGGTGAGGAAGGCGAAAAGCCGGTCAAGCGTCCGCGCCGGACGCGCGCCCGCAAGACCGATGACGCCGAGGGTGGCGAAGGCAATGAAGCCGCAGCCCCCGTTGCAGCGGCCGAAGAGGTTGCCGCGCAGGGCTGAACGGCCTGACATTCCAGAGCATTTTGAACGGCGGGGTTTCCCCGCCGTTTTTCGTATGTCCCCATCTTGTTCCTATAGGGATATGTTCCCATATCCCAATCAGTTGGGCTTGCCACACGAGACCGTGATAATCTGATTGCATCACGGTTTATGGGAGCCCGTCGCATTGGTCGTTGTCAGCGCTGCAAAGCAGGCTGGCAGGGAAATGGAGACACTTATGAACTTTGACAAATATTCCGAGCGCGTCCGCGGTTTCATTCAGTCCGCCCAGACCCAGGCGCTCAGCAGCAATCATCAGCAGTTCACGCCCGAGCACCTGCTCAAGGTGCTCGTTGACGATGAGGAAGGCCTGGCTGCTTCCCTGATCGAGCGCGCCGGCGGGCGTGCCAAGGATGTGCGCCTCGGTGTCGAGGCCGCGCTCAAGGCAATGCCGCAGGTGGAAGGCGGCAATGGCCAGCTTTACATGGCGCAGCCGCTGGCCAAGGTTTTCTCGACCGCCGAGGAGCTGGCCAAGAAGGCTGGCGACAGCTTCGTCACCGTGGAGCGACTGCTCACCGCGCTTGCGGTCGAGAAGTCGGCCAAGACCGCCGACATCCTGTCCAAGGCCGGCGTTACGCCAACCGCTCTCAATCAGGCCATCAACGATATCCGCAAGGGCCGCACGGCTGACTCGGCCAGCGCCGAGCAGGGTTACGATGCGCTCAAGAAATATGCGCGTGACCTGACGGCCGATGCGCGCGCCGGCAAGCTCGACCCCGTGATCGGTCGTGACGACGAGATTCGCCGCACGATCCAGGTCCTGTCGCGCCGCACCAAGAACAACCCGGTTCTGATCGGCGAGCCCGGCGTCGGCAAGACGGCCATCGCCGAGGGCCTTGCCCTGCGCATCGTCAATGGCGACGTGCCTGAATCGCTTAAAGACAAGCAGCTCATGGCGCTCGACATGGGCTCCCTGATTGCCGGCGCGAAATATCGCGGCGAGTTCGAGGAGCGTCTGAAGGCGGTGCTTTCCGAAGTGACGGCTGCCGACGGCAACATCATCCTGTTCATCGATGAGATGCACACGCTGGTGGGCGCGGGCAAGGCGGATGGCGCGATGGACGCGTCCAACCTTCTGAAGCCGGCTCTGGCCCGTGGCGAACTGCACTGCGTTGGCGCGACGACGCTTGATGAGTACCGCAAGCATGTGGAGAAGGACGCCGCTCTGGCGCGTCGTTTCCAGCCGGTTTTCGTCAGCGAGCCGACCGTCGAGGACACGGTTTCGATCCTGCGCGGTCTGAAGGAGAAGTATGAGCAGCATCACAAGGTGCGGGTCTCCGACTCGGCGCTGGTGGCCGCTGCGACGCTCTCCAACCGGTACATCACCGACCGCTTCCTGCCCGACAAGGCCATCGATCTGGTGGACGAGGCATCCTCGCGCCTGCGCATGCAGGTGGACTCAAAGCCCGAGGAGCTGGACGAGATCGACCGCCGCGTCATGCAGCTCAAGATCGAGCGCGAGGCGCTGAAGGCCGAGAAGGACGAGGCTTCCAGAGACCGTCTGGTCAAGCTCGAGAAGGAGCTGACCGATCTCGAGGAAGAATCGGCGCGCCTCACCAGCCGCTGGGCTGCCGAGAAGGACAAGCTCGGACTGGCCGCCGATCTGAAGAAGCAGCTTGATGAAGCCCGCAACGAACTGGCCATTGCCCAGCGCAAGGGTGAGTTCCAGCGCGCCGGCGAACTGGCCTATGGCCAGATCCCCGAGCTTGAGAAAAAGCTGGCCGAAGCAGAGGCCCAGAGCGAAGAGGAAAGCGCTTCCGGCATGGTCGAAGAGACCGTCAAACCGGATCACGTGGCCCATATCGTCTCGCGCTGGACCGGTATTCCGGTCGACAAGATGCTGGAAGGCGAGCGTGAGAAGCTGCTGCGCATGGAAGACGAGATCGCCAAACGGGTCGTCGGCCAGGGCGAGGCGGTTCAGTCCGTCTCCAAGGCCGTGCGCCGTGCGCGCGCCGGTCTTCAGGACCCCAACCGGCCGATTGGCTCCTTCATGTTCCTCGGCCCGACAGGCGTCGGCAAGACGGAGCTGACCAAGGCGCTCGCCAGCTTCCTGTTCGATGACGAGCAGGCGATGGTGCGCATCGACATGTCGGAATTCATGGAGAAGCACTCCGTGGCCCGGCTCATCGGCGCGCCTCCCGGCTATGTCGGCTATGAGGAAGGTGGTGTTCTGACCGAGGCGGTTCGCCGCCGGCCCTATCAGGTGATCCTGTTCGACGAGGTCGAGAAGGCGCATCCGGACGTGTTCAACGTGCTCCTTCAGGTTCTCGATGACGGACGCCTGACGGACGGTCAGGGCCGCACGGTCGACTTCCGCAACACGCTGATCATCATGACGTCGAACCTGGGCGCCGAGTATCTCGTCAACCTTGGCGAGAACGAGGATGTCGACAAGGTTCGCACCGAGGTGATGGATGTCGTGAAAGCATCGTTCCGGCCCGAGTTCCTGAACCGGATCGACGAGGTTATCCTGTTCCACCGGCTGCGCCGGCAGGACATGGGCAAGATCGTCGAAATCCAGCTTCAGCGGCTTGAGCGTCTGCTTGCTGATCGCAAGATCACGCTCGACCTCGATAAGGATGCGGTCGAGTGGCTGGCCGAGAAGGGTTACGACCCGGCCTATGGCGCGCGTCCGCTGAAACGGGTGATGCAGAAGGAGTTGCAGGACCCGCTGGCGGAGAAGATCCTCCAGGGTGAGATCTTTGACAACTCCACGGTCAAGATCACGGCCGGCTCTGACAGGCTGAACTTCCGGCCGAGCCGGGCAACGAATGCAGATCAGGCCGAAAAAGCGGCCTGATTCCAAAACACGAGGGGAGGGCGGATGCAGCTCGATCACTACAACGCAGTTTGTTCCGCCCTTCCACACGCCACCCACGTTGTTCAATGGGGTGGTGCGCATGTCTGGAAGGTGGGCGGCAAGGTTTTCGCCATCGGCAGCGCGGCTGACGGCGGAGATGTTGCCGTCTCTTTCAAATGCTCCGAGATGGCCTTCGACATATTGAAGGAGCAGCCGGGCCTGCGGCCCGCCCCCTATCTCGCTTCACGCGGCATGAAGTGGATCCAGCGCCAGAGCGCGGAAAGCATGGATGACGCTGCCCTTGAGGACTATCTGGCCGAAAGCCACCGGATCGTCGCATCGGGTCTGACACGCAGGCTGCAGCGCGAACTGGGCCTCTCCGCCACCTGATTAGCGACGCGAAAAGTTCAAAGACTGGCCATTTTCACGTCCGGTTCATCTCCTATGGTAAATAGTTCGTCAAATGGGCGAATCGCTGGCGGGTGATCAGCCTATCCGTGTGGGACCAGACGAGGGGCTAAAGACGTGAAACTGCAATTGCTGACCGCATTATGTCTGGCCATGGGGCCGACGGCAGCCATGGCCGCCATGCCGGAGAGCGAAGACCGGCGAAACGGTTTCGTGTTGCAGCGGGGCAATGATCAGACTGCTGGCCGGGGCATGACGGCCGAGACATCGACCCAGGCGCCGGTACAACTCGCCCAGAATTACGACTTTGACGTCTATATCGATCAATATGGCCGCGAGATCATCGTCGACGCTTATACCGGCGAGGTGGTGGAGATCAGGCCTGCCGCGCGCGGCAACCAGCGCCCTGCGCGCCGTCCGGCGCGGCCGCGCGAGTTCGACGGGGATGTTTATGACTTCTCCGACCCGCGCGATGTCGACCGTTACCGTCGCGACCGGGGCAGGGCGAACCGTGCTCCCGTCGAACGCCAGCCCGATCCCTATTACGACCGCTCCTATGGTGAAGCGCCGCGCTACAACGACCGCAACATCTATCCGGAAGCGCCGAATTACGGGCGCGGTTCCATCGACCGCGCACCTCTGCAGCCCCCGAATTCACGTGACAGCATGGCCGGCATCCCCGGCGAAGAGCCGCGCTTTGAACCGGGAACGGGCAACGCGTCCGGCACGCCGACCCTGCCGGGAGATGCGGCTGTCGTTCTGCCGCGCGGCGTGAGCGAGGATGTCACGCGCTTTCAGGTTCTGCTCGACCGCGCGGGCGCGTCTCCGGGCGTCATCGATGGCCGGACCGGCGACAATGTGAACAAGGCGATCCGCGCCTATCGCGATATCACCGGCCAGACGCTCAGAACCTATGACAATGAATGGGTGAAGGCGGAGCTGGAGCGCACCGGTGGTCCGGCTTTCAAGGAATACACCATCACCGCCAAGGATGTGGCCGGTCCCTATATCGCGTCGGTTCCGGCCGATTACAGCCAGAAGGCTGCGCTCGGCGCACTGTCCTACACCTCGGTTGTCGAGGCGCTGGCCGAGCGCTTCCATATGGACGAGAAATATCTCGTTGCGCTCAATCCGGATGCGAATTTCAACCGGCCCGGTACGGTTATCAAGGTGATCAACACCGGCAAGCCGAAGAAAACCGAAGTCGTGCGGATCGTTGCCGACAAGGGCGCGCGCCAGGTGCGCGGTTACAGCGCCGACGGAAAGCTGGTCGCCGCCTATCCGGCCACCATCGGTTCGGCGAGCACGCCGTCGCCGAGCGGCACGCACACGGTCACGCGCATCGCGCTCAACCCCGAATACACCTACAATCCGAAGGTCAATTTCAAACAGGGCAACAATGACAAGGTTCTGACCATCCCGCCTGGCCCCAATGGCCCCGTCGGAACGGTCTGGATCGCGCTGTCAAAGCCGACCTACGGCATTCATGGAACGCCCAATCCCTCGAAGATTGGCAAGACGGCCTCCCATGGCTGCATCCGGTTGACCAACTGGGATGCAGAGGAACTGGCCAAGCGCGTGAAGCGCGGCGTTTCGGTGGAGTTCGTGGATTAAGCTTTCCGCAGCCATCCGGCACTGCCCGATGGATATTGCCGGTCTGCCGTTTCAGGGAAATGGCAGACCGCTCGCAACTTTTTGATTCCTGTGAAGCTGGCTGTCAGGCAATCCTGCCTGACAGCAAATGACTCAGCTGCCCGATGCAGCAACGGAAAGCGGTGTCTCGTCGTTTTCCTGAAGCAGTTCGTCAATGCGGCTGCGCTCGCGCTCGAATGCCAGCAGGTCCTTGCCCTTCAGCGCCCGGTTGTCGGGCAGGCGGACGCGCATCGGATCCACTTTCGTGCCATTGACGATCATTTCGTAGTGCAGATGGTTGCCGGTTACGAGACCGGTCGCGCCGACATAGCCGATCACCTGCCCCTGACGAATGCGCGCGCCCGTCGTCACACCTTTCGCGATGCCGCTCTGGTGATTGTAGGAGGTTTTGAAGCCATTGTTGTGGCGGATGATCGTCTGGCGGCCGTAACCGCCGGCCCAGCCGGCCTTTTCGACCACGCCGTCGCCGGCCGCGATGATCGGCGTGCCGCGCGGGGCGGCCCAGTCGACGCCGGTGTGCATCTTGCTGTAGCCGAGAACCGGGTGACGGCGCATGCCGAAGCCCGAGGTGAACCGCCCGTTGGGCACCGGGTTGCGGATCATGAAGCGTTTCGAGCTGCGGCCTTCCTCGTCGAAATAGTCGACCGTGCCGTCATCGAACTGGAACCGGTAGAAAGTGCGGGTCGCGCCGCCGAAACTCGCCTTTACATAAAGAAGCTCCGACTGGTCCGTCGCATTCTTGTCCGCATCGGGTGCGGAGAAGAAGACTTCAAGCTGGTCAGCCGGCGAAAGCCGCGACTGAAAATCGACATCGGCCGAAAGCAGCTTCACCAGCCGCTTCGTCATGTCCGGGGTCAGCCCGTAGGCATAGGAGGCACGGTAGATGCCGTCATAAACCCGCGGCAGATCGGAGCGTGGCATGCGGCGCGGCGCGGTCGGATGATCGAACGCCGCCAGAAGGACCGGATTCATCTCCGGTTCCTGCGCCGGCACATATTGGTCGCGGTCATCGAGCGCGATCGTCACGATGTGCTTCTTGCCTTCATAGATGCTGGTGCGAACCACGCGGCTTTTCACACCGTGCGTTTCAATGCCCACGCGCAGCAATGTGCCGGCCTTCAGTTCCGTCGCATTGAGCAGCTTGGTGATCGCCTCGACCATGCCGTCGACATCTTCACCCTTGTAGCCGGACTGGGTGAAGACCTCGGCCACGGCCCGCTCTGTGCGGAAGGGAATGAGGTCTTCGGCAAATTCGGGTGTCGTTTCGCGACCGCTGCGCGCAGCGACCGAGACATTCTCGGGGATGATGCGCGCGCTGAAGGCGGCCAGCGCCTGGGTGGAAAGCGTGTCGCCGAAGCGCTGCGGATCCACGTAATGAAGAGAGGCCACCTGAACGTCGCCATCGGTCAGGATCGCGCCCGTGTTGCGCACGGCCACTTCCACTTCTTCCGTGCTCAGGCTGCGGGCCGAGGAGAAGTCGGAAGACCAGAGCGGAAAGTCGCCGCTCTTGAGGCTCACTTCGCTCTCCACCTTGGCACCATATATAAGGCCCGTGCGGGCGGTGCTGGTTGCGCCGTCTTCTGCAAAGACCGCGAGCGGGTCGAAGGGCGGATAATCCTTGTCTGTCGTATGGCTGGCGGTCAGCGCCATTTTCGCATGAACAAAGGGCAGGGTGCGGATCAGATCCGTGTCGCCGCTGCGCATGACGGTGGAGACTTCCATCATGCGGCGATCCTCGCCGCGGCTGATCGTATGGGGGGTGACAAGGCGGCCGGTCTTCGCGGCTTCGCCAACCGGGTCTGCGATTTCTCCCAGAAGGGCGATTTCCGGCGGAGTGGCCAGCTGCTGGCGGCCGTCGAGGGCGGCCGAAAGCGCAACACCCATCAGAACGGTCGAGGTCACACCTGTAAGAAAGGTGCCGATCAGCCAGCGCGCGGAGATCTCACGCCGGTCCGGCGGTCCGCTGCGTCCATCCGCAATAAGAGGATCGTCCTCGCCGATGGCCTGTTCGATCTGCTTGTTGTTGTTCATTGACGATGGCGCCTTGGTCTTATGCATTTGGGCTGGACCCGTCACGGCAACCGAAATGGTCGCGCCCGGTATGGGCGGACAGGCAGGAAACCCGGTTCAACATTACGCCGGAGAACAATGGTGACAGAGGTCGTTCCCCCAAACCCTCTCGGACATGAACACCTGACCTTATATATAGGGCGTCATATGTAGGGCGTGAAACGCGCCCGCATCGACGTCGATATCCAAGATCACACATCCCGCGTGTATTCATTAAATTCGACTCTAATGTGACCGGGCGCCCAATGGCAACAGAAGAGCGCAAACGGGCGCAAAATGGCGGTTTTGCAGATTTCTGCCCTGTTTGTCGTTTTTTATTATCGTTTGAAATCAGTGGGTTGAGTGTGATTTCTTTCGGTTCTTAGGTTGGAATACGAAGAAAAACGAAAAACTTGAAAAAAGCGCGTTGACAGTTCGAGGGGGTCCGGCCTATATACGCCTCACCAACGAGGACGGCGGCGCCGCAAGCCGGCGACACGGTCCGGCCTCGGAGT